>NZ_PQJY01000044.1:0-505 GCF_002920195.1 Leclercia sp. LSNIH8 | reverse complement strand
TAGTCATCCACCGTGTACGCTTAGTCGCTTAACCTCACAACCCGAAGCTGTTTCACTTCGTGTTGTGAAAATTTGAGAGACTCGAACACACTTAACGTGTGTCGTTTCAATTTTCAGCTTGATCCAGATTTTTAAAGAGCAAAACTTCGCAGCGCACCTTCGCAGGTACACTCTGAAGTTTTCAGGTTGTGCAGTAAAGATGGTGGAGCTATGCGGGATCGAACCGCAGACCTCCTGCGTGCAAGGCAGGCGCTCTCCCAGCTGAGCTATAGCCCCATCGTGGTCAATCTCTTCAACCGTAATTCCTGTTGAGGCAAGGCGTGGTGACACGAAGCATACTGGAGTATGTGAGTGTCGCCGCAACGCAGCATCAGCAGGAATTTGGTAGGCCTGAGTGGACTTGAACCACCGACCTCACCCTTATCAGGGGTGCGCTCTAACCACCTGAGCTACAAGCCTGCAGAGATTTTTTACTGCTAATTTTCATCAGACAATCTGTGTGGAC
>NZ_PQJY01000043.1:0-511 GCF_002920195.1 Leclercia sp. LSNIH8 | reverse complement strand
GTCCAGAACCTGCCTTTGTAGTGTCCACACAGATTGTCTGATGAAAATTAGCAGTAAAAAATCTCTGCAGGCTTGTAGCTCAGGTGGTTAGAGCGCACCCCTGATAAGGGTGAGGTCGGTGGTTCAAGTCCACTCAGGCCTACCAAATTTTTACTGATGCTGCGTTGCGGCGACACTCACATACTTCAGTATGCTTCGTGTCACCACACCTTGCCTCAGAAAAAATTGGCGGTACAGAGAAGACCACGATGGGGCTATAGCTCAGCTGGGAGAGCGCCTGCCTTGCACGCAGGAGGTCTGCGGTTCGATCCCGCATAGCTCCACCATCTTTACTGCGAAAACCTGAAAACTTCAGAGTGTACCTGCGAAGGTGCGCTGCGAAGTTTTGCTCTTTAAAAATCTGGATCAAGCTGAAAATTGAAACGACACGCTGTGTCTGTTCTCCGTAATAAGAACAGATGAAGGTGTGTTCGAGTCTCTCAAATTTTCACAACGCGAAGTGAAACAGCTT
>NZ_PQJY01000006.1:0-243413 GCF_002920195.1 Leclercia sp. LSNIH8 | reverse complement strand
GCTATGGCCATGGTGCGTGCGTTGAACAGGATGACAAAGGCTGGGATGCCAGAAAGCGTGCGTATTGCCTGAAAATCCAGCCAGCTACAGGGTCGTTCGCAAGAAATCTTATTTATTCAACAAAGCCACAGCAATGACAAATCATTCAGGGTCATCGGATATTCAACTTCCAGGCTGTAAAGTGCATTGGCGCTGGAGGCAGTGGCCTTGTCAGCGTGGCAGGCATTAAAAATGAAAACGGTATTTTTTTCTTGAATAGTCATAGTGCAATCCTCTGGATAATTAGCCCTGTTTTCAGGACGGTTTTCGATTAAAATTATCTATTCTTTTTTATTACTTACTGAAATCTGTTGAACAGGTTCTGACTGATCATTTTCTCCGACCGGTGTTTTGTCGACAAATGACCATTCTTGTTTGGGTTCTTTATATAAAGCACTAGCCTCAGTATTCATCCATGATTCAAAAGCAACATAAGTCATGCCTTCCTCACTAACGCGGGCCTTAAAAACCTCCCAAGCTTGCAGATCAAGCGGCTGGTACTCTTTCAGCGACTGGTCAAGCCATCCCTTCCAGATTTCCTTACGATGTTTAAAATGAGGTATAGCCAGGTATGCATAACTACCCGCAACACAAATTAAATACAGGAAGCCGCTCCATAGAGAGGAATTGAAAAAAATCTGACTAGGGAAAATACATGCCACTATGGCAATAATTAATAGCAGGTGTTCCTTACCAGTGGGCTTATTAAATTCCCAGTTGATTGAAATGCCCCTTATCTTCCTTAAGTTCCTTTTTTTATCCTCTTTATCGGTCATATATCAGTCCCTAATAGTTTTAAAATGGATGTTGTTAGTCTGATGAAAAAAGTTACTTTTCAAACCCGCACCGTAACGGACTTCACCCCTGCGAGCATTACACCACACACATTTCATCTATTTTTCCGTTAACGGGGCTATTTTCACGCTTTTTTAGGTCTGTCTGATTGTGCTAATTGCCTCACGCCAGCAGGCGGACCAGACGATTCAGCAGAGGCCTTAACAGTGCCGCAGTACTCTCCCGGCAATCATCCACATGCCGGAATCCCGTCTTTTTCGAAGACTGGGGACCGGACAGCATCCTCAGCGCCCAAATAACCTCCCGTAAGGTTTCGTCGTACTCCTGGGAAATACACCTGGCTAACGTCGTCAGAAAGCGTTTTCTGACAGCCCGGTAATACAACCGTTCCTCCGGTTGCATTGATTGAGGCTTAATCCGCAGGTTACAGAGAGTCAGTACAGCGTCGAGCAGACCGGCTTTCAGTTCGTCACCCGTCCGGGCCAGATGTTGCTGGCGTTCGTTCTCCAGTTGCGTCGTGATCCATGCCCCAAGAGGCGTTCGGTTGTGGGTGTGCAGCGCCACACAGGCCGCAACACAGCACCAGAAGCGCAGTTTCTGCCGCTGCCCCCGCAGTTTACGGGCAACGAGCAGGCGGTAATCGCAGTCGGTCAGGATCTTGAAACGGTGGCTGACGAGCAGGGACGGCAGCGGCGTCTGGTCGTTAATGCCAAGACGTGAAAAGGCCTGCCCGCGTTGAGCGAGGCGGTGGTACACCGCACCTTTCCCCCGGGAAATTCGGACGGCGCCGTATCTAAGCAGGTACTGTGCCGCCGCCACGGGGGTAAACTCACCGTCAGACACACGCTGGCGTAATCCGTCATATTCATGCCAGATAATCCAGGACGCAGTGTCTTCATCGACCGTCAGCTCATCCTCTTCTTCGAATGCAACGATGTTCAGGCTTTCCCCGCTGCTCAGCAGGCTGCGGGAAGCACGGTCATCCTCCCGACCGTCAAAATAGGCCATTTCGGCAGACGGATCAGACAGCCCGTCAAATGACGTCCCGATACGGCCTTCCGGCAACTTCATCCAGCGTGGTGCTGGCATCGGCGTGCGGGGTACGGGTTGCATAGCTGGCTCATCGTCGAGCAGATCCAGTGCCCCCCCTTCCCACACCTGGCGGTAAAGTTCGATGGCGCGAAATGGTCGCGGGTTAAAGCAATGCAGTGACCAGAGAAAGTCGATATGCAGCACGTTGGCTTCCTGCACCAGTCGAAACTGCGGCTCCGCCATGCGGCGGTTATGCGCCGTATCTTCGACCTCGCCAGAAAGTAACTTTTCCCGCACCGCTGCGGCCCGCTGGGCCTCCACGTAATCGAGGCTGCAACAGATATGGAACAGTCGTTCGGTCAGGGACGACGAGAAAACATTGGGCTGAAGACGCACATACCCGCCCTCAAACACTTTGCGGCCGATATAATCCCGAAGGCTCCAGTCGTACTGGATTTTGGTCAGGAAACGCTGAAGGCGGTTTAGACCAGCCTGGTAGCCGTACTTCTCAGGATCAGTGCGGAGTAAGGTTTCCATCGAGTGGTCAATGCCGACGGCGCAGCATAAGGAGCACCCTATAATTCTGATCATTTAGAAATTTTTTTGCGTTTAAAATCAATGAATTGAAAGATTTCATTTTTCTAAGTCTGATAAAACAGATGAAAACCCAACTGACTATACTCATAAAACTCAATCTTTGCGCTGCTGTACGATACCAGTAATTACAGGCGCCGAGTTTAACATCATGAAAAGTAGCCCAATAATGAATGACGCAACGCCAGCTGCGGTGCCTAACTTCTGACTGAACACCATTGAAACAAAGTACATATTTGGGATAAAAACGGACATAGCAATCACGAAAAGTAACTTATTCAGATAATTATTTATTCGGGTCTTAACCTCAACTCTATCATAAAAAGCCATCGAAACGTAAGCAGTTATCAGTGAATAAAAAGACCATGTCATATAGTTAACCGATTCATTAAATGCCTCTCGCAAAAGCAAAGCACTTTCTGTCATTCCCTACCTCATTAAATCAATAGAAAATAAATCTGAATAATTTATTTTTAAAAGAAAAGAACACAACATAACTTCAGTAGTTATGATTAATCCCTGAATGATTATTTCTTAGCAAGATATAACATGCTTAATGTATATCAGGCAATAAAAAAACTCCCAAAGACCACCGCTGTGGTCTTCAGGTATAGGATTTAAAGAACGAACTCAGTCCGGAAACGTATCACTATCTTCTGTAACGTCCGCTTTCTCTGGTAACATTCTGTTTTTAATATACTGTGAATTCCTGCAGATGAGAGGAAAAATCTCCGAGTTATTCATTATACAACTCGTTGCCGTACGGGCGTCCTCCGGAGACCATGATGAAAATGAAAACGTCTGACGGTCAAGCCATTGAGACAATAATACATTATCAACAGAAGCGCTAAACAGCGCCGCAATAGCCCTGCGTTCAACGGCCTTCTCAGGTTCAATAAACGACAACTCATTATGAAAACGGGTAATAATCGCAATACGGCTGTCAATACGAATATGTCTTTCAAGTAAGACATCGTGCAACTCATCAAGTACAGTCTCTCTCTGGGTATCGTCGAGGCAAGACCACAGGAAATGAATGTTCTCGGCATTTGTGACAACGTCTGGCTCTGCATCACGGAACCATGATGCAAAGATACCCACACTACCTTCCATCCGGATATGCTGCCCCTGAAGTTGCATTTGTTCAAGGATAAAGCGCATGTTCACAGGAAGAACCGTAAAACACTCAATAAGCCTTTCAGAAGAACTAAATACTCCACATGCCAGGGCGTTCAGCTTTTTCTTCAAAATATCAAACTGCTCACCTGACTGATATACGTCATGGAGAAATACTGGACCCATAGCATTCACATCAGACTCAATTATTTTCTCTGACAGTGCTTTTTGACGCTCTCGCACAAATATTAAAAGAGAGGTTGCATTTGTAGCTTCTTTGATGACGTCATACTGACCTTTAACAAAGCTCAGGACAGGTATATTCACCAGAAGACCTAAATCAACAATCCTGCCAACAGCATTTTTGATGTACGGCAGAACATTTTTATCCTTAAGTGCTATAAAGATACTCTCGGCAGTACGTAGATAACGAAGATATGCAGCCAAAGCCAGGTCAAACCGTTCCTCACCAATATGTTCACTGTACGACTCGATACCGGCATAGTTACCATGGAGCACCATGTGAGCAACAGCCTGTGCAGCAAATTCCGCAGGGAAGAGATTCCTCGTCGCCGTATTATTAAGATAATATTGATTTAAAACATTATTATTCCAGTCCGGGCTCAGAACAATTTTTCTGAAATGGATAACGTCCTCAACAACCTGACGATTTTTAAGCGTCATTATTGCAGAGCTAACCTGAGCCCCACCTGTACCATCATTCTTTCCAATTACGTTCTGTACCGCCTTCGATGCAATATTGATATGCCGGATAATTCCCGGATTAAAAAGGTCTATCTGAGGTTGCTCAGCTCCATAGCGTAACATCTCCTCCCGACCGTGATTTCCGATATCTAGTGTGCCAATTTTCAGGTTTGACAAGGTCTCTTCATTATTGACAAGGTATTCCACATAAAATACGCCATCTACAAAATTCTCCATTTTATTCAGTAGTGATTCACCGGCCAGAACAGAGTATGAATCAGCTTCCTGCAGCAACGTCTGCGTGGATTCAGCCTCCAATTTTTCTGAATCCTGAATTTCATCAAGTTTACTCACAATAAACGATATTTGCCTTTCGACGAAAGGCTCTAGGCTTATCCGCCCGTCAGCCATCAGTTTCTGCAGACTCAATACGAAACCTTCATCATTCTTTTCTCTGAGTGAAACAGCATAACTCTGATTCAGCATTTGCACTGCGACTTTGAGTTGCGGTTCGGCGAGAGCCTGACACTTCTCATCCATCCGGCTATAAGAAACCAGCCAGTCTCGCATCTGAATATGTGGTGCCACTCGCTGCCATGCTTCAGCGAAACCCCACAAGGCCGTCAGTTCTTCAAGCCGTGGGATATTTATAGCACCAATCGCGTCTTTAAGAGGCGTATCAAGCAACTCGCTCCTGGCAAGCTCCACCGTGGACTGATAGTGGATGCTCATCAGAAATTCGCTCCATCTTTCTGTATCGTTATTAAAAATTCGGGATATTTGTTGATAAGTTAGCGAGAGCATCTCGTCAAAATCATCCGGAGCAATACCGGGTTCGGTCTGACTAGCTTTGGGATCGCGAAGTAATACTTTAATATCTCGCTCCCCGTATCTGACCACCAGTAAGTAGAGAGCAATAAGAATATGGCGATGATCTTCTGTTGCAGGAACGGTAAGGTTCAGAATATGAATATCATTAACAAACTTCTTCATTAATCGCGGTGTGATACGAGGATACTCAGAGGGTTTCCAGCGCTCAAGCAACACCGTTGCTTCCCGGCACGCTATCCCTGCATCCTCATTTACTGTTTCTTTCCAGTACTGCCTTAACGCTTCCTGCCATCCTGCCGAAATAAGAGGAGGAACCTGAAAACTTACAGGAATCCGCTTTGCAATAAACTCACGCCCGCTGAAACCCGCCACAGAAAGTGAGGCTGAAACCTGTCTTGCCGAATAGGGCACCACTATCCTGAAGTGTTCATGAGTGGCTCCGGCAATAAGCTCCATATCACTCCAGAGCTCTTTCACTTTGTCTGCACTGATTCGGTCCAGATTATCAATGATAAGGATGAAGCGATCTCCATGGGAAATGACCTCTTTGGAGGTAAATCCCTGCAGAGCTTCAGCCAGCTCAATAGCTCCGACCTCCTTATTAACTAGCCAAGTCTCTTCAATCCTGTCAGTACTGTTGCGTTTGAACAAATCACCAATACTCGAATACCCTTTCTTTCTGTACCATTCCATGTTCTGCAGGCATGCCAGTCCTGCGACCATAATGGCAGGAGAAAGAAACGCGGCCACCTCAACATAAAAAAGCCACCCTAATAATGACTCCTTGTGATCCTACCCACGTAATGTGGACACGGCCCTAAGCGAGGTTCTGGTTTTCAAATTGTTCGGGACTGAGTCCGCCACAGGCACTGTGTCGGCGCCACCGATTGTAATCACACTCGATATAATTAAACACCGTCATCCGCATGATTTCCCGGCTGATAAGGCGTTCCCCGTGGATACATTCCACCTTCAGCGAGTGGAAGAAGCTTTCCGCGCAGGCATTGTCGTAACAACATCCTTTGGCACTCATGCTACCGTGCAGATTATGCCGCTTCAGTAACGCCAGATAGTCTGCCGAACAGTACTGCCCGCCTCTGTCCGTATGCACGATGACATTTTCCGGGCGCTTACGTCGCCAGAGTGCCATCTGTAGCGCATCGCAGGCCAGCTGCGCTGTCATCCGCGACGACATCGACCAGCCGATGACAGCACGGGACCACAGGTCAATGACCACCGCCAGGTACAACCAGCCTTCGTCCGTGCGCAAGTACGTGATGTCACCCGCCCACTTCTGATTCGGGCCACTCGCGTAAAAATCCTGTTTCAGCAGATTTTCAGACACCGGCAGGCCATGTTCGCGGTATCGGACCGGGCTGAACTTCCGGGCCGCTTTTGCGCGAAGCCCCTGACGCCGCAGGCTGGCGGCAATGGTTTTGACGTTGTACTCAGGCAGTTCGTCAGCGAGACGAGGCGCACCATAACGCTGTTTTGCCTCAGTGAATGCCTGACGGACAGCAGTATCACAGACGAGCCGGAACTGCTGACGTGGTGTTATCTGCTGACGACGCAGACGCCACGCATACCAGCCGCTACGGGCGACCCGCAGTACCCGGCATATGGCTTTGACGCTGAACTCAGCCCGATGTTTTTCAATAAAGACATACTTCATTTCAGGCGCTTCGCGAAGTATGTCGCGGCCTTTTGGAGAATGGCCAGCTCCTCTGCCTGTTCCGCCAGTTGGCGCTTAAGACGGGCAATTTCAACGGACATTTCCTGCTCACGTTCGGAAGAGCTGCGGGCATTGTTAATCTTACTGCGCCATGCGTAGAGCTGGGATTCGTACAGGCTGAGTTCCCGGGCAGCGGCAGCAACACCGATACGTTCCGCAAGCTTCAGGGCTTCGTTGCGGAATTCAGGCGTGTACTGTTTGCGGGGCTTCTTACTGGTTGATGCTGGTTTTGTCATGAGTCACCTCTGGTTAAGAGTTTACTCACTTAGTCGTGTGTCCACTATTCGTGGGTAAGATCATTGTTAGTAAAATATTGATTAAGGTCTGTTAGCACATAACGAAGCATCTGCACGGAAAGCAATGACAGTAAAATAAAAACGACGGTCAACCAGCTTAGCCTGCTGCTGACCCTCTTGTCGTATTCAACGATGTTACCCAGAGCCAGATTTTTATACTTATCCAACACATCCCGGGAGCCCGGACATTGTAGGCTGACCCCGTGGTGGATGACATCGATAAGCGCTTTTTTAGTTGAGCCATGATGGTAACGTTCTGCATCAAAGTTAATGAACGTAAAATCATCTTTAAGCTTTTTCTGCAGGAACTTCAATATTGTTGACTTACCTGAACCCAGCTCACCTTCCAGACCAATAATATTGACATCAGGTGTCCTGATGATCTGAGCCACATTCTCTGCAACTTTTTCATGACTGCTGCCTCTAAACATATCCTGGTCAGCGGGTGATTCCGTCTGCAATCGTAGAGTCATTCAGCAATTTCCTTCGTTATAACGTAAGATTCTTTCACTATTAGACACAGTACAGAGCCCACAGCAACCAAATGACTGCAGCCGGGGCAGTTTAGTTTTAAGCATGCATAAGCCGATTTCGATGGAATCCCTTTCACACAATAATATTGAATTGAAGCAATGAAAACATTAATGTGTTTGTTGTGACTAGCTGCAGGGGCCTGGAAGAAATTCCAAAGCCTGACAAACCGGAACAGGGCTTGCTCTGCTCCGGTTTTATCCAGTTCATCTTGAAGCCCTTGTTTTTGTTACATATCCCTGCTCACTCTTTCAGCCATTGTTAAGCTTCTTGTGTGTAATCTGCGAATAATACGGATGCAAAATTGATGCAATGGATTATACATACCTACAGCGCACGTTACGCTGAGCTGAATCGAATTTCAGAGAACGTTCTTCGCTATTACCCTGCCCAGCCAGTTGAACACATTTTATCATCCGGCCCCGAGAGTGACATGTTCTCTGCCTGGTACAGCCTTCATCAGAGTCAAACTAGACGTTATTTACAGGCAAAAGAAGACAGCTACAGAGTTTAAGTCTGACATTATTCGTGGCTGTGTCTGCCTTCGGAGTTTTCAGCTTATCCCGATAACAGCGGTTTTGAAAAATTGACGTTTTTTACACCGGTACATTGCCCGAACGCAATCTCCCCCGTAGCGAAATACCGCCCCGCAGAAAATCGTCCATGCTCGGCATGCCCCTGGAACATCAGCATCTTTTCAATAAAGGTTTTACAGCCTATAGTCTGTATAACACAAAATACACCTTACCTGCTGTATTACAGGGCGGTACTCCCTACTCAGTCTGCGAGGCAGGTCACTTATGAATAATCAGTTCCCGATAAAAACGCTGAACCAGCTCAGACCTGTGCTAATCGGGTTTCGCAAAATCAAGGGCTTCACGCAAAAAGATGTGTCTGAGAGGCTTGGCGTAACGCAGCAAACCTATGCCCGCCTGGAAGCAAACCCTGCTAGCGCCAGTATTGATCGTCTGTACAAGGTATTCAGTATTCTGGGCGTAGAAATAACGCTGTCATCTATTTCCCCTTCACCCTTCATTTCCCACACAGAGATGAGGGGGGCATTTGACAGCACTCCCGCCAGACGGGAGAAATGGTGACTATTAGAAGTTTGCTAGTTTTGTCGAATGACGCCAACTACATGTCCGCATCCATCGAGTAGTGGCTTCAAGCCACGATTGTCACTGCCTCCGCTGCCTTTTTCCAGTAACTCTCTCCTTTTAATTCTAATATTTAGGGGTGTCAACGCAAAGCAGAAACGGCACCTTCTTTGCGAGACAGAAATGACCTGTGATTGCCTGGCCGATTTATGGCAGCTAAGTGCGAGAAGCGGATATAGCGAATTCGCCATTGTACGGGATTAGCAGGTTTACTGAAGCAACCTGCGATGGCGTTATGGCAATAGTCAGTCCCCTGTCCAGTCGGCATAGGTGGCCACCTCGTCACCGCCGGGGATAAACTGATTGAAGCCTCCGCGCAAAATCACTTATTCTTTTCCGTTAATAAAATGCAGGAGCAAAGTCATGACTGGCGAAATTCGTGGGCGAGGCAGGCCACGAAAAACAGAGAGTACCTATACAGATACCCGTAATGACCTGATCCGAAGCGGGCTTGAACTGCTCACGCAGAATGGTTTTCTTTCAACGGGAGTCGATGCCATTGTCAAAAATGCCAGTGTTCCTAAAGGCTCATTTTATTACTATTTCAAGAGCAAAGAAGAGTATGCCCAGACTGTTCTGAGCGCCTATGACAGTTTCTTTGTGCATAAACTCCAAAAACATCTGTATGAATCATCCTTCACACCAATGATGCGTCTGGAAAATTTCATCGACGATGCCTGCGACGGCATTAAAAAGTACAATTTCACCCGGGGCTGTCTGGTTGGCAATATGATGCAGGAGAGTCCGGGTCTTCCACTGTCCTTTATCAAACAGCTCCACGAAATACTTGAGCGCTGGCAGGCGCTTGTGGCGTGCTGTCTGTCCGACGCGTTATCTTCGGGCGAAATCCGTTCCGATATGAATAATACGCAACTGGCGGCCATTTTCTGGAGCAGTTGGGAGGGTGCCGTAATGCGTGCCAAACTTTATTGCTCAACCCAGCCTGTGTACGACTTCTGGAGCTATTTCAAAAAGTCAGTACGCTATCAGCCCTCTAAGGACACGGCTGTTGAAAAGTAAAAAAGGGGCCGCAGCCCCTGATAATAATTATCAAACCCAGGCTGAGCCTGGCTTCCACTTCATTAGCTACACTGAATTACTGCCCGGCCACGAATTCCGCCACTCAGAAGTTTTTCGGCCACATTGATGGCATCACTCAGCGGATAAACGGTGGTCAGGCTATCCAGTCTGGACTCCGGTAAATACTGTACCGCCTGCTGCCAGATCGCCGCTCTTTTTTCCTTCGCGAACATGACACTGTCAATCCCTTTCAGCGTGACGCCACGCAGGATAAACGGAGCCACATTCCCCATTAGTTCCATCCCCTGTGCCATGCCGCAGGCTGCAACAATACTGCCATAACGCACCCCGGCGCATACATTGCAGAGCGTATGGCTACCGACTGTATCAATGGCGGCAGCCCAGCGTTCTTTCTGTAACGGTTTTCCGGGACAGGAGAGCTCGGAACGGTTAATAATCTCGTCCACACCGACCGTTTTATAGAGCCAGGCAGCCTCTTCCGGGCGTCCAGTAGACGCCGTAACGCGGTACCCCATTGATGCAAGGATCATGGCCGCAATGCTCCCGACGCCGCCGCTGGCACCGGTAACAAGTACCGGACCATCTTCAGGCTTAATACCATGATTCAGAAGTGCGTCTACGCACAGCATCGCGGTAAACCCAGCTGTTCCGATTGCCATTACGTGTTTGCCGTTAGCGCCAGCCGGGAGCGGCGTCAGCCAGTCTCCATTTACCCGTGCTTTTTCGGATAGTCCGCCCCAGTGTTTTTCCCCAACACCCCAGCCGGTCAGGAGAACCTTATCTCCGGCCTGATATTCGGGATGTGAACTGGCGGACACTGTACCGGTAAAATCAATGCCGGGCACCATGGGAAAGCGTCGGACGATTGGGCCCCGGCCCGTAATGGCCAGTGCGTCTTTGTAGTTGATGGATGAATAGTCAACATTGACCTCCACATCCCCCTGCGGTAGTTCACTTTCAGCGATTTCAGCAAGTTGCGCACTATAGCGTCCATCTGTTTTGTTGATTAATAAAGATTTAAACACGTTCACCTCGTTTGTCCGGGCGTTTACCGTTCAGTCATTAAGTCGTCAATAAATAATATTGACCGATCGTCTAATAATCAACACTACTATCCCAGTGCTTTGCCAGCATTCAAGAAACATTATTCATTTCATGCACTTAAAGCTGTCTTTTTTGACCGACATCAAACTGTATTCTGGTTTATCTGGTGCAGAGGGAAAATCAGCATCCCTGAAGATACATAGCTAATGCTTCAGAACACGGCTGATGATGCGATAAAACAACCAGGCTTTAATGAGTTAGTCTGAGCGGACCTTCGGCTCAGTAAATAGGTCCGCTCCGTGCCAAGAGCAGACGCTGGTAATTCGGGTAATGGTGCCAACTTACTGATTTAGTGTATGATGGTGTTTTTGAGGTGCTCCAGTGGCTTCTGTTTCTATCAGCTGTCCCTCCTGTTCAGCTACTGAAGGCGTGGTGCGTAACGGTAAAAGTACTGCCGGACATCAGCGCTATCTCTGCTCTCACTGCCGTAAAACATGGCAGCTACAGTTCACTTACACCGTCTCTCAGCCCGGTACACACCAGAAAATTATTGATATGGCCATGAATGGCGTCGGATGTCGCGCCAGTGCACGCATTATGGGCGTTGGCCTCAACACGATTTTACGACACTTAAAAAACTCAGGCCGCAGTCGGTAAACTCACGCATACAACCGGGCAGTGACGTCATTGTTTGCGCGGAAATGGACGAACAGTGGGGTTACGTCGGCGCTAAATCACGCCAGCGCTGGTTGTTTTACGCGTATGACAGGATACGGAGGACGGTTGTGGCGCACGTATTCGGTGAACGCACGTTGGTCACGCTGGAGCGTCTTCTGGGCCTGCTGTCGGCCTTTGAGGTCGTGGTATGGATGACGGATGGCTGGCCGCTTTATGAATCACGCCTGAAGGGAGAACTGCACGTTATCAGCAAGCGATATACGCAGCGCATTGAGCGGCATAACCTGAATCTGAGGCAGCATCTGGCAAGGCTGGGCAGGAAGTCACTGTCGTTCTCAAAATCGGTGGAGCTGCATGACAAAGTCATCGGGCATTATCTGAACATAAAACACTATCAGTAAGTTGGAGTCATTACCGGTGCTCTGATATATTTATTATACTATAGTGGGGTATGTGTTGATCTTAATGTAATACTCCCCTATAGTATAAGAAATACAGAGCAGTGAGGTAAGCAATGCCCAGTACTCCTGAAGAGAAAAAAAAGGTCCTAACCCGGGTTCGCCGTATCCGGGGTCAGATTGATGCTCTGGAAAGAGCACTTGAAAGTGGCGCTGAATGCCGTTCCGTTCTCCAGCAAATCGCCGCCGTCCGGGGCGCCGCTAACGGACTGATGGCAGAGGTGCTGGAGAGCCACATACGGGAAACCTTTGACCAGAATGACAGCTACAGTCATGAAGTCAGTAAATCAGTTGACGATACGATTGAGCTGGTTCGTGCCTATCTTAAATAGGTGAGGCCATTATTACATTGAGGATATATTACGTATGAAATCACGTGCCGCTGTTGCATTTGCACCAGGGAAGCCCCTGGAGATTGTTGAAATTGATGTTGCTCCGCCTAAAAAAGGCGAGGTGCTGATTAAAAACACCCACACAGGTGTCTGCCATACCGATGCCTTTACCCTCTCAGGGAATGACCCTGAGGGCGTTTTCCCGGTGGTTCTCGGCCACGAGGGAGCCGGTATCGTCGTTGAAGTTGGTGAAGGCGTCACCAGTGTGAAGCCGGGTGACCATGTTATTCCGCTCTACACCGCTGAATGCGGGGAGTGTGAATTCTGCCAGTCCGGTAAAACGAACCTCTGTGTATCGGTTCGCGAGACTCAGGGCAAAGGACTGATGCCTGACGGGACCACTCGCTTTTCATACAACGGTCAGCCTCTTTACCACTACATGGGATGTTCCACATTCAGTGAATACACCGTTGTGGCCGAGGTTTCTCTGGCAAAAATTAACCCGGAGGCGAACCATGAACACGTCTGCCTGTTGGGTTGTGGCGTGACTACCGGTATTGGCGCCGTCCATAACACGGCTAAAGTGCAGCCGGGCGATTCAGTTGCCATTTTTGGTCTGGGGGCAATTGGTCTGGCTGCGGTACAGGGGGCCCGTCAGGCAAAAGCGGGACGTATTATCGCTATCGATACTAATCCGACAAAATTTGACCTGGCCCGTCAGTTCGGGGCCACTGACTGCATTAACCCGAATGATTATGACAAACCGATTAAAGATGTTCTGCTGGATATCAACAAGTGGGGTATTGACCATACCTTTGAATGTATCGGTAACGTTAACGTCATGCGTGCAGCGCTGGAAAGTGCTCACCGTGGGTGGGGGCAGTCCGTTGTCATTGGTGTCGCAGGGGCCGGACAGGAGATTTCCACCCGTCCTTTCCAGCTGGTCACCGGGCGCGTATGGAAAGGTTCCGCGTTTGGCGGAGTAAAAGGCCGCACTCAGCTCCCCGGTATGGTCGAGGATGCCATGAAGGGGGATATTGACCTTGAGCCATTTGTAACCCATACGATGACACTGGATGAAATCAATGACGCCTTCGAGCTTATGCATGAAGGCAAATCTATCCGGACAGTGATTCATTACTGATCCCATCAGAATTTTAATCAACTCAAACTGAAGGAAGTGGAAAATGACAACTCCGGTAATTTCTGGTGACGGCATCTTTTCTCATGTGTTCATTGGCGCAGCCGATGTCGAGAAATCCTCCGCATTTTACGATGTCGTCCTGGGCACGCTTGGTATCAATAACCTCGGCCCGTTTGGCAACGGCTGGGTACTCTATGGCCGCGAAAAGCCGGCATTTATCATTGCCCGTCCGGGCAACGGTGAAGCACCTTCCGCTAACGGGGTGACTGTCGGCTTCGCTGCTGCCACCCCGGAAGAGGTTGATGCTTTCCATGCTGCCGGCCTTGCCGCCGGTGGAGCTGATGAAGGTCAACCTGGCCCGCGTGGTCACCTTCCCGGGGCCTATGCTGCCTACCTGCGGGATCCGGCGGGTAACAAAATCACGGCGTATACGTTTATCTGACGTCCGGATTTAAAGATACTTCCCCTGGCTTCGGTCAGGGGAAATAACCATGAGATAACGGCTGATGGAACTCATTGAGCAGCATGCCAGCTCTGGCGGCTGGCAAAACGTGTACCGGCATTATTCACAATCCCTTAATTGTGAAATGAATTTCGGTGTGTATCTTCCTCCCAAAGCAGTAACAGAAAAACTGCCGGTACTATACTGGTTGTCGGGCCTGACCTGTACTGAGCAGAATTTCATCACCAAATCAGGTATGCAGCATTATGCAGCCCGGCATAACGTCATCGTTGTTGTCCCGGATACCAGTCCCCGGGGTAATAATGTCCCGGATGCCGACAGTTACGATCTTGGCCAGGGGGCCGGTTTTTATCTGAACGCGACGGAACAGCCGTGGAATGTTCATTACAGGATGTATGACTATATTCTCAGAGAGCTTCCGGATGTCGTCATGAATCATTTTCCTGCAACGGCAAGAAAATCTATATCCGGTCATTCTATGGGAGGGCTGGGTGCTCTGGTGCTGGCTCTGCGAAATCCTGGTGAATATGTGAGCGTATCAGCATTTTCCCCGATAGTATCGCCTTCTCAGGTGCCATGGGGGCAACAGGCATTTAGCGCTTACCTGGGTGAAAACAGAAAAACGTGGGAAGCCTACGATCCAGTCAGCCTCATTTTACAGGGTGAAAAATTACCAGAAATCTTCATTGATCAGGGGCTGAGTGACGCCTTTTATGAAGAGCAACTGCGCACCAAAATCCTTGAGAGAGTATGCAATGAGATGAACCTCAATGCGTCGTTCCGATATCATACTGGATACGACCACAGCTATTATTTCATTTCCAGCTTTATTGGTGAGCACATTGCTTACCATGCCAACAGGCTCAGGCTGTCAGCATGAGTTGATTTCCAGCCTCAGAAAATGTGCTTAATTTTCAGGCCTGAACAGGGCCTGAACCCTGCAGACCTGAGATGTACTGTAACTGGTGGCTTCAGCAGTTTCTCTTATGCTCAGTTTCTTGACCTGTCGGTAATACAGAACTTTCTTATGTCGTTCCTGATCGGCCTGTTTGCCCCGGTGAATCGCCACGGATAATCTAGACACTTCCGAGCCGTTGATGGACTGACCCCGCCCCGGTAGACGATCCTGCCCTATAGTTTGGACTGACCCCACGCCTGTAGACAAATCCTGTCCTCACGACGAGGCCTGTTCGAAGGCCTCCGGACTGACGTCGCCGAGGTGGCTGTGGCGCCGGGACCGGTTATAGAAGACTTCAATGTAATCGAAGATCCGCCCGGGCCAGATCCCTGGTTTTATATATGCGTTTTCTGATCCGTTCTTTTTTCAGCGAACTGAAGAACGATTCGGCCACCGCATTATCCCAGCAGTTGCCACGCCGGCTCATGCTCGGCGCCAGGTTATTGGCCCGGTAGAAGCGCTGCCAGTCGTCACTGCCGTACTGGCTGCCCTGGACGCCCTTCTAAGAGTCAAGCTGTTATCGGGATACTGTTGATCCGCCTGTTTTGATTGCGCAGTAACGTGTAAACTTCGCGGGAGATATATCGCTTTAGACAGCGTATCGCTTCCATTTTTGTATGTCCTTCGGCTACACGCCTGGCGACATATTCCTTTGTTTTTGCGTCAGTTCGTAAGCGTCCGATGGCGATGATGTGAAGTGCACTATTTGCAGCACGATCTCCACCACGATTAAGTCGGTAACGGTTCGTTTTTCCAGAAGAAACGGGGACCGGGCTGACACCACACAGTGCCGCAAATCCTGATTCTGATCTTAACCGTTGAGGATTGTCTCCGGCAGTGATCAGCAACTGTGAAGCGCTTTCGTATCCGATAGCATTACGTTTAATCAGCTCAGGTGCCAACTCGTCGACAATTGCCGCAATCATGACATCCAGATCAGCGATTTCGTCATGTAACTCGAGATAGCGTCGGGCAAGGGACTTTAATGAAATGCGATAAACGTTGGTTACATTGCGGTATTCACTGGCATCAGGTCTCCAGGAACCCAGGGTCCTGATGAGCTGCATGCGCGTCATATTTCTGAGCTGTTCACGTAATTCATCCGGGGCAGAGATAATATTTGAATGGATAATCTGGAGAGCGACTCTGCGGGCTGATATTGCTGTTTTTCGGCAAGTTTTTAATACCCGCAGGGACTCAATCATGCCATCACGCGTTTTGGGAGTAACTGTCCTGATGCCTGAGAATGCTGCATGAGCGGCACATTCAGCATCAATTGTGTCACTTTTACCCCGTTTGCGTCGCTCCATCCGGTCTGGAGCAGTCACCTCAAGAACTTCTAACCCGGCGTTCTGAAAATAACGAAGCAAACCGGAACCATAGGTACCTGTGCACTCAACACCAATTCGCTTTAATGTCCCAAACGAGGTCATCCATGCCAGCATCTGCCGGTAACCTTGTCGTGTTGTGGAGAAATACTGAGTCCCAAGGACTTTATTGTTCTGATCTACGACAGCGGCAACGTGCAAATCTTTATGTGTATCCACGCCACCCACAACGGCAGCTTCGGTAACTTTATCAACCATGACAGAGCTCCTGTGAGGAAACAGAGTTGAATCTCCAGACAGATAACCCGGACAGGACAGTAACGAGACAAGCCGTCAGGCCCTTCTTGAGTCACGCGCATCGGTGAGGAGATGCCTCGCATGAAGGCGCTTCCGGCAACCGACGGGTCCAGGGCAGGACACAAAAGGTCGATCGCTGTGTGAGTCAGGATGCGGGAAGGTCTTCACTGCATCAGTAATCACACCAATCTGGTTAAACGGCAAACTAAGTGGTGGTAAAGACTGACATCGGCATTATTACTATCGCTGTGGAACATCACCCCGACGGGCTTACCACGGGTTTCCCATGCCATTTCCAGTGCTTTCATGGTAAGCCTGCTGTCCGGCGAGAACGACATGGCCCAGCCCACTGGTTTTCTTGAGAACAGGTCGAGAACAACGGCGAGGTACGCCCAGCGCTTAGGTCCATTATCCGGCACAACCCTGCAACCACCGTGATTTCTGTATATTCCGTTTCCGGAAAAGGCCATAAAGACGCCTACCCCATTAAGTTCAAATGGAGCATAATCTGCATCATTGAGAGTTAATTTGCCTTTTAACGCCATAGCGACCTACATCCATATAAATGATGTGGGTATAGTACAAATATATGAATCAAAAGCTAAGTCTAATATATTACAAGTTGTAACCACCGGTCTCATGAACCGATATTCAGAATTTTCTTAGAAACCACAACCAGGATCTCTGATTGTGGTAATGCAGGAACGCAATCCGGCAGTTCTCATTCACTCAACGTCCCCGTTGTGCAGATGAACGCTATACATAAGCCGACGTTTATAAAGGGAAACAATAACTCAGAAAGCGTGCAAGCGGTGCATTCATTGAGGGATTCTATGTGAAATAGCGAATCACTAAAGTGATGACTGCCCCTAACAGTGCCACGACCGCCAACAATTTTAAAATATGTGCTGAAATCGTATCTGTAAACATCACCATTACACCAGTGATAATAAACGCAATTGCAGCCAACCACATACTTGCTGTGGAAACTATGGGGCTCGCAACCCCGAGAATATCACCGAGACTATTGCCAAATGCAAATATAAAAGCAATCAGTGCTGGCCTAATCCACTTTTCGTTACGAGCATAATAAGAGTCATTGATATCTGCCATCATTTTTACCTCGAATTGAACGTAAGCCATTTGAATTTCTTAGTTCTTGTGAATGTTCGAAGGCTAACATAGCCTCATTGTGATCTTTGATACTAACAGTTTTTCTATTGTGTATTATTCAGTGTGAGTAGATTCATTTTTAGTGCTAACACCATGAATGACAATTGTTTTACCATCAGGCAGATGAACCCCTATCAAACGAAGGACAAAACCTCGCCAACCAGAATTTGCTTCCTTTATGCAGCGATACAGTTCGTTATTTTCGTTTTTCAGTTTATTCCATTCAAGAGAAAGGGTCTCGGAATCTAACTCTGAGATGTGTTTCACTTCATTGTTTATGCGTACAGTATTCATACCACTCCCAGTCATAAATAATCTCCATAGGTTTGATAAACAGGTTGAACATTGACAAAACTTCTTGTAGCAAGCTTTATCAAATAAGAATGCCATTAGGCTAACATAGCCTCATAGTGCATGTTGCTGCTAACTGGGCGTTTTTCATAATTGTTGATTTTTATTATTTGGCTCTTTCTTTCTGAATGGATTGCCATGACGGTTAAAAAATTCGTTCCAGTGATGTCGCAGGTATTCAATATTGATAGGCATTTGCAAGCGGGAAAAATCAATTTGCTTGCCTTCCAGTTGTAGCAAGTCTTTATCGACGGAGAGCACATCCGGGCTGAAACGGGCTTTCATTGAATCAGGGTCGATTGAAAAGTGCCAATTGTCAAAGAGGGTGTGGATGTCACTTCGCAGTAGAATCCCGTTTGTCACATCCGGCTCACCACCAGCATGACGGGGTTTAATGTGCGCTGCCTCAGTTCTTTGTCTGGCTCGAACGCCGGTAAGAACACACGTACCGGCGCAGTTTTTCCGGACATCTTCGGAAAATGGTGCCTGGTCCGGGCTCGACATTGTGATTTGTTCCTGCCCCTCCTGATACGTTCGGGAAGGAAAAGTTACTTTTGTTGATGTTACTGCGGGGATCGAGAGATAGGCAATTCCTCGCCGACTGAACTTTCCTCCATTAAAAACCTTCCGGATGGAGTAAGTCATGCCCACCAGGACAGGGTTACTCATTTCGACGATTTTGCTTTTGCAGTTTTCAACCGGATATAATTTTATGAAAGAGCCGGTGAATATGTCATAGGCTCCGTCTGGACGCTCAACACACAGAACAACATGTTCAAAGTAGTCCCTTGAGTCAGCGATAACCCAGTTGCCGGTCATGATCCGTTTCGTTTGGCAGGGACCCGTTTTGAAGATACCAGGCTTCAGGTCTGGAGTTAAGGTTCCAGTTTTCCCGTCCGTGCGAATGGAAATAATTTCCCCTGTTAACCCCAGCTCTTCCAGTTTCTGGAAGACAGGGCGAAGCCTGACGGGTTGAGGCTTATTCACTCTGGTGTTCATGTTGTTTCCGGTTTGCATCCCATTGTTCATTCAGGTTGGCACTGGCGTCCACGCCTAGTCATAAAAACGAGCCCTCGTCGCTAAGAGGCCTGTTCACGGCGTCCACATCAGAATCTCTTCAAAACTCATGAAATCCGTTATAGGTCAGGCAATCAATCAGCCAGATGCGAAGCTAGCAGGTCTCATTATCTCACAGGCAAAGCACCAACCATGCGGAGGGCATTCATTACTTCGTTAATACCAAACATTTCCTGTTCCGGCCATTCTTTCCCCGCTAATGAACATGCCGTGCAAGCTGAATTAAAACTATTAACGCGTTCACGATGCAGGGCCAGTAGTGCGACGACGATCAGCTCTCTTTCTTTTCCAACCAAATCTTGAATGCCCATAGTATGAATCCTAATTTGATTAACTTAATTGGCTATTTTACCCAGGGCATCACATAACTGTTATCCGGGCGCATCACAATGGTCCGATCCTTTTTATGTTCAATCGTCCATGTTTCCTGGCGTCGGAATTGCTTTGTCGCATCAACAACGATGACCGCGACAGTCTCAGAGTGATTCTCAATGAGGACGCAACCGCCCTCAGACGTAGTGTTGCCGTTAGCATCTGGGCATTGGCTGCTCCCGAATATAAGTGCTTCCTTGCCGTGGTCATCCATTCGCCAGCCCGGACTCATCACGATAGTCGGCTCCCTGAAAGGTCCATTCGTGTATTTCTGATACACTCCACTTTCCGTCGCACCATTTGCCAGGTCGCAACCTGACAGGCCCGCAGATAAAATAACAATGGTCGCTTTTAAATATCCCGTAAGGTAATTTGGCATTAGTGGTATCAACTCTGTCGGTTTTCAATAAAATGGTGGCGTGCAGTCAGCACATCTCAGAATGAGGTGCCTAACCAGGAAACACTGTCATCCGGTATAGGCTGGATTTTCCATCTATTCCTCGGTACCGAGGAAATCAGCCCAGCGAGCAGCCAGCCGGTCTGTATCCAGGTCATACACCAACGGGTTGAGCGTTTTGCCTTCAAACAGCTCTCCCGCCTCGATGCCCGGTTTAAAATGAACGGTGAGTGTGGACGGGTCTATACCCATCAGATCCGCGTCAAACAGCGCGTGCATTGTCGGCGTCAACAGGATGCCGTTCGAAGGGTTGTAGCGCGTCCCATGCTCGATATGAGCCGCTACCAGCACACCACCATTAACCCATCCCGTGACCGCACACCGACCCGCGAAATTCTCAACAAGGAGATTCTTGAATTTTGTCTGCGCTGCGCCGCTCCGCTGGGTCACAAAGCGCTCGCAAGGCTCTCCCTGAATGTCCACGTCAGGTTTTCGCTTCCGTTCGCTGGTGGCGTTCTCAGAGCGTTTTAACGGGATTCGTGGATAAGCCAGATTGTAGGCAGCGCCTGTGGTCATTTGTTCGATAACGGCCGGTGCATATCCATCCGCTTCGAGCTTACGGTAGGCGGCACGGTAGTCCTGCTGGGTTTTCACCGGAAAAATGTCGCCGCCGGTACCGTTACCGGGCGCGGAGATCTGTCGCACATACCGGAATATCTCCGAGCCAATCATCCACCAGCTGTTGTAGTTGAGCATGCAGCTCAGCAACCGTCATAACTTCAATTTGAGTTGTCATCAGATTTCCCTACTGAGTGATATTTAAGCAGGCAAGAACCATCCCACTGCCGAGCAAAACACAGGCCAGAAAGGTCGTACAAAGTTCCCACGCATCTCTGAGTCCTGAGCTGATGGCATTTATTTCATGATCGTCTGCCTGCTCAATGAGCCAGTCGACGTATTCATCGTGCTTTTTGTTAGAATCCATATTGGTTAGTGCTTATCATTTCCGGCCGTTCTGTGTGGCCGTCAGGAGGGTACTACTTACTTTTCTCATCTGACGGAAGGTATCGGAAAGTGTGCTGATCGGATGGCCTTCATTTCCTGCGGCCGCAGAATCACCGGCAACAAATTTCATGGCCACGGATACCTGATACGCCAGCCCAGAAAGAGCGGTATCGAACTGCTGAGCCTCTGAGCCAAAACGATAGGCATCCTCAACCGAGGCTCCTGTCAGCCATGCGTGTGCGATGAGTCTTCCTGTTTTTTCCGGGTTGTCGCGGGACACATTCGAACTGACGGTACTGCCAATAAGGTGATAAAGAAATCCGTCGCACCTCTCAGGGTATTCCCACATCGATTCACAGTACTCGTCATAGGCTCTCTGGATAGCGGCCGGGGACAACATGGACAGCTCCGGGTATATAGCCTGGAATTGCTGGTGGTATTCCGGATCGAGTTCGTCAACGTCACTGGATTTGAGCTCCAGCTGCTCCAGTCCGAACTCTCCCGCCCGGGGCCACAACGAGGCGAAACACTCCGGATTTCCCATGTACGCGCATGTCGCGGCGATAGCGTGGTTCCATTCCCACTCCGCTGATTTAACCTCGTTAAACAAAGATTCGGAAACCGGCGCGAAGCCACTGACAAAATCCGTGTTCCAGAGATGCGTGTAGGCACCGGGATTTTCATACACCGGCACATCCCATTCAGGCCGTGGGGGAAGACGGTCGAGTGTAAAGGGCTGGCGAAGGATCATGGACTGCCCCCGGTAGACAAAATCCCCCTCACCCTCGACAGGATTACCGAGAAGCAATCTGGTCGCATCCGCATTACAGGCGTCACGGTCAGGATATTTCCGGGGCAAATACGCATTGAAATAAGGGTGGTAGATCGCCTGACTATGGTCGGTATTATTGATCTCACGAGAATATGGCGCCGGGAAGACCGACCACTCCTCAATAGCCTCTGAGGCGGTCATTGTTGCCTGCGGAACGAGGTCTAAGGCTGTTGCCAGGTTATGGCCATTCTGTTTCACCAGTTGGACAAGTTTCTCGAACACGAAAACATTATCGCCATATACCTGATAGCTCACACCGGGGATACCGTCTATTGAGCGGAGCCTTTCGCGAATGACATCATCGTTCATATGATGATTGTGGAACTCATCCATACAAAAAAACCTACCAGCAGGTACTTCACGGCTCATAACGAATTCCTCACGGATTATTGAGACTCTACTTCAGACCGGTCTAAAGAGATGAAAGCGATGTACATCATAACATCAGCCAAGTCGGTGACTAATAGGTTGCATGACCTCATCATCAGTGTGAGATGTGCCCCACAGTCGTCTTACCCGTATCAACCTCCCTTGGTAGTTTGATCGGTCATATTGAAAGTCTGTTTGCGCTCTGTTGTAGGGGAAAAACAATCACGCTTTTTGCTTTCGCGCATCAAATGCACAACGCCTTTGCTGGCGTGCCCCAGATCAAACACAACGACCTGTCCAACCTCTATGCCCTGCCCAACCAGCTCCGGATCAATCATCATGACCTGGCCTAAATGCTCTGACTTTTGCTCAGTTCTAAACATAGTAACCCTCTCTTATTAAAAGCTAACGTTTATGGTGTAACTGAACTGGCGACTGCCATGAGTCAACAGCGTCAGATACATCATGAAGTTGCATGTCCTCATCCAACTAGTGCTTGTTAACTACAAAACATCGTGCCCGACATTAACAATGTGCAGCCATCAGTATCACGTATTTGACAATTGTGCCCTGGCAAGGCCGCCCGCGAATTTCGAGTAAACAGGAAGAAAATAAAAAGAAAACAAAGAGTTATAGCCTGATGTATACGCGCCGATCGGGAATCAGGCGAAGCCTGACCGCACGGAAGGGTCTGGCAGGGGGCATTAGGGATGAGGACATGCAATTGTGTTATCACGTCCGCACCAGCTGTCGTGGAAATCATCCCCGGCCGGTTAACCCGGTTTCGGATGTTCACCAGTTTTCCGGGTAGCAAGGCCAGCTCATCCAGACATCGAGCACCTCGGTATCACTGACCGCCGCAGCGTAAATCCCGGCACCCGGGAAGAAATAGACAGGCAGGCTGGCGGCGGGTGACGTGCTGTCATCCGTCAGGGAGCCGACAACCTCATGCGGCCCCCGGAGTAAATCACCCAGGTAGTCATCCGGCCTGATGCCGTTGCGGGATGCAGCCATCTCCACAAACTCCGCCAGCGGATGGCGGGTCGGATAACCCCTGAACACTTCATACGATGGCGAAACACATTCGCCGCTGGTGGACCGCCCCCAGTACCCGGCCAGTTGTTCCGGACCGAGTCCACAGGCATGTTGGGTGACCTGTGCTTTAAACTGTTCGAACGTATTCATTCCTGAAGTCCCTGTAGGGTATATTTGGCAAACCTCCCTGCCAGCGTCACTACCGGCAGGACACCGCATTGTCAGACGCGACCACCGGCTATGAACCGGCAAGACGTCAGTCGCCCGCCAGCCCGGGTGAGGTGGAATACAGTTTACCAGTTCCGGCCGACTGACTTTGCCGCCAGGAGACGCTAATTACACTATTATTGAATCTTTGCATCTTCGATGACCAATATCGCCCCGACGCTGAACGCTACTGGAATGCATCTCTTGCCACGATTGAAAGGATCAAACACACCTACCGCGCAAAAATCCGGAACTCCTGATCCAGTCTTTCGGCCATAACAGCCCAACGCTAATGTATGTCCATTAGCGTTGGGCTGTTATGATGGCTGTGCCAGTTTATATTACCGGACTGATCATGATAGGTACTCTGAGACCATGTAAGAAATGAACAACCCATTACTGCTTAAGGCGAGCAAGTAGATTTTGTTTACGTTTCCATGCCCGCCAGGCCCGTAACTCCCCAGCCCCCTTCAGAGCAATGAGAAATTTGTTGGTCCTTCAGTTGTTGCCACCTTACTGTCTTCGCAGGCCGTCAGGCAGACACTTTTAAGTCGGTGGTTGTAGAGGCCAATACGGGCGATTTCCTGGAGATAATCCCGTTCCTCCATCGTTAGCGACTGCCCTTCCTGTGATTTTGTGATCATGTCCTGCCAGTTCAGCAATTTCTCGTAATTCACATGCTCACTGGTGTCGAGACAATGCAGACGGAAGTAACGTATAAACAGCGGAAATTCATCAGTCTGGGCTATATTGGATGCTCTGACGGTGAGCCGACACAAACAAACGATGGTGTCCTGCTGCATTCTTATCAGCGTATTCATGCTCTGGGGTAAGATGTCCGGCAGCTTCATGTAGCAGTCGGAAAGACGCTGGAGAAGTGGTCCTGCTTCCGCAGGCTCACGGCCCTGATAAACCTTCAGGGGTTCAGTCCCCAGTTCCTGCATCATGGGATGATACAACCACTCTCGTGACTCCGTCTCATCAATGATAATTTTCTCGATACGTTCGCTGTAGGTTCCATCTCGCCTGCCAAGTTGTACCTGACTGATTTCGTATTCTATATCCGGCAGATCGATACGTAATGCTGCTACCATTTCCGAGGGATGGAGATGGTCGAACGTCAGCTTCCCGGCCACGCTGCGATCGGTATCAAGAAACACGGCGACACAGAGGTCGTTAACCTTCACAAACAGATCTGCCGTGGCGCCGAACATGCTTCCGCTGCCGCTTACCTCATCAAGTGGCACCTTCCCGCCTTCATAACCGGCCAGAAGATGCGGGAAACCGAGAAGATGTCTTTCCCGGACAACTTCAATAATTTTTCCCCGAATCGCCTCCATCAAGCCGTCACAATCACCGAAGAGGTCCGTGGTGTGGCTATAGTGCCAGAGTTTGACCTCACCCTGCCTGGCGATCAAATCCGTACGACACCCGGGGCAGATACAGTTGCATGCACTCCCTCTGCTTACTTCCGTGATGTCCAGATACCGTCCAGTTTCGCGATGGAGTCCGAAAGGAATCCCATAGGTATAGCTCTTTCGCATGTTATTTCCCCCGCAGCATACAGACATTCACTATATCGGACGAAAGCAGTATGACATTTCGATAAGAGGTCTTTTTTCATGAGTTTTTAAGTTGCTTTTATTACTGTGGCAGGGGCAAATGGATAAAGCGATGGCAATTCTATGCTGGTAAAAAGCTACTTTTCCGGTTGCCCGTCCCTCCACCAGCAGTGAGACTTATTAATACGGACGGAACCGGAATTAGTGAGCATTCCAACAGTGGGCTCACTTTCAGGACGAAAGCTGATTTAATATAAATACTGGACCCTACATTCAATGCAGTTTGTGTTGATCAATATAACCCATCATAAATTGCATAAGTTCCGGGTCACTCCGGGCAGAAAAAAGTACAGTCACTACGTTTTTCATCGCACTTGTCGCATTGCTGGCGTCAATAGCATTCTTGTCATTTATAATTGCATTATTCCCAATTTTATTAATCTGATTAATTACTTCATCCTCACTGATGCTTGTACTCCGGATTGAATCAAAAATCGGGTAGGCCTGCGCCGCATATTCAGTGAAGCGGACAGCATCAAGGCTCGATGCCAACGCCGCCTTTTCCTGTCGGGAATATACCGCCAAAGCGGTCTGACTCAGCAACTCCGAAGGCGTCTCGCAGGCCGCAGTACTGGTGTTCCCCTGGATCATGCCCATTCTGAAAAAATTCGAGACAACCTTGTTTATTTCATCATTCATTATCTGGCTGAAACCAACTTTTGGGTCTGAGGTAGTGAAATTTGCCCTGTAGTTCTCAAGCGCCAGAGAGGCAACCTCTGCGTTGCCCGTCTGAGTTGCGTTACAGGCGTAACGGTAACCTTCATCCAGTTTTTGACTGAACTCGTTTAGGCTCGCCGCGTTTAAATAAAAGGAGATGAATGGAAGAGTTAAAATTAATAAAGGTTTAATTCCCATGCGTTTTACCACAACAGAGCAAGTAAAGCATTTTAAGTGAAGTTATTACTTTTCTGATTAAACTAATTCCCAGAGGTGGTAATAAATAATTTAATAAATTTATATGTTCAACAGACGATTTCATAAACCTCTTTTTGTTAAACGTCGGCTGTATAATGGTTCCCGGGATTTTCATTTTACTGACGAACCAGGGTCCATACACTGGCGGGGACTTTATCGTAGAGTTTTTTCATTGTCAGTTCAGCTTTTCGATGGTCATATGCCCCGGAAATTTCTAGTGAAACTATACCAACATTCTTTTCACAGAGTCGTTCAAATACTTTTTCCAGTGTGTCAAATGAAGAGCACTTACGAAATTTCATCAAATACGCCTGTTTAGTTTCGGACATGGTCAACCTTAAGTTATTTTCAGCAAAAGTACAGTATCCCAATCTTATGTGGATTTGTTCCGGGAATCTAATTTTTTTTGCAACTATTTGACGTATAACTCCGGCTCGTTGCTGAACTGGCGGGCCCCCTTTTTTTGTTTCACGATGACTCCAGCCCGGTAGTTCGCTGGACTGCGACGTAGCCCGATACAACAGGTTTATCAATAGCTTACGCGCGTCCATCATATGCCGGTGCTTTCTGAAACTTGACCCGGTTCTCCCTCGCGCCGCTCCTATCTGGCTCCTGGAATCCGGGTCGTTCCAAGGAGTCATCATGGCAAAGATCAAGCTCACCAAGACCGCCGTAGAGTCGGCGCAACCCCAGGCGAAGGACATCGAACTACGGGATACCGTCGTGCCCGGCTTCCTTTGCAAGATTACCCCGACGGGACGCCGGGTGTTCATGCTCCAGTACCGCACGAACTCTGGCCAGCCCCGCAAGCCCTCGCTGGGACTCTACGGGGAGCTAACCGTCGAACAGGCGCGGGTCAAAGCGCAGGACTGGCTGGCCGAGGTTCGCCGGGGTGGTGATCCCGGCGGTGCCAAGGCCGAGGCGCGCAAGGCGCCCACGATGGCCGAGTTGTGCAAAAAGTTCATGGAGGACTACTCCAAGAAGCGCAACAAGGTCAGCACGCAGGACGGCTACCAGGGCGTCATCGACCGCAACATCATCCCGCTGCTGGGCCGCAAGAAGGTGCATGACGTGAAGCGGCCCGACATTGCGGGGCTCATGGAAAAGCTGGCCTACAAGCCGACCGAGGCCAACAAGACCTTCGGCGTGCTGCGCAAGATGTTCAACTTGGCCGAAGTCTGGGGCTTCCGCCCGGACGGTACGAATCCGTGCCGCCACGTCCCGATGTACCCGCCGGGCAAGGAAACCCGGCTCATCGTGGACGAGGAAATGGTGCGGATCTTCCGCCAGTTGGAGAAACTGGAGGCGGAGGGGCTGGAGAACTACGTCATCCCGTTGGCGATCCGGCTGCAATTCGAGTTTGCGGCGCGGCGCTCCGAAATCTGCCCGCTCGAATGGAGCTGGCTGGACTTCGAGAACCGGCGCGTGGTGTGGCCCGACAGCAAGGTTGGCGGCATTTCCAAGCCCATGAGCGAGGAAGCCTATCGGCTGCTTTCGACGGCGCCGCGTCTGGAAGGCTGCCCTTACGTCCTGCCGTCGCCGAACGACCCGGCCAAGCACCTGACCTTTGGCGAGCACTATGGCGGCTGGTGCCGGACGCTCAAGGCCGCCAGCGTGCCGCACGTAGGCACGCACGGCATCCGTCATCGCTCGACCACCGACATTGCCAATTCCGGTGTGCCGACCAAAGTGGGAATGAAGCTGACGGGCCACAAGACCGTGGCGATGTTCATGCACTACGTCCACACCGAGGACAAGCCGGTGCGCGAGGCGGCCGAGCTGGTGGCCAGCCGCCGCCAAGCCATCACGGGCGCGCGGCAGCTTGCGGAGGCGGTGGCATGAACGGGCGCCGGCCATCAGCAGCATCGCTCGCAGCGCCCGCGGCGCTGCTGGGCGACATTCGGGCACTGATCGAGGCGGCGCGCAAGCGCGCCGCCTCGACGGTGAATAGCGAGCTTACGATGCTCTACTGGCGCATCGGCCAACGCATCCACACGCAGGTCTTGGACAGGCGCCGGGGCGCCTACGGCAAGGAAGTTCTGCCCACCTTGGCTGCGCAGTTGGTGGAGGAGTACGGCAGCAGCTTTGCAGAGCAGAACTTGCGCCGCATGGTGCAGTTCGCCGCCACCTTCCCCGACGAGCGAATTCTCGTATCACTGATACGAGAATTGAGCTGGACGCACTTCATCGCCCTGATGCCGCTGAAAGACCCGCTCCAGCGGGACTACTACGCACAGATGGCCAGCACCCAACGCTGGAGCGTGCGGACGCTGCGCGAGCGTATCGACTCGATGCTGTACGAGCGCACGGCGCTTTCCCAAAAGCCGGAAGAAACCATAGCGCAGGAGTTGGCGACCCTGCGCGATGCGCAGCGCATGTCGCCGGCCCTGGTCATGCGCGACCCGTACATCCTCGACTTCCTGGGCCTGCGGGACACTTGGCAGGAAGGCGACTTGGAAGCGGCGATCATCCGTGAAATGGAGTCCTTCCTGCTGGAGCTGGGCGCGGGCTTCTCATTCGTCGCCCGGCAGAAGCGCATTCCGATCGACGACGAGGATTTCCACCTTGACCTTCTGTTCTACAACCGCAAGCTGCGGCGGCTGGTTGCGGTGGAGTTGAAGGTAGGTGACTTCAAGGCGGCCTACAAAGGGCAGATGGAGCTTTACCTTCGGTGGCTAGACAAGCACGAACGGGAGCCGGAGGAAGCCTCGCCGCTCGGGATCATCCTTTGCACCGGCAAGAAGCGCGAGCAGATCGAATTGCTGGAGCTGGACAAGTCCGGCATCCACGTTGCCGAGTATCTGACCGCCTTGCCGCCGAGGGGCGTGCTGGTGGAGCGGCTGCAACAGGCAACGCAACGGGCGCAGTTGCAAATCGAGCAGCGCAAGACGGACAACGAGTAGTCCTGTCCCAAGCAGTCGGGCGTCCCGGCGTGCCGCCGTCGCGCTGTCGTGCTGCGCATCGAGCTTCGCTGCGCGAGTCTCGCCCCTGTCGGGCTTCCATCACTGACGCCTCCGTCCCGGCTCGTTGATCCGGGCCTGCGCGCTCCGCTTGCCAAAAATCGACTCTGTGCAGTGGGCGGGTGTGGGCGGTCTTGCTGTTCCCTTCACCGTATCACGGCGTTCTCGCCGTCAAGGGCGGCGCGCGCCATGCGCGCTTGCGTCCTGGCGGCCGTCTGCGACCCCTGACTGCTTGCGCTGCGCCGTGCTGCCGCCGGTTCCGGGCAATTCCGCCCGAGCAACCGGAGCACGATCATGTCGCAACTGTCCTTTCCCTCGTTCGATTCCTGTCTGCTGGTGCGCGACGCGCACGGGCGCTATCTACCGGCATCGGCCGACGACATTCTGGAAGCTGCGCGCCAGGTCATTGACCGGAAAATGCAGCGCGGAGCAGAGTTCACTTCGCCGGCGGCGGTCAAGGAATACTTGCGTACAAAGTTGGCCAGCTTCGAGCATGAGGTGTTCGTAGTGCTGTTCATGGATACGCGCCATCGTCTGATCGAATACAGGGAGATGTTCCACGGCACTATTGACGGTGCGTCGGTGTATCCGCGCGAAGTGGTCAAGGAGGCGCTGCGGCTCAATGCGGCGGCGGTCGTCGTTTCGCACAACCATCCGAGCGGAAACCCCGAGCCGAGCGCGGCTGACCGGGCGCTGACCCAGCGGCTCAAGGAAGCGTTGGGTCTGGTGGACGTGCGCGTGCTCGATCACATCATCGTTGCGGGCAACGAAACGGCATCGTTCGCCGAGCATGGGCTGATCTAGCCCAAGGGGCTTCGGCCCCTTTTTGCTGCGCCTGGTGGCATAGCTATGGCCCTCGCGGCCTGATGCTCAGGCCGTCGCAACCTGAATCATCTCGTCGTAATGTTTCTTGTCCACCTCTTCCAGCCACTGGAAGATGTTCCCGATGACGCTGTGGCTTTCGCCTGCCAAGTTTTCTGCGGATTCCTCTGTTATCTCAATAACGTCGCTATGTGAATACTTATTGATAAAGCGGTAGATTTTTTCTTTAAGCTCTGGTGTCGTGATGGTGCAATCTTTTAGGCCAGCCTCCATCAATTGACTAATGTCGCTTCGCCGCCTTGGATATTTGAAGGTAAAAAACGATTCAACAAGCTTTCGGGCGAGGTTGGCGGTCAAGAACGCCTCATCTCGATTGAGTGTCGTGTGCGCCCTATATTCGTAAAGCTTCTTGAAGATATAGTGGTACTCGGAACCGTAGTTCTTGAGTGAGTCGTCGGCATCCACAAGTAGGGAGTGACGAGGGGAGCCAGGTGGCGCATCCAGGCGATAAAAGAAGCAATTCTCGGCGTTGCCTTTTTTGACTCGATTCCTATTGGTGCCAGTGAACCAGTCTCTCACTAGCTTAAAGTAAGTGAAGTTGTGAGTCAGCACAAAAAGTTGCTTGGCTTCAGTGCATTGCGTTCTCAAAAACGAGTAGGCGTGAAACAAGTGATTAGAATCAAAGCTTGAGACCGGATCGTCAACGACGACGATCGTATCCTTGATGTTATTTCCATTTTCTTTGAGCTTCGTGATGAAATAGACAAATGCAATCGCAGTCTTCTCACCTTCGCTCAAATTCCCATCGTGCTCACCAACCCCGTTTCTGATGATCTCATAGCCTTTCTTCTTCTGATTGAAGTTCAGGCAAAGCTCAGAGCGGCCAATGAAGCGATGCAGGATGTCATTGAACTCCTTTGCCCCGACCGTTTCATTCGAGAGCGCCGCTTCTATGGCTCCGACCTCTAGACTAATTTTTTCAATTTCCTTATGGTCGTTCTTTGCTTCTGACTCAAGGTCATTGCACTTCTTCTCACTTCCAGCATAGTCAAACTCTTGCACCTCAGCCGCAGCAAAGTGAAGCTCCAGTGCCACCTTGCTTTTTGAGGTCTCAGATTTGAAATTTGAAGTCTTATTGTTGTGCTTTCCAACGAGAGCAACAATCGACTTCAGGATGTCATTGAAATTGGTGACATCGTCTTCAACCACATCCGAGATCTGAATGTCTGTCTTCCCAGGGTCTGTGATCTTGGCCTTCAGGGCTTCCCGCCAGGCGTCCATTTGCTGGTCGATCTTTTCAGCAGCAGTTGCGTAGTCCTTTTGAAGCTTTTCTGCCTCGGCCGATAGTTCTTTATAAAACTCGGTCGATGCGGGAAACTGATTAGCTGGAGCGCCTTGAGATTCAATCCATGTCGCCGCATTCTGAAGTCGGCTCTGAAACTCCGTGAACTCCTTGCTGAAGTGGGCAGCAAGCGCCTCGGCACGAAGCTGGGCGAACGGAGAGCCGCAGAACTCGCAGGATTGCGAGTCGTGGTTTTTATGGATTTCCAAGCCTGCTTGAACCCATTCGCGGATGTCCGGGTTATCGGTAAGCCGCTGGATTGCTTGATTGACCGCCGTAGTCCCAATCAAATCTCTGATGCGGCCCGCCGCTTTCTTAAAGTAGTCCGGCTCAATGGCCGTTGAGGCGAAAGCAATGCTTGGAAGCTGATCTGGCTTGGCGGCATTCGTAAGGTCGATAACCCTCTCATCTGGAAGAACCGACTCCGCCTTGATAATTGTCTCGCCGTTATTCTGTATGAAGTTGGAGAGCTTGCGGCGGTCGTAATTCAAGTAATAACTGTCGCTCGTATCAATCGCCTGAAGTCCAAGCTTCATTTTCTTGGCAGCATTGGTCAGGAACTTCTCTAATGCCTCACGCTGCTTCTTGATATCGCTTTGCTTGTCGTCGTGAGCCTTCTTTTTCGACTGAAGCTCGCTCTTCAGCTTCTCCAGCTTCTGCAAGTCATCAATCTTCTCTTTCGCAATAAGAAGGATGCTCTTTACGGATTTGTCCCAATCAATGTTCTCATGCACGAAGCGTTGATTGAAAACATGAATATTCAATTGGGATGAGTGGAGTGTGGATTCCGTGATCGTTGAGCCATCCTCCAGAACTACTGAAAATTGGCCCGTGCTGAAGCGGGGAACCATCGAGCGAAGCTCAAAGCAAGAGAATAGATTCGATAACGTTGACTTGCCTGTTCCATTCCAACCATAGACCAGGTTGTACCGGCCGAACTTTTGGATCTTCGTTCCATTGAAGTCGCTGAAGATTCCGAACTGTTTGAGGCGGTTGATGCAGACAATCATCTCTAGATCTCCGTGTTCTTGCTTTCCCATCATTAGCTTGCGAAACAAATGGTAAACGAAGAGTCCTCTTGCGTCTCCGCTTCGCGGATCGCGCTGCTCCAGGTTCGCTAGTCGCTCATCCCTGGCGGGACTGGCTTCGCCAGCCTTCCGCATCGCTGACGCCTACGGCCCGGCTTCCAGCTTCGGGCCTGCGCGCTTCGCTTGCGTGCGGTCAGCACAAAGGGATGGCCGTTGCCTTGTCCAGCCGTCTCCCCTGACTTCATCACCTTACCCGCGACCGTAGCCCGCGCCCGTGTGCCGTCAAGGCGCGCAGGGCCGTGTCCTCGGCTGCGCCTGCGGGCCGCACCCACCCTGCGCTTGGCTCCTTGACGGCCCCCGTCCGCGCGCTCCTTTGGCCGCGGGCGATGAACTCAGGAAAGACGGTGGCAACAGGGCCAACCGGGTTCCTCGTGCCGACCGCACCAAACAGCCGAAAGGCTGGGCTCCGAATCTAGAAATCCGGTGTGCGGTGTGAACAGCAAACCTCTTTTGTCAGGAGAAAGACCATGCAACTCGCATCCCGTTTCGCTTTCCGCTCCCCCTCGCTGCGCAGCGATTACCCGCTGTCCGACGACCAGATTCACCGCGTGGCCCCGTCCATCTTCGCGGATGCCCCGCACGAGAGCCGTTCGCAGCGGTACGCCTATATCCCCACCGCCGCCGTGCTGACCGAGCTTCGCAAAGAAGGCTTCCAGCCTTTCATGGTGACGCAAACCCGCGTGCGCGACGAAGGCAAGCGCGAGCACACCAAACACATGATTCGCTTGCGCCATGCCAGCCAGATCAACGGCGCGGAGGCCAACGAAATCGTGCTGCTGAACTCGCACGACGGCACCAGCAGCTATCAGATGCTGGCCGGAATGTTCCGGTTCGTGTGCAGCAATGGCCTTGTTTGCGGCAACACCGTGGCCGATGTGCGAGTGCCCCATAAAGGCGACGTGGCCGGTCTGGTCATTGAGGGCGCTTACGAAGTCTTGAGCGGTTTCGATCGGGTGAAGGAATCGCGCGATGCCATGCGCGGCATCACCTTGGACGATGGCGAATCCGAAGTGTTCGCCCGCGCCGCGCTCGCCCTCAAGTACGACGACCCCGACAAGCCCGCGCCCATCACGGAATCGCAAATCCTGATGCCGCGCCGCTTCGACGACCGCCGCCCCGACCTGTGGAGCGTGTTCAACCGCACCCAAGAAAACCTGACCCAAGGCGGGCTGCGTGGCCGCAGCGCCAACGGGCGCCGACAGCAAACCCGCCCGGTGCAGGGCATCGACCAAAACATCCGACTGAATCGCGCCCTCTGGCTGCTGGCCGATGGCATGCGCCAGTTGAAAGCCTGAATCCCCACGCGGCAGGGGCAGGCAGCAGCCCTTGTCGCTTTCTTCGCTGCTGCATTCCTGAACCGATAGGAGTTATCACCATGAACGCCGTTACCCAAACCGAAGCCCGCGCCATCAACACCGCCGCCGCTATCCCGCTGGAAGCCGCTGACCCGACCAAGAACCTGATTCTGGTTCCGCTGTCGCGGCTGGTGTCGCGCCCCACTGGCCGCAACGTGCGCAAGACCCCGCGCATGTCCATTCCCGAACTCGCCGCCAGCATCCAGCGTGTCGGCCTGCTGCAAAACCTCATCGTGATTGCCGCCGCCGACGGCGAGCATTACGAAGTCGTGGCCGGTGGCCGTCGCCTCGCAGCGTTGAAGCTGCTGGCGAAGAAGCACCGCATCAGCAAGGAATGGGAGGTGCCTTGCCTGCAGGTGGCCGATGGCACCGCACGCACGGCCAGCCTGACCGAGAACGTGCAGCGCGAAGCCATGCACCCCGCCGACCAGTTCGAGGCGTTCGCCGCGCTGGTGGCCGAAGGCCGCAGCATCGAGGATATCGCAGCGGATTTTTCCGTCACGCCGCTGGTGGTGCAGCGCCGCTTGAAACTCGCCAACGTCTCGCCGCGCCTGCTGGCCGACTATCGCGCCGAGGCCGTGAGCCTTGACCAGTTGATGGCCCTTGCCATCACCGACGACCACGCCGCGCAGGAAGCCGCGTTCTACGATGCGCCGACATGGCAGCGCAGCCCGCACAACCTGCGCGACCGTCTGACCGAACGCGAAATCGACGCCTACCGGCATCCGCTGGTGCGCTTTGTCGGGCTGGACGGCTACGAGCAGGAAGGCGGTGGCATCCGCCGCGACCTGTTCGCGGAGGGCGACAAAGGCGTGTATCTGACCGATGCCGCACTGCTGGAACGGCTGGCGCAGGACAAGCTGGCAGGTATCGCCGCCAAGGTGCAGGCCGAGGGCTGGGCGTGGGTGGATGCCACGCCGGGCATGACCCATGCCGATCTGCAAGCCTTCCAGCGTGCGCCAAGGGAACGCCGCAGTCCGAACAAGCGCGACGCGCAGCGCATCGAGAAGCTGCAAACCAAGCTGCACGAACTGGCCGAAGCCGTGGATGCCGCGCTGGACGACGAAGACGAAGAAAAGGCCGATGCCTTGCAGGAAGAAGGCGAACGCCTGGGCGAGCAGTTGCAGGCGCTGGAAGAAGGCTTGCTGGACTATGCGGCCAATGTGAAGGCCGCAGCCGGTGCCATCGTCACCATCGACCGCGACGGGCAGGCCGCGATTCATCGCGGGCTGCTGCGCGAAGCCGAAGCCAAGGCGCTGCGCACGCTGGAACGACTGCGGCAGGGTTTCGGCAGCGAAGGCGAAGCCGCAAACGAGGACGAAGGCGAGGACGACGAGCAGCCCAAGACCGCCACCATGTCCGACCGACTGGCGCAGCGGTTGAGCGCGCACCGTACCGCCGCGCTGCAAATCGAAGTGGCCCGGCATCCGCAAGCCGCGCTGGCCGCCGTGGTGCATGGCATGGTGCAGACCGTCTTGCAGGAAAGCCACTACGGCCACGACCTGCCGCTGGGCGTGCGCCTCACGGTGCAAGACCGGCTGGAAGGCATGGCCCCGGACTGGCCGGAATCACCCGCCGCCGTGGCGCTGCGCGAACTGCAACAGGTGGCAGGCGAAACCTTGCCGGAGGACAGCGCCGAACTGTTCGCCGCGCTGCTGGCGAAATCACAGGATGAACTGGTGCGGCTGCTGGCCGTGTGCTTAGCTTCCACGGTGGACGTGGTGACGCCTCGCGCCACGCCGCACCAGCCCGGCGCGGAACTGGCGCAGGCCGTGGGGCTGGATATGGCCGCGTGGTGGCAGCCCACCAATGAGGGTTACTTCCGGCATGTGCCGAAGGCCGCGATTCTGGAAGCCGTTGGCGGGTTCGCGCCCTCGCACGTCACCCGACTGGCGAAGTTGAAGAAGGGCGACATTGCCAGCGAAGCCGAACGGCTCGCCGCTGGCACCGGCTGGATGCCCGCCATCTTCCGCACCGAAGGCCCGCAGCAGGCCGGGCAGGACGCGCCGGCGGATGGCGAAGCCGAAGCACAGGAAGAAGCGGCCGCCGTGGCGGATGTCCAGCCGCAGGCCGAGGCTTTGGCCGCGTGACTTCGCACCGTAGATAGCGCCCCGGTTCCGGCCGGGGCGCTTCATATTGAGGATGCCTGCCATGACCCACCAACCCGCAAACCGCCCCCGTATGGCTGCGACCTATGCCTCCGGCACGGTGCGCGCCCGCCGCTGGCACGGCGACGGCGACGTGCGCGGCTACCGTCCGCCGCGTGGCTGGACGGCCCGCGCCGACCTGACCGATCTGCATCCCCTCACGGGCCGCGCCTTGCCGCGCGCCGTGTGGTGGATCATCGAAACCAAGAAATAACGAGCCGCACCGGCCCCAAGCCGTGCCGCCTTGGGGCCGGTGGTCGAAAACTCCGGGCGCGGCGGTGGCCGCGCCCGGTTTCACTGCTAAAAAAAAGCCCCATCGCCGCCTTCGGTCGGCGGCGATGGGGCCACGCACAAGGGCGCTCGTGCGCGAAATCCACGAAGCCAGCAAGTGTGGCGGCGCATCGCGCCGCCAACGATTCGACCGAGCCCCGCCGCAATGGGCGGGGCTGGTGTGGCTACGCCCCGGCTTGCTGCGGCAGGTTGCACGAAAGCGTGCCGTCCCCGACGCTGGCGGTTCGTTGTCTGTACGTCACGAAAGACGGTTCACCGACACGCCGCCCAGCCTCGCTTCTATGGAGCTTCCACACCACGCCTCAGTATGTGGCCGTGAGCTGCGGCAGGGGCGCTCTGGCCTTGTCGTCGGGGCATTGACCTGGCCCGCGTCAGGGCGCAAGCCGGTGCAGCCGTCACGCGGGGATGCCGAGTTGGCCACGTCTCCATTCGGGAGCGGGCGGCCTGTGCGTCCTTGTCTTGTTGTGAATCCTGGCGGTGGCGCGGCTGCGCCTTGGGCTTCATGGCCGCAACCTGGAAGCGAAAACAATTTCCCCTGCGCTGCGCGCATTCCTCGCGGGACAAATTCTTTTCGCTTCCAGGTTCTCCACGTTGTTGCGACCGCTGCGCGGTGCGACCAGCCCATCCCCCGCCGGCCGGATCACAACAAGGACGCACTGGCGCGACCTTGTTCAACCCGAAAGGAGAAACATCATGGCTAACATCGGCACCTTCACCGCAGAGAAAGACGGCTTCACCGGCACGCTTCGCACCCTGACGCTCAACGTCAAGGTCAAGCTGGTTCCCAACGACAAGGGCGACACCGAGAACGCCCCCGACTTCCACCTGCAAGCGGCTGGCCACGAAGTCGGCGCAGCGTGGAAGAAGACCAGCGAGGCCGGGCGGGAATACCTGTCCGTATCCATCGACGACCCTTCGTTCCCGGCGACGGTCTATGCCCGCCTGATCGAGAACGAGGACGGCACGCACGACCTGATCTGGTCGCGCAACAAGCCGAAGGCGGCCTGACAGCCGCTTACCGCGTCCCGCCCACTGCGGCGGGGCGCGATGCTGCTGATCGCAGCACCGCACGCGCAGGATTTCTGCTGCTGCCGCGTGCTGGATACGCCCGTCACCGCGGGCCTGCATGCGTGCCTTGTGGCTCGCAATCCGTGTCAACGAGCGGTGTGTGGCGTGTCGGCGCTGTAAGCGCCGCCGGGCTTTCGGGCTTCGCCCCGTGCCGGCAAGCCGTCACGGCCATCCGGCTTCAATCCCTCACGCCTTCGCGCCTGCGGCGCTGCGCGCTCCGCTTGCTGCAATTCAGTACCACACGCCAACGCGCTACGGCGTGTCGGGCTCTTCCAATATCGCCCTGAGTTCCTGGCGCACCTGTGCCAGCAATTCATCAGCTTCGCGGGTGCTGTCACCGGCATAAGCCAATGTGAGCAGCGTGAGCGGATGCACTTCCATGACCTCGCACAGATCGGCCAGCTTCTGGATGGTTGGGCTTTTCAGGTCGCGCTCCAGCGTGCTCATGTAGGTGCGACTGGACACGTTGGAGAACGCTTCCTGGCTCAAACCACGCGCCTTCCTTACCGTCCGAATCGCCGCTGCCAATGAGTTCTTCGCTGCCACCTATGGTTTCCCCAAAAAACCAAGATGACAGCCCATTGCGCCCTATAGGACTACAATCTATAGTGTTCATTTGGTGGTGATGTTTTCCTTTTCCGTGCTTTTACGGAGATCCGCATCTGCGGATTTCCTCAGACCCAGGGAACCGCGTCCGTGTCTTTCCTGACTTCCACCAATACGCCTTCGTGCCTCTCCGCTTTTGCGGCTTCGTGCGCTTGCGCATACGTGCATCCGTCCGCAGGCACAGATGCGCCTCGGCGATTGCGTGTGTTCGTGGAAGGGGCGCGGCCTTGACCACGCTTGTCACCGAGGAAGACCGGGTGCACCTACTGGCCCACGGCCTCACCCGCGCCGCAGGCCAGGAATGTGACCCGCTGCCCGTGGTGCGCCTGTTCACACCGGACGCACATGCGACCTGGCTATTGGCCGCGCTCGATCCGACCGATGGCGATACGGCCTACGGCCTGATCGACCTCGGGATCGGGATGCCTGCCCTGGCGACGGTGAAGCTGTCCGATCTGGCGTCCATCGTCGGGCCGCTCAAGCAGCCCGTGATACGAGATCGGTACTTCCAGCCGACGCGGCCGCTGTCGGAATACGTTCGACTGGCTCAGGAAAACGGTTCGATCACCGATTGACGCATTCCAGCGCGACCAGGCAAAAAGTATCGCATTGTGACTATTTCGGTCTTAGCCAAGACCTGGCAAGTCTTGATCCGCATGCTTGCACCAGGGTGGTGCGCTCCTGACCAAAACAGTCATGATGCCAGGCGCGAGATTCGGCACGGTGTTCAATGCTGCACCCCATTTCCGGGCGGTGCAGTCGTCGCATTTAGACGATTTCGGCAATGCACTGGAGCGAATCTGTCTTGACACCAGCAGTTAAAGCGTAACCCGAGTTTGATGACCACTTGATGGCGATTCGATAGCTCCCGCACAGCGGAATTGTGGCGACGTTCCCAGAAACAGGGAGGTTTCGCCATGACTGACCGCAGCAGCCAACACTGGTATCCCACGGCCGCGTATCTCTACACGCTGCACCTCGATGGCCCAGCGCTGGCTTGGGAGTATTTGCGCAGGAATGCAAGCTACCGGCGCGACTGGCTACGCCGGCGTCGCAAGCCAGATGCGGCGCAGGCCTGGGGCCTGCGCCTGCTGGAAGATCCCGGCCTGGATGCGCGCGATGCACATCCTGCTTGGTTCCCCGATCACGACGGCGTGGTGCAGCTATACCCCGACGCCGACCCACCACCCGATGCGCATACCTTCGAGTTCTGGCGCATTCCTGGGCGCAAGCAACTGACCCACGACGGCAAGCGCCTGGTGCTTGTATCGCATTGGCCAGGCTGCTGCGTTCGGCTCGCACTCGCACCCGACCTAGAAGATGGCTCGGCCTATCTCTACGCCACACGCGCCTGCGCCACGCCCTGTGCGCGCTACCGCACGCTCGCTGCGAAGCTGGATGCGCTATCTGCCGCAACCGTGGCCGCGCCTGTGGCAACAGCCCGCTCTCGCCCCACGCCCGCCGCGCTGCTGGAACTGCATACCTTGCAAGCGCTCGACGCGACCCTCGCGGGAGCCTCTTTGCGCGAAGTGGCCGAAGGTCTGTTCGGCGCGGATGCCGTCGCGGCCGACTGGCACAAAGACAGTGCATTGCGTGCCCGCGTGCGGCGGCTGGTACGCCGCGGCGATGAGCTGATGCACGGCGGCTACCGCCGACTAGCGCAGCTTCCAATGTTCCCGTCGCATTAGGGGGGACGTTTCTCGACCCGTGCGAATCGTCCCTTAGCAAGAAGCCTTGCTTTCTTGAGAGTGCCTCTATCCGGCCGCGTGGTGTGGCCGGGCTTGATGGAGGTACATCCCATGCGACCTGCTCCCTCGCGGCCTGCCGCCGCTGCCGTCACTGCGACCTCGCAGCCTCAACGCTACCTGACAAACGACGAAGCCGCCGACTACCTGCGGCTGTCGCCGCGCACGCTGGAGAAGCAGCGGGTGATCGGCGGCGGCCCCAAGTTCCGCAAGTTCGGCCGCCGCGTCATGTACGCGGTGTCCGACCTCGATGCCTGGGCCGACCAGCGCAGCTACGAGGCCACGTCCGATCCCGAATACGCCGAGCGCCACGCGGGCGACTACCGTGATGGCCGCTGATCGTCGGCGCGTGGGTGGCCTTCGCCATGTCCAGCCCGCCAGGGCAAGCCTTGCCGCAGCGCGAACAGCTCGATCTGTTCCGAGCGCTGCCGGGCGACATGGCGCCACGCGATTCCCAGGACTTGATGGCCTTTCCGTTCTTCTCGCTTGCCAAGTCGCGGCGCACGGCGCCGATCGACTTCCGCAGCGGGAACGTCACCATTCGCGTGGAAGGCACGCAGGAGCACGGCATCGCAACGATATGGGATGCCGACGTGCTGATATGGGCCGCCTCGCAGATCGTGGAGGCGCGCGACGCGGGCCTGCGCCCGTCGCGCTGGATACGCGCCACGCCTTACGAGATTTTGCGCTTCATCGGGCGCGGCACGTCCCTCAACGACTACCAGCGCCTGAAGGCCGCCCTCGACCGGCTGCAATCGACCACGGTGGCCACGTCCATCCGCGAAACCACGGGAAGGCGCTTGCATCGCTTCTCGTGGATCAACGAGTGGAAGGAACTCGCCGACGCCAGCGGCACCCCGCTGGGCATCGAGCTGATCTTGCCGGACTGGTTCTATGCCGGCGTGCTCGACGCCGCCCTGGTGCTGACCATCGACCCGGCCTATTTCCGCTTGAAAGGCGGTATCGAACGCTGGCTGTACCGCCTGGTGCGCAAGCATGGCGGGCGGCAGGAGCACGGCTGGCAATTCGACTTCCGACACCTGTACCGCAAATCCGGCAGCGCGGCCCGCTTCTCGGACTTCGCCTACGACGTGCGCGCCCTGGTGGCGCGGCAGTCGTTGCCCGGCTACGTCCTCGGCATCGAGCGGATGCCGGACGACAACACCGAGCTGCTGACCTTCCGGCCCGTGCCGCACGCGGCACGGGGATAACTGCGGGAGAACCTGTGGACGGCCTCGTGCTATCAGGAGTACCGGGTATCGTGCTATCAGGAGTACGACCCTCGTGCTATCAGGAGTACGAAAACGCCGGAAAGCCAACAACGGCGCGGGTTTGCGTTCCCTCTAACTTACCTAACAAGAAATACATAACTTTTAGTAGAAGCGCGCCGTTTCGGTGGACAACCACGAAATGGCACGCCCAGGCCGGCTTTCCAGCTCGGAGGGCCGCGCCATGATCTTCGCGTTTCTCAACCAGAAAGGCGGCGTCGGCAAGACCACGCTCGCCACGCACATCGCCGGCGAACTGGCGATGCGCGGCCTGCATGTCATCCTGCTGGATGCCGACCCGCAGGGGTCATCGCTCGACTGGACGCAGCGGCGTAGCCAGCAGGGCCTGCCCCGTCTGTTCAGCGCCGTGGGCCTTGCCCGCGAAACGCTGCATCAGGAAGCGCCAGAACTCGCCAGGCGGGCCGATCACATCATCATCGACGGCCCGCCGCGCATCGCCGCCCTCGCGCGCTCCGCGCTGCTGGCGGCCGAGCGCGTGCTGATCCCCGTGCAGCCCAGCCCCTACGACGTATGGGCTTCTGCCGAGATGGTCGCACTGATCCGCGAAGCACAGGTGTTCCGGCCAGCGCTACGCGCGGCCTTCGTCATCAACCGGCGCGTCAGCACCACCATCATCGGCAGGGAGGCACGGCAATCGCTGGCCGAACAGCCGCTGCCCGCGCTGCGCTCGGAGATCCACCAGCGCATCGTCTTTGCCGACAGCGTAGCCGCTGGCCGGCTCGCCCGCGAAACCGCGCCCGACAGCGCCGCTGCCCGCGAGATCGCCGCGCTCACCGACGAACTGCTGCGGTGGCCGACATGACTGGAAAGCCATCACCACGCAGCAAGCGCGTCGGCATCGGTGTACGTCCCCCAGCGAATCCGCACGCCGAAGCGTGGATTCGCCAGGGCGACGCAGATGCCTTGCAGAAAGGCGACCTCTACACCGCTCGACTGACGCTTGACATCACGCCCGCCATGCGGGCGCGCATCAAGGTGTCGGCCTTCACGCGAGGCGTGACCGTAGCCGAACTGCTGCGCAGCCTGCTGGAGCGGGAGTTTCCCCCGGAGGGCACGCCGTGAACGCATCCGCTTCGACCGCCCACACCCCCAAAGCAAGTGCGCCCACGGCTGCACCGCCGCCGGCGCCTTCGACACTCGCCGGCCAGGCCGGCAACGTGCCGCTGACGCGCGTGGCGCTGACCTACATCGAACCCCGCTTCAAGCTCTACCTGCGCTTCGGCGAACCGGCGCGCACGCTCCAGCTCGACCGCTGGCGGCGCTGCGCCGTGTTCCTGCCGAACGCGGTTCTGTGCCGCATCCGTTGGCAGGCCAACGACTACGGCACGATCCGCTGGCAGCTCATGGTGATGCAGACCGCCACGCCGCTGGACGCCGTGCAACGCATCCCCGGCGTGCAGCCGGGCGCGCGTCTGCTGTTGCACGCCGAAGGCGATGCCAACGTTCGCGCCGTGCTGGAACGCATCGACGACATCGAGGCGCTGGGCATCGCAGCCGCAGACACATCGCCCGCGTACTGGCGCACGCTCGCGAACCGGCTCGCAGCGCGCTCGGCGTTACCCACATACACCACAGAACGGCACGCCGCCTGGCTGGCAGGGAGGGCATTGCCATGACCACGATTTCCACGACCGGCCCCGTGCCGCATCCTCGCTCGCGCCTGCGCACTCGCCTCGTGCTGGCAGGCTTCGCCACCGTCGGCCTCGCTGCGCTGGCCTGGGCTGCGTTCGTGCAGCCCCTGCCGCGAATGGCCTACAACCCGTCCGACAGCGTGGCGGTCGGTTGGTATCGCATCGAACCGTTCGACCCGCGCACCGCCTCGCGGCCACGTCCGCTGTCCGTGGACAGCATCGTGCTGGTGCCGCTGCCCGACAGGGCCGCCATGCTGGCTGCGCAGCGCAGTTACCTACCGACCCGCGTTCCGCTGCTCAAACGTGTGGGCGCAGTCGCGCCACAACACGTCTGCATCGTCGCCGGCCAGGTTCGCATCGACGGCGTGCCGGTGGCCGCCGCCCTGCCTGCCGACCGGCAGGGCCGACCGCTGCCATCCTTGCAGCTTTGCCGCCGTCTCGAACCGGGCGAACTGTTCCTCTTGAGCGTGACCAACCCAGCGTCGTTCGACAGCCGCTATTTCGGGCCGGTCAGTGCATCCACCGCGATCGGCGTTGCGCATCCGATCTGGCTGGAGACACGTCCATGATGGCCGCCGATTCGCTGCACTTTGCCGCGCCTCTCATCGTGCCATCGGGCATGTCGTTCTACTGTTCGTCGCCTTGTCATCGCACGTGCAGTGCGGGTGCATTCGCACCGCACTTCGCGCTGCCTTCGGCGCAGCCGTCCAACGTGCAGGCGTCTTGCCTCGAACGCGCCTGGCCTGCGGCCATTGGCGTGTTCGCCGGCGGGCTGGCTGCTGGTGCAGCAGCGCCGCCGGGCCGCCGATGCCCGGAGCGGGAGCGAGGGGCAAAGGCGGAAGGCAAGACAAAAGGACGCGGCACCGGGCCGCGTCGAAGGCCTGTCTGCACATGGGGGTGGCGCGGCACGGAGCGGCTTTGCCGCCGTGCCGCGTGGGGCGCGAGGCCCGCGCCAATGCAGGCATGTCCGCGTGCTTCGCACGCCCGGAGACGCCGGAGCTTGCCAGGGGCGCTGCCATGACCGACCGCCGCGACGACGATTTCCGGGTGCGCCCTGGCGCGCCGAAGAACCGAGGCAAAGGCCAGGGCCAGAGCTTCGTTTCCAAGGTGCTCAAGCGGGCTGGCAAAGCCAGCGGCGGCAAGTCGGCGGTGCGCCGTCCTGTCGCTGGCGGGAGCGGCCAGCACGCGGGCCAGCGGCCCGGCTCACGGCTTGGGCGCGGCCATACGGCAGCGCGCTTCGCAGGTGCAAAGCTGACACCCATGTCACGGCGCGTGACCGTCAAGACGCTGCTGGTCAACCAGCGCAACGCCAGCCCGCAGTCGCTCGCCAAGCACCTGCGCTACATCGAGCGCGACGGTGCCGGCCGGGACGGCGAGCCGGGCCGTGCCTACGGGCCGCAGACCGACCATGCCGACCTCGATGCCTTCAAGGAACGCTGCCAGGACGACCGACACCATTTCCGTTTCATTGTTTCCCCGGAAGACGGAGCCGAGCTGGACGACCTGCGCACCTACACCCGGCACCTGATGAACCGCATGGAGGCCGACCTGGGAACGCGGCTGGATTGGGTGGCGGTCGATCACTGGAACACCGACAACCCGCACACGCACCTGATCGTGCGCGGACGCGACGATACCGGCAGAGACCTCGTCATCGCGGGCGACTACATCGCCCACGGCTTCCGCCATCGCGCCGCCGAGCTGGCGACGGAATGGCTGGGGCCGCGCACCGAACTGGAGATCCAGCAGACCTGGCAGCGCGAGGTGAAGCAAGAGCGGTGGACGAGCCTCGACCGCACGTTGCAGCGCGAGGTCGGCGAGGATGACCGGGTGCGGATCGAACGCTTCAACGAACCGACGTTGCAACGCCAGCGCCTGCTACTGATCGGCCGGCTGCAACGCTTGCAGCGGCTCGGCCTGGCCGACGAGGTGCAGCCCAGCACCTGGGCCATCCATGCCGACGCTGAGAAGACCCTGCGTGCCCTGGGCGAGCGTGGCGACATCATCCGCACCATGCAGCGCGCCATGAGCGGCCAGCCGCGCGAGCTGGCGGTATTCGAGCCGGCCGACGACGGCCGTACCCTCGTCGGCCGCGTGGCCGCCAAGGGGCTGGCCGACGAGCTGCACGACCGCGGCTATCTGGTCATCGACGGCGTGGACGGCAAGGCCCACTACGTCGCTTTGAACGCCCGCGACGAACTGGCGAGCTACCCCACCGGCGCGGTGGTGGAGGTGCGTGGTTCCGCCGAGGTACGGGCGGCGGACAAGAACATCGCCGCACTGGCGAGCGATGGCCTGTACCGTACCGATCATCACCTGGCGATCGAGCAAGGCCGAGCCAAGCCCGGCCGCGACCCGCAGGAAGTCGTCGCGGCCCACGTCCGACGGCTGGAAGCCCTGCGCCGGGCCGGCATCGTGGAGCGCGTGGCGGAAGGGCTATGGAAAGTGCCGGACGACCTATCCGAGCGTGGGCGCCAGTACGATGCGCAGCGACTGGGCGGCGTGGCCGTGGACCTGAAATCTCACCTGCCGATCGAGCGGCAGGCCCGCGTGATCGGCGCCACCTGGCTCGACCAGCAACTGATCGGCGGCGGCCGGGGATTGGGCGACCTGGGCTTTGGTGGCGATGCCAAGCAAGCCTTGCAGCAGCGCGCCGACTTCCTCGAAGAACAGGGGCTGGCCCAGCGGCGTGGGCAGCGGGTGATTCTCTCCCGGAATCTGCTGGAAACGCTGCGCAATCGGGAGCTGGCGCAGGCCGCCCAGCACATTGCCGCCGATAGTGGGTTGGAGCATCGGCACGTCACAGACGGGCAGCGCGTAGCCGGCATCTACCGGCGCTCGGTCATTCTCGCCAGCGGTCGCTATGCGCTGCTCGATGACGGCATGGGGTTCAGTCTGGTGCCTTGGCGGCCGATAATCGAGCCACGACTGGGGCAGCAGATCGCCGCGACTGTACGCGGCGGCGGTGTGTCATGGGAGGTTGGACGGCAACGAGGTCCTGGGATTGGATAGGGGCCGTAGGCTGTCGTACCGAGTTAAGGTGTCGAGCAGCGTTCTGGCCCTAGCTTCTGTGCTCCGTTAAGGCGACTAGTCTGTGCTTATCGCCGACGCTGTGGGTGCATGGTTGCTTGCCGATTCCGGTGCAACTCGCAAACGCGCTGCCCCGACCTGAACTGCCCATTCAACGATCTGCCCGGCCAACACGTCCGTCGCGACACCGAACGCGCTCACCACATCTGCCTCTCGCTTGCTGCCTGTAGCTTGGATTGCTTCGAAGCGTCTACTGGCAATAGCAGTCCGTTTGGCCGGATCGACCAGTTGCACATCGAGCCGAACCCGAACCGCGGCGATCGCTTCAGTGCCGCGGTATTCGAGCTGGAACGCCCGTAGCGTACTGCGCAACTCCATATCGGCGCTCATTGGCGTGCTATCGGTAATCACCGAAGTCGACCGCCCATCGCGCATGAAGGCTTCGACGATTCGGTCGCGTAGCAGCACCGGTGCGGGGTCGGCCCAACGCACTCCTTGCCAAGCCGACAAGCGACCATCGGGCTGCGCAATGAAAAGCCGCTCCGAATCCAGGACGCGACTACTCTCAGGGGCGTAGACGCGCAGCGCCCCAGGTCCAGGAACGGCGCGTGGCGTACTCTCCGCCTGGGCGATGTGATAGTCGGGCAGTTTGTAGGTGACCATTGGAGCTGTTTTGGGAAGCACACTGCACGCGGACAAGCCGAGTACTAGCGTCATAGTCGCGGCAGCGACGGGAATCATCCTGGCGGAAGTGTTCACGGCTTGGTTTCCTCAATGTTCTCTCCACCGAGCAGGTATTGCGCCGGATTGCGATCCAGTCGGCGCAGCACGGTGTTTAGATTGGCCAGCGCCTGCTGGAGTTCGTGCATGGCAGGGCCTGTGGCGGCCATGCCTTGGTTCAGCGATTCCTGATTGTTTTGCAGTAGCGTCTCAACCCTGAAAGCGGCGCGTTCGAGGGATGCCGTTGCATCACGCGTGTTCACCATGATTTGCTTACCATCGTTATTTAGTAGCAGGTTGGCATCGCGAAGAGTGCTATTTGCTTGGCGCACGGCAGCTGTCGATTCTCTGCTTGCTTCGGTCAGATTGCTGATTAACGTCGCGATCTCGGCCCTCTGGTCAGCGACCGCGCCCGTAGTCTGTTCGAGATTCACTAGACTGCGGTGCACAAGAGCCAAATTCTCCTTCGACAGTAACTCCTGCGTGCGCAGCAAGATGCCGTTGAGTGTCGTCATGCTGTTACCCTCGCCGGAGACCAGGGATGCCATCGCCGAACGTGGCGCGAGGATCAACGGTTCCTCGTCCTCTTTCCGATCCAGCAATGGCACGTTTGGCCCACCGTCGCTCAACTCGATCACCGCGTTGCCGGTAATTCCCGTGATGACCAATTCAGCGCGGGTATCCTGCCGGACCGGGATGGTGGCATTGATACGCACGCGCGCTATCGCCCGCCTTGGGTCAGGCGGCGAAAGAGAAAGTGCAACGACTTCGCCAATCGTGATTCCGCTGTACTGAACCTGGCTGCCGGGCGTAAGCCCGGTCACTGGCTCATCGAACATGATCCGGTAATACTGGTAATCGTGGTCGGAACGTGTGTCGCTGAGCCAGAGCGCGAAGCCGATACCAATCGCACCGAGCAGCACGACGAACAGACCAATGAATACATGATGGGCACGTGGCTCCATGATCAGACCACCTCGTTTTCAGAGTGTAAATATTGCGTGCGCCCAGCCCAATGCGTGCGCGACGGAAGAATGATGCAGATGCGGAAGGGTTTCATGGCTGCGTCTCTTGGCTGGAAGCACCAGTGGCCTGTGCGGCCGCACGGCCACGGGGGCCGTGAAAGTATTCCTGTATCCACGGGTGCTTGAATCGCTCGACTGCCTCGATGCCGTCGTTGATGAGTACCTTCTGGTTCGCCAGGACCGCGACACGGTCGCATATGGTGTACAGCGTATCGAGGTCGTGGGTTACCAGAAACACCGTGAGACCCAGTGCATTGCGCAGGGTCAGAATCAATTGGTCGAAAGATGCAGCCCCGATTGGATCCAGTCCTGCGGTGGGTTCGTCAAGAAACAGGATGTTCGCATCAAGCGCCAAGGCTCTCGCCAGTGCTGCTCGTTTCACCATGCCTCCGGACAACGAGGCCGGATATTTGTCTCCCGCTCCGGCAGGCAACCCCACCAAGCCCAGCTTGCTTCTTGCCAAACGCTCGGCAAGAGGCCGCGCCAGACCGACATGCTCGATTAAAGGAAGAGCGACGTTCTCCAAGACGGTCAGCGATGAATACAACGCGCCCTTCTGGAACAGAATGCCGAACCTTCGCTCCATACGCGCGCGTGCAAGCCATTGGGCTCGCAGTAGGTCGCGCCCCCCGATACGGACCACGCCCGAATGCGGCTTCTGCAGCCCGACGATGCTACGCAAGAGCACGGATTTCCCGGTGCCTGATCCTCCCACCACGCCAAGGATTTCCCCGCGTCGCACGTCCAGGTCCAGGTCCTGATGGACCTGCTGGGTTCCAAACCTGTTGTCTAGGCCGCGCACTTCAATAGCGTGTCGCACACCGTTGTCGGTGTCTTCCTTCACCGCGCTCACCAGCCCATCTCCATGAAGAACAGTGCAGCGATGGCATCGATCAGGATCACCATGAAGATTGATTGCACAACACTAGAAGTCGTGTGGTCGCCTACCGACTCAGCGCTACCGGCGACCTTGAACCCTTCATGGCAGCCGATAGCGGCGATCATCACCGCGAAGAGCGGGGACTTGCTCATTCCGACAAGAAAATGGCGCACCTCGATTTTTTCCTGCACGATGGCAAGGAACTGTGCAGGAGGAATCTCCAAGCTCAGTGCGCATACAGTGGCGCCGCCCACAATGCCAGCCAAGATGCCTACTAATGTGAGCAGTGGCAAGGACACAAGAAGCGCCAGCACGCGTGGCAGCACCAGCAACTCGATGGGGTCGAGCGCGTTGGAGCGAAGCGCATCGATCTCTTCATTTGCCTTCATCGAACCGATTTGGGCGGTATACGCGCTTGCGGTACGGCCTGCAATCAATATGGCCGGGAGCAGCACTCCGAACTCGCGCATGAACGAGAAGGCGACCAGATGCACCGAGAAGATGCTCGCACCGAAGTTGGCCAGCACCGTTGCGCCCAGGAACGCCACCACCATTCCTACCATGAAGCTCAGTAGCGCCACGATGGGAATGGCGTCCACCGCTGACCGCTGGATTTGAGCGATCACCGAGGTCGTGCGCCAGCGACGCGGGTGACGAACGGTACGGCTCCATGTTTCGATGATCTGACCCACGAACCCGGCCAGACCAAGACACGCACGACAGCCCTGTTCCACGGTCAGGCCTATGCGTCCCAGACCGCGGAGCAGAGGATTCCCGCTCACCGCTGCTTTGTCCGTCTTCTGCTGAGCGGTAGCAGCGGCGGCAAGCGCTTTCATTAGGGCGAGGCGATCCGGGGACAGATTTGGAGCTGCCTCCGGCCGGTCGAGTATCGAGTCTGGCCCGAGAATTTCCACCAGCAGAGCCGCGCCGGCGGTGTCCAGTCTCTGGACTTGCGTCCAGTCGAGCAAGGGAGTGGCGTACCCCTCGGCATGGCTGATGCGGGCGGCGGACACGGATTTTGCCAGACTGGCGTAGTGCTCTATCGTCCAGTCGCCACCCGCCAGCCATTTGTGATCACCGCCGACCATGGCATCCTGCCGGAGCCAAGCCTGTGAAGCGTTGCTCATGGCTGCGTGTCCCGCCAAGCGCTGTCGATGCGCTCGATGCAGTTCGTGATCGCCGCTTTGGCATGACCCAGCAATGTGTACGAACCGGCGAACTCTTTAATGACGTTGCCGCGCTCGAAGCAACTGGCGGCAGCAACGCGTCGTCCCGTACTTACATCGACTGCTTCGAACTCTAGGCTGGCACCGCCCGTCGTCACGGGTCCAACCAGCAGGGTCGTCATTGCATTGACTGCCCGATTCGGTGTCTGCAGTTCGGTGACCGCTACACGCACCCGAACCTGTCCCGTGCCACCTGGGGTGGCGGGACTTTTGCCTTCCTGGCGTTTCAGTTCGCTCGTCACATGGTCTAGCACTTCACGCTGCTGCGCGTCATCGAGCCCATCGATGCGACCCGAGGCGGTCTTGATCTGCGCATCTTCCACCACGACAGCGGCATAACGCTTGGGCTCGAATCCCGCTGCGCGGTACATCAGTACGTTCTCGTATCGTGTCGGCGATAACTTCTCGTAGTCGCCGAGAAATCCGGAGCGCGTCATGCTGTTGGTCGCGCATCCAGAGAGCGCGGCTGCTACGCAAAAAAAAATGCCGCCGCGGATCAATGCAGTTTTGCTCTTCATAATGGGTCTCCTTGATCAAACGAAACTAAGACAGGCAATGCCTGCTGCGATGAGGGCGGTGCCAGACCAGCGCGTCACTGATGCGAGATCGCCTAGCAAGAGGGCGCCGATACCCAAGTTTCCAAGTAGCCCGATTCCTGCCCAGGCTGCAGAGGCCGCGCTGATCGGAATCCGCTTGAGCGCGAGCCACAAATCTCCGGCAAACCTGCGCTCGTGATTGGCTTGTACCGCGTCGAACGCCCGGATCATCTCGTCGATCAGTGTCACGAACAAATCGCGTTTGGTCTTGAAATGATAGAGAAACGCCCCTTTGCTCAACCCGGCCCGCACGACGACGGCGTCCAGCGTCAGACGACTGGCGCCTTCCTCCAGCACCAGTTCGCGAGCGGCCTGCAGGATGCGCTCGCGAGTTAGCTGGGCTCCTTGCTGGAGAACGGGCTGCGCATCGGTGCTGCTATGGGCGGTGGACGGGGGGGGCAACTTTGTTTTCGCGCGAGGCGGCATGGTCGTGCTCCAAAAAAAGCTTGAGTCATATACAGTCCAGTCGGTATAGTAGAAGGCGTAAAACAGTCCGTCAAGACTTTTTCGGAATGCAAGGACCTGCCATGTCTCAAATTCTTGAACGCTATCGCCTCATGGCCATGATTTCGCCGCTAATGCTTCTTGCGGCTTGCAGCCATGCTCCGCACTCTGCCGATCCGCCTCGCCTGGATGTACCGGCCCATTTCTCAAATGAAGAGGGAGGTGAAGGCATCCTGGACAAATCATCCCGCCGTACTCTTCCCGTCGACTGGTGGACGGCCTACGGCGATCCACAGCTCAATGTCCTAGTCCGGGCGGCGCTGGAGCGCAACACCGAACTGTCGATTGCGCGCGCGCGCGTCGACGAGGCCTCGGCCGCCACGCGGCGAGCACGGGCCTCCCTGCTCCCCTCGTTGTCCGCGGGCACGCAGGCAACTCGAGGACGCGACTATTCAGAGAACGTTGCGATCGGCAATGATGGCCGCGCCACGTTGTCTGCATCGTGGGAGGCAGACCTGTCGGGGCGGCTTTCGCAGGCAGCAGAAGGTGCGCGCCTGGATGCGGTGGCAGCCGAACAAGCGTGGGTTGCCACGCGTTGGCAGGTCGCGTTTGAAACAGTGTCGGCGGCTGTGCAGCAGCGCCAAGCCAGTGAACTCGAAGCGCTCGCCACGGCGCGGCTGGCATCCGCCGAGCGACTCGTCTTGCTGACACAACGGAAGTTCGAGGCCGGACAAGCTACCGGCTTCGACATCGAGCGAACCCGCTCCGGCGTCGTCGCACTGCGTGTGGAGCAAGAGCAACTTCGGCGTGCGCGCGGCGAGGCGACGCATGCACTTGATGTACTAGCGGGACAAACGCCCGGAGCGTCTGCAGCTTCTCCGACTCTTGCTTCACTCGCCGCCCCCAATTGGACACCGACACGCATACCTGCGGACCTGCTGAGTGAGCGGCCCGACGTGCGCGCCGCCGAAGCGAAGTTCGCAGCCGAAACCGCGCGCTGGAACGCAGCCGAAGGCGAACGCTTCCCTAAGCTGGTGTTGGACCTGAGCGGCGGACGGCAGCGCGTTGAGAGTGCGGGGACGCGCATTACCGGCAACATTTTTTCACTTGGGGCCGGGGTTTCGTTGCCGATCTTCGATGGTGGCGCGATCCGTGCCGGCATCGAGACCGGAGAGGCGCGCAGCCGAGCTGCGCGCGCGGAGTTCGAGCGCACTTTGTTGAGTGCATTGCAGGACGTAGAGAACGCATACCTCGGTTGGCATACGCAGCACGCCGCACTGGAGCATCAGACCGAGGGGGTCGCAGTCGCGGAGCGTCAGCTCGATCGCAGCCGCCGTCTGTTTGAGGCGGGACAAGTGGACGCCACGGTGGTGGCCGAGGCTGAGGCGGGGGTGATGTCAGCGCAGGCTTCGCTGATCCGCACGCGGGCCGAGACAGCCGTGCAATGGGGTGTGCTGGCAAAAGCACTATCCGGCCCACCTGTTTGATCGGGGAAGCTTGCTGGAGCAGCTTGCGAAGGCTAGATAGCGTGGCGCAAGGCGAAGGTGGTGAGGCCTAAGTGAGGAGGAATGCGAACATGGAAATTCGGCATCTGCGCTACTTTCTAGCGGTGGCAGAGGAACTGCACTTTGCCCGAGCCGCAGAGCGCCTCCACATCGAGACATCGCCGCTGTCGCGCGCCATCAAAGAGCTTGAAGAGGAGTTGGGCGTAGCGCTATTTGCGAGAACCACTCGGAGCACCCGCTTGACTCGTGCAGGCAGACTCTTCTTTGAGAGCGTACCCCGTGTCTTCGCAGCTTTGCAGCAGGCGCGCGACAGTGTGAACGCCGCAGCCAATGGCTTTCATTGCCAGCTCCGTATTGCATTGTCTGATGGAATCACGCCATCGCGCCTGCCTGCGTTGTTGGCGCTCTGCCGGCAGGAAGAGCCGGAAGTGGAAGTTCGCTTCTTCGAAGTGCCTTTGTCACAGCAAATCAAGGGATTGTGTGGCGAACTGTACGATCTCGGCTTCGCTCAATCGGATGAAGTCGGCGAAGGCATCATCGCCGTGCCGGTGTGGAGTGACCCTCTGATGGTAGCTGTGCCCGCACGGCACCCCTTGCTATCCCACAAACAGATTCCCCTGGAAGAGCTGTTGCGGTATCCGCTGGTGCTCTGCGACGCGGTGGCGTGTGAGGGCCATGCTCGGCAAGTTGAACGGGTGCTACGTCGCGTGGACATTGAGCCTCTAATTGCCGAACGCGTGACTTCCAGCGATCTAATGATGGTCCTGGTTTCGGCGGGACTTGCACTAGGCCTCACAGGAGGTGCGCATATTACTGCCAGCAGGGAACAGGGTGTGGTCGCACGGCCGCTGACTGGAGGTTCGCCCATGCTCACGACCTATCTGCTACGACCGGCCAGCGAGCCGTCAGAAATACTGACTCGCTTCATGGAACGCGTTCATTCGATCAAATCTCCAGACGCCAAAAGTCGGCGGTAAACCATCACACAATCTCCCAAGGAAACTTAACCATGAAGAAGATTGCTCTCATATTGCTTTCCTCGACACTGGCAGCCTGCAGCCCATCCGGGAAACCAGATAAAGGCAACCTTCCGACGGTCGATGAATTAGCGCTCAATCCTGAGCGGCTGAAAAAGTTGCGCCAGCAATGCAAGTTGGATCGTCCTATGCTGGGCGACCAACTATGTAACCGGGTTGCCGAGGCTACGCGAAAGCGCTTTTACGAAGATGGCGATGTGCCCTACACCACACCTAAAGAGCCGCCGAAGTTCTAAGCTGGTGGTCACGCTGGAGTATGTATGCCGGATATGAAAAACTTGAAGGAGAATTGCAATGGGCTGGATCTATCTTGTTTTGGCTGGATTGTTTGAAATCGGATGGCCGGTCGGGCTGAAAATGGCGCAAGAGCCAACATCGCGTTGGAGTGGGGTCGCAGTAGCCGTCTCTTTCATGACAATTAGCGGCGCCTTCCTATGGCTTGCTCAGCGTCAGATACCGATTGGGACTGCTTATGCGGTGTGGACGGGTATCGGAGCGGCGGGAACGTTCTTAGTCGGAATTCATTTCTATGGCGACCCAACCTCCCTGATGCGATACCTTGGCGTGGCGCTGATCATCCTGGGCGTTATCACGCTCAAGTTATCGAGTTGAGTACTAGCTCCTTTGATAGCGTAGTCACTGGGACACCCTGCGACACAGACTGGATCGGGTTCTGGGAACTCGCACGGTCACCTCCTCCTAGTCGTTATATGTGGTGAGCTTGCCGCAGCCTCGGGAGAGTTCGAGCCAGTGCGCGTAAGGCGGTGGAGCAGCCATTCCGGGTGCTCCACCTTCAGCTCCTGCAAAGGTGGAGAAAGAGTGTGGGTTGGCTAGCATGGCGCGGCCAAGAATCACCAAACCCATCTACCTGCCAGCGATCACGTGCTCGGCCATTCGCGGATCGTCGATGCCCCAACTCACTGCCACAGGTAGCCCAGTCTCGCGGCTCATGCGTTTGGCAAAGGGGCTGACGCGACGGCCGGCAACCAGCGGCTGGCCATTCGCTTCCTTGACATTAACCAGTCCGGCTCGGCCGTGGCAGGCCGCCGCGACCACCCTGCCGTCAGCCCAAGCGCCCGACAGCAGATTGACGAGCGCCCCGCTCCGGGTAAGTCCCACATGGTGCCATGGCCGCCGGGCAGGAACATCACCGCACCCCCTTCCGGGGCGATGCTGTCGATCTTCAGCGAGCCTTCGAGCTTGTCCATCGACACCTTGTCATCGAGGAAGCATTCCACGCTCGGCGGGTTCATGCCTTCGCTCGCTATGGAATGAGGATCCACCGGAATCTCGCCGCCGGCGATTGACGCAATATCCACATTGGCACCTGCATCGACCAAGGCGTAGTACGGGGTGGACTGTTCCTCGAACCACACGCCGGTCAGGCGCGGGTCGTCGCCCATCGTTGCCTGCGAAGTCAAAACCAGCAGAATCTCGAGGGGAGTTCCCATCATGGTTTTCTCAGTTCAGACGCTTGGGATCAAGCGGCCAGCGACCATTACGCCTGCTTGGCTTTGCGCGCTGTCTCGACCAAGCTGTCGAGCCAGTCCTGATGGCCGTTGATCATCGGGTTGGGTTTGGCGTTGTGCAGCTCCTCGGCCGGCTTGCCCTTCTGCGTTTCCTGCGTGAGGATGCGCACGCGCCCGCCGTCCAGGTTCTCGACCAGCCAGGCGTGATGCACATCCAGGCGCGTATCTGTGCCTTCCTCGCCGGACCAGCCGTGCCAGGCCACGCGGCCGGGTTGCCCATCCGCAGGTGCCACGTACTCGTTGCACTGCCCCTCTACCGGGAAGCCGAAGGTCTCGAAATAAAATCGATCGCCGTCGGCCAGTACCGGGCCTTTGCCGCCATGAAAGCGCACGTTAGCCGAGTTGGCGTAGTAGCTTGGCCACAGCGATGGTGTGACGAGTAGCGGCCATACGTCGGCCGCGCTCAAGCCGGCGGCGATGATCTCATTAGAGGCGAAATTCTCAGTAAAGCCCGGCGTGTAGCCTTCGGGCCAGAGGATGGCGTTCTGTTGCTTGCTCATATCGAAGCTCCTTCACAAAATGTCAATGACGCAACAGGGGTGGCTGCGTCATTCAAGTGGTCATAGAGCAATCATGAGCCTCCCTGTGAAATAAGTGAAATCCTAATTTTTTATTTTTGAAATCATATAATTTGATATCAGCGTCTAGGTTCTGCCATCCGCCGACAAGGCTATCTCGCAGCGGTGCTACGAAAGGGTCCGTCTCCAATTGAGCCGGCTGATTGCATATTTGTAGTGCGAGGCAGAGTTGTGCTGAGCATGACGATGAGAGCCATCTTGCCTACTTGTTGTTAGCACAGGAAGTGAACAGCAGTGCTCGTATCCAGCGATGTGCTGGATCGTGATGGGTGCGTTCGTGCCAAGCAGCCGTCTTGGTGAACCCCGGTATCTTCATCGGCGGCAGGGAGATAGCCAGCTTGTCCATACCGGCGACCAAGCGGCTCGGCAAGATCGCGACCATGTCACTGGCACGCAGGATGTCTGGCAAGATCAGAAAGCTCTTGACCGACAGTGTGACGCTTCGTTGTTTGCCCAACTGTTCTAGCGCATCGTCGGTGACGCCGCGGAAACCTCCACCATCGTAGGAAACAAGCGCATGGTCGAGAGCACAGAACTGCTTAACTGTCAGCTTGCGCCCCATAGCCGCTGGATGGTCTTCCCGCAGGACACACACGTAGTGCTCCTTGAATAGCTCTCGGGCATGCAGATTTGGCGGAGTGATCTCTGGCGTCAGGAGGGCTAGATCGATTTGACCGCGCTCAAGCTGGTTCTGTAGCAGTCCGCTCTCGACTGGCACTAATGAGACTCGAACGCGCGGTGCGTGCTGTTTGAGTGCCGATAGAAATGGGACAGCAATGGCACGCAGCGCATAGTCCGTCGCGGCGATGGAGAAGGTCAGTTGTGCGGTGGCCGGGTCGAAAGAAGGTGGCTGGAGCAGCGCGTCGATTTCCGCTAGCACCTGTTTGACAGATATCCCTATGTCTAGCGCCCGCTGCGTCGGAACGATGCCCCGCTGCGCACGCGCGAACAGCGGGTCGCCGAAGCTTTCACGCAGCCGCGCAAGCATGCCGCTCAAGGCCGGTTGGGTTAGTCCAAGACGTGCTGCCGCCCGTGTCACGTTGCGTTCGTCCAACAATACGTCCAGCGCCTTGAGTAAGTTGAGATCCATGCTCTTGATATCTTTCATTCTTATCCAGATTTCAATAAATAATTCTTTCCCATGATATCTAGATTCTGCTCATGAGGGGAGCGAGACCCAGCGAGAATTTTTTTCTGGGCAACCTCTTGGAAACTCCAAATGCGCCATAGGGTGCTTTAGTTTGCGGCGTTTGTCTTCGACTCGCCCCGCCGCTCATTCTTTCTTTTCCCTCGACCGTTGTGCTCAAAACGGTCTTTGACGGGCACCCACGCGGCACCGATCCTCGCTCTATGCGGCACGTTCCTGTGCCGCTTTTGAACGAGGAATCAGTGCAGGGAAATCGGAGGCCAGTCAATGCAAGCTCAGGGCGTACTGTTCGGGCAGATCGCCGCCGTATTCGGCATCGTGATCGCCGGCGTGTGGGGTGCAACGCAATGGACAGCCGCCGCCCTGGGCTATCAACTACGCCTTGGCTCGCCATGGTTCGACTTCTTTGGAACCCCGGTCTATCACCCTTGGCGGCTGTTCGAGTGGTGGTTCTTCTTTGATGCCTACGCGCCGCACGTCTTCGATATCGGCGGGGCCATCGCGGGTGGAAGTGGTCTGGTGGCCGTGGTGGTCGCCATCGCCATGTCGGTGTGGCGCTCGCGGCAAGCGCGCCTTGTCACCACCTACGGTTCGGCACGCTGGGCCGATGCGGAAGACATACGCAAAGCTGGGCTGATCCAGCCCGACGGGGTTTTCCTCGGGCTGCATCGCGGCCAGTACCTCCGCCATGAAGGCCCGGAACACGTCCTGACCTTCGCACCAACGCGCTCGGGCAAGGGTGTGGGCCTGGTCGTTCCCACCTTGTTGAGTTGGCCCGCATCCGTCGTCGTTCACGACATCAAAGGCGAGAACTGGACGCTCACCGCAGGCTGGCGTTCGCGGTTTAGCCACTGCCTCCTGTTCAACCCCACGGATGCGCAGTCGGCAGCCTACAACCCGCTGCTGGAAGTGAGGCGCGGCGCGCACGAAGTGCGCGACGTGCAGAACGTGGCCGACATTCTTGTCGATCCCGATGGCGCACTCGAACGCCGGAACCATTGGGAAAAGACCAGTCACGCGCTGTTGGTCGGCGCCATCCTGCATGTGCTGTACGCAGGCGAGGACAAGACGCTGCGCGGCGTCGCCAACTTCCTCAGCGACCCGGCGTGTCCGTTCGAGCTGACGCTGCACCGGATGATGACGACGAAGCACCTGGGCGATGCGCCTCACCCGGTTGTCGCATCCGCTGCCCGCGAAGTGCTTAACAAGTCGGACAACGAGCGATCGGGCGTGCTCTCCACCGCCATGTCGTTTCTCGGCCTGTACCGCGACCCGACCGTGGCCGAAGTCACATCGCGCTGCGATTGGCGCATCGCCGACCTGATTTCCGCCGAGCACCCGGTATCGCTCTATCTGGTGGTGCCGCCCTCCGACATAAGCCGCACCAAGCCGCTGATCCGGCTCATCTTGAACCAGATCGGGCGGCGGCTGACCGAATCGCTCGACGGCAGCGATGGCATCGCGCGCCGGCACAAGCTGCTGCTGATGCTGGACGAGTTTCCGGCGCTGGGCCGCCTCGATTTTTTCGAGTCCGCGCTTGCCTTCATGGCCGGGTACGGCATCCGCAGCTTTCTCATCGCTCAAAGCCTGAACCAGATCGACAAGGCGTATGGGCAGAACCATTCCATCCTCGACAACTGCCATGTCCGGGTGACTTTCGCCACCAACGACGAAAGGACGGCGAAAAGGATTTCAGAAACCCTCGGCACCGCCACCGAGCTTCGCGCGCAGCGCAACTACGCCGGCCACCGGCTCGCTCCGTGGCTGGGGCACCTGATGGTGTCGCGTCAGGAAACTGCACGGCCGCTGTTGACGCCCGGCGAGGTGATGCAGCTTCCACCTGATGACGCCGTGGTCATGGTGTCCAGCGTCGCCCCGATCCGCGCGAAGAAGCTGCGCTACTACGCCGACGCCAATTTCAAGAATCGCGTCCTGCCACCGCCCGCGCTCGTAGCCGGGAGGTACGCCGACGCGCCGCCAGCCCGCCCCGACGACTGGAGCGGCTTGGCGATCCCGGCCGTACCTGCGGCGCCGGCCTCGGCATCCGCCGATGGCCTGGGCGGCACCGATGACGGCGGCCCACGCCGCCAGCCCGAACTCTCCGAAACCGTCGCCTACGACCCCGAGCCGGACGCACATGCGAACGACCTGGCGCTGCTCGATGACGACGACCTGGCGCTGCCGCTTCCCGGCCAGCTCGACCCGGCCATGCAGCGCACGGCCCGGCTGGCTTCCCTCGACCCCAACGACGGAATCGACCTATGAGCCAATACCGCCTCAATCTTTTCATCCAGCCCGAGCACGCCCAGCGCCTGGACGAACTGGCCGCCAAGAAAGGCGTGTCCAAGTCGTCCATCGTCGCAGCGGCCTTGGCGTCCTGGCTGTCGCCCGATGCTGGCGACCAGCGCGAGGCCGCCATTGCCAAGCGGTTGGATCGACTGTCGCGGCAGACCGAACGCCTGGAGCGCGACCAGAACATCCAGATCGAAACGCTGGCGCTGTTCATCCGCTACTTCCTGACCGTCAGCACGCCGGTGCCCGAAGCCCATCAGGATGCGGCACGCGCCCAGGGCAAGGTGCGCTTCGAGCAGTTCGTCGAACAGTTGGGTCGCCACCTTCTGCGTGGCCGCAGTCTGGTGCGCGACGTGGTGGAGGAACTGCACCCCGATCCGATGCAGATGGATGACGCAGCAGCGATGGCCTCCGCCCATGAACGAACTGCGGAGCGTGCGTCATGAGTGCCGTTCCACAGATCCAGCCCGAACCTCGCTCATCCGCAGCAGCGTCCCAGGATCGCCGCATCCAGATGCTGCGCACTGCAATGGGGCCGCTGATCGCCGCTGCGCTCGAAGACCCGGATGTGGTGGAAATCATGCTCAACCCCGATCGCACCCTGTGGGTGGATCGGCTGTCGTCGGGTCGCTCGCCGCTGGGCGTGGAGATGCCCGAGGCCGATGGTGAACGCATCATCCGCCTGGTCGCCGCGCATGTCGGCGCGGAGGTGCATCGCGGCCAGCCGCTCTTGACCGCCGAGTTGCCGGAAACCGGCGAGCGTTTCGAGGGCATCCTGCCTCCGGCCGCCCCGGGGCCAGCCTTCGCGCTACGCAAGCGGGCCGTGAGCATCATCGGCCTGGATCGCTACGTGGCCGACGGCATCCTGACCGCCGGGCAGGCCGAGTTCCTGCGCCGCGCCGTGCGCGAGCGGCAGAACATCCTAATCGCCGGCGGCACCAGCACCGGCAAGACCACGCTGGCGAACGCGCTGCTGGCCGAGATCGCCGCCACAGGCGACCGCGTGCTGGTGCTCGAAGACACCATCGAGCTGCAATGCGCGGCCCGCGACCATGTGCCGCTGCGCACCCGCGCCGGCGTCGTCACCATGACCGAGCTGGTGCGGGCCACGATGCGCCTGCGGCCTGACCGCGTGATCGTCGGCGAGGTGCGCGGCGGCGAAGCCCTCGACCTCATCAAAGTGTGGGGCACCGGCCACCCCGGCGGCATTGCGACCATCCATGCCGGCTCCGCGCTGGGCGCGTTGCTGCGCCTCGAACAGTTGATTCTCGAAGTCGCTGTGAATCCGCCGCGGGCGCTGATCGCCGAGGCGGTCAACGTCGTCATCAACATCGCCGGACGCGGCCGCAAGCGCCACGTCGAAACCATCGCCCGTGTCGTCGGCTTCGACGGCACCGGCTATCGCCTGGCGGACGCACTGGAAACGCCGTTTCCCGAGCTGACGCCGGTTCCTCTCGCAGCCGACGCCGCTGCACATTCCCGTCCCCCAACCAACTTGGAGAACTGCCATGACGCACGTTGATTCTTTCCGCTTTTCCGTAAATCCGCTTCCTCGCCTGTCCGGCCTGGCGCGGCTGCGCAGCCTCACCCGCCCTGCGAGGCAGGGGCTGCTGCTGGCCGCGCTGCTGCTGTTGCTGGCCGGAACGGCGCAAGCCGCCGGTTCCTCGATGCCGTGGGAGGGGCCCTTGCAGTCGATTCTGGAGTCGATCCAGGGGCCGGTGGCACGCATCGTCGCGGTCATCATCATCATCGCCACGGGCCTGGCGCTGGCCTTCGGCGACACCAGCGGCGGCTTTCGCAAGCTGATCCAGATCGTGTTCGGGTTGAGCATCGCGTTCGCCGCTTCCTCGTTCTTCCTGTCGTTCTTCTCGTTCTCCGGCGGGGCCGTCGTATGAGTACGGCCAGCGACCTTCCAGGCTTCGAGGTGCCGCTGCATCGCTCGCTGACCGAGCCAATCCTGCTGGGCGGCGCGCCGCGCACCGTGGCAATTGCCAACGGCACGCTGGCCGCCGCCGTCGGGCTGGGCCTGCAACTGTGGATTCCCGGCGTGGTGCTCTGGATCGTCGGCCACTCGCTGGCCGTATGGGGTGCGCGCGTCGATCCGCAGTTCATGCAGGTCTTCGCGCGGCATATCAAACACCGCCCGCTTCTGGACGTGTGAGGGGAGGACGCCATGCTGAACCTTGCCGAATATCGTCAGCGCCCGGCCTTGCTTGCCGACTGGCTGCCCTGGGCCGGGCTGGTCGCGCCGGGCGTTGTGCTGAACAAAGATGGTTCGTTTCAACGCACGTTCCAGTTTCGCGGCCCCGACTTGGACAGTGCGACACAGGGCGAGCTGATTGCCACGTCGGCGCGGCAGAACAACGCGCTTCGCCGTACCGGGTCTGGCTGGGCCTTCTATATCGAGGCCGAGCGGATGCGGGCATCGAGCTATCCGCAATCCTCCTTTCCCGAACCACTGTCCTGGCTGGTGGATGAGGAGCGACGCGCGGCGTTCGAGGAGTCGGATGGCCATTTCGAGAGCGTCTATCACTTCACGTTGCAACACCTACCGCCGCAAGAGTCTCGCGCCCGTGCGGCTGGGATGCTGTACGAGAACCGGCCCACTGAGGGTGTGGACTGGCGTGGTCGGCTTGATTCCTTCGTGGCAGAGACCGATCGCGTGTTCGACCTGCTCGATGGTGTGATGCCGGAGATTGCCTGGCTGGACGATAGCCAGACGCTGACCTACCTGCATGCCACAGTCTCCACCCGGCGCTATCGCGTCGGCGTGCCCGACGTGCCGTTCCATATCGACGCACTGCTTGCCGATGCCGCGCTGGTCGGCGGCCTGGCGCCCATGCTGGGCGATCAGCACCTGCGCGTGGTGTCGGTACGAGGCTTCCCGACCTCGACCTGGCCGGGGATCTTGGACGACCTCAACCGCCTGGGCTTTGCGTATCGCTGGAGTACGCGCTTCCTGTGCCTGGACAAAGCCGAGGCGGAACGGGAATTGGGGCGCTTGCGGCGCCAATGGTTCGCCAAGCGCAAGAACGTCATCGCGCTGCTGCGCGAAACGATCTTTCAGCAGGAAAGCCCGCTGGTCGATACCGATGCCAGCAACAAGGCCGCCGACGCCGATGCCGCCTTGCAGGAGCTGGGCAGCGATCAAGTCGCCTTCGGCTACCTCACCGCCACGGTGACGGTGCTCGACGCCGACCCGGCCGTGGCCGACGAGAAGCTGCGCATGGTGGAGCGCGTCATCCAGGGCCGGGGTTTCGTGACCATCCCCGAAACCCTCAACGCAGTCGATGCCTGGCTGTCGTCCGTCCCCGGCAACGCATACGCGAACGTGCGTCAGCCCATCGTTTCGACGCTGAACCTGGCGCACATGATGCCGATGTCAGCGGTATGGGCTGGGCCGGAGAAGAACGAACACCTCGATGGCCCGCCGCTGATCGTCACCCGCACCGATGGCGCGACGCCGTTCCGGCTGGTGACGCACATCGGCGACGTGGGGCACACCCTTGTCGCCGGGCCGACCGGCATGGGCAAGTCGGTGCTGCTCGCCATCTTGGCCATGCAGTTCCGGCGCTACTTCGGCTCGCGGATCTTCGCCTTCGACATGGGCCGCTCGATGCGCGCCACCATCTTCGGCCTTGGCGGTGAGCACTATGACCTCGGCGCCGATGGCGGCATCGCCTTCCAGCCACTCGCGCGAATTGCCCACGAGGGCTACCGCACCTGGGCCGCCGAATGGGTGGAGGGCCGGCTGCTGCACGAAGGCGTGACGGTCGGCCCGGACGAGAAGGCTGCCATCTGGTCGGCGCTGAGAAGCCTTGCCGGTGCGCCGGTGGAGCAGCGCACCATGACCGGCTTGTCGGTGTTATTGCAGTTTAACGCGCTGCGCCAAGCGCTCGCGCCCTATGTGCTGGGCGGCGCACACGGCAAGCTGCTGGACGCTGACCACGACCGGCTGGGCATGGCCGACGTGCAGGGCTTCGAGATGGAAGAACTGATGCACAGCCCGGCCGCCGTGCAAGCGGTGCTGCGCTACCTGTTCGCCCGCTTCGACGAACGTTTCGACGGCGCGCCCACGCTGTTGATCCTCGATGAAGCGTGGCTGTTCCTCAATGAGCCGTCCTTCGCGGCCCGCATCCGGCAATGGCTCAAGACGCTCAGAAAAAAGAACGTCAGCGTCATCTTCGCCACGCAGTCGCTGGCCGACATCAAGGACTCGACCATCGCGCCAGCCATCATCGAAAGCTGCGCGAGCAGGATCTTCTTACCTAACCCGCAGGCCACCGAGCCGCAGATTCGCACGATCTACGAAGGCTTCGGCTTGAGCAGCCGCCAGATTGAGATCGTGGCGACCGCCCAGCCCAAGCGCGATTACTACTACCAGTCGCGCCTCGGCAATCGCCTGTTCGACCTCGACCTGGGGCCTGTCGCGCTCGCATTCGCGAGCGCATCCACCCCTCAAGACCAACGCGACATTGACCGCGTGCTGACGCAGGCCGGCGCTCCCGGCTTCGCCGGCGCGTGGCTGCGCCATCGCGGCCTCGGCTGGGCCGCCGACCTGCTGCCGTCCGCTCCGGCGGCAGCTTCCTTTCTCGCTTCTCAACCGCTGGAGGTTTCGCCATGATGACCAAGCCCCGTTTGCTCTCTGTCTCACTCGCTGCTGTGCTGTCGGTATCGCTGTTGGCCGTGCAGCCCGCATCCGCGCTGACGGTGTTCGACCCGTCCAACTTCGTGCAGAACACGCTGACCGCCGTGCGCACGCTGGAACAGATCAACAACCAGATCAACCAGCTCCAGAACGAGGCGCAGATGTTGATGAACCAGGCCAGGAACCTGGCAAATCTCGACTTCAACATCGTCAACCGCCTGCGCTCGACGCTCGCCACCACCGAGCGCCTGATCGCCGAGGCGCGCGGCTTGGCCTACGACGTGCAGAGCATGGATGCCACGTTCGCCCGCCTGTACCCGGAACAGTACGCCTCCACCATCAGCGGCGACCGCATGGCACAGGATGCCCGCGAACGCTGGCAGAACACCTTGAACGGCCTGCACACCGCGATGCGGATGCAGGCGCAGGTGTCGCAGAACCTCGCCCAAGACGAAAGCGCGCTGGCCGACCTCGTGAGCCAGAGCCAGTCGGCCACCGGCGCGCTGCAAGCGATGCAGGCGACGAACCAGCTCCTGGCTTTGCAGGCCAAGCAGTCGATCCAGGCGCAGCAGCTCCAGATCACGCAAGACCGGGCCGCTTCGCTGGAACTGGCGCGGCAAGCGGCGGCTATGGAGCGCGCCCGCGAAGTGCGGCGGCGCTTCCTCGGCACCGGCACGCCGTACACGCCGCAGTCCGTCAACTTCTACAACAACTGACCGGAGGCGGCCATGCGATGCGCTTCCGTCCTGCTGGCCGTGCTGCTGACCGCGTGCGGCCAGCAGCCGGCCGAGAACCTGGCCGACGCCCTGGCCGCAGATCCGGTGCGGCTCAAGGCGTTGCGCGGGCAATGCGCGGTCGACCGGCAGGCCATGGGCGAGGATGCCTGCCGCGCCGCCGCCGAAGCCTTCCGGCGGCGCTTCTTCGCCGGCCATACCGGGCCGGATGAATACAACTCGCTGGCTGAACTCCCGCCGATTCCGCCGAGCTTCGATACGCCCGCAGATGAATTGCCAGAGGGCGCCGTTCCGCTCACTCCGCCCGAGGATTCGCCATGAACGACGTGACCATCATCGACCGTTTCCTCGATACGTTCTCGCGCTACATCGACTCGGGCTTCGGCTTATTGCAGGGCGAAGTGGCATTTCTCACCGCCACGCTCATCGTCATCGACATGACGATCGCTGGCCTGTATTGGGCCATGAGCCACGCCACCGGCCAGGGCGACGACGTGATCGCCAAGCTGCTGCGCAAGGTGCTCTATGTCGGCGCGTTCGCCTACATCATCGGCAACTTCAACTGGCTGGCGAGCATCGTGTTCCGCTCGTTCGCCGGCTTGGGAATCACCGCTACCGGCTCGGCCATCACGATGGAGAACTTTCTTCAGCCGGGCCGGCTGGCGAAGACCGGCATCGACGCAGCCGCGCCGATTCTGGAACAGATCGGGGACATGGCTGGGTTCCCCGAGGTGTTCGTGAACATCGACCCTATCGTGGTTCTGTTCATCGCCTGGCTGGTGGTGATCCTCTGCTTCTTCGTGCTGGCCGTACAGCTTTTCATCACGCTGATCGAGTTCAAACTGACTACGCTCGCCGGCTTCGTCTTGATCCCGTTTGCACTCTGGAACAAGACCTCGTTCCTCGCGGAAAAGGTGCTAGGCAACGTGGTGTCGTCAGGCATCAAGGTCTTGGTGCTGGCCGTCATCGTCGGCATTGGTTCCGGGCTGTTTGCCGAGTTCCAGGTACATCCCGACGAACCATCAATCGACCACGCGCTGGTCGTGATGCTGGCCTCGCTCGCGCTGCTGGCGCTGGGCATTTTCGGCCCCGGTATCGCCACCGGCCTGGTGTCCGGTGCGCCACAGCTTGGTGCGGGCGCGATGGCTGGTGCTGCGGTCGGGGCTGTCGGCACCGGCGTTGCCATCGGAGCCGCCGCAACGGGAGTGGGCGGCGCCGTCATGGCTGGGGCACGAATGGCCCCGGCGGCCGCAAAGCTGGCCGGTGCCGGCGCGCGTGCCGCGACTTCGGCGGCCGGCAGTGCCCGATCGGCGTTCCAGGCCGGTTCCGCTGCGGCCGGCGGCGGTGCCAAGGGCGCGGCGGCTGGCCTCGGCAATGTCGCCAAGACCGGCGCACAAGCCGCAGGCCGCAGCGTCACCTCTGGTGCTTCCGCTGTTGGGCAGAAGGTGGCCGACTCCTTCCGCGCTGGCTGGAACGGCACAGAAGCCGGCAGCGACGGTGCTGGCCGCGGCCAGACCGCAGACGGCACCGCAGGCTCGCAGAAGCAAGAGCAACCGGCCTGGGCCAAGCGGATGCACCGCCGCCAGCAGGCTACCCATGCCGCGACCACTGCCGCCCACACGCTGCGCGGGGGCGACGGCGGCGGCTCCGGGCAAGGCCCGAGCCTGCGGGATTCCGATACCTAACCTTCAAGGAGAACACCCATGCGATTCAAACGACCGCAGGTGCGCTACGCCGATACGCCGCAGCCTGCCACCCCGTATCAAGCCGCCGCCCAGGTGTGGGACGACCGTATCGGCTCCGCCCGCGTGCAGGCGAAGAATTGGCGCCTGATGGCCTTCGGCTGTCTAGTGCTCGCGCTGTTGATGGCCGGCGGCCTGGTGTGGCGCTCGGCGCAGTCCATCGTGACGCCCTATGTCATCGAGGTCGATCAGGCCGGGCAGGTGCGCGCTGTAGGTAAGGCCGCTACGCCGTATCGGCCCGGCGACGCGCAGATCGCGCACCACCTGGCGCGCTTCGTGACGCTGGTTCGCTCGCTGTCCATCGACCCCATCGTGGTGCGGCAGAACTGGCTCGATGCCTACGACTACACCACCGACAAGGGCGCGGCGGTGCTCAACGACTACGCCCGCACCAATGACCCATTCGCCCGCATCGGCAAGGAATCGGTAACGGTGCAAATCACCAGCGTGGTTCGCGCCAGCGACACGTCTTTCAACGTGCGCTGGACAGAGCAGCGCTATGTCAACGGTGCGCCCGCCGGCACCGAACGCTGGAACGCCGTGCTTTCGACCGTCCTGCAAACCCCGCGTACTGAACAGCGCTTGCGCAAGAACCCATTGGGTATCTACGTCAACGGCCTGTCATGGAGCCGCGAACTGGATTCTTCCGAAGGAGCCAAACCATGAAACTTCGTTTCTGCCTTTACGTTTTTCCTTTGACGCTGCTGGCCCTCGCGGGCTGCGCCTCGCAGGGCAAGCCGCCGCCGTCCATCTCGCTCGACGAGCCGGTGCTGGCCCAGCCATTGCCCGAACCGCCCAAGCCCGTCGAAGTCGTCGCCGTCCCTGAACCGCTGGCGCTGCCGGCGCAGTTGAAGCCGCTGCCGGAACTCGATGAGGCCCCCGTTGCGCCGGAGCCGGCCGACGAAAAGGTGCGCGTTTCCCGTGCCAATGCAGAAGCGCGTATCGCGCCTACCCGTGAGGGCTACGTCAACGCGATTCAGGTGTGGCCGTTCACCGATGGCGCGCTTTATCAGGTCTATGCGTCGCCGGGGCGCGTGACGGTGGTTTCGCTTCAACCGGGCGAGGAACTGGTGACGGTCGCCGCCGGCGATACCGTGCGCTGGATCGTGGGCGACACGTCCAGCGGCGGCGGGGCCGATCTGCGCGTCAATGTGCTGGTCAAGCCCATCCGTTCCGGCCTGAAAACCAATCTCGTCATCACCACCAGTCGGCGCACCTACCTGCTGGAGCTGACCTCGACCGAGAAGGCATGGATGGCGTCGGTATCCTGGGACTACCCGAAAGACCGGATGCTCGCGTTGCAGCGCCAGGCGCAGGCTGCGCAGGCGACAACGCCTGTCGATACGGGCCTGTCGCTGGACAAGATCCGCTTCCGCTACGCGGTATCGGGCAGCAACCCGCCGTGGAAGCCGCTACGCGCCTTCGATGATGGAGAGAAGGTCTATATCCAGTTTCCGGCGGGCATCGCCCAGGGCGAGTTGCCGCCGCTGTTTGTCATCGGCGCGCAGGGCGACGGGCAATTGGTGAACTACCGTTTCCGCGCGCCGTACTACGTCGTGGATCGCCTGTTCGGCGCGGCCGAACTGCGGCTGGGCGGCGACGGCGGCGACGTGGTGCGGATCGAGCGCACCGATGGCGTTGCGCGGAGGAACTGACCATGAGCCAGGATGACACTCCCGACCTTGCCGCGCCGCAGGCGGCGGGCAAGATCGCTCCCGAGGCGGTCGCGCTTCGCGCCCAGCCGCGCCCGGTCACGCGCCTGAATCGGCGCACGCTGGCCATCCTCGCCGGCGTCCTGGCGGTGGCCGTGCTCGGCGCGGTGATGTGGTCGCTGCAACCTCAGCGGCGCGGTGCGGGCGAGCAGACCGAGCTTTACAACGTCGATCGTGTCTCGAAGTCTGAAGGACTGGATGCGCTGCCGACGGACTACTCCAAGCTGCCGCCGGCGTTGCCGCCTGCCGTTCCCGAACTGGGGCCGCCGCTGCCGGGCGATCTTGGCCCGGCCATCGTGAAGTCGCAGCAGCCGGCGACGGCCGCCTACGCGGCCCCCGGCCACGACCCGAACGATGCTCTGCGCAAAGAAGCCGAAGCGGCCGCGGCCTCGTCCGTGTTCTTCCGCTCGGGAGGGCAGAATGCGGCGCCGGTGGCGCAGACACAGGTGGCCGCTGCGCCGGGCTTCGCCGCCAATGCGGTGTTTGACCCGCTGGCGGCCGGGCCGGTCTCCACGGCGGCCCAGCCTGCTGACCCGACAGCGGTGCAAAACCGGCAAGACCATAAAGAGGCTTTCTTGAAAGGTGGCTCCACTGAAACCCGTAATTCCGGCAATCTGACCCTGCCAACTTCGCCGTATCAGGTCATGGCCGGAACGGTGGTCGCAGGTGCCTTGGTGACGGGGATTAAGTCGGACTTGCCCGGCGACGTGATCGCCACGGTGACGGAGCCGGTCTATGACACAGCCTCCGGGCGCTTCCTGCTGATTCCGCAGGGTTCGCGCATCCTGGGCAAATACAACAGCCAGGTCAGCTACGGGCAGAGCCGCGTTCAAGTCGTCTGGAACCGGATCATCCTGCCGGACACGTCTTCGCTCACGCTCGACAACCTGGCCGGCACCGACCCAGCCGGCTATGCCGGGCTGGAGGACGATGTGGACTACCACTGGGGCCGCATCTTTGCCGGTGCGGCACTCACCACGCTGCTGGGCGTCGGTGCCGAGCTGGCCGCGCCGGAGAACCGGCAGGATGGTGATCGCGTCATCATCGCTGGGCGCGACAGCGCGCAGGACAGCATCAATCAGGTCGGCCAGGAGATGACCCGGCGCAACCTCAACATCCAGCCGACCTTAACGCAACGGCCGGGCCTGCCGGTTCGCATCATCGTCAACCGGGATCTGGTGCTGCGGCGGTACCAGCCGCTGTTCTTCAACCGGGGGACTTCACGATGAGCACGACCAAGAAGCTGCGGCTCGGCCCGCTGCCGAAGACCGAGAGCACCAAGCTGACTTTCGTTTGCCCGACCAGCTTGAAAGCCGACCTCGACCGCTACGCCGCGCTACACGCGCAGGCGTATGGCGAGGCCGTTGATGCGGCGACGCTGATCCCGCATATGCTGGAAGCGTTCATGGCGGGGGATCGAGGATTCAGGAAGGGCACGGCGACCCGCAGCACACCACCGAAGCCGCCATGATTGCACCGCATGCTATTCAACGGCATCCATCGAACGCGCAGCCCAGGCTGCGCGTTCTTCATTCTGGATGCCGCCGAGCCTGTTGGGCTATGATGATGCGACAGGCCCGCCGTTCCTCGGCAATCCAGCACTACACAGTGCGATGCGGCTTTCTCTCCCAACGCTCCTATGTCGCTCCTAGCCGACAACGCCGCTCTTCTTCTAAGCGGCCCCGAAAGGAGCTAACCTACTGTCCCATATACGGTTTCAAGTCCTTCTTGATTTGCGCGAAAGACTTGACACCGGCACTTTTTTGTTGCCCGGAACCTGTTCATAAGCAGGTACCGCAATGCTAAAATGGCTGTAAATAAAAACAGTGTATTCAGGTGGACACAATGAATAGCCAGCCAGTAACCAGACGGTTTGCAGACAACGATCTCCATCAACAATTGTCTACGGTTAAAGTTAATGACAAGCAACTGATGCGCCTCATCCGCTATTTTTCTCACCTGAAATACCATACGGCTAAGACGTATCTCCATTGGCTGCGTTCCTGGAATGAGTGGTATCAGGCAAATGCAGGAAAGGAGGTGAACGAAGATTGGCCCGCCAGCTCTCTCCCGGTGACTGAAACTCCACTGCTGGCCTATTTAGACCATCTTCAGAAGTCACTGTCACGAAGCAGTATTAAAGGGTGCCTGCATGCCCTGAACAGTATCCAAAGGAAAGCACTCGATCAGCCTGGGATCATCACATCTGAAGTGGGTTATATTCTTGCGGCCCTCGAACAGGCTGAAGCCCGAAAGCAGAAAGTTACCCGCCAGGCTACGCCATTCATGGTGACGGATCTAAAGGCATTGATTAAAGCACACAGTACGACGCAGTCGGTGCGCAAACTCCGCGACCTTTGCCTAATTTGGACAGGGTTTGAAACACTGCTTCGCTCAGCGGAGATCAGGCGAATTCGGATGGAAGACCTTGTGCTGGATGAAAAGACCGGCAGCTTTACCTTGACGGTATACCGGACAAAATCCACTGTCAGTACCCTGCTCACCTATCATCTGACCCCTAACCTCACAGCCACACTGAGAAGGCTGATGGGTATGGTCGGAAGGGATCAATACAGCCATCCGAAGGACTATCTCTTTCAGGCCGTTAACTTTCAGGATAACGGATATATGCCACCTGAATGGGGTTTACGAAGCCAGGGTAACGAAATCAATGCGCTGCTGAGAAACCATAACATGCCCTATCTGCCTACCCGAACCCCGCTCGGGGGAAATGGCGAACCCATTCCCGTCGAGGATGAGGGTATGCTTAGTAAGAACACGCTACTCCGGGCCTTTGAAGCGCTTTGGGAAGAGCTTCATCCGCAGGAAACGGGCACCCGATGCTGGACCGGTCACAGCGTCCGCGTAGGCGGTGCCATCGAACTTGCTCATGCCGGGTATACGCTCTTGCAGATCATGGAGATGGGTAACTGGAGCAACGCGGAGATGGTTTCACGCTATATCCGTAACATTGAAGCTGGTAAAAAAGCGATGACGCAATTCATGCGCGGAGCGCTGGATGAGTAGCGCCCATGCGGGCGCTGCTGAGGGTTATTTCTTACGGAAAGGATTAAACCGGTTCAGATCCTGAAGGGCGTCTTTCGGCGGCAGCATACCTGTGCGTTTCATTTTATAAACGCCGTTAAGCTTCATAGTTTGCACACCCAAGTTTAACAGTGCCACCAGCTTAAGCGTATACAGAAACGTGAATGCCGGGGCCATCTGGATAAAAATAAACAACAAACCGGCACACATCACCCTCAGCCACGCCGCATATTCCATGCTCAGCGGTCGCTTAAAATAATGGATTTCCAGTAATCCCACCGCCTTGTTACTGATCCACACCGCTGCCAGTGAGAGTAACAACACGATGCACACCATAATGCCCAGTTCCATGATCCTCACTCCCCGTCGTTTTTATATTTTGTGTTTCTGATTTGCCTGCTTTGGTTTTGTTTTTCGCCTTCTTTTTGGGTTTGATATGGTGGAACAGGAAACAATCCACCAGCACCCAGCCATTGGCATACCGGGCCAACAGCAATTTCTGCCCCGGATAATGAGCATGAAAAAGCATTTTCACATCGGCGGTATTCATGATCTGTTGCTTACGCTTCAGCTCCTCCTCAGGCATCTCATATTCCTGAATAAATGGTGATGACAACCGCTGGCGAAGCATACGAATAGCGCTGGCATTTTCATCGTGTTTAGCCAGACGGCCAAAACGCACAAGCGCCTTATGAGACACCTGGACAGGTCCCAGATGGGAATCAACCAGTTCATACTGCCAGAAATATCGCAGATCCACTTTCACCCAGCTGATACTGTCTTCCTGTGCAGCTTTCATTATGGTTCCCGACATCGGGACCATTGTCAGTTTGGTCAGACGTATGTGAATATAATCAGCCAGGGTCCTGAGGGACTCCGGTACATTATTGTTCAGCAGAAGCTGCTGAAGCCCCGGGGTCGACGTCTGCCAGCTCAGGTTGCGGCCGTCAGGTAAAAATTCAAAGTTTTGATCCGCTGGCGCCGATTTCGCATTGTTTTCCTTCCTCATGAGAAAGTAATGGCCACACAGTAACTCGGACCGTACCTTATCCTCTCCCGGGTCATGTCGGGCTTTACTGAGATCCACCGTCAATACAACACGGTTAATAGCGTCCTCGTGGTATTTTTTCACCCAGACACAGACACGATAAAGTCTCTCATCGAGCTTCTGGCTGGTAGTGGAGATCCATTGCATGCTTTTCTCCTCAGACCTTACTCATAATGAAAATGCCAAGATCCGCACCGGGTACAAGCTCCGTGTAGCTATGGTTGATCCTTCGTGCATTTGACGGTGCGTCATCCGACGCAGGCACCCAGTTCTGAAGACCTTTAAATGCTGGCTTTTGTCCAACAGCGAAAATGGGCAGTGAGGCTTTCACCACCTTGTAATCCGTCTCGGCGTATTTGCTACTTCCACGCTCCGTGCCTTCAGGACGGTATGAGAACAGATGCGCGATCGGAACCGGGAAGGTATTGGTCCGACAAAGACGTAACGCATCCCCGTCTTGTAGGACCTTTCTTTCAAGTAATGCCTTCGCCCTATCGATGTTCGCAACCACTGTCAGGTCAGTGGTCGCTGGCGATTTGACCGCTGCCGTACGACGCTTATCCAGCATCGCGATGAGCTCACTGGCGTTGGTTTTTACCTGGTTCCGGTTTAGTCGCCAGCAAAAAGTAACTTTTTTAAGCCGTGCCTCCACAAACATAATTTTGCGAGTAGACGCCACTGTCACAAGGCCGGGAAGTTTACGGTGAACTTCCTCAAAGCGGATGTGTTTCTGATCATTTACCCTTTTCATAGCTGAGGCAAAGTCAGTTTTGGCGTCGTTGATATCGCGAATAATTCTGCTCAGCAGTTCGGCACCCTCAGGAACAATAATCAGCCCCGGATATTTGGTCGTTACTTTCGTTGAATTCCTGCTGAGTACATCGATGTCATCGATACAAAAATCCTGAAATACACGGATAATGTCATCTACAGAGGCATCAGAAATAGTACTCACCTCAATTGGGGTAACCTCTTTCAGCCGCTCTTCGTGGCGCGTGACGGCCCCCACAGTCATCAGTTCCGCCATCACCGGCTGATGGTTATTCAGAAAGGCTCTGAGCTGTTCAATTCGCTCCAGAATCCGATCACGGTAGAAAGGTAAATTTTCACTGGACATTCATCACTCCGGTTTCAATAAAACAGCGCAACACCGTTACATCCTCAACCACTTCTGAAGATGCGATACGCAGCCGGTAGCTGTACTTTTCCAACACCTTCCGCAGTTCATCGGAATTGCCTGTTGTATAAAGGGGCAGAGGTTCAGCCTGCTGGCCGTCATGCCTGAAACAACGATTAAGGTCGGACAAAAGGCCAAAACTGACAGGCCTGTGTTGCAGATTGATACGCTGCCAGTCCAGCGGTACACCGAACTTCACCCACCAGCCCAGTCCAATAAGTTCATTTCGTATACTCTGCACATTACCCAAATCCGATACTGTAACATCCGGGATAACGCCATTACCTTCCACCAGCAAATGCATCACGCTCTTAAAATCAGGCTGACGACACTTTCTGGCTTGCTTCAGAATGGTTCGGATCGAACGCAAACACTGACGAGAATGCAAATTACGACGTTCAGCCGAACTAAGCCATCTGTTGATGAGTTCATTCGAATACGCCACCGGGCATTCCCCGAGGCCTGACCTTCCGTTTTCACGGACATACAACAGACAGGAGGTAGCTGCACTCACTACAGCGTCATATTTTTCATTCATGTTTACCCCCGTTAATATCAGAAATCTGGTTATCCGGAGTCAGGAACAAAGGCTGATAATGCAAGCGCCACGGATAATGTACCGTTAGGCCATCCGTGCCAATACGGTTCAGCCTGTAGCGGCCGTTCATTCGATCAACAGACCAAATGCCGGGAACTACAGGACGGCTCCACCGACAAACCGGTAAACCTCCGAGCTGAAGGGTATTCACCAGCCCTTTATCAATCTCGGTCACGCGTACCTTCAACAAGAAGCATAACCAGGGAGAGCACCAGATAAACAGCCAGACGGGCGCTAGGACAAACTTGTTTAGCAAATGCCCTGTCATCAACATCGCAGATAACAGCATAAAACTGATGATCAACCAAAAAACCATCCATCCTAACCAGGCTCGTGTCTCACAAAGTTTCCATTCCAACAGGTAAAGTCGCTTTTTCATCCAGAGCCCCCGGAACTCAGTGAATGACTGAGGTGTGCTGCATCAAAATAGGTGTGCGTGGCAAGATCTCGTTTCGCCACAGCTCTTGCGCTGACGTCCATCCATGGAGAATTCCGTTGCCACAGTGTGAATTGAACGCCATTACCTCATCATTTAGCTGATAGACAAGCCTGTCTGGCATCTCAAGGTACTCAGGCAGAGAAAGCAGTACGCCGTGGATCATTTCGCCAGTCAGCCTGGATAACGTCTCTTCTTCGTCGAGATTTACTGTTGGCATTGCAGATAGTGGGATAGAGAAACAGCAGAGATCCATACCCACAGCGTCATAACCAACATCAAAACCATCATCATTAAGCACAAATCGAAAGATAGCCTCAGGTGCCTGACCCAACTCGGGCATCGGTGCTTCAGGCACCTCTGTGCCGGTAAAATATTTTTCGGTCCAGTTGCTAAAGGGACTGGTAAACATCCAACAGAGCAGCGACAACGCAATGTCCGTTTTGAGTACTCGTTTCGTGCCAGACGCTCCAAAAGGATGAAGATTGCTTTTCATGATTTACCTGTAGATTGCTTTATTTACAGCTATTTAAACACATTCCGGATTTTCCCCAATAGGTTGCAAAACGCTAAAATTCGCAGATGCTGGTCCCCTTCTGTTTTAGTCGATGCTCAAGATAGATGCTGGCCAGATCGAGAGGATGATTTTCTTCGAGGCATGCCCGAACGAGATCTTCAGTTGATACAGATTCCAGTCCCCGGGTTTCAAGAATTTCTTTCGCCGTCGTCAGCGCCCGGGAGGCACTTCGACTTAACTGAATTTTCACCTGAGAACTGCTTTCACACAGGGTGTCAGCTGGTACGGTCTGTGAATCGGTATTGTACATAGGGGTATCACTCCATATCAGGGATCGAATGAAAATTGACTGCAAGAGACGTCTCTGGTTCACCGTTTTCCACAGTGCTTAGCCAGGTTCGGGCAGGAAGTTGTTGCTCACAGAGAAGCAGGTAACCTTCGCCCATAAGATGCTTTTGTCCCAATGCATGCAGTAGATCCCCTGAATATGGACCCAGAGCAGTTTGGGTATAAAACAACGCGCCTGCGGGTATTTTTTTAGACAACATGCTCATTAATACGATCTTCTCGTCCTCATTTTCGGGTAAAACGAGGATTATCCTGAACCCCTTGTTAACGTGTGATTGCAGACCTGCAACCAGCGACCGAAACCTGAGCGCATAAATGACCATCCTGAATCGGGTCATTAACAGTGTTGTAGCAGCAAAAATAACGACGACTGAGCCGAATTTTGACCGGTAAAACCACCAGTTCAGGCCACCGGCCACAATCAAAACAACCAGAAGCACAATGCTTCCGTAAAAAAATGCAGCCGGGAAACGGGTTCTTTTTCCTTCGAGGAGCGCCGACGCCATTATTACGCCCGTGATGCAGTACACAACCCAGTCATAGAACGATTCAGTCATCATTAGGTGCTTGTGTCTCGTATTGTTATAAAATCGGACGCCTGCCTTTATAAAGCCCTCAGCAATCGTGTCCCATACAGCCATAGACTTCGCTAAAATTGTCGCAACTGTCTGTTGTCACAAAGAGTTCCCCACGGCCTAAACGACGCTGTAGATCGGCCTTTACTTCAGCTGCCGGTTTGAGAAAAAGATACTCCAGCTGTGAGTCACTTCCCGAAGAAAGCAGCAACTCAATACTGAAATCAACATGCCGATAAGAGAACTGGCTTTGGTCGTGGGAAAAGACCGAGTTCACAGGGATATTGCTCAGACTTATGGTGGCAGGCATAGTCACTCCTTTGTTTTAAACAGTATACAAATCTCTATCGTTCCATTTTTCGGATAAGAGACCTATTTTCGCGAAACTAAAACAAAGTAAGTAAATTTTATTTATGCAGTCTCCAGCATGTAGACTGATTGCGGCCGGAAACGGAAACACGTGTCAAAAAATTGAAACTAACCGGAGCAGGAAAGGAAGCAGCAGAAAGAGTGTCATTTTGGATTGGAGTTGATGCGGAAGGTAACGGATGGTTTATGAAGAGCTGTGACCGGAGAGCAATGCAGTTAATCATATCGGTCAATGAGTACGTTGAAATATAGCGGATTAAAGAACAGATTTGAGGAATAAAAAAAGGCACGGATAACCGTGCCTTCTTGGGAGTATAAAAAACTGAAGATATAAAACTATCTTCAGCACTCATGCCGCAACGGAGACTTTAACCTCTGTAGCGGGGATGAGTTTACGTAATGTGGAGAATACTTCATAAATTAGATCCTGACGGTCATGGATTTTAACCCGGCCACCAGTCAATTCAGATACATTCACCCCTTGGTAAAGTTCATTAACGACTTCACCATCTTGATCAAGGACTCGAACATGAGCAACCATATGAAAGTAAGATTTTGCAGCATAACTTTCATAAATATCAATAATCGATTCATTATTACGACGTAAAACTACTTTGCCGGACGGCAGCGTTGTTTCATCCATATAACAATCGGTTAATTGATCGTCGAAATCGTCCTCTTGAAGTGAAATATGCAGACTCAGTTCGTCGGTAATTCGACGTGAATATGAATACTCACTAAATGTATAAGCGGCCATGCTTATATCACTGAAAGTGCGATAAGCATCATGAAGACCGGATGTTATTTCATCTGATACATAGTTGATAAGCCCAATAAAATGCGTATTCCAGAATTGTTCCAGTGCAAAACGGGCGATTAAAACCTGTCCATCAACTTCCATCAGTTTTTTGTATTCTTCACGATCATAGCCACCAGGTTGTGTGCTATCCGCAGAAAGACTTAGGATATCACAACAGACATCATCGTATTCAAAGCGGCTAGTCGCGTAGTGTTTACCAGAGATATCCAGATACTGACCGGAAACTTGGTCGAAGACCTCAAGGAAGTAAACCAGGCGCTTCTTGAGGGTATTAGCATCCAGTCCATCCAGTTGAGTAGCATTAAGCGTTTCCGCATAATGGTCCACAGACTGTCTTAATTCACTGGCTGATATACTGCAAGAAAAAGAAACCTCGTCGCCCTGGCAGTGAGAGACATTGATATGAATCTCTGTCTCATCAAAATCAATGCCAATGTCTGCCAGTACTGCACGAACGTAGTTTTGATTATCAGTATAATTAGTCATTTTCACTTCCTCAGGAAAATTGAAAGGAAGTGCCCCATAGGGGAGCAACTTCCCCAGTGGGTGGATAAAAATATGTTTTTCTAAATCATTCTATCCTGCCAGTTAAACAGGAAAGTGAACGCAATCATTTAGTCGAACAAAGTTACTTTTTACGATGAGGTGAGAATGAGGACCGGTTAAACACCGTCCCGAAACTCTTCAATCGCTTCATGGATCAACGCTGCTCTGTCACAGATTTGTACTCGGCCACAAGGTCCCACAGAAGAGAAGGTTCCGTGCGAGGATTCACACTTAACACTCCCATCACTGCCAGTGAAACGAACGTTCATCATAACCGGCACATCGTGTCCGGAACTTACGCAGGTATAAAGACGAATGAGTTTTTCATCATCGCAATACGCCCCCGTCGTGCCTTCAGACTCATTGAAACCAATGTAAAGATCAGGCATGCAAGCCGGGTATTCATCAGTGTTCAGCTCAAGATGCAACATCAGTTCATGATTTACACGACGGTGATATTGATATTGACCTAAACTATGAAATGAATTTTTAACAGACTTGATAACCTGAAGAGAATTAAATAGACACTCTGTTATTTTTTTCTCAAACTCATAGATAAAGTCGCCAAAATCAGAATGGAAAAATTGCTTCAGTGCATACCGGGCAATAAGAACTTTCCCGTCAACACTCATTCTATTCTGATAAATTTCCTTTCTGAGACCTTTCTGAAATTCATCATATTCAGGCAACGATTCTGAGGCCGCCAATATTGATGTTGCTATATCGAAAAATTTCATAGTGCTATGCGCATTATGATAACCACGAATTGTTATTTTCTGAAACCCAGACTTTTCATATACTTTAAAAAGGTATTTGATTTTATTCCGGAGAACTTCGGTTTCAGAATACGGCGCTTTATGTTTTATCAACTCTTCGATATATGAATCAAGATAGAATAACAAATCATCAGTCGCCACTTCTGCTTTGAATGAGAGTTGTTCAAAGAAATTAGACTTATCAAACAGTTTAATATCCTGTTGAATTACTGTCAGACCAAGTTGTTTTTTAAGCATGGCGCTAACAAAATTTATATCATCGTTTTCATTAAACATATCTACTTCCTCTTGAAAGAATAAAGGAAGCATCCCCTAAAGGGATTGAGCTTCCCTTAGGGTTATTTATTAATTACATGTAAAGCAGATCATCCGAATGCTCTGGAGCATACGAATTGATTTGCTTAAGCGAGTTATTTATAGCCTTTCTGTACAGCGATGAAGAATGCGATTGAACCATTTTGTACTCAGTGACGAGAAGAGGTGAAGTAAAGCAACCTAGATTCGCGTCGAGAGTTAAAGGGCCATCGTTGCAAGATTCAATAACAGCGTAAATGCGCCGCTTCATCACCCTACCCGACAGGTAACGATTAACATGGTTCAGGAACTTGTCAGCCCCAGAAATACTACTCACATCCCAGTTGGCAGAAATTATCTGGTCTGCAACTGAAACGGGTACCGGTTCAACTACTATCTGAGTATTGATTTGATGGTCAACACTGAAGAACCTGGTTAACACTTGTGGAACTGAACTTTCCGCAACCTTTTCTGTAACTGCGAAAATAAGCGGAAGAACCTGAGATAAGCGTGACCGTAACTGGCCATGAAGATGGCTGATGAAATTGTGACCGTTTTCAACCATACCAAGGATTAAATCCTTGTCTGCATTGCTGGAACGATAATAGACATAGTCCAGTTTTTCACGGTTCACACCTTCATTCAGCCAGTCTGGCTCAACATCAACAAGACGCAGGTGAGCTGCTGACACTGAAACCTCAAACTGCAAGGTTTCAAGAGTGACCGGCCCAGCCTTCAACAACGCAGCTCCTGAGCAATATTGTGCAACAGGATGGTTATCCACGTCAGGGCCCCATAAAGGCTCCCAGTCGCGCAGATAACGCATTAAATGCGGTTTTAAAGTCCGGACTGGAATATCAACCTTCACAACAAGACTCTGAATGACTCCGGTTTCCAGATTGACACTTTGGATCGCAGCACCTTCAAAACCCATCTTCACCAGCATCGCTTCAATTAATTTATAAATAGCTTTCATTTTATTGCCCTCGGTTAAGAGGGAATTCTCCCCAAGGGAAGAGTTCCCTCAGGGATTAGATAAGTTGAAAATAAGTTTTAATACCCGTAACGAATAGCGTGTTGTCTTTCTTGAAGGTAGGCTTCGTATTCATCTTTTCCGGATGCGAAGCACTCTTTAACAAAGACACCGCAAAACATTTTAAGATCATCTCTGGCATGCATTTCTTTATCTGACATGACTTTAGCATAATCAGACGTGTCGATATCCGCTAAGCGCCAACCGTACTTCATGTAAACACGATTACTGTGGGCAAAGCCTTTAAGATAGCGGCGTGCATTTTTGATGATCTGACGACTACCAGACATGTCGGATGACAAAAAGTCAGGTGCGATCATCGTTTCCAGAATATCAACTGGCAACCCCTTACAAAATATTTGAACATTATAACTATTGTAACAGTCATGATATTTAAAGTCCTTTATAAGACGGTCAGGTTGGTCAGTTGTTATCTTATTTAAAACATCAAGTGCTAAACGAATACCTTCCTTCATAGTTTCATGTAATTCTACATTCACAAATGAAAAGAAGGGACTCAGTCCTTCTTTGTACGTGAGATAGTCTTCACCAAAACGTCCATGTCGAGTTAAATGCAGCAATCGTTGCTTGTTATATTCACTATCAGTCACGTCGTAACTACCACCGCGCTGTAGAGTGAATCCTTCCTTGACAGTAACCGGGAATCTAATATGGTCAATAAAGAAAGACCGATTCTGCTTATTTTTCACTACATCTAACTGACGTTTAACACAATCCGTAATGTTCTGGTCTTCGAACCCAGGGAACGGGATATCTAAAAATATTGAACTGTATGCGTTAGCATACGAATGAAGAAAATCAAATGAAACATCGGCGTCACAGCGTATACCAGTAAATTTACCGTCACAACCAGTTAAGCAGATAACATTGCTGACCTTCACAGCGTGATTGCGTGACATCAGAAATGCATTAATGATTTTCTCGATAATTTTCATGTAATCCTCTCGTTATAAAAAGGGATTACGCCCATCAGGGGAGTAATCCCCAGATGGGTAGTGTTAATCAGAAATCAGAAAGACCTAAATCTTTATTTCGCCCTGATATCGTGGAAGATATAAGACGATTTACTCGTTTCTGTATACTGTATTCAGACGTCTCACTTATAAAAAGTGGTAATGACTTACCAAGAGACTGTCCATTTCGATAATAGTGACAGACTATATAACCATGTCTCCACCCTGTACTGATATAAGACTTAACACATTTGATAAAACCCGAAGCTGCCGCTTCTGTTCGTAAAGAGGTAAATGATTTCAGATACCGGTCCATTGAACATAGTGCAATAGCTTTAAGAGTTACCTCCAGCATTTCATTCCCGTACTTCACTCTCTTAATTAACTGATCTTCATTACGGTGCAAGAATGCATTCCGCAGTCCGGCAATCAGTATTAAAACTTCTCTGAGTAAAGTACAGAGTCTATTACGCACATATCTCATGAAGTCATCAAAATATAAAAGCCAGAAACAAGCAGCCTGGCTAATCAAGAGATCATGGGAACAAGCTAGCATCTTAGCCAGCTCGATATCTTCGGAACGAAGAGAAAAGTTACTTTCCTCAAACCGTTGTTGCTTTGAATTACACGTATAGAGTTCTATCCATACAGAGATAAATTCAAGCGATTCCATGTCTTCGCAGAGCAATTCAGCACTGCTGATACACTGCTGAAGTTCAAGGCCGATATCATACGATACCGGACAATCTTTCAGAGTCTCGACATAGTCAGGGACGAACCGCGATAAATGCGTTGTTTTCAGGTACAGGCTGAGATGCACTTGTGTCAAAGGATTTACAAGAGACTGTACAGGCATCTCAGTAATGGAAACCGGTACAACACCATCCTTTATCAGAACTGCATTGACAAGATCTGTAGCTAATTTCATAAGGCCTCCAGGTTAAATGCTGAGGGCCCCCCCGATGGGATTGGCCATCAGGGATGTAGTTAAAATATGTGATATGTTTATGCGCAAAGAGCTATGACATTGTCGATATAACTGACAAGAGATGGTCGCTCATCCTTTACTGCAAAATGACGAAGTCCATCCAGATTATATGCCGGTAGAAAATCGGCATAACCACGGGTACGAAGATCATCAACCACAAGTTTTAAATAATCAAATCTTCCAAGAGAACCTCTCAATGGGGGCCTTCCCGGTTTGGACAAAACTTCTAAAGCTTGTTGCCACGTGATATCTTCCGCTTTTCCTGTAGCAAGATTAAAATGCACATAAATGAATGCTTTATAATCTCCACGACAGGTAAGATAGTAATTCGGAAAAAAATATTTATCACAGCGTAACAAACATGTACCTGAAGGGCGAATTACATACAACAGGTTTTTGTCCTTATCTATTATGCTGTGTTTTAAAATCGTAAGGTCAACTTCACTATCATGAAGATAATAGCATGATGATGGTTGCTCAACGATACGAGATGAAATCACAGCAGCAAACTTATTAAATAAGTCTTGATTTTCAGTTTTCATAACAATGCTCTCTTATATTAAACGATGAGCATCACCCTAACGGTAATACTCCCGTCAGGGGTTTTGAGTTATATGGATATACCACGTCATACAACCGACCGTAGCCAGATGTACCGCACATTTATTTAACTGAGCAAGCATCTCAGCCGTAAAAAAAACCTGAATAACAGGTGATTTTCACGAAGGAAATCTAATTATCTGTTTAGTATTTATGAAATTAAACACTAAAGAGATAACCCCCCCCGACCTAAAAAGGCGGGGGAGTTATCGGGTTTAAAGCTGAGCAAGACATTCAGGAGCCCATTTTACTGGGAAGCCATCAGGTCCTGTTAATTTCAATACTTCGTTCCAGTCGATTCCTTTCGTCCCTTCAGGAATATCGAAATCTGGTTCAAAGACTTTAATTGTCAGCTCTGAAGTGGGATATCGCTTTGCAAAAAACTCTTCCATTCGGGCCTGAAGTCGTATTGCTGACTCCATACCCGGGCAAGCGCCTCTTGAATTCACAACATCCTTATCCGCCCAGACGTAAAACTGTATTTCTTTCACATCCGGAGGAGGCAGTAGACTATCCGGCACTTCAACGTTTTCAAGACACCAGGCAGAGCTCGCAGCCCAACACGGTGTTGAAGTCGCTTCAGTTACTGACAGCGCGTTTTCTATGCCTTCAGCCACACCTAACGTCCAGGTACGGGTACCTGAGTTGTAGTGTGGGTCGTACAGCTGAATTGAGCCGCCGGTCATATCGGCAGGCGGTTTCATCATCAGTTTCGGATTCTCTACCCGAGCCTTATCACCATTTTTCTCTACGAACGTTCTATGGATTGTCAGAGGACGTCCCCGTGTATCACGATAAATTGCGATCATTCCCGGGTAAGTTGACGGTTTCTCTAGTGACTTATCCATATAGTAAAGTCGGTTGTTCAGACCAAGATCCTTAGGCAGATTACTCAGAATTCGTTTAAGACCACGATTTCGGAGATACATGCCCACAGGACTCCCTGGCTTGATTTCACCTGTATAGTGATATAACACTTCAAGTTTACGCAGCCGTTTTTCAACTTCATCGCTATCAAGCGTTTCGGTTGCACGAACTGTTGATTTATAACGCCGTTCACTTTCGAGATCCGCATCAGTTAACGGAGCGTACAGATCCATACCAAAGAAATCAGTCAAGATCTTCTTACAAGTCTGGGTTTTGCTCAACTTGTAATACTCTGCCAGCACATCAATACCGTCACAAAATGCATTCACAGGGAAATCATTGTGAATAGCACAACCGGTATAGAGGTCTTTTTTTCGGAAACGGAACTTTGATTTCCCGTCCCCGGTGAAGGGGCAAGGAACCTGGCTAGGTGCTTTATCACAAGCATCTTTAAATGCCGGTATTCTATCGAATACATAGCGCCAGCCAGAGGCTTCCGCAACACGAGCGTGAACCATTTTAATAAAGTGCTCAGATACTTCATGTGGTGTACGCTTAACAGCCGGTGATGCATAAGTCATTTTGTTCTCTCTTATCTGGCATTGTGGGTTTCTCAATGCCCTCTGCGATGCAGAAAACAGGGAGAAACCCACAACGCAGAATCTAAGAATAAGGGCCATAATGGCCCTTAACAATTACGCTTCAGACTTGAAGCCATTATTTTCAAGACGCTGGATAAAACCATCAACCATTGATGTTGCCATTTTTACATTACCCTCCGGTATAGATACATCCCGGAGAATTACTTCTTTTGGCAATTCACTTTTGACAACTTCACCCATGCGACCAAAAATACGGACACGATGCATCATCCCGACTTTTTCATACTCGACACGGTAAGTCTTTATCTGAGTCATATATTGCTCCTTAATCCTTCAGGGAGCAAAACGACCCAACCGGGCGTCATTTTGCCCCGATTGGGTAGAGTTAATTAGATAGAATTTGATGTACTAATTTACTGACCACATTCGGCAGTAAAGAAATATCATCAACATTTACGAAGGTGCCCTCATCAAAACCAATTAACTCATCAGTTTTAATGCCTACACCAGCGATTTCAATACCGTTACTTTCAGCTACCGTAAGAACATCACTAATGGTGTAATCAGACTCTGTCGGATAACCATCAGTAATAAGGAAAACAATTTTCCTGTCAAACTGGCTTTCAAGTAACAATTCTACAGCAGCCATTAAGGCGGAACCCGTTGGGGTATTATTCCCTTTACAGCCGAGTGAAAATTTTGAAAGCGTCTCTTCCGCGTTTTCATCAAACGTTTTGATAACTTCAAAGTCTTTGTCGACAAACGGATAAATCACATTAGCAACGTGCATTTTTGAATTAGCTTCAATCGCCAAAGTTAATGCAAGGTCAGTCTTAATTGCGTGGATATAACGGTGATCCAGAATCATAGAACCTGAAATATCACGAACAATAACCAAGCCGACGTGGCCCCGGTTTTTAGATTCGCTTTGCGACCGGAATACATCCCTCACACCCATCGGAGACTGGATCAATCGATTAATGTCGAATGACAAGCCTCTATCACGGGTTTTAAATTGACCACGCATTTTTACCTGCTGTAAAACAGATAAGTCTGCCCCAAGAGTCTGACTGATATTTAATGCTTCATTGTAGACATTCAGATCAATAAGCAAATCTGGAAGATCCCACTCATTTGCACCAAATTCAGCTTTAACCTCATCCGACACACTGGCAGCAATTACGGAGATTTCATTTGCAAGAGCCTCATGAAAATCTTCACTTTCCTCATCGCTGTTAAGAAAATCATCCAGCAATTTGGCAAGGATACTCCACTGCTCAGGAGAAAAGTTACTTTCCCCATCGGAAGGATTTCCATTGGAACTGTCGATTTGGGAAGGAGTTCCGTCAGCATCATACGAGTCAGGGTTAGCCGATTCATCGGTTTCGGGCTCTCCATCAGGTTCACCGTTACCGCTCTCAGCACTTTCTTCATCCCCTTTAGATTGCTCTGACGGCTCATTATCTTCCATAGGTGCTTTACCATTACCAGCATCATCGTCTTGCTCTTCGGAATCTCCATCCCCTTCACCCTGGTTGTCACCATTGGTTTCGGAATCAGGTTCATTCTCAGAGCCAGATGAATTGTCTGTGTCGTTTTGCGGGTCTTTATTCTGATCCTCTTCTTGCTGTTTCTCTTTGGCTTCATCCCGTAAACGCTCTAAAAGAGCCAAGGTTTTACGCGCCAGAGAATCGCAATTTTGCGTACTTTTGCAACTTAGAGCCTGATGAATAATCTCATCAACTTCTAAAATTACAGGCTCAAGGATTTTCTTTGCATAATCGAAAAATGGATCAAGCGTTTCTTTATGCCCTTCTTGCTGGAGAACGTTAACCCGCAATGTATTAAGCAGGAACATTTCAATAAACTGAACAGGGTTTTGAGGGCTTGAAGAAACATCAACCGTCATTCGCCCAGCTTCAACCATCAAGGCATAACTTACCGCGAGGCGCTTTTTTGCCTCCTGATAGTTAATACCCGTTTTCTCTTCCATCTGGACATCATCAAAGAGATTAATAAGTCCATGTAGACGGTAAGCCCTGGCATATGCGATTTTCTTTTGTTTAAGGGTTTGAAATTCAGCGTTCAGCTTATCATCTATACTGATGAAGCCATCTGCATTAATCAGTTCCCCAACAAAAGCTTCACGGTATACTTCATGTTCTGTATAGCGACCGTGTCCAGCTTCATGACATATAAACCCTTCAATTAGCTTGACGAATTTCTCATCGCTATAATCACCATTAGGTAATACACAAACGTTCTTTTCGCTGTTGAAATAAGGTGTATGTACCTTATTGTCTATTACAACATTAAGACCACTTATACCGCTTATCACGCTGGCTATATTCGTCAGGCGTTGAATATGGCGGGGTGAAGATTTCAAATCAAATTTCATTTGAGTACCTTTAATTAATAAAGGGTACTCACCCAGATGGTGAAGTACCCATCTGGGGTTATTTTTACAAGACTAAATCACCAGCCGTTCAGTTCGAGTTCGCTGTTAAAAGCACTATTACTACCACTGGCCTGAAGGGAAACATCTTCTTCAGGGACAACAGCAGACAAAGGTGCAGTTACTGCGTTTTTCTCAACTTCTTCAAGCGGATCTTCTCTGAACACATTTGCTGAAGAAAAAACATCATCCTCAAAAGCATTCTGAGAGTTAGCCGTATTATCCTGTGAATCAATATTGAATGACCGGGTAATGGAATCCAGCCAATCTGTTACTTTCTGCTCACCAGAAATAATACGTTTCAGCATTGACGCATCACTCATGAAATAGAACCATTGCTTTAACACCGCAACATCACGGGGAGAAGAAATGGCGCCTTTGGGTAAATTATTCATGACGTGCTTGATAGCTTCTGCAAGAACAACCGCCTCTTTATGAATGAACATAAAGCTAATGATTTTATCTTGCATCTGTTTTAATCGGTCAATCGTGCTGGAACGCAAATTATCATTTTTACTGATTTTTGCATAAACCTTCATAGCTTCATCGGCCAAATCGATTATCAGTTGTTCCTGATAAAAGTCCTGTGTTTCATCCCCCTCCACACTAATCGGTGAAAACGGAATGAAATGCGCCAGATTAAACCGGAATGATTTAATAAAATCATCTTTCGTTAATTTCAACTGGTCGATTAAATCTGACATCAACGGACTGCGATCTTTCTCAGCCTGAATATGAGTGTCATAGTTATCAACCACATTCTGGATACCGGCTTGAAATTCACGTTCAATTTCTTGTGCCTCTTCCAGAAACTCCTCCATTCTTTCGACAGGCAAAATCCACATATTGCTATAGCGGATACACAACCGTGAACAGAGTGTTGAAATTCGACTAGTGATAGTGCTTTTGAAACTCAGTGCCTTTATGTCTATCCAGCGAACTTCACTTTTAGACACGCTCTTCTGGTCCGTTATATCATCGCCGCCATAGGACAGTTCGATTTTATCGGTACGCCGAGAGCCCTGACAACCACTGATTTCGATTTTTGTTATAACAGCACCTTCCAACAAATCAGGATGTGCTTTTACAAAGTTATCACAGATTTGCTTAGCGGAAACTTTATTAAGTTTAGAAGTATTGAAAGTCATAGGTTTTCTCCAGATTAAAAAAATGGGAAAACCTCCCTGTCGGGAAAGATTTCCCGATAGGGTTAAGATTATTACTTCTCAAGTGTTGTTAAAAGAATTCCAGGAAATTCACTCTCGACAGACGTCGATTGAATACTTCCTTGATACATGAATCCTTTTGATTCAAGGCCCTTAATCATGGCTTCCATATCTTTGTCACAATCTTGATAACAAATAAATGAATAGTCATTATTGTGCTGCTTAAGACCTATATATTGATTTCCTTCCTGTGCAATCGCGAAAGTTTCATCCCCGTCTGCACTCAAAAAACCGTAAAACGAAAGATGAGCAAAGTCTGTCACAAGGCATTCAGCCTTCTGATAACTCGTCCCATCTATAACTACTTTTTTGCAGTGTAATACTCCATTGTACGGTTCTTATCGTCACCGAGTTTTAAATCGATGGCTTCCAGCACCATACCACTGGCATGTGCAGGCAGAGCCGACGCAAAAGCAATTTTAAACGTATCCAGTAAGGACATGGTCTTTAACGTCATCGACGTTCCAACCCATGCCACAAGCTGACGAATATCCATTACAATGTCTTCAGTTCCTATGTTGTTTACTGCAACGGCTACCGAAACGAATTTTTCAATTACCAGCATAGGCAGGCTATTGTAGCGTTTAAGCAAAACGTTGGTTAATGCAACCTCTGAAGGCCTTTCCATCTCCACAATCAGGAAGCGTTTAATAAACGCTGCATCCTGCCGCTGTGATGAAACGAACTTACGAGATCCCCCACTCATGTTTGTGTTTGCTGTACCCATAAACCGCGTAAACTTATTGGCATTAACCACTTCGCCACCGTTGGCGGCTAGTGACCAGGGCTTACGCTCTATAGGCATATGCAGCTTCGCGGCGGTATCAGGGTCAATCTTGTCCACTTCATCCAGAAGAATGAGGTGGCCTTCCTGAAACGCCGTTACAAGCTCGCTGGGCACAAAACTGGTGTTTCCGTTAATGAGACTACGCTCACCTTCAAGTTCATCAGCACGAATATTACTGTTGATTTGCTTTATGGTTAGCGGCCAATTCAGCATATGGCTAATGTACATTGCCATTTCAGTCTTACCAGAACCAGACTCCCCTTTCAGGCATACACTTAAATCTATATCGTTACTTACGAGCAATTGTACTACTTGCTCAAGTATACGAGCATTCGGTATATAATCCTTATTCAGGTTTGCACGATGTGGAGATAAACGTTTAAATACTGGAACTATCATATCCTCGGACATTTCAGGAATACCAAACAAATCTTTGGCCTTAACCAGGTAATATTGTTCCTTATTCGCATATGCTTTTGTAGATATAACATTTGCGGGTAACAGATTACCAATATTTTCTTCCAGTAATGAATTTTCGGTTTCTAATATAGTTGCGGCGTTAGTCATTTTTAAAACTCCGGTAAAATGCAAACACCGCCCGCTGGCAGATGTTTGCCAGTGGCATATTAGTTGAAGGTCATCTTACACGCTGTAACCATCTGTTTTCTGATAGCATCAACGTTGTAACCAAGATGAGTCCCTACAATTTCGAATACTTCAGATTCAATCCATTCGAACTGGCGCTCAAATGTAGGGTTTACGATAACCCAACCTGATGTATCCCTTAATGTTAACTTGTTATTTACGACAAGTTTTTCAAACAAATTAATTGTTGATTTAAATGCTTTAGAATAGACATCCATTATATCCCGATCAGTCCATTTTACTGCCAGTTTATTTTCTGCCAATAAATAGTCACGGTCGAAAAAGATATCCCATCCCATATCTTCCTTACAATCATGCAAAATAATCTCTTTATCCTGATGATATTGAGATAATTTAACATTTTCACTTTCAAAACTGTGCGTGTATTCATACAAGCTTTTTTTAAGCTCTGACCTAAACTCAATAGCATCTATACCATGAGTGGCACATGTAAGCTCAAATGACTGCGACATATACCAACGTGTTTCTGCTTCAAGAAGCGGATTCACTTTGATATTTCCGAATTCATCAGTTGTATAGAGTGATTTTGTAAAGACAAGATATTTAACGTTTTCCAACGACTCTTCCATTGCGACGACGTATAACTGATATACATCTTCAGGAGCCCAGTCGATAACCAGACCACCTAATTCTGCATTGTATTCTTCTAAAGTGAAGAGATAATCAGTTTCAGAAGCAAAACTAATTCCATGCAGAATTTGATTGTTGAGTAATTTGGAACAATGACCTAGCAATGCAACATCATCCGACACATGAGGCACCAGTTCCGGGCCAGAATGTTTTTTTTCTGATTGCATGCTTTGCTTTTGGGCTATTGCATTATTTATATATTCAAGCGGAGACTCAACTATGGGTATTATTTCATTTTCCTCTTCTTCAAAATCGAATATAGAGAAAAAATCCATTTGTTTACCAATAAATGATGTCGAGCTAATTTTTTGTTTCATGGGGCCTCCAAAGGGAGATCTCCCATGAAGGGATTTCTCCCCTTTAGGGTGGTTTAAATGTCAGATCTGTCTAAAGCTACTTTGCCCAAAACCCTTGGGGGGTTTAGGTATGTGAGCTAACTTACTTGTTGCAACGACTCTCATGTAGTCAAGAGGGTGCTCTCTCCCTTCCAACGTGACAATATCCACAACAAGATAACCGGAGACCATTAACTCATCACCTTGATTTATACCAGTGAAACAGCCTGAATACATTTCTGGTGACACTTTGATTTGAATAGAAAATTCTCTCTCAGCGATTTCACCATTAATTTCAGTCTTCATTCTGTTTTTGAGCTTTATTAATAACCCAACGTTACCGTCAGTCATTTCTTTCTCCATTGCACTGATAACTATCCCGGACACTTTAACTTCATTAACATATTCAAGATGTGACATTTCTTCTCTCCTCATTTTAATCAAAGAGAAGCCCTGTCAGGGTTCCCCCTTAACAGGATTAAATAAATTTATTTACAATGAACATCAATGACATCATGCCAAGAACAGCAAAACAAAACGTCTGACCAAAAGGTCTTGGTTCTTTAGCTGTTTTAGCGCTATTGACTTGAGTCAAAAGTTCATCAATTGTTAACTGCCGTTTTTCTGCCTTCATTTTGTCATCTAAATATTGCGCTTCTCGTTTTGTGAGAAATTCAATTTTAGATTTGATAGCATGGTCCCAGCCTTTGGAATCGAAAACGCTCAATTCACTAAAGGTATGTAGCATGAGTTCATCAGGAAAACCTAATTCTTTCATTAAGGGACGGACGGCTGCATACAATGCATCTACAGTTTCATAATGTGCCTTTGTCACTTCATTAAAGCGATTACGCAATGCTAATTTATCGCGCTTCACAATAATTTCAGAAACCCAGGCAATCAACTGATCATTTTTTAACTCTCTGGATTTATCGAGTGAATAATCTAGGTCATCCACATCAAGGAATGTGTTCAACCCATACTTTTCAAACTCTTCATTTAAAAACTTATCCAGTTCAGCTAAAGTTTTAAACATGGGAATTGCAGGTGCTTCTTTGAGTAGCTTATAAGCCTTCTCAAAGTCAATTGGATTGACATGAATTTGCTGCATTTCTACATGATAATAAGTTGAAAAAGCTGAAAGCTTTTGGGCCAGCATAGAAACCGATTTTAAAGAGTTCAGTTCAATTATAGTTGGTCCGTCTTCATTCAAAATAACAATAAGGTCATTATCATGCCCTGAGTAAATAATCAGAGATTCCAATAACTTCTTGTTAACTGCCTTGTCCATATCCGGAATCAGATCGGCGAAGGCCAGAAGAAGGGCTTTACTGCGTGCTTTGCTTTTAGACATTTGGGGTCACCTATATATAGTAAGAAGGAAGGAATAATGGAATATTCCAACACAAAGGCAAAGCCTGTCATTCATCTCCCGTAAGCTATGAACCGCCTGATTTATACTTTCTGGCATTAGAAGTACGCAACGAAAATAGCTCAATCAAGAGCTAAATTAGTTACGATTTGGTAAATTCGGTTTGCCTTTTTACGGGCATAGGAAAGGCACCAGCGACAAAGGTGACATTTTGCCGGTGGTGCCTTGCAGCTTAAGTAAGCTGGCCGCTTTTCACGGCTGAATCCGCGCTTAATGCGCAAAGTAACTTTTGTCAGTTACTTGAAATGTGGGAGCGATAATACAAAGCTCAATATTCTTATACAACATAGAGTCATTATTGTAAATACTGATTGGAAAATTCTTCTGTTAAATTTGATTCTATTCTCATATTCGCTGCCTCTTTCAATTTTTCTTCGGCGCATTCGCTTAAAAAGAAGGACGGATCACCGTACCACATTACATGCAGCTGTTGTTCTGCTCGTGTAAATCCTACAAATAGAAGTCTTCTCTCTTCTTCAATCGCTTCCTGCCCCACTGATCTCTTGCTTGGGATCTGGTCAGCATTGCAACTCATAATAATGACTTTTTTCCATTCTAGCCCCTTCGAACCATGCAATGTCGATAAAACTACTTTATCCGGCGTATATTCCTCATCCTTCTTTTTAGGCCCCAAACACATCGCCGCAGCTCGATTTATCATGTTTTGCCAGCCATTTTTCTCAGCCCATTGCTTACAGGTATCTAACGCAATTCGTGTCAGTGAAGGTGAACCTTTCTGAGTCCTCATTTTTATTGATGACAATTCCATCCATTTAATCAGATTTGCGAAGCGCTTTTCGATTTCAACTTTATCCCGAGTCTCCTGTGTAAACCGGGTGAAGTTTGAGTGAAGTGTTCTTGTTTCCAGGGAACTTGCATCTGGGATGCTCAGTTCACCAAAAGTTACTTTTCTCCCTTTCATGCTAAATGCTGTTTGATCCAAAACTTCTTCATTTTCACCGAAAAGCGCCAGCACCCTCTTCATTAATCGAACATCGTTGGACTGCCGAAAGAAAGCCATCAGATGCAGTACGTCGCTCGTCTCTTTCTCATCCCAAAAGGACTTGCCTCCATAACGAAGAACCGGCTGCTCTATGAGGCTTTCAAGCTGATCAAGATGTGCATTACCTCTGCTAAGGATTGCCCAGCCATTTGGGTCTTGGTTAATTAGATTGAGGATGCCTTGAATCTGTTCATCCATATCAACATATGAGCGGAAATTAACTTTTCCACCACCACTTTTAGCTGAACGCAGATCCTTAACGTATCTGTAAACATTTTTTTCAATCAATGCCCCTGCAACCTTAAGAATTTCTGGTTCACACCTGAAACAGGTATTTAGATAAAATATGTTTGGCCTGAATTGTTTTTCAAATTGCTGGAATATTTTTACCCCGCCGGAGGCCCTGAAAGAATAGATTGCCTGATCATCATCCCCTACGATGCTCGTGTTAACACCACCCCTTGTATGTAGTGCGATCCAGGCATACTGAATCGAGTCGGTGTCTTGCACCTCATCTACAACTAAATGCGTCAAATTTAGTGGCTGCATTTTTCCTGAGTGCATCTGGCCCACGACAAAACGTGAGAGTGCATTTAAGTCAGCTACGTGGTCTTTCTGACATATTGCCTGGTATGTGTTGAACAAGTGGATTTGTTGACGCGTATGGCGAACTGAAATGATGTCTGTATCCATTTCCCTTCCAATCGCATCAATAGCAAATTCAGCTTCCGGGTAACGGAAAGGCGCGCCTGACTCCTTTAACGCACGATGAATTACAGAACGCTGTGCCGAGCTAATCAGCATCTTGCCCTTCCAGTTGACCATGTCCAGTTGCATCCGGATAAAGCCGTGGAAAGTATTTACCAGCACCCTATCCTGGTCTTTTTTACTTAACCGACTTTTCAGCTTTTCAGCCAATGAATTTGTTGCAGCGCGAGTAAATGTGACCATTCCAACCTTGGCATATGGGAACTGCCTGAGGATTGAGATCACAGCCTCGATCATCGTAAATGACTTCCCAGACCCTGGTGCTGCAATAACCATATTATTTGCGTTTGCATTTTCAATGATGACCCTTTGCTCATCTGTTGGTTTACCCATAAAAGCCTCTGAATATTTAGTCCCACTGATTATACGATTTAATTTAGAGGGATTTTTCTTTACAAGGCTGGTTTTTGTTCGCTTCACATTTTTTCATTTTTTCTGCATTTTGGTTGTTTGAGAAACTGACGAGTATGAAATAATGCTTCTAGACAAAAAAATCATTCAAAGAAGGGTCTCAAATGAAAACTAAACGTTTTGTATCTCTGGTTTCTGCTTTTGTTGCCAGTGCATCGCTGGTTGGTTGTGCCCGGGATGCTGGTAAAACCCCGAATTCTGCACAGCACAGCGACACTCATGGGCTCTACTGGCATGCTAATTCTAAAGACTCGGTAGCCAAAAATGCTTACTCTTTGGCCGGTTTTGACGTTACTTTTAATGAAGAAACAGTCCAGCCGGGTGGCGATGCAGATAACTTGCTTTCCAAACTGCTAATTAGTGGCTCTATGGGCTATGTTACAGGAGGGCTCAGTGGATTAAGTATTATGAGTTTGGGATCAATGTACAGCTCCTCTGACGCTGAATATATCCAGGTTAACCAATACGTCGTCTTTGTCCCGAACCCTAAAAAACTTCCTTATAACGATGAAAGCTTAGTACGTGCCGGTGCTGCATATGTTTATAATCACACCAAAGAGTCACAGGTGGCACTCGGGTTCAATCCTTCGAAGCAAAGTGCGGCTCTGGCTTCATGCAAGATTGATATGGCAGTGATGAATAAATGGAGTACCTGCGACCTCCCTTCAAAGCCAGCTGCCGACGTAATGCCGACTAAGTCCATGTACAGCTTCCAGGTTATTCGCCCAGCGTCTGGATCTGAAATCCCTCAACTTAATCTACCTGCCGGTGATTATTCAGTAGTTCGTTACGTATTCATTCCATTTAAAGGCAATGAATCTAGTACTAACTTCTCAGGTATTATTTTCCGTTCTGACAGTCCAAAATTCACTACCCCAGGTGGCGTTGCTGCATCTATTAACGGTAAAGATTATTATCTTTTCGCAGGAGAATATGGTCAGAAGGGTTTCCCTGAAAAAACTCTTAAAGCAAAATAAAAATAAAGGGGCTTTACAGCCCCTACATTTAGTATTTTGGTAATTCCTTCCCAGTAATTGGGTCTACATAAGTTGACCCAACTTCACAAATCGCGGGCCGTGGTAGATAGCTACAGTCCACATTCTCCTCTTTAATTGCCTGATTATTTTCCTGTCTAGCTTTTATCATATTATCCTCACCACCCATTGATTCTTTCGTTCTTTGGGATGGAAGTTGGTAATTTTCATTTTTAAATGGCAAATTTTCTGTTATCGATGACTCGGAGAATGTAGCGTACTGATCAGGAACTTCTCCGACCTGGACGGCATCGTTAATCCATTCAGTTAAATCGATCTTATCAAAATCTAATCTCTGTATTTGACTAATTGATAATCCAACGCAACTCGAAGCAACCGGATCTATTCCAAGTTGAGGATACGCCTGCTGCATAATCACGCGAGATAACATTGAATTGTAGCAGCACATGTCTGTTGCTTTTTTAACACACTTCTTTGTAAATCCCATATTGAGATATTTAACACAGCGTTCAGTATCCAGTGTGAAACAGGATTTCTGATTTTTATGAATAGACGCTTCCATTTCTTTTTGATCACAGGCCACAAGCATTTCAAGCAACATTTTTGTTATTTGATATGCGGTATAAATCCAGCCAATGACATTTAATGCAAGCATAAAGTTTTGAATTGCTGCTGAAAAGACTACTTCGCCACCCGTTGTCGCTACATTTTTAAAAACGAAGTCCCTTACTGTATCGGGAAGCAAGTCATATGCTTTTTCCATGGCCATCTTCTTAAGGGTACCAAGCCCGAAAGAGCTCATTGTCTCCTTAGCAAGTTGACCACTTCCACCAGCAGTGGATGAACCTACTGTTCGCCCAAGGTTACCGGCCACATTTTCGTAGACGCTGGTTAGCGAACTGGTGACATTGTTCCACATCTGACCAACAGTTTTACCTGCCGATGCTGTCCATTCACCAACCGAGTTAGCCATTGAAGCCCAGGTTCCACTCTCCCCACCGGTCCAGCTTACCAGCTGAGCATTCACTCGTGTCCAGTTCGTGTTTCGGATCATCGACCCAGCCAGCATAATCGCCTCTAGTGAGCCAGCGGTACCCTGTGGCTGTTCGCAGCAATCTGTTTTGGCCAGCCCGTTCACAAAACCAACGGACCTGCCGCACCATTCTGCTTTCCCCTCAAAGACGGAGCAGGAATTAGGGTCGTTGGGATCTTCGCATTTTGCCTCACCCTGCATGTACTGAACCATGTTTGAGTACGCGGCCACTTTCCCAAAATCATTGTTTTCCTCTTTTGGGCCGGTTTCGCATGTTCCACCAGAACATGGGATCATACCTACACAGGCGTTAGTCTGTGACTCTACCTCTCTGACGACGTCCTTACCTCTGTCACACGTATATTTCTGCTCATACATGTAGCATGTATTTGTGCCTTCATCGAACCAACCTTCTGCACAAGTCTGTGTATCGAGCACACACGCAGCATCATTTTTATATGTGCCGCAAGCGTCAGGCATATTTTTAATGTCGTCGTAGTTGTAGCAGAGGTCTTTTCCTGCGGCGTCTTTCATGATGTTTCCCTTCGCATCATATGAGCACAGCTTTTCCTTCGCCAGGGGATCACAGAAGTAACCTTCAAGGTTTGTTTTCCAGGTTAAGAACCCGGTATCGCCTTTATAAAGCGGTGTGGCCATTTTAAGCACAGTTTCCGGGAGCCGCTTTGTACCGACATCCATGTTCACAAACCGGTCAAACCGACAGAATGAATTCGGCGTTTGTACTGCATCAAAACAACCTGCGGGTTCCTGTATATGTTTATCCTCCAGCTTCATATTTTCAAAAGTCAGCTCAACTTCAAAATAGCCTTCCCCACCGCCACCTACCCAAACGCGTGACGCCATTGTCACTTCACGGTCCACCTCCTGATATACAGAGTTTCTTACCTGGTCGGTAATATCGTAGACTTTGTCAAGCTTCCATGATTTTTTCAGCTCCCATGGCCCTTGTGGTGATGGATAATTGCTACTTCTATATTCTCCATCTATGTGAGCAAAAATCTGCGTTCCATCAAGCGTGACCCTCATATGATCATCCCACTCTGCATTAATTATTTTCGCAGTTGCAAGCTTTGCATCAGGATGAAATTTTAAGGTTAATGAGTTGTCATATACTCCATCGTTCCAATAGTTGTCGTCTCTTCTGCCGAACCAGACCCTCACACAATTATCCCCGCACATAGACATATCACCATTACCACCTGAGATATAAACAGGTACGGAAAAATCACGAGTTATTGTGCAACTATTAAAGTTATCTTTCTTGGGTGAGTTGCAGTAAAACTCTTTATAATCTGGATAGTGTGTAGTAATAGTTTGTTTTTTTGTTTCCGTATTGCAACTCTGTAGCCAGTTGCCTGTACCGGCTACAGCATTACCAATTTCATTTCGGCCAGCATTGAACATAGGGTCGTTAGGTTTAATATTAGATGCTGGGTTGTCTTTATTTGCATTCACCAGTGTACGGTAGGCAACCCCATCGTAACTCTGCGCTTCAAACAGCTGACTTTTTCGATTTTTGATGTCATTGATGAATCCATCCTCATCTCCATACCGGCCACCGGAATTAAACTGAATATCACTGTGCTTCTGCTCTGAGCTGAATAGCTCTCCTGTACTGGTTTTGGTTCCTGCCGTTGTATTCGTGTTGTTACTTATACCAATGTTACCGCTACTGTCTCTGGAAAGTAACTTTGCCCCCTCTTTCGTATAATTAGAGTTGATCGTACCGCCCGTCATGCTCGGTAACTGTACGGTCTTACCGATCGACTTGCCGTCAGATGCAGCATTACTCATAACACTTTCGTTTGAGTTCAGCGCCCCGTACTTCCCAACGTCTAAGTTTATTGAATCTGCTTTACCTACATATTTATCTGATATTTTTCCGCTCAGGTTTTCCCCGGAATCAGCATTCTTGTACTTCTCTACAATATCCTGAGCACTTGTTGTTGCATTTCGATTTGCGTTGGGGTTCGCAAGGTCAAAATTGTTTTCCAACTGATCAAATATCGCATCAGCTGCGTATATTTTTGGTGTCATAACCATGTTAATGAGCGAAACGTAAAATGCCCAACTCATAGTATTTGCGAGCATAGACGCAATAATTGTTGAAGCAATTAATTTCCTAGTTTTCATATTAAAAGCCTCCTGCAATTAAGCGCCGGGATTAAAACGCACGCAACAGTCATTATATCTCCATAGCATATAGACATAATTATCTATGCCTATTTTCTTTCGTCCACCTTTCAGCGTTGACCAATCATGTACGGAGTCACCAAGCCTATGGCAGCAATCAGGCCCTTTAGCTTCTGGCGTTGGGTAAAGCATTGAAAGTCTATATTGTGAACGAGGAGTGAAGTATTCCCATGTTTTCTCACACATTGCATCTGCTCCCATTGTTCTCATTAGCATTCCTTGCCGATGTAACTTAGTTAGTAGTCGTTGTGTAATAAGGGAACTGGTTCTGACGGCATCATCATTCGCATAGACGTGCCCTGTAAGCGGGTACAAGTTACCATCACAACCGGCACAAAAATAGGCAGCCAAATTATCCTTTCCGGCAGTCACTGCCACGCAGTCAGCAGCACATACCATTGAGGCAATAGGGTTTGCAAATACCACAGCTTCGGGGTTCAGCACGAGCGTCAACAGATCACTTTCCCACATTGGATCAACTTCGCTGATATACGTCAGACTGGCATCAATATAAGGTTCTGCTGTACATTCACCGATTATCAGCAATTTCAACATTGTCATGATCGGGAATTCCCAGAGATGTACGTCGTAGAATCCGGCTTCTGTAGCAGTCATAGGCTGGTTAGTATTGCTCTTGCCAATATCGAACTGTGATTTTTGCAACATGGTTCCCTCCAAAAATGGGCTGCACCATGGGCTTTTCACTACTTCTACGATTTTAACTGGCTGGAAAAAACTTAACTGCCATCCGATTTCTGCTATCCCATTTTGGTCTGTGCAATAGCAGCCGGGGCGTGAGGGTGCGGCACCTTCAGGTGCCGCACCAATTCCCATGATCCGCATCGGGAAGATGCAACTCCAGCAGATATTTTTGATTAGTCCCTGCCACACACCAGCTGACTGGCACATTGCTCCCGGGACGCCGGTATCTGCGGCCATGGTCATTGCAGGCAGGGAAAATGACAGCATGACAGCAACCAAAATTTCCAAAAGTAACTTTTTTAGCTTCTTCACCGGCACGCTCACTATTTAGTAATGAATGTTGTCACGCTTTCCATATACGTAACCACTTTGTTGAAATACTCTCTCATCAGGTCCGGGTAATTCAGAGTCAGCCATGTGGCCAGCAGCGCCCCTAAAATAAATCCGATCTTCATATCAGTTCTCCTCTGCCGAGATTTTTTCTCCAACACCACGTATTTCAGCTTCACTGAATTGCGTTATCCGGAATTTATCTTTTTCAGTTGAAATCAACACTGGAGTGTTTTTAATCTGGAAGCGGGAAATAATTTGCTCATTGACTTTGAATACTTTCCCGTTAAATTTCTCGCGCAGATCATTCAGATGGTCCCAACCATTTTCCTGTTTAATTCGCGTAAACATCGGCATAACCTGTCCGCTGCCAAGAAGTTGGCGATATTGCTTCTCAGCCCAATCAAGCTGCCCCGGATTCAATGGGTCAAAAATTATCATGGTGAGGTTCTGCGGGAACCTGCTCAGCGGGTTAATCAGCTCGCCCGCAGAAGCAATGACGCGGCCCTGCTTATCTTTCACGTCCTGAGTGACCCTGATAGTCGGGTCAATTAACCATTCCTTGTGCTCCTGAGCCGGAGGCAGATTAACCATGAATTGGTTCTTCCATGTGTCTGCAACAGCTCGCTTCTTGGCGCCCTCCCAGTCATACTTTTGTGCTCGCTCTTCGAGCTCTTTAATAATGCTTTTCTCTTCGACCGGATAGGTCGTACCAGCATTAGGTAAAATATCCTGATCGGGATTTCTGGCCAGTTCTCGCTGGAAGAAATCAACGTTAAACGAACCGACCATTTTAGCGAATCGGGATTCCTCACGGGAGATAATTGTCGGGACCTGCGTGACCTGGTACTGGTCAAACGCATCAGGGTCAATCGTAATCAGTGGAGAGTCAAACTTCCCCTTCACCACCAACTGATTGATTGCAGCCTGAGTCTCCGGAAGACGCGTCGTGCCTTTCTTCAGACCATTAAAAACCACTCTCGCCTTATTTTGTGACGCGGTACGGAGTAGATCTTCTAGGACGTAATCAGGCAGGCTAAATGACGCAAAGATAGTGATACCGTTTTCTGTCGAAAGCACCTCTTCCCGTCTGCTATCTATTTTTCGTTCGAAGTCAGCGGCGGTGATCCCTGAGGTACCAAACATTTTTTCGATATTCGTCGACTGGCTGCGCATTACTTCTGGTTTATTTTCGACAGACTTCAGTGCTGAGTCGTTCAGCTGAATATTTCCCTGAATTTCATCACGTCTGCGAATAATGTCATTAACTGCTTCAGAATTATTATTCTGAGCGCGTATAGCCTGAGTATGATCGATAACCGCCTGCACACTGTCAGCATTCATACCCGGTACATAGCCCCGATTCGTTGGCTGACTGATGTCCCTGTTTTGCTTCAAAGCTTCAGCCTGGCGGACGTACTTCTGGACATCCGGAGAATCCAGAGAGCCTGACGAGAGCGGGCCTTCTGCTGTTTCCGGCGGCGTTGACTGAGCGCCCAATACTTGAGCTTGCCTAGCAATGTCGTCAGCAACCTGTTGATACTGGGGGCTAGCCGTAGCGGTGGACATCAAGGCGTAAAACGCCAGGCAGGTGGCCAGAGGCTTAATCGTTGTTTTTAATTCAATAGATCGCATATGTTTTCCCAATAACTGAAGTCAACTTAACCGGCCCCCAAAATCGTGAGTCCCATGAGTGATCCGTTTGGCCAATTAAAAAAACTTCTCCTTTCGGAATAGTTAATTCTCTTTCAATAGACTCAGCAGGTATGTTGTATTTCATTGAAATACGTCTGGCATTAGCTTTATAAAACTTGCTCCCGTTATAAACGCCATCCATTGTGACTCTTAGGCGATCTCCGCCTACCCCCGCCACAATTTTAATAACCTTCTCATTTTCACGTATAAATCGGACTGATTTTGGCATATGAAATGCAATGATGTTTCCTGCCTTGACAGATTTATCCTTCAAGTCAATCATGTAAAAATCAGCAGGTAAACAACCATTTAATAGCCCATGTCCAAATGTAAATCGAGTAAAGAAGATGGCCAGTACCAGTATCAGAATTGCCAAATTGATCGGCACGTACCAATCAAAACTCAGTAACCCACGCTTCTTAGGTATGTATTCGCTCATAACCTGCTTCTCTCAGATACCGGAACCAAAGGACTAATTTTTACATTACCTTAATACCTATTATCCATGTTTTGGACCGTCATTATTTCTACAAAGCCAGTTATTTCTGATAATTTACGCCCCTCTTTTTCTTTCATTATTGCCATTGATTGGTGATTCATGAGACTTGTATCACCGTTCATGCAAAGTAACTTTTCCGACGAAATCAATTCAAAAGACCAAAGACAAAAAGCCGGGACATTACTGTCCCGGCTTCTATTTCAGTACATAAATTTGTCTTACTGCGATGTACCAGTTGTTTCTACAGCCTTTGATTTTTCCTCATCTGGGCCATATACGACCGTGCGCTGTGTTGCTGAATCTCCACTATCATCATATGCGACTACACGGATATCTTGCTTCCCACGATTAAGATTTTTCGATAGTGTCGCAGTGCTGCCAAAAACATTCCTTAGTTCATCATTGATATACCATTCATAACGAACCAGTTTGCCATCAGTATCGACACATTTATTTGTGAAACTCCAGCTCATATTGGATTCTGTATGGCTTAGCACACATTGCGGAGCGGCGTTTTTTACAACATCAAAATCTACTGATGCTGTACCACGCTGTCCCATTTTACTGACAACATCCAGCGTGATTTCATATTTTTTCTCAGTAAGACCGGGAATTCCCTGAGCCCAATAGTTTTTACTACCCTGGACAACCTCTCCATTTACTTTATACGTCACCGTATCAATACTGTCAGCAGAGTGCGCCAGTTTAATATTAGATCTTAGTGTGACATCAAGAGGAGCCCTCATGAACTTATTAGAGAATTTTGGGGTCATTTCAACAGTCATCGGAGTTTGCTCATCGACGACGAAGGTATTTTCAATACGCTGTTCGTTATTACGGTTATCGCGGAAAACGATCATCAACGTATATTTACCCGGCTTCGCAATTGCAAACTCTTTCGTATCTCCTTCATCTTTTGAAATGGAGATATTTTCCTTATCGTAGATCCACTCCCGTGAATAAGTTACTCCCGGATAGTCACCGTCTTTTATTCCGGTCAGGGCGACGTGTAAGGTCGACGGGGCCATAGTGTATTTTAGCTTCGTACTGACTTTCATTTCAGGGAACTTATACACCCAGGACTTAATCGATACTTTCCGCGTGGAAATGGTACTTTCCTTGCTGTCAGCGAGCCATGCACTGTATGTAAATGCCGCATAGCCTTGCTTATCCAGCATCTCCTCTGTCAGCGTCATCGACAACTTAGGCCCTCTGATTTTCTGTCCGTCAGGGGCAGTCCATTCTTCAATGACGTCATTTCCGTTCTGGTACCGACTGTTCGGGTTGGAGTATTTACCATCTAAAGTAACTTTACTTCCCACCTCTACCTTTGAAATGCTGCTCACTGAAACGGAAAGGCGCTTGGGTTTAGCGACCGTTAACCGCGCAGACGTCTCTTTCCAGGAGGACTCTTCAGCCAGGTCGTCTGAATCCAGATAGCGCATCCGGGCGTAGATAGTTGGCGGAAGCTTCTCAGCGGCAGTCACGGTATAGGTAGTGTCACCCGCGACCCAATTAATTTTATCTTCCGACCACATTACTTCAGCCGTACCCTGCGGAATCGGCTCATCATTATCCAGCAACGAGACTGGTAAATCATCGCCTTCAAGAATTTCCGCAACATCAATACTTAGCTTAGGCTGTTTGTACGTTACAACTGTCAGCACGTCGCTATAAGACACTTTTGACGTAAACTTGTTGGTCATCTTGGCCCTGTAGAGCCACTTACCGACGTCAGTTTTTCTGATTGAAATACTTCTCTTCCCAGTCATGTCCGAAAGCATCGTCCATGTCTGCCCATTGTCTGACGACTCCTGCCACTCGGTAGGAGCAAGCGCATCAGAGTTAGCTGTGCTGGCCGATTTGAAGTTCACAAGCGTACTGAGCGGGATACGGCCGATAATCAGGCTCTTTGAGAGATTACCCTCCAGCTCTTCACCCTTATACACACGTATGCCGACCGCACTTGTTTCCCGGGTCAATTCAAAATCAGCGAAAGGCGAACGGACTTTAGCTATCCCGACAAGACGCATGTTCCCAAGGTCCATATTCTCGATTTTGATTTTTGTTTCGACTACCCCGGCATCATTCACCGGCAATGCCTCGGTTAATGGGGTACGTTCATACGTCGTTTTAAAACGGCCTGTTTCTGGATCTTTACCATAGATACTTTTCTGAGCGTAAATGGTTACATCCCAGTCACCCATTGTCGTCCGGCTAAATGAGCTTTTGCGAGTTGAATTGTTATAGCGCCCAACTGACACCTTCAACGGTAATTCCATTGTAGTAGCCGTCTTTTTGTCTTCGACTTCCATCGTAGCCCGAATGCTGAAGTCGGGGACCGTATACACGTTAAGTGTATCGGCGGTCCGCATTGTCGGGTCCTTCGAGTACTCTACAGCAATGTCGAATACATTTTTCGTCCACAGTGGGGCTGCGGCTACTTTCAGACGCTGAACGAATGTAGTTGCATCGTTGTTTGATGAACGGTTTTTAAACGTCGTTTTTGTGTTCTCACCCCCGTTTTGCGAAACATAGACTGTCACATCAGCAGGTACCACTTTTGCCAAGAGGCGAGCAGCTTCCCCACCTGTCGTGTACGCTAGTGCAGTGTTAGGGTTGATCCCAGTTACCAACTTTTTTTTCTTGTAAGTAAGGATTGGGTTATATGGCAGTTGAGTTGTCAATACGCGGCGGTATTTGGCCGACACAGCTTTAGAGCCTCTACCGTTTATCATATAGACTTGGTAATCGAGCAGGTTTTCGCCAGTTTTATTGAAGAACCCCGTAAGTCCTGGCGTCCTGCCTTTAAAGTAAAATTCAAGCCCGTCCGGTACATTGTTCCACTGAGGGTAACAGGCAGTGATATCAGATTTGCCGCCATACCACTCAAGATAAGCCTGCGCGTTCTCTTCCGTAGTAAAGAGAGTGCATTTATCACCGGCTGTCTGACTCATCAGATCGGTATATTGCCGAACGCGAGAATACAAGGTGACGTCTTTTTCTAAGTTTTTAAGCGCAAACCCTGTCGGTTGATACGTGAAAGTGGTATTGAATGTCACAATCTTGCCATACAGGTTTTCCGCCACGACTGTGATTTCGTGGTCAGCATTCACATCTAGATCATCCCCCACCGGCAGATAATAAATGCCTTTGTAGTTCGTTGGGGTGAGTTCAACAACTTTGTTATCGATAGTAACGGCTTTAATATCCGCAACCCCGGCCTGCCCCTGGAATGCGGCAACAATAATTTCATTTAAGAAATAAACAGGTGCTCGTTTTGCCAGCGCTGCCCCATCCTTAAGTACCATGAGTGTGGGGTTATCAGAAAGCATCAGTTTGCTTTCGGGCTCATTGTACGTAGACGTATTCTTGCTAGTATTCTCTATAGTGAACGTGGCGGCATAAGAGCCATTCGTCAGGTCTGTTAAGTCAAAGATATACAGATACTCATCGCCGACCTTCTGGGGTCCGCTCACGGGCTGGAGGGTACGCCGTATCGGTGTTACCCAGGATTGCTTAAAGTCGATAACCGTACCGTCATCCAAAGTTACTTTTGTTGTCGGCTTGAAAACCCCGTCCGGCACCATCGTCAGCGTCATAGCTGTTGGTAGCCACCACTCGCCTTCAGTCTCTTCCTGGGGCACTTTGACGGCTACAGCTACCGTTTTAGCGCCGGTATAGATTTGCTGACCGCCAATACTGATAGTTTTAGCTTCATCAGTGAAATTCCAGAGAGTATGGTCAACAACAGGAGGACGGTAGTCCCAGGTCAGCGTAAGCTTTTGCGCTTCAGGAGGGGCAAAGTAATTATTTTTCGAATTAGCGGTGACAGTTATTTCCCGTGAACCTATCAATAAATCCGAATCACTTACTTTAATACTTCCTACATCGATCGTGCAACTGGTCCCACCAATAGGGACTTCACAGGCAGAACCCGATCCGATAGAAATATATTGCACAAAATTGCGGGGTTCTACTGAGACGGCAAAACTCCTGATCACTTCATCCTTAATATAAGATTTAAGTGTGTAACCCTCTTGAACCAGCCCATTCATAGACGACTTTAGGCCGGTGATCGTCGGTTTAACCGGTACGAGAGCATTAACTGTATACTCCCCTTTCACTACTTCTACTTTTTGCCTTTCTGTACCGGAAAAATAGGAAATTTTGTAAGGGAGTTTTAGGTCTCCTGAGCTGTTTGGAATCCCGGTTAACGTGAACCCGTTAGCAGTAAATCCAGAGCTATTTGGAAGCCACTCAAAGAAGCAGACAAGATTATCCACCGTTGATGTCGCACGATCATCAACCGTCACATTACATGCGGTTCCAGAGCCTGAGGCAGTAATTATATTATTGTTTACGAATGCAACAAAATCGCCCGGGCCGGGATTAAACGTGACGGCAGGCATATCAGCCTGGAGTTTTCCGGAAATCATAATTGCCTCGGCATGTACCGACTTAATCGAGGCAATTAAAGAAAACAACAGGGTTAAACATAAACCTGATTTTCTCATGACGAACACCTGTTTTTTTTACGCAGAATTAAAATTACTCTACGATAAAAAAATCTGAAATCTTGTTCGTTAAGAGGAAAAAAAAATATTAATTTTTTGCTAAAAATTGAAGATTTTTAACTCACTGACAGCTTTTCGACTCCGAAAGGCGCAGAGCAGTTATTATCGATTCTGAGGATACCCATGGCATCTTAAGCGTCAAGAATCCAAGCAAAAAAAGTCCTGTTGAAACACAATCCATTTGCGTTACGGGAAGATTATAATTTATGGGTTTAAATGAACCCCTTTCGACCGGAACAATGCCTGACGTGACTAACAAGCCCCCACGGTCATTTGGGCCGATAGTGATATTTTTGTAAGCCTGGTGTGTGCGATGCGTGGTTTTTCTCTTTTCAATTTTAAGTGTAGGTTTAATTCTCAGGAAGACAGAAGCCAGCGCCATGGCTTCGTTTTGGGATAGTTTCATGAGAATACTTCCCTCTGAATTCCACCCATATTCTCTATTGTCAGCCGGAGGGGCGAATTGGAGAGTAAGGTAATATTTTTCAGCCTCGCTTATGAAGGCTGAATTATCAGCAGACCGACTTATGTCGACGTTCACTTCAAATGCCATCGCCACTGACTGGCTGAAGACCCTAGCCCGTAGAGCCTTCGTTCCAATAGCTTCCAGTTCTTTCATTGCTATGCTCTCTTCTTAAAGAACCATATACCGGAGATGACTTCATTATCCTGGATGCGTATCAAATCCGAAATAACAAAACCACCTTTTCCTTCCGAAATTATCATGGTGTAAGAGCTCGTATGCACAAGCCGAGCATTTTTGATTGGTAACCCAGCACACTTAACAGAAATTTCATCAGGCGAAACTTTTTCAACAAAAGTAACTTTTGATGCAACACCATTGATATGTATGTTTCCGTTATCTGCAATTTTAACGTTTAACGAAGGTGTGGATTCTTTATCACAGGGTTGGAAAACAGACGTGGCTTTAAGAACTTTGCCAGTAAAATCGTACAAGTCGGGCTCCGCCGGTCTTGCGTTGAAAAGCGAGTAAGCCCCCGCAATTGTTAAACCGAGCACTACCAGAGGTAATAGTTTCTTGTAATTAACTTTCATCCTCCAGTTCCTCTCCAATCAGGTGTAAAGCACTCACGCACATAAGCCTAAGCTGATACAGCAAATTGTCGGCGGTGATACCACCAACAAATGTCACTGTACGGCGTATCGATACACCACCAGGCTCGCATTGAATATGGCCAATACCCGCATCGCGAAGAAAATCATTCTCGGCGCTTACGAGGTCTGCTTCCGCAGGTGGAATGACCACTTCGATGAGTATTGTATCAATTGGAGCCCATTCCCAGTCGTACTTAAGGGAGGAAATTGGAGCGATAGAAACATGAAATTCATCAATATTAAAAATTACAGGTTTTTTGCCCGTTGATTCAGGCTGAATGAAGGGATTCTCGACCAGGACAACTGGGAATTCAGAAATAGACAGAACTTCGATTAACTGATCTCGACGTAAACCATGTATTAGTGAGTTGCGTGATAACATTCAGTCAGCCTTCATTATAATAATCAAACAGTTACACATGATGCCGTTAGTTTCTTTATGCTCATCCAGATTGCACGGCAGAAACTCTTAGGATCATAGGGTGCTAGGGTAACAAAAAAACCTAACTTGACCAGTAAAGCATAGAGATTTTTTACATAAAATAATAAATAAGTACCAATTTTAGTAAGATATTTCTTACTTCAACCAATACTTTAGGACAAATCTGTACCCGTTTTAACACCTGTTCTTAAATCGTGCAAACGAACAACCATAAACAGGAGCTAAACCACCTTTTTTTTAGTAGTATACATAACTAAAATTAGGTTTCATAAAACAAACTGGTTAGACCTGAAACAACCAAAGAGGTTCATAATGAGTTTTTGAGTTGGATCTATAATTCTACGAAATTATTTAACTTGCTATGCAGCATTGAGTGTTCCATTAACTACATGTAACCGGTTCACCATCCAACCTCATCTACTAATAATATACCAACAAAAAAGCCAGCTGGTAAGCTGACTTTTTTGAGAGATTACAAATTTTAATCAATTGATACTTCTATATTTACTTTGCAAGATTTGCGAGGTTTGCATTTGCCCTTTTCTTCTGCTTTGTTGTCACACCCTGCACTTGCGCTTGTTCACTGAGCGCCATGGTTTCGGTTTGAGCTAAGTTAACGTCCGGAGAACCAAGATTAGTTTTTAGAACTGAATCATTCTGATTTGCGATCGCAACAGGCGGCAAGGTCTCTACAGTCACAGGCATGGAGTTTTTGGCCAGTTCTGTAGACATTAATTCCAACCGCTGTTCCTTTGCTGTCTCAGGCTTTACTGCATCACTGACATCAGTTTGACAATTAGTTGAAAATACAGCAGCAGGATTCTTGCAATTATTAATCTTTAAAATTAAATCGTTGAATTTCGAATCAAGCATAAGACTTATTTGTTCTTTCAACTGTTCATTACTTAAATCACTCTTTTTAAATTCATCATTAAAAAACCGATTTAGATCAGCAGCCGTTAATCTCTCATTCAGTCCATTAATAAAACTTGATAGCTCGGGGAAGAGGTTATTTAGCACTAACCCCGTAGTGATTGCAGACCTTATTATGGAAAGCTGTTCGCCACGATGTGTTAAGTCACTTTTTTTTAGAAAATTATAGGCATACGGAGATTGCCTTTCCGATAACCAAAACGCGCTAATCTGGATGCGATCGTTTTCCTTCTCAGTTTTTTTTGTCATACCCCCCCCCCTTTACAAAACCATCATCACGCAAAAACAGTATCTGCAATAGCCAGTGAGAGAGCGAATTGCGGATTATCTACCATGATGATTTTCGATTTATCAAAATGTTCACGCACTGCCGGTTCAATCAGGTAAGAACCCCCACCGACTAGGAATACATTGTGCGGACGTTCTTCCACCTGAGTGACTGCTTTGATCACTTTTTCTTGAAGTTGCGCTACGGCACTATTTACGGCTTGGAAGACACCATCAAGATCATCGGAAGAAACCTTTAGTGAGGCTTTGTTATCACGATTGTCGACCAAGTGTTGAATATACGCGTAGCTTGCGTTCAGCTTTGAAGAATCCAGATAACGACGGACTTCATCATATACGATAGAACAACCAATACGGTCAAAACCCTTGACTCGGGAGATCTGTTCCAGCTGACCAGTAATGCTTGCTACATCAAGTGTTGTCCCACCTAAATCGATAACCAGGCTTGATTCAAAAGATTCAATTAACTCAATTTCATCTGCACGAGTTACCGCCGGAAGTGACTCAGGAAACACGGTAACTGAAACAACATTAAATGAAACACGCTTACCATCAATATAACGTTCAACCGGCTTCATCAGGTTGTCTTTTTTCCGTTGGATGTTTTCGTCATTGGTTTCACCCAAAGCGGTATAAAACTGACTAAGTGGCAATGTTACATAGAGATGAACATCCTGCGGCTCTAAACCAGAGGAATGAAGAGCATGGTGAACATTCAGACGACTGATCTCATCGTACTGATGCGCAACGTCGGTAGTTTCAAGGGCATTACTAGATTCACTGTGATGAGAGAATCGTTGAAGGCCATCAATAAGGTAATTAAACGGAATAAGCCCGTCATGGCTTACCCGGAAATCTGCAACGAAACTATTTTGAGTCAATAAGGGAACAAGGTCACCTTGATTGTTAACACAAACCAGTTTTGCCGCTTTACTACCATCATCAATAACAACTTTAAGTGTCTCTAATTCAGTAGAGTTTGATTCAGCTACAGCCAGTTTTGTTTTTACTAATTCAGTCATGCAGAACCCCTCGAATTGGTTTAATTAACCCACCACTTTTGATATGGGATTTATACACTAATGGTTGCTTTAGGTCAACAAAAACGAGGCAAGAAACACACGTAAGTTATTGTTAAAAAAGAATCCTTCGTTTTTAAAAATTGTCTTGCTCTACTTTATGTACACTTGATAAAAACACACATAAATGACGTTTTCTTCAGCTTTACGACACTAAAAAATCCTATCCAAAGACGGCACTTAAAAGTCTCTCTGTGCGGATACTACAGATGAATTCAACTTCTATTTTGCCTAAGCGCAGAAATTAGCCCTCTTAACGAAAATATTGCCGACACTCATCCGGTATTATTACTGTACTTTCTAGAAGAGGCATTTATGGCATCTGAGCACGTCCAGACAATTGACCTGACTAATTATTCCGGAAGGGTTTTCTTTCTGGCAGACCCCCATGGACATTATTCGACGCTTTGTAATCTTATCCATTCGATATCGAGCCCAGATGAGGAACTAATCATTTTCCCTACCGGGAATCTCTTTGATTATGGTCCTGAGCCCATGGAGTTAATGACAGCGATAAACACTGGTATTTTTGATGGACGTTCTGTGCGAGTGTTCTCAGCAGCCGGGGCTGGTGAAGAGATGATGAAGAAGCTCTTACCCACAAATAATGATCGTAGGACTTATTACCCAAGCACATTTCTTAACGAACGGTGGTGTGCAAGAGGCGGACGTTGGCATAAACAAATTAACCGCAGTTATCTTGAAGAGGAGATCAGCAAACTGCTCTCCACCCAGCTGGCCACGGTGATGAAGGTGCTTTTTAAAGGAAATATTACTATCGGTGTTTGTCCATCCGACTACACGGACATACGACAGGGTTTCGACAATACCTATAACGCTCTCCTCGCGTTTAATCAGGCAAACGTGAATATCTTTCAGAGTCAGTTTCTTTTTGGTATGGATCACGCAGTCAGCCCAATGAATATTAGCGATGTCAACCTCGTTGTACTGGGTCGGAATCCGGTCAATAGCATCAGAAAGGCTCATGGGTTACCTTTGACTAACTTACCTGTACTCGTCGGCAACTGTCTCCATATCAATACTGGCTCGCTGTTCATGTCAGCAATTAGCGATCCAGCACTACTAGCCCCAGGTATACCTCGTACTACAGTTCCGGCAATAACGCTGGTCGAGTTGATACTGGCCTCAACACCAACCCTAATTTGCCACCAAATGATCCTTAATAAGAACGGCATTTACACACAAAACACAACACCACTTGACCTGGATTTAAAAGATAACAACATAGAGGCTGCTTTATAATGCAGAAATTAAAACTGATAATTTTACCGGTGCTGGCATTTGTGTGGCCATCAATCAATGCAACCGCATCGACTAAAACACCAATGCCTACTTCTCAGCAGTCAGTTGCTAAATCTGAGGCTAACTATGAATTTATTTCTATTTCTGCAAAATATGTCGACGGTATGTGGCTTGTTAATGGTCAACAAAGACCTGTAATTAAAACAAGCATGACTAAGCGTAACTATCTCCAGATCGCAAATCAGTCAACACTTACGCCTTTGAACCTTGTGATACCCAAAATTGCATTTGACGTTATAGCCAAAAATGGCGTTTTGTTATCAAATATTGTATCCCTGGATGAAGATGCAGCCGGTAAAAAAATTCTATGGTTAGAGCCGGGTTCCAGCCTGACAATCTCTTTCGTCAATGACCTATCCAGTACCCCATTACAGGCGATAGTGTCCGTAAGTAAATTGAATAAAAGCGTTATTGCGATTTTTGGACCAGACCAGGGTAAAAAATTCACCCTCCCCCAAACTTCAAAATCACAGGATTTTTCAAAGGAGTATGACCCTTCACCAGAAGTCGCACTACGTCTCAATGTGCCCAAAAAAATTCACTCTTCCGTCACAATCCCAGATGTCGCGACTGCATCATTACCGTCCTCACATACCTACGAGATTATAGCGACTGATAAACTCAGGTCTTTTATGTTTTCAGAGTTTGTTTGGGTTGGTAAACGTAACAGCTTCCTCGTTGGTTCTAATTATTTCTCCAAAAATTTGACGGTTTACCCAGGTGAAGAATTCGATATCAGCACCATACAGAAAACGATTATGAGGGCTAGTAATGATTAAAGCAGCCGGAGTGATTTTTATCTGTCTTTTGACTGGCTGTCAGTCGGTTGGAAGCAAAATTGCAGACCTCCCCTCAGTAGGTTTCGACCCTGTGATGAGCAACAAAAGTGAATCCTATACCGACGGAAAAGTTACTTTTCTGATTGAGAGTTCAGGCACTGATGTCTGGCTGCTCGCCAAGAATGGTACCAAGGAATTTATTGAGTTATCGGATCTAAATCTAGCCGGAAGCCGTTGCACCTATTCATCGCGTGGGAAACTGTTATTAACACCTGGTTCAGTTTCATTGTTTACTGTTCCGACTGTTGGTTTACTCGGCCTTTGCTACGACAACACTGACCAATTAACGTTTATTAATAACGCATTTACCAAAATTTCACAAAAGTCGAGTGATGGACCCACATTGCCATTGTTGTTCAGTATTAGATATGAATTTCCCGGCTCGGGTGAAACAAACACAACGCTAGTTACGCAATCATTAAGTCTTGCATTTTTGGAACAGGAGCAATCATGAAATCTATATTGGCCGTCATCTGTATTTGCTGCTGCGAGGTGGCTTTTGCTTATCCTTATCGCATCTACACAGCACCTGATGGTGCCATTGTGAAAAATATACTGACCAATGAAGTGATCGGTAGGACACCGGTTGAAGTTGATGTCAGTAATACTGAAGCAGGCTCCACGTTCGGGATATCTATGTATCGGCATGAGAATGTTGCAATAAAAATATTCACAGTAATGCCAAGCGCGGAAAATAACTTTACTGTTTCAGGTCCCGACGTTGCAACAATGTCTTTACCAGGTAAAGCCCCTTTAAACGTAATTAATGACAGTAATGCAGCAGCAGTTCACATAGATCTCAGGCCTTTTCTTTCTGAACCTGTACATCAACCCATTCAATAGTTAATTTAGGTCCCTGTCATGGGGACCTGCAATCTCATTTATAAGGATATTTGTTCTAAAGATCATGCAGTTACACGCATCTAGAATGATTAAGGCTTTACAGTATTGATAATGGAGGGAATGAAATTAAGGTCAACATAGTAATAAATCCGCATCCTTGCGATGCGGGTTAATGCAAAATTTAATTATTCTTTTTCTTTCAACTTCGATTTTATAAACTCCTCAATTTCTGCGATCAATTCGCTATTAATTCTATTAAATTCAAACCTAATTTTTCTTCCAGACGCATTTTTGCTAATCCTTGCATATTTATCTTTATTATCAAACACGGCTAATTCACGAGTTTCCCACCCCTTGCTAGGAGGTTTTATGTCAAGCTGTTCAACTACTGTAGTAATTTTATCTATTACTGTCTTCTGTGCTTCGGAAATATCGGTTACATCCAAGCTCCTTATTTCCTCCCGAACATTATCTACAACTTCCTCAAGAGAGAATAAATTCTTTTCGACGTACTTCTGTAGTCGGGATAAGCGATTGTAATACGAGTTAGGAATACCTTCATAGTCAGGAAAGAGAGCAATAAGAGAATTATCTATCTTCGCCGCCTGGATACGCTTAGAAACAGATACATGGCTGATTCCGAGATAATTAGCAAGCTCTTCATTAGTTGCAAATCCAAGGTCTTTCATTTTCTGTAAATACTGGAATCCAACTTCACGGTAAGAAAATCTCCGTGATGTCTGTGCTGCTGTAATGATGGAATTAATATCTTCCGGGGATAATTCATCCGGCAACACCCATAGTGGCAAATCCTTCGCAGATTGAATACAACAGAAACGCCTACGACTGCCCTCTATAAGCAGATACACCCCATTTCGTTTGACAGCAACGCCTTCTGTATCAACACCACGTACCTTAATTTGTTCCAGGATATCTCGAACTGCATTTACAGTGAGAGCTTCCTGGTTTCGTGGGTTCATAGGGTGTACTGCGGTTTCCAGTTCCACCTTCTCAGCCGGTACAATGATGTGTTCAGCTTCCAGCTTACGTCCATTATGTAAAGCAAACAGCTTCCTCAGTCGAGGCTGTGATTTCAGGCCTGGAAGCCCGGAGCGATGGCTGACTTCAGTACGCTTAGGTGCATTAATATAACGGGATTTGTCATTCCCGATATGCTGCTCATCACTCATGCGTTACTCCTTTCTTTCACAGAAAAACTCTTAATCTCATTTATAAATTGCTGGTAGACCGCCATTACAGATTCTTCAGCCACATCAAGCTGCTTAGGTGAGCAAAGCTCTTCAGACTTTTTAATATCCAATACGGTTCTGCCCCTTGATGCTGCGGCTTTAAACGCTTCGGAATTTTTAATATTTGCAGACATAAAGAGTTCCTGCACTGTTCTTACCAGTTTATCCAGAACAATTTTTTCATATGGACTCTTATCGTCTACGTTAACAGCCAGCACTTTGAACCACCTCAGATTTTCGCCCTTGCTCGGCGATTGTTTGAAACGCTCGCTGATGGTCAACATGAAATCAGTTGTGGAAGCATAATCGTATTCACGAGGTGATACGGCAACAAGAATGCCATCAGCGGCTTCATCAGCTGCCCAAGTGATTGGCGAATCCTCTGGTGGAGTATCGATGATAATCAGGCCGTATTTTTTCTTCAAAACAGGCAGAATAACTTCTTTGAATCGAAGTAATAGCTCTGTTCGTTCTTCTCTGGAACACTGCCAGTATTTATCTTTAAATCGCGCATCTGTAGGAAATGCTGTAATAACATCAAGATTCGGTAGGTGTGTCGAAAAAGGCATACTCTCAATGATTTCTTCTTCCGAATACCCTAAATCAAGGTATTTTTTGTAATCTGAGTCCTCTTCATAAACCCCTAAGATGGCGTCAATAGCAGTGAGGAAAACATCATCTTCCGCTACACTTTGTATCATCCCGCTACCAATTGAGCCTTGTGGGTCCCATTCGATCAAAAGTGTCCTTGCGTTTAGATGCATATCAAGCGCTGCGGCTACAGCAAGAGCCCCTGAAGTTGTACTCTTACCCGTGCCGCCCTTATGGTTCTGCGTTACGATTGCACGGCTATGGTAATAGTCGCTGTACCGAGGACAGCCCAGAGCATCCATGATTTTTTGGACGTCCCACCTGGTATAGAGATGGTTTTTGTTCTGAAAGATAGGAGCACCAACCAGACCTCTATCTTCAAGATCGGCAAGGATTTTATTAAAGGTGACGCGTGACTTGCCAAAAAAATCTGACAGATTTTTTTTATTCAAACAATGGTTATAGATGAGGCGATCTACACCTTCAACACTATCATCCGAGACCGAAACCCTTGAAGAGACCAATAATGACTCCTTCAGGGAAATCTGCTCGCTCTTCATTCGTTGACCGACAAGGGCGATCTTATCAATTAGATTCATTCTCTTCCGATCCCTTTTAACCTAAATAATGAAATTAAACGCATATATGTACACTTTACGCATAATGCGTACATTCGTGCCTTATGCGTTTAATTGTAACCGTAATTCTAACTATACGCTAACGTTCTGTTTCTTTTTCGTCGATTATGGGATATCAGCCTCATCGGTTTACTTTGTTATGTGTAAAAAGAGAGTTATAAGGAATGACTTTCAACATTGGCGATAGCAAACTACCGACTTAACAAGAGTCAGCTATGTGGCAACTAACGTCAATTCCCCTGTATTCAAAAGCATCTCTTTTTGGGCTGGCGATTAACGGGGTTAAATGTTCCGGCACTCAAACAGCATCCCGCCCTGGGCTGGCGATTAAGGGGGTTAAATGTTCCGACACCCGGACAGCGTCCCTCCCTTGGCTGGCGATTAAGGGGGTTAAATGTTCCGACACCCGGACAGCGTCCCTCCCTTGGCTGGCGATTAAGGGGGTTAAATGTTCCCGCACCCAAACAGCATCCCGCCCTGGGCTGGCGATTAAGGAGGTTGAATGCTCCGGCACCCGGACAGAATTCGGCCTTGAGCTGGCGATTAAGAGGGTTCAATGTACCGCCGCTCCGACAGTATCCCGCGCTGGGCTGGCGATTAAAGGGGTTAAATGTTCCGGCACCTGGACAGTATCCGCCTTGAGCTGGCGATTAAGGGGGTTAAATATTCAGGCACCCGAACAGTATCCCGCCCTGAGCTGGCGATTAAGGGGGTTAAATATACAGGCACCCGAACAGCATCCCGCCCTGGGCTGGCGATTAAGGGGGTTAAATGTGTTCCGGCACCCGGACAGTATCCCGCCTAGAGCTGGCGATTAAGGGGTTATATGAATCAGTTCCCGGGAGGGATCTATACATGACCTACGATAAAAGCAAAACAACATTAAAGTTTGGTTGTAAGAACTGAAAAGTACAAAGTTGAAATATGAAACGCGGGTTGGACCTCTCTAACGTTAGTGGTAATGACTTATGGTGCAAACATAAATCTACATATTTATGGGAAGCTGGTTAGACGACGTCCGGTCTGAAGCGCACAGACTGAAAGAGTACCGTGTGGTTCGGCGTGAACCCAGACAATAATGTTAATTCTTCGCAGCAAAATAAGAGGGCGTTCTCACAAAAGTTGTGGAGACTTGTGCAGATTACTTCTTCTGAAATCTCGTAGGCCGTTCTAATTATCTCTATGTTACTAACATTTAATTTCCTTTACCTTTTCTAGTGTTTTCGAAATAAGGTTTCGGTGTGCTAGAACTTTGTTGGAATTTAAAGCCTGGACTCTAATACCGGGCAAAAGAGTAGAATATGCCAGGCCCCCGCAAAATTTTCGACGGCTAAGGCGCCATTCAGGAATGAACTAAATCCTTCCTGCTTACCTCGTGATCCAAAAGATGGCATTCAGAATACTAAGAAAGCACGCCGAATCTGAGCCTATAACCCTTTGGCTAAATTATGCAAAGCAATGTTACTCAACACCCGGGATAAACTTTAAGGTGTTTATATACCAATTTTGGAGATTAAGGCGCACATACCCGGCGGAGCGAATTGGTTGGATCGTCAGTAAATTGTTTTATTAGGAATAAACTTCCCCAATTTCAAGATGCGAATTTCAGGTTTTTTGGTAAATGGCACTACGCTTGTTTTACAGATAGCAACCAGTTACAACATCTCGATTAACCATATTCTAGTAATCACTTGAAGCTGAAAATGGTTGACTATACCAACCTAAATAGAAGGCATTTCATTTTAGTTCAAAACAAAACTGCAACTTAATAGTTATGGTTGGTTTAGATAACCACAAATACGAAAATTGACTAACAAAACAAAAAGAAACCAACTCACAAATATTATCTCTAACTTGTTAAACAAACCAACAAGACATGAGTTATTGTTTGTTTTTCAATGCCTTACCAAACTTTAAATCGATACATAAGAAATTATGGGTTGCTTAGCTAACCATAAAGATAGTGTTTATATCTAATATACAGTAGCGCGACAAATTTGGTTATCACTTGCAACCACAACATCCGTATCCAAGGCAGGAAATTTAGCTCAGCACAGGCCGAGCATGATTAAACATCAGCCGTATAAAAGCTACATCACCAATCAACTTAAGTAGAAGCCCCAGAGAAGCCAATCAACAGTATCTACAAATAAAATTTAGGGATATTTAGGGATATTTAGGGGAGTTAATTCGATCCAGAAATTCTGAACCTGAACAATTGTTGCGGGGGAGGGCAGTGTAACACAGTTAAAAACCTGTATTTTGAGTAAAGTACGGATACCTCATCCAGTAAAGATGAGGTATCCAGTACTACTTAAACGTTATGCAGCTGCATTGCTAGCAACTTCCTGTTCATACAGTATCTCAATTGCTTCGCCGTAAGAGCAATCAAGACGGCTTTGTATTTCCCATAGCTTTCCACGGTCGGTACTGTCAGTCGTAAAACAAAGCTCCATTTTCCTGTCTACATAGAGGCGACATATCTCCTGGAAATTCTCGAATCGGACGAGCATCTCAGAAAATGCACGCTTTATCGTTCGTATGTTTTTCATACGCTCATATACAGCATCAGTCGTGGAGAAGTAGTTATTAGCCTTCATGGCTTCTATGCTCTCCTTTTCCTGCTTCATGATGATCTTCCACGGCGAGTTGGCCGTCAGGGCTCGACCTACCGAGGAGGTGAAGTAATCTTCAAAGGACTGGGTAATACAAATACCAGCACAGTTCGTTTTCCTGAATCGGCGCCAGGCAGCTTCAAGGAAAGATGAGAAAAACTGATTTGACTGATTACTGGAGCCTGAAGCATTATCCGGGCGAATATACTCCCATGCCTCATCAAGGATGAACAACCGGCGGCGACCGTCCTTTTTGATAAACATTGCATGCTGAGCAGCTTGAATGATCGACATGAGCACGACTGTCTGGAGGTGAGGGGTACCCTTCAACTCTTCAAGCTCAAGAACTATAAACCGACTACCGAAGTTTATTGGCGGGAGCTTTTCGGTAAATCGATTTCCGTAAATGCCTCCTTCACACCATTGCCCTAATTGCTCACCGATATCTTTAATACGCTTATCTTCATGGGCAGAACAGCGGCGTGCAAATCCTGTAATAGAGCCTGTACTTCCGACTTTACGTGATTCGTTATATTCATCACCAATCAGTTGAAGCATGACCGATTGTTGAAAGTCGTCAATATTTCCTTTTTCAGATGCCATTATTTTTAACTGATTCAGGACCATAATGGTCTGTGCAACTTTATCCTTTTCTTCATCGTTATTATTTGAGTCGTCATTGAAAACAGGCGCTTCATCAAAAACTCGGTCTGCAACAGTGACATCGGTCAAAAATGCGAACGGATTCAGAGTAAAATCAGGCTTTTTACCAAAATCTATAAACTGACTATTTGTATATTGCTCCGAAATACCCTGATACGAGCGACCAACGTCAACTACAAAAATCTGGGCTCCATCAGGGTCAAATGCATCATAAGCATTGTTTTTGAAACCTTCAAAAGTATCACGATAATGGATCAGATTATTAGAACGCGGCCCTGCACCAAGATAGTTATTAATGATGTATGCAACCCAGAACGATTTGCCTGCACCAGAAGTCGCCCCAACAACCATATTATAGCTGGCAGAAGTCTTGAAGATATCAAGCCCCAACAGCTGGCCCTCTCGTGAGACGAGGTTAAGTACAGGTCTGTCAGTATTACCTTTCCATGGGCCGAATAGAGGGGTCATATGCGCTGCACCAGTATTACTGACTACCTCAAAACGGTCCAGATCTAGTATCGTCTTGGGGTCATTACACATTGGAAGGCAAGAGACAAAAGATGGAAAGATGATGTATGAATCATCAGCCACTTTAACGCGACTTTCCAGATAAAATGATTTTAACTGGTCTGCGGCAGACTGGACATCTAATGCTGAATTCCCCATGACGGTAAATGTCAGATAACTGTGTAAAAGACGGGCCCCATCTTCCAGTTCACGTGTTACCGCCATGTAATCATTATCCATGTCCTTCAGTCTTGGACAAAACGTTAAGACGGTTGGGATACTAGCTTGTTTGTTAGTAATTGCCTTATATCTGACGTTATCTCTAGCTAATTTTAAGGGATCGGCGAAATGGACTGTTTGAGTTATCATAAATGGGCTAAATATAGTTTTACGCCCATTCATCCAATTCACTACAAGTTCATACATGCTTCCAAAATTTACATGTTCTGGGAACTTGACCACAGATAATTGTTTGAAATAACGATGTTCAGAAACATCAGTACTCTGCGTTGTAGATGAAAAATTATTTTCAGTTACTGTATATTTTCGCCCCGGAACATTTAGCTGTTCGTTAAGACGCCTCATAGTGTTGACTTCAACATGACCTTCAGCCCAACGTGATGTTTTTCCCGGATGCATTAATTTATCCATGCAATAAAGCCAGTTTTCGGCGCTAACTTTATGTGGAAAAAGGCCCAGTGTGTTCAACTTACTGATTAGGTCAGAGTACAGTGCATCGATGCGATTAATTTCAATTTCAGTAGGAAGCGCAGATTTCAACGGAATAGAAAATGACATCCAGATCTGAAAGTCACGAAGCATTAATTTATCATGATCCGGTTTTAAGGGTTCATTTAGACTTCTATCATAATAATCCAGCTGGTAGGCCGTGAGTAAGTCCCCCTTAAGCTTATCATGTCCTTCCATTCGACCACCACGAACTGCCGACCAGGCACTTAAATGCAAGGTCAGGTCCGGCAGTGCTGTTAATGAGGTCTGACAGATAGTGTCAGTAGGAAAATCCATTTTAAATAATTCAGCTAACACATCCTGCTGATTATCAAAAACACCAGGTGAGGGGTTACAAATAAACATAAACCCAAGCCGATTACCGTCTATTAGAAAATAATTCGTGCCAGGAATCTGGTCGTATACAGGAATAAACCCACCAAACTGGTGGCGACTTAATTCTTTATTATAGATGTTAGCAGATTTCATTCGCGACCTCAGAGTTGTCTGATAATACCGTTAGACGAAACTGCTTTCGTTGCTCGCTGTTGCTGTTGCATATTTTCACGAGCGGCATCCTGAACTTGCAAAGGAACTATTCGCGCCGGATTTGATGTCGAATTTTTACCCGCAATCCAAGTTTGGGGTTTGACATTCACATAGACAAAGCCAGGCAGGTTTAAAGCGTCATTATCGTCCGTGTATGGTGCAAAGGTGATTCTCATGACGCGGCCTTGCTGAAGTACAGCAAGCGGTTCTGGAGCTACCACAGCCTGTTTATACCCTTGTGTACGGTATTGCTGGATCTGGCCAGAGCTGAGCGTAGGGTTTACAGGCTGTCCATTATTAACGGAGTAAAGGTCTTTACTAGCACTGATATCGGAATTTGGCGCAACGTAGCGCGGTACAGGTGCCGGAGATACAACCTGTGTTGTTTGCTTCATGACATCAGCAGTCGGATGGATAAAAGGGTTACCGGATGCACCTGTTGAGCTGTAGCTCGTTGTCATCCTTACATTAGAATTAACTGGAACGCCGCTTATCGGCCGTGGCCCGATTGTTGATGTTGGCGCGCCCATTTTTAATGTCTCATCGTACATAACGGGGACTTGGCCAGCAGGTTTAATTTGCGTCGTCTTGTATGTCACAGGCTTATTTACCAAGACGGCAGACTTAGGGTATTGCACAGCGCCAGGCGGCGAAATTTGGGCAGGGTACTGGCTGTCATTGACAGCCGATTTCTCCTTTCCCGAATTAGCTTCTTCCTCCGCAAGGCCGGAAAGATCATCACGGTTATTCGTTAGTTCCATAACTTCACGAGGGCCTTTACAAACGACCCCTTTTTCAATTCCCGGACATTCTGATTCTGAGCTGCCGATAGTACAACCCGCTAGGTATGAAGATGAACCAACAACCAGAGCGCTGAAAATAACTTTTTTAATGTTCATTTCATTACCTTAATTAGTAGCAAATGGGTTTTTGAGTAAGGGTTCGACACTTTGTTTTAACCATGAATCAAAATCTTTCGGTATGCCATTACCGGCAAGTCCGTCTTGTCTCACAACTGAAGGTACGCCCTGTAATTTATAAATACCTGCCAGCATCAGAGATCCTACCAATGGCTCAGCCGGACATGTTTCTGCCTCTTTTTTTGTCAGGAGCCTTTGTTCTATATCGGTCTTATTTCCCATAAGCCAACGCAAGATATCAAGGTCATTCACTTTGCCTTTTTCTTTACTGCACCATAGTTGACGTAATTCTTGCTTTGGCTCACCGGGGGAGGGGATTAAAATGATGTCAACCCGGTATTTTTCTCTTTCGTCATAGAATTTTTTTATTAAATCTTGGCAACCATCACAATCAAGCGTGATAAAAATAGCGGCTTGTCTTTTTAGTTTTGGGTTTCCTAAAGGGATCAATGCCACAGTATCAAGAGGAAAGGGGGCGTCGTCTAAATTAATAAAGTAGGATTTTCGTACATCTTCTACGGATAAGACTGACTTTCTCTGAAGAATGTCCATGACGCTACCACCCGTTATTGTATAACGTCCATCAGTGGTCACAGCCATCAACTGCGAACGTTCATCCTGGAACAGATAAAGACCTCCAGTCGGGATGTAAATAACATCTTTAGGCTTATAGCTTTGCATTTTCGCCAGTACGCCCTCTAAAGGTTTCGTGGACACTCCACCTTCTTTTGCTTTTTCCATTAATGCAGCTGCATCAGTGTTGTTTAATACATTTTCAGCAGCATTTGTAAGGGGTGGACACACTGTGATCATAGAGACCAGCAGAGATAAAAGTAACTTTTTCAATTATCGTATCTCACTTTCTTTTGTTTCGCCTTGTAGAGATTGTACCTCACCAAAACTTCCACCAAGGTCGATATAAGAGACTATTTGAACATTATCTGGAATTGTTACTGCTAATGATGCATCAATAACCAAATAGCCACGAGAACGGTAAACTTTCATTAATGCTTTAAAGTAATTTTCAAAGTTGTTTTTAGACTGTACCAAATCCGGCTCAGGATTCTGCTTATTAAATTCTTTCCTTAAAGTTTGCATATCAAGTACTGCAATTTGGTAGGACGGATTCGACATTGCTTTGACGCTTTCATAAACAAAACTCGCCCCCTTGTATCCATAGATCACGAAAAGCACAGCTAGGCCAGCTAGCATCAAATACTTGAGGGTTTTCTCGATATCTATTTCCAAAGTTACTTTTTTGGTTGTACGTATACCCCCAACAGGTTTAGCCGCCTCAAGCTTCACGTTTTCAGCAGAATCACTTTTTGTTCCTGGTTCAATGTTATTTTCCATAATTAACCTCAGCGACTCGTCAGGTTTGTAGGTATTGTTGCGCCTGATTGAACGATAAACGTAATTGGGCGCCCTGGGCTAACTTCGACTATTGGCCACTGCTGCTCAGCAATTGATGTGTAGTAGTCCACAAGACGGTTTAGACCGCCCTGAGCTGCTCCGGCTCCGGCCAACGCTCCTAATGCCCCGATGTTCGGCGATTGGTATTCAGCCGTTGAGTTAGGATCGATATTTAACGAAGACACCTTAGATGGGCTCAGACTACCAGCCAGTGCTGACAGGCCTCCTGCAAAAGCAGAACCTGCGATCGCATTTCCATTTCTACTTATCAGATTTCCACGAATACCATTTTTCCCGTCATTTTCACTAACTGCGTATGCTTCCAGTTTGACGTCGAAAGCTTTTCCTTTCGAGTTCACACAAGATATTGATGTTGCCCGAATGTATGCTCGCTGTGACGCCAGATCACCCACAGCTGAACCCAACAAATTACAATCCCGCAAATCCATCGTGAAATTGTTTGGCATGATGATGTCTTTTTTAATACGCATAGTGACTGGCATGGGTTCAGCTTTAGACGACAGACTCGTTGGGGCTTCCAGACCATTAATTAGCACCCCTGTGATAATTGACGTCGCTGGGAGAAACATTTCGTCTTTACGTGCCGCATGCCGAGCTTTACTGTCTACAGGAGCGGTCCCGTCGCCGCGAATAGTTCGTGTCGGGGCTTTGTCACCGCCAGCAACGACCTCACGCCCCTCTCTTATCCGGCTTTCGGATATCGGCATAACCTGAATGACACCATCAGAACCATTTGTCTTAATTGAACTCTGCGTGATAGTCCGCATTGGGCTATTTCGGGTCGGTGTGATCGGAGCGTATCCGGAACTAGCCCCATTCACCGCAGCATTTGGATTTAGCTGGTATGGCGTTGCTGGGGCCTGCTCATTGACGTTTTTGCGTGACCCACCTGCGTCGAGATTACGATTACCGTTTCGTGAGGTCTGCATGTCAGTCAACTGCGTCGAGAGCTGCTGGACTTGTGAAGCAAGGTTGGCAATCTGTACTTTGCTTTCTTGCTGGGCCTTTTCAGCTTTATCACGATCTGCCTTTGCCGCATTCTGATCAATGCGGTTCTGCCTGACCATTTCGTTATAAGTCTTCTGGCTTTCCTCGTTACTCAGCTTAGTCATTTGTGAATCATCAATCAGGAACCCAGTTTGCATATCTTTTTTCTGGGTTTTCTTCTCTTTTTTAACCGGAGTGGAAAAAATTGATTGACTAATAACGATAATCAATACAATCAACGCAGCACCAATTACTGAGATTCTGACAGTTTTATTTTCCCAGGCATTTTTAATGTCCATTATTAACTCCACTCTTTGGTTGCTGGAAGCGCTTAACTTTCAAATTTCGTTCGTTTTCTGTCATCTGAGGCACGATATAAGGTTCACCCGCCCTGGGCCATTTATCTTTAAAATTCAATCCTGAATTATCGGATTCAACAGGGGCAAAATCCTTACCATTATTAAGCGAACCAACTTCTTTAATTTCCTTAACTCCGCGCCGACTTTCAAACTCGGTTGAGCTTCCAACGAATTTTTGCGCAAGGGTAGGGTCGCTTATAATTATCGTATGTTCTTCAAACGCATCGTCAACTGTCTCACCCGGTCGGTGGTCATCGGGAACTATATTCACTGTTCCTTTTGGAATGTACTCAGTTTGGTAGTAATAACTGGTACCCAAAAAAACGACTAGTCCAAATGAGACCCCTGTAAGAAAAGTAGCTTTTCTCATTTTATCTTTTAATCAGGCTTGGTCGTGTGGTTACACGAGTCTGGCGCTCTTTAAATAATTTATCCCGCACAATGTAAAGCTCGGTTTCCTCTCCAGGCTGAAGAAATGCTTTATCGAACAAAGCACTTGCAATTACTCCTTCAGTTATACATTGCTGATCAGCGACAACTTGTCCGTAAGGCTTGTCATTTTTAACAAGAATGACATCTATCAATTCCCTAGATCCCACAAGTCTTTGCCCTAACTTTGAATACATATTGAAATTACACGGGGACTGCTCTGAGCTCGGTATACGTGACAAGCGGTCTTCTTGTAAACTAAAACCAGAAGGAACCTCACCTAGCGCAACCGGAGTCAGTAAATCAATGATCCGCTGTTTATGGTCATCCTGACGAGGGTCAGATGGTGCCAACTCTTCTGACTGGGATCGTGCCAGCATCTCATCATAATTATGTTTATCCAAAGATGTCTCACGTTTCGCCTGCATTGTCGGGCTCAAAGAAGTTGTGACCGAAATCATTGCACCAGGAACATCCAGTGGAACCAGTGTCAGGTTATAAGTCGATTCAGGCACTGAATCTTCTGAAAGCATTATTCCAATTGGCTTATCCGTGTTTGTTGAAATAAATACATCGCCGCCGTTAACGAAAATACTGGCTTCATCACCTGGCGTTGAAGTACTTACAGATGCGTTTTTAAATGAAGTTGAAATTCTGTTTTGCAGACCCCGTGAAACTGGCAGTACAATATTCCCACCCGGTGGGACGTTTACTCGCTGCACTTCTTTGTAGCGATTACGAGCCTCTACATATAACTCATCTGCTTTTGAAGGGGCCCCGGTGCTTTGTGCATTTTGTTGAGGCTCTTTCCCTGCCGGTCTTCCGTAACTATCAAAATTTCCGGATTTAACCTGTTGCTGATAACCGACAAGCGTAGGGTTTTTTGACAATGCGCCAGTTATCTCATTGACAGCTGGGGAGGCACTACTTGCAGGTGAAAGACTTGGTAGTTCAGTGGTCGGTTTTGTTGCTTGTGACGTCTCAGGCGCGGGGCCGGTGCCAGATTCTTTAATAATCGCATTTTTCACACCATTCTGAAATTCATCTGCCCCGACAGGCATAACAACCGGGTTATTTACTGTCGCCGGTAACTGATAGTCTTCAGCAAAGACTACATTCGAAGTTGCCAGCAAGATCATTGCTGTAATCGCGTGACAGCGAAAGCCCTTTTTAGAAGTCATAATTAGTTACCTGTAGACGGCGGGGGATTATCGAGTGTTGCCAGTTGTTCTTTGCCGTTGATTGTAATTTTCTTAATATTTGGTGTACCAGAATACTGATTTACATAGGCTATGCGTGGTCGTCCGTTTTTCATACCCAGCACCCATTCAAACGTCCATTTTGATGATTCTGTTTTGTCCGGAACATTAATCAAACGCGTTGATTTCGTTCCCCAGACATAGACCATGTCATTTTTGGTGTCATAATACATATCGATCGGTTTAAATGACTGTTCAACACCACGAGCTTGCATAATATTGGTCTGCTGCTGTAATGACTCACGGGTTTTCGCCTGTAAATCCGGAGAAAGCGCATCCAATATGGTTGTTGTTACAAAGCCTATGTTTGTTGGGTTTATGTTCCCAATTAAAGTACTGAAGAATAAGGCCCATTGAGTTTTATATGACTCTGAGGCTTTATTTCCCACAACTTTAACTTCTTCCGTCATATTAGGCGGAAGCACAATAGTCACAGGATCGGTAAGAAATTGATTTTTTACCACTAAAACTGCGATGACTAATATAGCAATTGAATTCACACGTAAGAGTTTTTCGTCACGTTTAATCAATGCACTATAAGTAATTCCAATTTCAGAAGCTTCAATCTCTTTACTAAAGCGAGCTTTAGAATCCCGAAAGCGTCCTTTTGAGTCTTCGCCTCCATTTTGCGAAGTCTCGTCCTTTTTATCAAAATCGCCATTACTGGCACTTTTAATGAATGGAATTTTAAGCTTGCTGAGAAGTTTCATTCTTAGCTCCATCAAGAATAGAGGTTTCTGATAAATGGATCGGTAAAGTAACGACTACTAAACACTGATTTCCCTGGAAACAAGCCGAACCACCACAGTTTGTGTTTGAGTTTTCCTCTAACTCCTTCTTCAGCTGCTTTTTTATATGCAAACCAAAACACAACCGCAACAACTACAGAAGTTATAAAGAAATCAAAAATATTACCACTCGCGATAGTCACGAATGTTATACCCAATTGCTTTGCATCCCAGAATAGAATCAACAAAGGCATATTAATTCTGTAAGGGAAACGATAGGTATGTGGAGGTACCTCGTACTGACTTGTCATAAAAACTCCAGAGAGGGGGAATATCCCCCTCATCGTTATTGTTCTAACAAATCACAGCGGGATACCAGCATCCAGGAACGTGCTGATAATTTTTTCACCGTTTGCCATAATCAGCATCATTAATGCTGAAACCAGCGCCAAACCAAGGTTAGGTTTTACAACGCCGAAATAAGCTACGGAGAACAACATGCCGCAAGCGATGATTTTACCCGGCGCACCAGTTAATGCTTCGCTCATGTAGGCCCAGATATCGCCGAAGGCTCCGTCGTCGGAACCCGCGTACGCTAAACCGCAACTTGCTAAAAACAGGAGAATAAACAAAGGCACTTTTGCATGTTTAGACTTCAGAAATGCAAAAGCGTTAGTTTGTTCTCTTTCAACGTTAGTATTCAATGTCAGTTCCATAATTACTCCGTGTTGATTTGAGTTCACGTAAACGCATTTGCATAATACTTTTTATTTTTCTTTCATTTTTCTGTTAACCACCCTTTTTTTCCCTTAATTGCGCCTGGTGTTTTTTTAGCCTATGAATGTCACATGTGAATACCGTGTGTATATCGGATTGAAGAAGGTGAGGCAGGTTATTTTTTCTTTATAGGGAAGAAGTTCATCGTCTATCTCTTCACCATTTTTGTGATAACCATCCAGTCCGATATTTGAGAAAGCTCTGTGTAAGGATGTCATTCTAAAAAAGTCACTTTTCCCATTGATACAAGTGCTTTTCAGCCACATCCTGTGTGTCGCCCCATTCATGCAAATGCTTTTCAAACAATGCGCCTTTTCCAGCCTCATTCATGCAAATGCCTTTGTAGCAAAGACACATATCCGAAACCCATTCATGCAAATGCTTTTCGACCAAAGGAACCTTTTCCGGGCTCATTCATGCAGTTGCTTTTCGACCAAGGGCAACTTTTACTATTCCATTCATGTAAATGCTTTTTGGTGAAATTCAGCTATCGAATCCCATTAAGAGAGGTACTTTCAGTCCAAAGGCACCTTTTCAGGTCGATTCATCCAAATGCTTTCCGGTCAAAGACACCGTTACGGCGCCATTCATGCAAATGCCTGTCAACCAAAAGCACCTTTTACTATCCCATTCATGCAAATGCTTTTCGACCAATGCCCCGTTTGCTGCACCATTCATGCAAATGCTTTTCGACCAATGCCACCGTTTGCGGCCCCATTCATGCAAATGCTTTCAGCTAAAGGCACCTTTTTACTGTCCCATTCATGCAAATGCTTTTCAGCTAAAGGCATCTTCCCGCCTCATTCATGCCAGGGGTTTCCAACGTAGGCACCTTACACAAACTCATTCAAGCAAATGCTTTTATACAAAAGGCACTTTTCTGTCGCCATTGAAGCAAGTGCTTTTCACAAAGGTCACTTTTCTCCCCCCATTGAAGCAAATGCTTTTCACCACCACTATGGGATTTTTAAACGATTTGCTTTTATTTTCATGAGGTTATGTTTACTTATGGGACCTCTGTTTTGAACTGGATATTTATCAAAACGCCTCTGTTCTAATCATGTCCCAGACAATTACAGGCTTTAATTTTCTGTGCAAATCTCAGTGTGACATGAGAAGGACAGGGATTTTTCACGTATAGCCACTATGCACAAACGTTGATGGGTAGTTTTATCTAAAGGCATCTGGATGAATGACTTCTGATTAAATCATTCAAAATCAATTGCTTAGTATTCGTTATCTAACTCAGTGAAAATTAGTTAAATAAAGCATTCGATCGAATGCTCAAAATTCCCAGGGTGCTTAAGCAAAAGTAAGAAAGGAAGCAGGGAAGCAGGGAAGCAGGGAAGCAGGGAAGCAGGGAAGGGTATTCATATCAGCAGAGGCGTCCAAAAAAGCATTTGGATGAATGCCCGTACGCCTCATTACATCCAAAGTTACTTTTCTGCGAACTGAACCAGAGGATCAGCTTTGTTTTGCCAGAGCAAGCTTTGGACTTCTCTTAAAAATCTGGAACTGAATATCTCTACCTTTCTTAACCTCTTGATATTCAAGGTATCCTATTGATTTTAACTCCAGCATAGCCTTTCTGATGATCTGGTTTTGAGTACGTACTGGAGTCGTCAAAAGAAGCCGCTCACGCAAACGCTTCATGTTAACGAATAACGTTCCGGCAGGCATTGCCTCAAAATAGATGTACAGGCTCTGTGCAGCTTCTTTTTTGGCGAGAACCGACAGTACCTGTAAGCTTAATAGGGTTTTATGATCATACCGGTAAAGCTCCCACATCGAGGGATCACCCACGAGCTCTACTGTGTCCTTCTTAGGGTCAATCATAGCTTTCTGCACAAGGTGTGTGACAGTGAAGCGTTCAGTTTTAGAATCACGGAAAGAAATAACAACGGACGCGAGGTTTGCCAGCGCTTCCTGAAATCGTGAACGGGTTCGCTTGTTGATATTTGTAGAACTGATACCACACATTTTTGCAAACTCATTGAACGACAATGTTATTTTCTCGGAGGCGAATCCATATTTACTGAACGCCATAATGCACCCAAGCCAACACTTGAAGTCCGTGGACATCGAAAGCTTAAGGCCAGTGATCCGGATGTCATCGTATCCTTCTGACCGGGCCAGTTCCATGCTCGACAACTCATCAGAAGCATCAACCTCAAAATTTCTGAATCGCTTCTCTTTAGTTCCCACCGGGGTAAAAACACTTAAGCGCAGTAAAGCAATGGGTTGGACCGATTTCGAAGAGTTTGGACTCAGTTGATAAGTCCTCCCTGTATCCGTGTTGGTCACATCAAACGGATGTGCTAACTCATTGTTATCACTCATTTAAACTTACCCACCATGTTTTTCCCTTTCTACATTTAGCTGTGAATAGATTATTCGTCCAAATGCTTTTCACGCATTAAACTAAATGCCTTTTCAATTCAAGTAAATGCTTTTCTTATTCGATCAAATGCTTTTCGCATGCACCTGAATGCCGGATCATTGCTATTTCTTTTAAAAATCATCACGTTACAATGGTCGTGATCTTTATTGTTCTCTATTGATCTCTATTGATCTAAAGAATTGATCTATCTTGTGGAAAACGGGGATAAATTCCCTCTGAGAAAGAGCTCTGGCCCTACAAATTTAGGATTGGATACAAACCCTGTATAGAATGCAGCCGGGAAAAATATCAGTTAGCATGAAGTTATTAAGAAAGATAAATTCAAACTATTCAGATTTTCTTTTTAATTTAATTTTTAAAACAGCCTATTTTTGAATTAGTAAGATACCTAACCACTAAAAGAAATTTTGTTTTTTATGCCTTCAGAGTTGTTTGAATCTGAGAGCATTAATGTATCATGTAATAAAAAAAGGTGCTTATATGAATCATTGCGACTATCAGATTATTGAAATCAGCCCAAAAGATCTTATTATCGAGCCTGGATTTAATCCACGGGAAGCGGTAATCGGTGATCTTTGTTACGAACAGGAGCCAGTAAAATCGGCAATTATTTCTCTCAAGCAAGCCTATAAAGAGGGGCGACGTGTTGATTTAATTAAGGTAGTAAAGAAGGACTCCAAGTACGTTGTCCGGCAAGGGCATTGTCGTTACAGAGCATTATTGCTTGCTCTCGCGGAAGGAGCTGACATCCAGCTCTTTTCAGTCGTACTTATGCACTACAAGGATAAAATCGAAGAATACCTAGAGAACCTTGATGGGAACAGGAATAACAGTCTCAATCCCGTTGCACTAGCTTACGCACTCGCAGAGACCCTGAAGCTTGGCTCTACCGTTGAATCCCTTGCTATGCGCTATCAGCGGTCTGGCACAGCGATTCGCAATCAGCTTAAAATCCTTGATATGCCTTTAGAACTGCAACGTTTAATCAGCCTAAACCTTATTAAAAAAACACTCGCGATTGAAATCATGTTGAAGTATTCCAATGATCATGCAAAAGTCCTTGCACACTTGGAGTCCTGTTCTTTTTTAGTGCCATCTTCTGGCGTACTTGATTTATCGAAACCAACAACCGTTGAAACAGCAACAAACAGTGAGCCACTCGAAGAACAGGAAAAACCTCCTGTACATATTAACCCTAAAGACATTAAAACAAAGTCTATCACTCGCAGTTCGTTAGGTATTAAACGTCTTTCACATAAAAAAACTGAACGGTTAAAAAATGAATTTATTGGTTTGATTGATAATGTAGGGTCAACAATGTCAGACAATAATAAACTGACAGAATTAATTTTAGACGGACAGCATTCTAATTTATTTATGAACGTCAGTAACACTTTAATCACAAAAACAAATGAAAGTGTAAAGATCACTTTAGATGAAGCAAAACTTCAACTTGTATTAAGTCTTCTAAATGATGAAAATACTGCAATCATCATTCCAAAATCTAAGGTTACAGAACTGAACGAAATTCGTGACCTTTTGACAAATGAGTAGATAGCTGAGGATAATTTATGGACAAGATTGTACATTTTACCGTCATTAATACTTTTAACGATTTACTTATTGCGAAAGCCTCGCTCGACCGTAACATTGTTGAGATCAACGCTGGTAAGCGCTTTGATCATTTTGAAGAAGGACATGATCAGTATGTACAGAAAGTGACTGACGCTTTACTTATCGTGGAGGGACGTCTGGAGAACCTTAAAAAATGAAACATTCAATTTTTTTTACTCACGATGGTTATTTATTGCCAGCGGTCGTAAAGCCTTTCCACGGTAACGATGGGCACTATTATGCCATGATCACACGTGAATGCTTTGCCTGCGGAGGGACAGGAGAAATCGCAAACGCCGTCTGCGTGACATGTAATGGAAGCAAAACGTCACCGGCCACAGAGGAAAAACTGGTACTGAAAGAGGGCATCGAATTTCTTGAAACTATCCCGGAATTTCGCTGCAATCCCGATCTAGACGCTTGGAAACGTAGGCACAGCGGGCACCTGGCATTGTTACAAGCCGATAATTCTAAGTTTGCAGTAAGCATTTCACAGCAGTTAAACAACAATCTCTTTTTAACAGTTCGTCAGTTAGAATCTTTCTACTCAACTTACCAACCCGTTTCTAAAGATTTGCCAGAAAACGCTGATGTACCTGTTGAGCATTCTTTCAGCATTGGTGATGTAGTGAGTATTGATATCATTTTTACAGAAGTGCGAGCTGCTTTTTCAAAAGGCTCCCACAGCTACTTTTTTACTTTTACAGGCAAAAAGCAGAATGATGGATTCGCATTAACAGGTAATGTGCAGGATCATGTTTTATTGGGGCATAGCTATCATCTTTCCGGAAGGGTGAGAAAGATCCACTATTTTGACTCTGTGCCCTACGCATTACTGACGGTGTTTAAATTAACCACAAAGCCTAGTGCGTAGTGAACAGAACTCCCAAATACAGGGTGTTTATTCATTAGCCACAGGCTTTCTGCACTGTCGTGCCGACTCACTCACGTCAAATTTGTTGCTCACGCATCGGGTTTTTACCCGGTTTTAAACTCCGAAAAATATGCCTATTTCTTTAAATTCAACACCCGTTATTAACTAATCTTTTAAATTAAAAATGATAATCTTATTAATTATATATTTAATTTTATTCTCCTTAACATTCAGGTTAAGGCGATTTTGTTAAAACGGAGTGATGTATGCAAAATGATCTTGGACTTGGGTTCATCTGCAAGTCAGCAAGAGCGTCAGCAAAAATTATATCCCGGAAAGTTACTTTTCCGCTAAATGGCTCGAGTACTACAAAACTTACCCTAACGGGACTACAGTGTCATCCATCCTGCCGGTTTCCGTTTTACCAGCTGTCTATGCTAATCCACAACCAGCTCGCTGATCATGCCGCCAACGTTGTCGATGAAAATGCTCCGTTCACTGTATCCATTAACATACATGAATGGCTGAGTCGTGCCAGAGTGGCATTTATTGATTATCACGGTCTGCGTAATACCGATAAAACAGCAATGATCACATTGGATCATCTGGAAGAATTACTTACTCACTTGTCGACTACATTGGCCGTATATATCCCGTATTCAAAGAAGCGCCTGAACTTTAGCTTTCTGACGTCCTTTACACTGATCAAAACATCACAGTCTTATACTTTGATGTTCCCTGGTGTGCTGCGGCCGATCTTGGTGTTACTTGGGGGGTTAATTCAGGAATTTATGACCGAGAAGTTATTGAAGAGACGTAATACCCAACTTGTCATTTTTGAATATTTGCGAAAGTCTCGGCGCCATTCCCATAAAATTACCGATATTGCTAACGCTCTTCAGTTGCAGACGGTGAACGTACGAATCATGCATGTTCTTACCCAACTTGCAGATCTGGGGCTTATATCGTTTATTTGTGAAGGTAAGAGAGGGGAGCGGTCCATCGAAGAGCTTCAGTTTATTCCTTATGCCAGTCGGGACCATTCCGAAGTTTTGAGCTTTGAGGAATGGATAAGCCCGATCGACTAACCACTGACTGTCACTTAACGAAGGACAGCCAGGATCTCTTTTTCCTTTTTTCGCGATTTTGATTGACTGCCGACAGAACGGTAAGCATTGAGAGTATGAATTTCAAAACCGCGTTCTTCATAGAGCTCCAGCGTAAAGGGAGTCAAGCTGTTGGATATGGCCACTGAAGCCCCTTTACGATGAGCTGCCACCAGCATATCCGCCAGTTTAACATGTGCGCTCTTATTGAACGGTATGCCGTCATAACTGACAAAGCTGGTTTTGCTGATTTTATCATAAGGCGGATCGCAATAAATTTGGTCACAACCACCAGCACTCTCCAACGTCAGACCAAAATCTGCGGTTGTCAGCTCAACGCCAGAAAGTCTGAATGAGAGATAATCGACTTTCTGGGGGTCCAGAGTTAACTTGGATCGATTCCCCCACGGAACTGAGTACTTACGTTTCAGATTGTAACGACACAGGCCGTTATATCCGAGTCGGTTCATTGCGTAGAAAAGGACTGCTCGTTGCAGCGGGGCATCATCCAAACTGGTGCTGTTAAACGTGTTCCTCAGCTTTAAGTAATCCTCTTTATCAAATTCCCTTTCCGCCAGAAGATTCACTTCTCTGATGAATGCCGATTTATTCCGCTGGATGTTGCGGTACAGATTGATTAGATCCGGATTACTGTCTGCCAAGAGTGCATCGGTGGCAAACATGTTAAGGAACACAGCGCCCCCGCCGATAAATGGTTCGACCCACCGACGGCTCTGATCATGTGGGAAATGCTGACTGATGAATGGCATCAGTTTGGTTTTACCCCCCGCCCATTTGATGATTGGTGTATGTTTTCGCAACGCGTATTCTCCTTTAAGCATTATCGGTATGTCACCCTTATGGTACCGAAAGCCGGATTACAACCAACAAGGTTTAAGCAGGGAAAATCGCGGGTGTTGTGAAAGAAATTTTCATTCCGACACATTTTTTTATTTTTTTTCACTTTTTGGCAAAAAAGTTAACTACCTTCTTAGCTCGCATAAACATTTGTTTTTAATTGTTTATTTAATCTTTTAGGTCTGAGCATCAGAACGTTTTGCTTCGCGAAATTCGGAATAAACCCCAAAAGTACCTTTTTAACGAAAAAGTGAGATTTTTTTTTCCGGTAGTATTCACGCACAGATGAAAGGTATGGCAAAAAAGAATACAACGGAGTATCTATGAGTGATCTGATGACTGATTCCCAGCAAACTAACTCACGGGTCTTTAAATCACCCCTCGTGTCATTTTCAACAGTGACAGGTTCCGGCCGATTCGTCAGTGGCATGAAGCAGTTCCGCGACGCGAACCCTGACCTTTGTAATGAAGTCACTGAACAAAAAGCTTGGGCTATCAACCCTTCAGTGGTTCAAATCTCGCCAGGCTTCAACTCCCGTGAGATGGGGATGGGGGAGGCATATTACCAGCTGCCGGAAGTCGTAGATCATCTCAATAACATCAAGTGTGCATTCATCCGGGGTGATTACGTTGACCCTATACGCGTTCTGATCAAAGACGGTATTCCGTACGTTTGCCAGGGCCATTGCCGTTTAAAAGCGGCTTTAATGGCTCAGGCAGAAGGACATACTGACCTCACCATTCTTTGCATCGAGATGAAAGCCGATGAGATCAGCTGCGAACTGACGACAATTGACGGGAACCGTGGTCTGGCTCTTTCTCCAGTGGCACTGGGTGAATCCTACAGACGTCTTCAGGCGCTGGGCGGATGGTCGCTTGATCGTATTGCCGAACGTGAGGGCAAGAGTAGTACAACCATTGCTGCTCTCATTCGTCTGACCGGATGCTCTGTCTACATCAAAAAATTAATCCATGCCGATGCTATTTCCTATGTTGCAGTCCTATCCCTTATTGATGAGTTCGGTGAAACGGAAGCCATCTCTCGTATCGAAAAAATGATCGCCGAGCTTGAGAAAGCTGATTCAAGCGGTATCAAGATTAAGAAGACGCCACGTGGCAGTATTCGTGTTGTCCCTTCCGATTTTAAACCGGCACGTGTTCCACCTGTTCTCGCCACAAAAGCCGTAGAAGGGGTCAAACTCATCACTACGAGTTTGTTGCAGAAACTCGGTGATATCCAACTTCCCGAAGTGACCGACTCCAGCGAAGATGAAGAAATTTCCTTTACGTTGAACCGAAGCATGCTGGAGATGCTCAAGAACCTGCAAAGTGAGATCACTGAAGCAGAAAACAAGCAGCTTCGCCGGGTCGAAAATCGGCAAGCTCGATTGAAAGGGGAGAAAGTGACTTACAAATCCGCGAAAAACACAAATACTGGCGGAGAACCACAATCTGAAGCACCACCAGCACAGGCTTGAATTAAGCATTTCAACTTATGAGTAGCACATAATTAGAAGTACGATATTCAAGAACGAGCCACCCAGGCTCTCGCCCATTGCCCCTACTAAGTAGGGGCTTTTTTTTGTCCTGTCTCCGGCACGCTTTCTCTTCATTAAAACGACATCTGTCTGTCCTACCTCCCGCAGCGCAACTTTCGAGATTTTTATGTCGCCCAACCTATTAGCTTTTTGAACGAGGTTGATATCCTGGTAATAGATAATTCCTACATAAAGGACTGATACTATGTCTGCTGTTGAATCTAATTTCCCCCAAATTGGCGCCCCAGGGAACTCTCTGGTCGCTTGTATGCCCCTAACTGGCCTCAGTGTTAACGAGGATAACTTTCTGCCCGAAATGCGGGAAGAGCTTGGCATCATTGCCAGCCAGGTCGAATCCTATAACGAAGAGCTTAGTTTACTGAGGTCCATGTCCACTCAGTTTATGAAATACGGAAATCAGAAGCTCTATTCCTACCTCTCGGGCTATAACCATCTCATTTCAGAAACAGATGCCCTGTACGCAGAAAATGCACTTCGTTCTGAGTACTGGAAGCGGGTAATGGCCCTTACCGATGTGCTGTCCGTGATGTCTGACGAAAAAAAGAACGAATGGGACAAGCAATTTACTGCTGACCGGTATCACCGGCCTCCGCAAGAGATCCCTGAGTTTACACTCGACGCAGTAGTTGCCACGGTTGTCACATTGCTCAATGACCGGCATCAGTTCATTAAAGAGCGCGTCTATGCCGTTTTTCAATCATTAAGCCGTCACCACAAAACCAATAAAGCTTTTGGTTTCTCAACCCGCATGATCACCGTCGGTGTCTGTGAAGGGGTGAAAGACAAGTGGGTAAAACTTAAAGTTGAATTCAAAGAATCAGGACTCATGCCACTGTCGGAACTGCGGGTGATCTGTTCTTATTTCCGGGGAGAAACAGTTAAACCGGTCTATGACACGAAAAAAATGGTTGAGAATATGGTTGGTCATGCTGGGTTCAGAAATTGGATCAGCCTGGATGGCAACAGTATTCGTTTTCGGGTTTACAAGAATGGTTCGATGCACATTGATGTACATCCTGATATTGCAGAACGGCTTAACAACATTCTTGCTGCCATTGTCCCTCTGGCGCTGCCTACTGAACGCTTAGCCCATTACAAAGCCACGTTGCAGGAGTTCCCGGCACTGAAACGCTGCATCGATTTTCATTCACGGATGCAGCTCGCAGAGCTGGAATTCACTCGGAATGAAAAGGAATGGTCCAGCTGGACATCGCTCGGTTATGCCGGTGAGTTCGCTGATAAAACGCGGCAGGTGAACGCGGAGGTTCTGCGGTTCCTCGGTGCCCGGATTACTAGCTACCATGTGACATTTGATTATGACCCGACCGAAGTGATGCGCTTCATCGGTCATATGGGTGCCATGCCCGATATTGTATCCCACCAGTTTTACCCTTCATCGCTGCGACTCAGTGAATACGTCGCATCCATTATTGCGACCGGGGAGGGGGAGCGACTGCTAGAGCCAAGCATCGGGCACGGGGATTTGCTGCAATGTTTTCCTAAGAGCGTCAACGTTACCGGCATCGAACTGGATACACTAAATTGTCTGGTCTCCCGAGCTAAAGGTTACGATACAACGGAGGCCGATTTTCTGGCATGGTCAGCAGCGAACCCAAATCAGAAATTCGACTGCGTGGTGATGAACCCACCTTTTGCTGACAACCGGGCTAAACTCCATCTACTGGCCGCTGCGTCTCATCTCGTTTCCGGCGGGCGTTTAGCGGCCGTCCTGCCGCTATCCCTTCAGGGGATCGATAACCTGCTGGGCGAGGGATACCGTGCTGAATGGATGGACACCTTCGATAACGAGTTTGACAACACTGCCGTCTCCGTCCGTGTTCTGTATGTAGAATGCCTTTAACTGAAGGAAAGACCATGTCTGAAATCTCACCTGGCCTGCCAGAGGACCAAAATGATGTTGAATTTATGATGGATGATTTCCAGCAGAGCCTGGGGAAAAGTAAACCGGTACATGAAGTGCAATTTCTGGGAGAGTCACCGCAAAGTGAAGACTCCGCCAACGCTGCCGATTCGCCCTGGTTTGAAAACTAACCTGTTAAAGGAGTTGGTACAGATTGCTCCCTTTATGGGCTCCCTACAAGATAGCGGGGAGCCCGAGCAGTGGTTATTACTCAGGATGAGATAAACTGTGATTAATAGTGCATGTTAAGCACTTCGCATTCCTGCTTTTATTGGCGAACATTTCACTCTTTTTTTCTTGTTTTTTATATCCCCTTCCCAGAAAAGTTAGCCTTGCTCACTTGGTATTATTGATACCTGACTGGGGGAGGATAATCATGAAATGCAGGGCGATACTTTTAGCACCACTCATAGCTTTTTCGTTTACGGCACAAGCTGAGATTGCAGAGTTAAGATTCAATGACACTCAGAATCAACCAAAGATTGTTGTTCCATCTGTGCAGTGGATTAATCCAGCAACCTCATTCGAGGCTGATGTAATCTCCGGCTTAGACCGGTACGTCCAGTTGTCGTTACTTAATGTCAACGGTGCAAGCTTGTGGAGCACGAAAAGTAGCAAAGTTACGGTTGATGACCGTATGACCTCCAGTAGCGGGTATGACTATTATGGAAAAAGGTTAAGTGTCCCTGCGTTTGGTGAAGATAATTACACCCTGAGGGAAGTGATCACAGATCTCCAAAATAATGAAATTTCTCGCCGGGACTACGTTATATCTATCGACCGCACTCCCCCTAAAACTAGCACAATTGGATATACGCGAAATGGATGGCAATATGGTAGCGAAGCCATCTTTACCAGCGTTCCTTCAGGTATGCAGTATGCCTCTGTTCAGGCTCTCGTCTTTTCAGGCCTTTCAGACAGTCGCTCTGGTCTCGACCGGGCTGAGTACTTTCTTGTCGATTCGAACGGCGTTGAACGAAAGAGAGGGGCTGTAATTAACCTGGTCGATAATTCAGTAACCGTCCAAAATACTACTGCGAGCGATCCAGCCCTGGCGCCAGCTTCTCAGTCTGAATACCGTATGGGCCTTTATGTTTATGACAAGGCAGGAAATAAAGCATCAGTAAGCAGACAAAGTGTGATTGATCGGGTCAACCCTCCTTCTGTTCTACAGGTGCTTAATACCAGGACAAATACCTGGGAAAACTACTCAGCTGGGATAACTGTTTACAGTAATCCAATATCATTGCGGGTACTCAGGAATAAAAGTAACTTTACTGCTGCTAATAAAACAAGCTTTGGGTGGGCAGATGCCAATTATCAAAGTTCTGACAGCACATATAATATTTATTCGTTCAATTTTGTTTTCCCCAGTACCGGTGATATTTATCACGAATTCCAGACACTTGCGGGAGGCGTTCGTCGGTACCATCACTCTGAGTTATCTTTCACTCCTTCCCCAACCATGGAACTTGCACCAAAGGTCACAAGCAAAGAAATTTTTCGTAGTGATACCGGTAAATGGAGCAGTGCTACTGGGAATGTAAGAACTGCCAAATTTACCCAAATACGCGTGACTACCGAACCTCGTAACTATGTACAACGGGTTGCAGCTAATTCGAACCGTAACTGGTACTGCCTTATCCCGGTAGGAAGCACTGGTTGTACCATGAACGTGGATTATACCTTTACTTCCGATAAGGGGATGCAATACATCCATCTGGTCTCAGGTAAAGACGGTACTGCTATTTATGATAATCTGGCTGGGGCATTCGTAGTGATTTGGGATAACAACCCACCGGTTATTAACGCCGTAAAAATTAACCGTATGGATAAAAATGTAACCATGACGGTTACTGATGATGACCGGATAAATGGATGGCAAATAGGAGCATGGGATACCCGAGAATTTGGCGTGGTGCTTAAAACCGAAACGGGGAATGTGATTGACCTACCCGCCAGGACATGGACAGAGAGTGATTTTAAAACAAAAAACGCGGTCATTTCCTATGCTGATCTGCCGGACGGCAAATATACCGTTCTGTCCGCCTATGCAAGAGATCTTGTGGGCAACACGGCAAACTACGTGATAAATGATTTGCTTACCATTGACTCCACTGCCCCTCTAATTTCCTACCGGTATCTGAATGATGATCCTGAAGGCAAACTGGTTAAGGGACTAGAAAACCTCAGAATTAGTGTAGCTGACCCTTCAGGTGACGCCTCGCTTGAATCACTGGTGTTGAGCGGTGGACCAAACAGTGAACAGGTGACATTAGCTTATTCCAGTCAGGGCTCAGGAGTTTATACGCCAGAGTACCCGCGTATCTTTCCCGTAATAGCAAAAGAGGATGGCATTTATACAATTGAAGCTCACGCAGTCGATGCCTCTGGAAACCGGTCCTCGAAAAAGCTCAATTTCCTCTATCAACCAGCAAACATGATCACTCTGGACAGGCTACGTACCCTTGCTACTGCGGCTGCACTAAAGACCACGGATAACCAGCCACTGGCTTTTATCCGGACAAGCGTACTTCGCCGAAAGGATGGTTCTGTCATTACTGGGCAGTTAAACGGTACGCTGTCCGTGCGGAAAGATGCTGACTTCCCGGTAAGTGTAGCTGGCGTAACCGTTGCGCCAGGAGAGACAAAGGCAATCATTTTTGATATGGGGCAGGGTGAAGAACGTATTTATTCTGTCACACCAGGAAAGAGTGGCGTTTCTGGTACATCTGAGTTTGCCGTGGAATTCCCGCAGTTCTGAATAATTTTGGGGTGTCGTTAAGTCGGCACCTTGCTGAAATATAGCCAAACCTCCACCCATATCTTTCAGTTCCCGCACTGTGGCATTTACATCAAAACATGAATTCTTGCTTACTTGTTCGTGTACGAAAAGTCACTTTTTCTCGTCCTGGTGAAGATCCATCTCAATAGTCAATCCGTTGCCAATTTTTACCTCGCCAAAGTTGTTATAACGGACATTTTCAAAAGTTTAAAGCTATGAAATACCTCTGATAACCAGCAAGGTCAGAAGAAATGATTTTGTAAAATAGGGACAAATACATCCCGGGAGCATCACATGCGTAAAATACTGACAGGCTGTATCATTGCCACGGCCATCTCTTCAACTTATCCGGCGGCGGCTCAGATTTTCAGTTATTCCTATACCGACACCAATCAGCTGGCAATGACGCTTAAGCCTGCAACGCAGAGCTATCTCAATCCGGCTGGCGCCCTGACCCTAAACTTAATTTCCGGTCTAGACCGGTACGAACGTGTGACTGTAACCAGGGACAGTGATAAAAAGGTTATGTATTCGGGACTAACGGCCAAGATAAGTGTTGCAGACCGCATTGTTGCTGCCGACGGCACAGAGTATTACGGAAAGGACATGGGGTTACCTGCACTTGGTGAAGGGTCTTTCACGGTAATCAATGACACGCTAGATCTCCAGCAAGCCGTCGTAAGTTCCACAACGTATCGTTTCACCATCGATACTACAGCGCCGAAGTACACCAGCATATACCCAAGCCAGAACGCAGGCTATGACATGGTCCTGAGTGGACCACTTTGGGAGCTCGGTCGCGGAGGTTCTGGCCAGTTTTCCATCTTTGCTGACGGCGTTGATGATGCGTATGGCATAGACAAGATCCGGTTGGTCATCAAGCGCAGCAATGGAACAGTCGTTTCCGATAATACACTCAGCTACGACACGGCGGCAAAACGTGCCTTTTACCCCTGGATAAAGGAAGCGGTCACTCAACCTGGCATGCCCACCAGCGATCTCAATGAAGAATTCACCTTCAATTTTATCATCACTGATAAGGCCGGAAACACGCTGAATATTCCTCCGCAGCGCTTTTTATTTGATGACCAGATAGGTGAATATACGCCCTTTGCGGTCCATGACTCACGAGTCAGTACGAGTGTGGTTCCAGGGATCTCTTCAGGGTACGTACCGTTTGTGCGGGGGCTCTCTGTACTCGAAAACCCGTACCGGATGGTCATTCGTATTCCCCGAACTAACTGGCAGCCATACCGTAACGGCGGCATCACCATTCTTAACAATTATGGCGGCTCTAAGGTTATTTCAGAAGACACGACCTATGTGTACGTAGAAGTGAAGCTCCCACAGGGTACTCTGGATGGAAACTACTATCGCCCTGTGAACAGGTACCAATGGGCCGGTGGCGGTCTGACTCAGTACGCCTCCTGGCTGAACTGGGACCCGGCGGCGGTAAAAAGTCCTGCGTGGGGGAGTCCTGCGATTGAGCGACAGAAGTCTGACGGCACTTGGTTCAATAGCGTCGACTGGAAAAATTTTCTGGCTTCAGATATGCCGGTGAACCTAACCAAGATCCGTTTCACTGTGCAAGCACGCCCCTACGAACAAGCAATTACCGGCAGTGCCACCTGCAAGATCCCTGCCGGGTCAACGTCGTGTACTGTCGACCTGACACAGGCGATTACAAACGGTACCACCGGCTATATACATACTGCCTATGAAGTGCGTTCGACAACCGAGTCCACCTTCTTCATGCCGCTCTGGGAAAACATCGCCTGGCATACAAAGGGGCCCACAGTTACTGGCTACAACTACAATGATGCGACCAACATTCTTCAGGTATTCGTCAACGAGCCAGGAGACGGATGGTATTTCGATGCCGTTAAACTGAGCCGGGTGTGGTTGTCTGACAAATCCCGCAATAACGCGGATATCAACGTGACAGGAAAACAAACGGGGCGTAACACAGCAACCGGGAATTATACTTACGACTTCAACCTGAAACAGATCCCGGAGGGCAGCTATAACGTGCAGCTCAACGCCCAGGATTCTTTCAGCAACACGGGAAGCTTAGCCTACAAAACCGTGACGGTCGATAACTCGCCGCCGTCCATCAGTATCAACTACGAAAACAAACCTATCACCAGCAACGTGACAGTGTTCGGCTTGGAAAACGTCCGAATTCAGCTCGCAGATACTCTGACCAAACCCTCGTTAACTCGCATGACGCTTCGAGGTGGACCGGTATCTGATGCTGTTGAGTTGTCCTGGGTAAATCTCGGAAATGATCTCTATACACCGAATTACCCGAAGATCTTCCCGTCACTTAATGACGGTGAAACCTACACGTTGACCGTGTATGCCAAAGACGAGATGAACAACGTTAAAGAAAGCGCCGTCGAATTTAACTACCTGCCGAACAACCTGGTACGTCTGGAGAACCTTAAGACCATCTCCGTCAGTACCGCCCTGAAAACGTCCGACAACACGCCGCTGGCTGTACTGTATGCCAGCCAGCTGCGCAAGAAGGACGGTTCTATCGCAACAGGGAAACAGGACGCGATACTGACGGTACGTAAGGATGCGGCCTTCGGCGTTACGGTGAATGGGGTTTCCGCAGCACCAGGGGAGAGCAAAAACGTTCAGCTGGATCTGGGTCTGGGTGACAGCCGCAGCTTCCCGATTTTCCCATCGATTTCCGGCGTCAGCGGAACGTCAGAATTTATGCTGAATATCGAGGAACTGAAGTAAAAGCGAGGCAGGGTGACCCGGTACCGGGTCACCCTTTCAAGGTAATGGCACCGCGATGATGATTATCCCATCTTATCCAGATTCCGGTCACAGGTTTATGCACCGTTTTTGTGGATAACCTGATGTCCCATCACTAAAACCGCAAATGAAACTGGCCTGCCGCTCTCTGCGGATCTGCCCATACACCTACCCGTCAGCATGGATCAACACATCATTCACCCGGCATAGTGGATTTGGGCAACTCTCCTAACCGGGAAGCGTGTTGCTTTTCATCTTTAGCCACGAAAACCCATCCTTAAGAGGCGCCTAAACGGGAGGCTTTTTTATTTCACCATGACTCCAGCACCGAAATTCGCTGGACTACGCTACAGCCCGATACAGCAGGTTTATCAATGACTTAAGCGAGTTCAACATATGCCGGTGCTTTCCGAAACCTGACCTGACTTCCGACCGCCTGACTCCTATCCGGCCCTTGGAATCCAGGTCTTTCCAAGGAGTCATCATGGCTAAGATCAAACTCACTAAGTCCGCTGTCGATGCGGCGCAACCCCAGGCAGAGGCCGTCGAACTCCGGGACACGCTGGTCCCCGGCTTCCTGTGCAAGATTACCCCGGCGGGTCGCAAGGTGTTCATGCTCCAGTACCGGACGAACGCTGGCGAGCGCCGCAAGCCCTCGCTAGGACTGTACGGGGAGCTGACCGTCGAACAGGCGCGGTCGCTGGCGCAGGAATGGCTGGCCCAAGTCCGCCGAGGCGGAGATCCCGCCGCAGAGAAGGCGGAGGCGCGCCAGGCACCTACGATCAAGGAGCTATGCACGAAGTTCATGGAGGACTACTCCAAGAAGCGCAACAAGCTCAGCACCCAAGCCGGCTATCAGGCTGTCATCAATCGCAACATTATTCCGCTGCTGGGACGCAAGAAAGTTCAGGACGTGAAGCGTCCTGAAATCGCCGGACTGATGGAAAAGCTTTCGTACAAGCAGACCGAGGCGAACAAGGTATTCAGCGTCTTGCGCAAGATGTTCAACATGGCCGAGGTATGGGGCTATCGGCCCGACGGTACCAACCCTTGCCGTCACGTCCCGATGTTCCCTGCCGGCAAATCGACTCACCTCATCAGCGACGAAGAAATGGGCAACCTGTTCCGACAGCTCGACAAGATCGAGTCGGAGGGGCTGGAGAACTACGTCATCCCTTTGGGAATCCGCCTGCAGTTCGAGTTCGCCGGCCGCCGCTCGGAAATCATCGCGCTGGAATGGAACTGGGTTGACTTGCAGAACCGGCGCGTCGTCTGGCCTGACAGCAAGACAGGCGGCATGTCTAAGCCCATGAGCGAGGAAGCCTATCGGCTACTCTCGACGGCACCCCGGCAGGAGGGTAGCCGCTATGTGCTGCCTTCTCCTAGCCACGCTGGCAAGCATCTAACCACGGGCGAGTATTACGGTGGCTGGAGCCGTGCGCTCAAGGCGGCTGGCGCTACGCACGTGGGCACGCACGGCATCCGCCACCGTTCGGCGACCGACATTGCCAATTCGGGCATCCCGGTCAAGGTCGGCATGGCGCTAACGGCGCACAAGACCGTCGTCATGTTCATGCGCTACGTCCACACCGAGGATAAGCCGGTGCGAGAGGCGGCCGAACTGGTGGCGAATCGGCGTAAGACGATCACCGGGATGCAGGGAGCCAAGGAGGTGGCCGCATGACCCGGCGCAAGGCATCCGTCTCAGCGCCAGCAGCGCCGCCCGCGCTGCTGGGCGACATCCGGGCACTGATCGAAGCGTCGCGCCAGCGCGTCGCCTCGGCGGTCAATGCCGAGCTGACATTGCTGTTCTGGCGCATTGGCCAGCGCATCCATACGGAAGTGCTTGCCGGGCAGCGGGCCGGGTACGGCGACGAAATCCTGCCGACCCTGGCGGCGCAGCTTGTCCGCGACTACGGACGTAGCTTCGCGGACAAGAACCTGCGCCGGATGGTGCAGTTCGCCGCCACCTTCTCGGACGAGCCAATTGTCGTGACGCTGTCACGACAATTGAGCTGGTCGCATTTCGTGGCGCTGCTGCCGCTAAAAGACCCGCTCCAGCGGGACTACTACGTGCAAATGGCCAGCGCCGAACGCTGGAGCGTGCGGACGCTACGCGAGCGCATCGACTCGATGCTATACGAGCGCACGGCGCTGTCCAAGAAGCCGGACGAGACGATCACGCAAGAGCTGGCGGCGATGCGCGATGCGCAGCGCATGTCGCCGGCGCTGGTCATGCGCGACCCGTACATCCTCGACTTCCTGGGCCTGCGCGATACCTGGCAGGAAGGCGACCTGGAAGCCGCGATCATCCGCGAAATGGAGTCTTTTTTGCTGGAGTTGGGCGCGGGCTTCTCTTTCCTAGCCCGGCAGAAACGCATCCAGATCGACGACGAGGATTTCCACCTGGACCTGCTGTTCTATAACCGCAAGCTGCGGCGGCTGGTGGCGGTGGAGTTGAAGATCGGCGAGTTCAAGGCAGCATACAAGGGGCAGATGGAGCTTTATTTGCGTTGGCTCGACAAGCACGAACGCGAACCGGAGGAAGCCTCGCCGCTGGGCATCATTCTTTGTACCGGCAAGAAGTCAGAGCAGATCGAGTTGCTGGAGCTGGACAAGTCGGGCATCCACGTAGCCGAATACCTGACGACCCTGCCGCCGCGTGCGGTGCTGGGGGAGCGGTTGCAGCAGGCGACCGAACGGGCGCGGTTGCAGATCGAGCAGCGGCAGCCTGGCGAGAAGTCCTGACAGCAGCATCTGTCCAACCGTACACCCAAACCACAGCACGAGCATGTGGCAACGGATCTCTTGCTCTATCGAGGCTCCATGCTAGTGTGGAATCGCCATAGGCCGATAAGGAACTGGCCTGCGGCTCAAGGATGCGCTGGGGCTAGTGGGCGCGAGCGCCCAATCACATGATTATCGCGGGCAGCAGCGCCATGTTCTATGCCGATCGCTGTTTTAATTAAATATCTCAAACTATAAAGTCAGTTAATTTTTTCAAAATATTCACGAATCAAGTCATCATTTTTTAAATACGAATCGAGAACCTGAAACAGAAAAAGATCCCCGCTAATATTTATATCAAACGGGATCATTGAGTTATCTATTTTGAATGTCTTTATTTTTCTATGCCCCTTGATGTTGGCATTGCTCAATCTTTCTTGATAGCTATCCAACGTATATACGATAAATTCGTGATCCAAGTGAGTTATAAAAAAATCATCGCCTTTTGAACTGTATTCAAGATGGATGACTTGCGTTACGACGTCGTCGCCTGCCACCTCAAAGTCCTCCATCAATTCTTCAAAAGTCAAACTTAGCTTCTCTGCGTCATGGTGAATCCATAGATTGTTCTCATATTTATCGGTGGAGTAGAACTTTGACAATCTAGGAAGGGAAGATATTTTCAATCGCAACGGAGCGCCAAACTCCATCTCCTCCATTGCAGGGACATAATCGGAGACGTAATCAATCCTGAATGCTATTTCGGACAGCATTCCTTTTTCAATGAGTTCCTCGATAGAGGTAAGCAGCTTCCTCGGAACTTTTATCCAGAAGTGTCGCCCTATGCGTTCATCGCGTATTGTCTGACTATCCTTGTCGTTGAATATCTGAATATTCTCGTTCAGGCTGACAAGACTATATTTAGAGAACTGAGCATCTTCCTTTCTTATGTCAATTCCAATTTTCTCGTACTCACGTTCAACTACCTTGGAATATTTTAGCTCCAGCATCTCAGCCCTCCCCATGATTGATTGGTGCTTGGAATAAAAAATGCAGCCAATGCGATAATTTGCGTAATTTTCTTTTATGTACGAAACACCATCTTCGTCATGGATATGCTTGTAGGAATTGTTGAGAATTTCTAGCGATCCCGGATACTCGTTGAGATAATTATTTAAGTAGTCCATTAAATGCTGGATTGTCTTTATAGCCAATCGCTTGTCCACTAAATAGCTGCGCGGAATAGTAGATCACTGAAAGGGAACTCAGCCCGGATTGTGCGATCTGATCAATCGCCAAACCAACCAAAATCACCAACCGGGCTGAGCGATGCCGATCATAGTACCAATACCCCGTGGCGAACGACGCCTGATGCAGAAAGCTATTCATAAAACGCGTGATAAAAATCATGCCCGCAGACTCACGGCCATGCTAATGCTTCATCGGGGTGAACGGGTCAGCGATGTTGCCAGAACTCTCTGTTGTGCCCGTTCATCCGTTGGTCGCTGGATTAACTGGTTTACGCACTCAGGTATTGAAGGCCTGAAATCCTTACCCGCAGGGCGCTCCCGACGCTGGCCTTTTGAACATATCTGCACCCTGTTACGTGAGCTGATAAAGCATTCTCCCGGCGATTTTGGTTATCAACGTTCACGCTGGAGCACCGAATTACTGGCATTAAAAATCAATGAGATAACCGGTTGCCAGTTACATGCAGGAACCGTTCGCCGCTGGTTGCCATCTGCGGGGCTTGTATGGCGCAGGGCCGCGCCAACTCTGCGTATCCGTGACCCACATAAAGATGAAAAGATGGCGGTAATCCACAAAGCGCTGGATGAATGCAGCGCAGAGCATCCGGTATTTTATGAAGATGAAGTGGATATCCACCTTAATCCTAAAATCGGTGCGGACTGGCAGTTGCGCGGACAGCAGAAACGGGTAGTGACGCCGGGGCAGAACGAAAAATACTATCTGGCCGGCGCACTGCACAGTGGCACGGGTAAAGTCAGCTACGTGGGCGGCAACAGCAAAAGTTCAGCGCTGTTTATCGCTCTGCTGAAGCACCTGAAAGCCACTTACCGGCGGGCGAAAACAATCACGCTGATCGTTGATAACTACATTATCCATAAAAGCCGCGAAACACAGCGCTGGTTGAAAGCAAATCCCAAGTTCAGGGTAATTTACCAGCCGGTTTACTCGCCGTGGGTGAATCATGTGGAACGGCTATGGCAGGCACTTCATGACACGATAACCCGCAATCATCAGTGCCGCTCAATGTGGCAGTTACTGAAAAAGGTCCGCCATTTTATGGAAACCGCCAGCCCATTCCCCGGAGGAAAACATGGTCAGGCAAAAGTGTAGCGGTATTAGGCGCAGCTATTTAGATCAAGCTGTGGCCCATAAAACTTGGCTGCGTTTGGATGGTCGCGTTTGGCTTCAAATTCTTTCAGAATGGCCGCCTTTTCATTCATGCAGCCCTCCGTATAAGCACGCATTACGTCTGCCTGAAAGCTCTCATTTGCCAGAGAGGTTTGGATGAGGGGAAGCAATTTCTTGACAAAGATCGGGTCTTTATTAAGAAAGACGTAGCAAAATTTCCCAAAGCTGAATAACGCGATTTTTTCCGAAGAAAATTCATTGATTTCTTCAAAGATATTTTTCATATTTTTTACTCAACTCGCCGTAGTCCAAATAGTAAGCGACGGAACCTTGAGCGTCTCCACTTTGTGGATCGCGCTGCTCCACGTTCGCTATTCGCTCATCCCTGACGGGACTGGCATTCGCCAGCCCTCCACGGCCCGACACTGTGATCCGGGCCTGCGCGCTCCGCTTGCATGTTGAGCTGGCGACAGCAGGGCATGCAGAGCGAGCCGCGCGCAGATGATTCAGCCAAACGCTAAACAAAGCTGTAGGGCATCCCATAGAGAGCGCGGTTGCGCTACTCGTGATTTCTATGGAATTTGATCGTATCCAAAACTGCATGAGGCAAGCTTGCGAGTTACTTGATACTCTTCGCCAGAATACTGGCGAACTCGACCTCGTTCCGAAACAAGGTGCAGGTTCTTCCTTGCCCGCGAACCAATGACATACAGCAATTTCATCGCGCTTTCTTGACCGTTCGGATCATTGAAATGCGGCACCATATCTTCTAATAATGCATAAGCGATCACTGCATCGAACTCGGCTCCCTTGACGCCGTGTATCGTCGAGATGGTGATTCCAGTCCTATGCTGAAATACCTTCCTGAATGTCTCAATATCGCCTATAAATTCGCTACCTTCACTCTTCAATCGATTTACCCGGGCTTGCGAACTATCGAAGAAGGCAACGTGATGCTCTTGAAGCAGCGTGAAAAGGCGAAAGTCGATTGCTAAGTTTGCAAACAGACGCTCGAAAAATGCGCTCAAGTAGGTAAGACCATCTGTTTCATCGATCTTAATTGCATTGCACTCCCTCAACAAGGACCTCCGCGTGAGCTTCGACACGCTAGCCCCGGCCGCCTCTAGGTCATTCAGAATCTCCCCGGCCCACCGCAGTCTGCGCACATACATTCCCGGCGATGCCTGAGTAAGTGCAATCTTAGAAAGCCTGTACCAGAAATTCTCTGTGTCCCGTGCAAAGGGAACCATACCGGGGCCATCGAATGAGTACTCCGGCATGCTGGCGACCAAACGACGTGTCATGCTTGCAAGATGCGTCCACTGTGGCGGGTGAGATGCCCATAGTCTCAATGTTGAAACGGATGAGCCGGATGAGCTCAGCGTCCAGATCATTTTTGCTCACTGTGTCGTCGAATGAAATAAGGCTTGGGTACGCCTTGTCCTCGGATGCGGCTTCGATGCGTGTGTTGTGAACGTTGTAGTTTCCGAAGTACTCAATGATGCGCTCAGAAGAACGGTAGTTCCGCGACAGTTCGAGTTCGTCCAAATCGATATTGGCCATCGCCTTGAAATCCTCGAAGGCAATCGGATATCCGCCAAGCGATTGATAAATCGCCTGGTTAGGATCTCCGACAATAAAGGCCTTGGTCGCACCTTGACCAGCTTTCAGAATGGCGGTGATGATCGAATACTGAATTCGTTTGGTGTCCTGATACTCGTCGATCAGCACGAAAGAGAACAACTGTGCCAGAAGAGTGCTGATCGCAGGATGACGTGCGATCAGTTGGTACGCATAGTAAAGAATGAGCTCAAAGTCTAGCTGCCGACTTTCGTGCAGAATCTCAAAATACTTGCCCAATATGACGTGAAGACCCGAATGCTTCCAATCTTGTGGGCAGGAGAGCACATATCCAGTTTCGGTGTAATAAAACTCACAATCCCAGAATGTTATTTTTGGCTTCTGGTAAGGCTTGCACAATGCCTCCAGGATTTTCTCGCGCTCATGCTGATCGATCACACGGAAGCCTCGATCCAACGCTTCGTGATAGATGCCGTACGGTTTCAATATCCATTCAAGACAGAACGAATGTATCGTTCCTATCCATAATCGGGATGTATCCACCCCAAGGCTCTCAATGCGCTCGTGGATTTCGTCGGCGGCACGGTGCGTATAAGTGATGGCAACGACAAACTGCTTGTTCGATTTCAGCCTGGACAACTCATAGGCGATTTTGTAGGTGAGCGTGCGCGTTTTCCCGCTGCCCGGGCAAGCGATGAGAAAGACGCTCCCTGGCTTCAGAATGGCTGCTTCCTGCTCGGGATTCAGATCATCTTTGTTCCACATGAACATGATCAGAACACCGCGAGTACATCGTTGATGCGATCATCTGGGAACGTGGCAAGCATCTCGTTTCGGATGCCGACGAAGTCGATGTCTCCATTTCGGAAGGCCAGCAGCTTGGCCCTAAAGTCGTCGAATACGGCAGACGCAGTGAAGATATCTTCTGCATCGATGTAGTTCACGCGGTAGCTCAGCACGTTAAACCAGACTTCCTTAGTGACCACCGGATGCGCAAAAGCGATGGCGTCCAAGATGTACTTCGGAATGGCGGTCTGCGGATCGATCTTCTTTCCCAGCAAGATGGCAAACCATCCCTTGCCGTAGTTGTCCGCCATGGTCAATGCGCGCTGACCGAACAACGCGATGTCCGCTGATTCGAGCTCCGCCTTGGCCGTCGCGATGGTTGGTGCATCCTTGTAGACATCAGGAAGGATGCCGACCACCTTACGCGCATTGCCGGCGGCAATGAAGTCGACCTCGAAGGTATGGGGGGCAAAGAATGGAGAAACCCACCCGTTATCTTTGAAGGTGTCTTCCAATAACGCTTTCCTGGCGAGCCCTTTTTCCTGGGATGCCTGATACTTGCCCTTGCGCCGGAGCAGCCCTTCGGAGTCTCCCGCCGCCGGCGTTGTGTCAATGATGGACTTGTCAAGGTCGGTGACGATGCTGCACCGCTTCCGGATTCGGGCATCATCGAAAAGAACCGCGACGTTCTGAAATCCAGTGCTGCGGATATTAATTAAACTGATGCCGAGTTCATCAAGGCTGACGCCTAGCACGTTCTTGATCAGGATCGGAACGAGAATTTCTTCTGCATCGCCCTCCACTAAGAGGACGCTCTTGGCAAACAACAAGTTGCTACGGACAGCATCCAGGTAGCGTTGAATGTTGCCGATCTCTTCTGGGTTTAGGCCAATTGCAGGCTGGTATGCCTCGCAACGATCACCTTCTCTGCCGAGGATGTTCACGTTCTGAACATTGCTGACCTCAGAGATGTGCGTCGAATGGGTCGAATAAATGATCTGTGTGTCGTCGTATTTGAGCTTGTCGAACAGTGTTTTCTGGATATGTGTGTGAATGTGAGCTTCCGGCTCTTCGATAAGCAGAAAGTTGGCGATCGACTGTTTAGCCTTTTGATACTTGAATTCAAGCAGTTTCAACGTGAGGAATATCAGGTTTGCTCCACCAAGGCTCAGCTCGTGGATCGGTCCTTCGTGGCTCTCCCCCGATTCGCCAACGAACAGCTTGAGCGACTGGAACAACTTGTCAGCTTCGTCTGGCAGATCCGACTTGATAGAAAGAGAAGACGGCGAATACGCCTCACCCGCCGCATCCTTGATGGTGTCTCTGATATCCGTCCGGACGACCTGCACGTCTGGCAACGCTTCGATGGAGTCATTCAATGCCTTTACCCCGTCGGTGATAGCCTGGAACGCCACGGGGTCGATATCGCCGCTCTTGCCCTTCAGAAGCGAAAAGAGCGGATTTGTCCGGTTGTTGTGAAATTCGGAGACGACGTCCCGTAGCGCCTGGACGAAAGTGAACGAAATTTCTTTGGAGACGGACAGCACGTTCGGAATCTTCGCGCCGATAACACGAAATTCAACCTCTTCATTGAATCGAACATTCGCGAAGTCGCCGACCACATCCTTATAGAAGGCCTCGTCGTTGAAGTCGGCTTCACTCCGACCTGTGAAAATCGTTTCATAGTCGTCGATGGTGACCGGGTTCAGGATAGCGTCGAGGCCTGCCTGATCACCATCGTTCAATTGAGAAAGTCGCAGCCTGATTTCCTTCTTCGGACGAAAGATCAGGTTGTAAGTGGCCTTGCCGTTCGCCTCTTCCTCAATTACGCCCGTCCCATGTCGGAAGAGCGCCTGCACTGATTCATCCGCAGAGATTTCCTCAAACTCAAGACTGATGATGATCCAATGTCCCTGCCAGCGCCCTAGGCCGCGATGAAAGTCGGTATGCTCCAGCCGGTAGGCAGAGCGAATCATGTTGTCATCAAGCAGCAATCTGATTGCGCGAAAGAGATTGGTTTTGCCAGATCCATTTTCGCCGATGACAGTGTTGATACCCTTCTGGAACAGCAGCTTCGTGTTGGGAAAGTTCCGGTAGTTGACCAGGCTGAGCTTGGATATATGCATTTGATTCAATCTTGTTGTTGAAATCCACATGCCGATCGGCCGATGGATTGGTTGAACACTGCAGCCATTGATCCCAACTACGGAATGGCCAACTGTCAGTTGGTTTTAGAACGGCACCGTGTCTAAGGTAGGAATCGGTTGGAGCGCATTTTTAATCTCGGTTAGCCTTGCAAGTAGTTCATCGAAAGTCACGATCACGATCTCTGCGAACGCATTTCGAACGAGCTCGAATGACTTTCTTTGCTGATGCTCTTGTGGCGTCATGCCAGCGACAACTATGCAGCGAACCGCATAGCTGTGGAGGTCGTATCGGTTCATGTTATTTTTTATGACGGGTAGTTCACTCTGCAATTTGAAACGCTGATCTAGAATTTGAGCAATCGCTCCACCCAATTCTGTCGATGGGCCAAAAACATCATCTCCACGATAGGGAGATTTTCCTAGCAGTTCGGTTTGCGGCTTTTTTATCTCAATGAGGCCAAGATTGCCCGTGGAAGCGGATGCGTATAGAAAATCTGAAAATTTTCCGCCGGACCCGTTAAGTCGCTTGCCACCTGCATAAGCTTGCCCCTGAACCAGCATGGCTGGAACGGCAAATGCAAGACTAAGTATGAAAGGATTTTCCAGAAAGAAGCTTTGCCACTTGCTTTCCGTCAGTCCTTTTCCAAGCATTTCCTGGTATCGCTCAATCAGTTGATTCAGTGTGATGAGCTCAATATCATTCTTTAATGCCAGCAGCGAGCGCGGCTCAGATTCCGCCAGTGCTTCTATATTGTCTTGAACCATGCGAACAGCGGCGCGCCGATCACGCTTGGAAAGCGTCACATGCTGCCGCCCACCATCGGTCATTTCCGTTAGTGCATCAGGTCTTACGCTCTTCTTTAGAGCGGGAAATTGTGCTGAATCGGCAGCATGTAATAAGGTCTGGTAGACATGAAATTGCTTGTCCTTGCGCGCGTCTCTCTGGTGGCGAGAGGCTATGCGATTTAATTCTTTTCTTAATTCATGAAATCTTCTTATTCCGAGAATAAAGAATGGCGAATCAATTTTCGCGTCATTTCCTTTGTGGACAATGAGTATGCTTACGTTTTCTAAGCTGGCGGCTGTTTCGCAAATTTGCCGATATTCCCACAGAAGCCCCAAACCGAATCGAAAATCTTTGGCAAACCCATCCGGCAACTGCTCAAGAAGCCCAACGACATCGTCAGTAGTCTCTGGCAGTATGTAGGGCTCGATAACAGGCCGAGCGACGACGATGCGTTCAAGGGTGCCGTATTTAGGTTGCAGGTAATCGTCGCGATCTTCTCGAATATTAAGAGGCCAAATGGTCAATCTGTCTGGACACACATTGAGCAGTCTCGCTATTGGCGAATCCGGCTTGCGCTCCGCTGCGGGAATATCAGTGAAGAAAACGTTAATGCCTTCCTCTTCCGGTTCGGCTGCTTCAATGACAAGGAAGGGGCCGCCGTCCAAACGCTCACGTTGATTGAATGCTGAAGGTCTGATAGATGCCATGAACTATTCTTGATCCCTACTGTTCAGAGAAACGATTTGCGGGCCTTGCCTCAGCGCAACCTTATGGTGCCTTCCGATCAGAATCGGACGACACACGATTGATGTCAAAGGGGAGTGCCTTATCTGCCGCGATTCGGGTCAGCAGCATCCGAATCGCATCCGAAATTGATAACCCCATTTCAGCCAGAACAACAGTTGCGGCTTCTTTAATCTGCCCGTCAATCCGGGCACGAACGACGTCGTTACTTGCCATTGTTGCGCTCACAATAGATGTAGCTACATTGTGGCTCATAAGTACTATTGCGTCACTTACATTTTGTTGTGAACAGTAGAGCATCCCGGCGTGCCGCCGTCGGGCTCGCGGGCGTTGCCCCGCGCCTCGTGCCGAGTCGCGGCCATGCGGCTTTGATCCCTGATGCCTCCGGCCGTCTCTTCGCTCCTGGCCTGCGCGCGGCGCTTGCCCTCCAGGGGATCGGCTGGACAGCCCATCCCCGCCGCGCCTTGCTTGGCGCCCCTCGCATGCACCGAACAGGTTGCACCTGATCGACCAACAGCCATCCAGCTAGGCGTGCCGCTGGCACGCAGGGGCGCTCGCCGCGCGGCGTTGGTTTCAGCGCACCCCCTGGCCCATTGGCCGCTGTTCGTCTTTCCCCAAGTTCATCGCTTTTTCCCGCGACCGTAGCCCGCGGTGCCTGGCCGTCAAGGCGCGCAGGGCCGAGTCCTCGCTGCGCTGCGGGCCGCACCAACCCTGCGCTTCTCCCTTGACGGCCAGTCCCTCGCTGGCCCGGTTTTTCGCGGGCGATGAACTCAGGAAAGACGGCGGCAAACAGGACCGGCCCAGGTCTCTGCGCCGAACCAACCGAAGCCACAACGGGCTCCGAATCTTGGAATCCGGTCAGCTTTGAAACCACAGCAACTCATTGGAGAAAACCATGCAACTCGCATCTCGATTCGCTTCCCATTCCCCGACGCTGCGCAGTGACTACCCGCTGTCCGACGACCAAATCCGCCGCGTAGCCCCGTCCATCTTCGCGGAGGCCCCGCACGATAGCCGCTCCGAACGGTACGCCTACATTCCCACCGCCGCCGTGCTGGCGGAACTGCGCAAGGAAGGGTTTGAACCCTTCATGGCAGCGCAAACCCGCGTGCGGCACGACGACCGCCGCGACTACACCAAACACATGATTCGCCTGCGCCATGCCAGTCAGATCAACGGCGCGGAAGCCAATGAAATCGTGCTGCTGAACTCGCACGACGGCACCAGCAGCTATCAGATGCTGGCCGGAATGTTCCGGTTCGTTTGCAGCAATGGCCTTGTGTGCGGCGATACCGTGGCCGATGTGCGCGTGCCGCACAAGGGCGACGTGGCCGGTTCTGTCATCGAAGGCGCTTTCGAGGTGTTGAGCGGCTTCGAACGCGTGAAGGAATCCCGCGACCTGATGCGCGCTATCACGCTGGACGAAGGCGAAGCCGAAGTGTTCGCCCGTTCCGCGCTGGCCCTCAAGTACGACCCCACCGATAACAAGCCCGCGCCCATCACGGAAAGCCAAATCCTGATGCCGCGCCGGTTCGACGACCGCCGCCCGGACTTGTGGAGCGTGTTCAACCGCACCCAAGAAAACCTGACCAAAGGCGGATTGCATGGCCGCAGCGCCAACGGACGCCGCCAGCAGACCCGCCCCGTGCAGGGCATTGATTCCGATGTGCGCCTCAATCGCGCCCTCTGGATGTTGGCCGATGGCCTGCGCCAGTTGAAGGCCTGATTCCCCACGCGGCAGGGGCAGGCAGCAGCCCTTGCCGCTTTCTTCGCTGCTGCATCCCTGAACCGATAGGAGTTATCACCATGAACGCCATTACCCAAACCGAAGCCCGCGCCCTCAACACCGCCGCCGCTATCCCGCTGGAAGCCGCCGACCCGACCAAGAACCTGATTTTGGTTCCGCTGTCGCGGCTGGTGTCGCGTCCTGCTGGCCGCAACGTGCGCAAGACCCCGCGCATGTCCATTCCCGAACTCGCCGCGAGCATTCAGCGTGTCGGCCTGCTGCAAAACCTCATCGTCATTGCCGCCGCCGATGGCGAGCATTACGAAGTCGTGGCCGGTGGCCGCAGGCTGGCCGCGTTGAAGCTGCTGGCGAAGAAGCGCCGCATCAGCAAGGAATGGGAAGTGCCTTGCCTGTTGGTGGCCGATGGCACCGCCCGCACGGCCAGCCTCACCGAGAACGTGCAGCGCGAAGCCATGCACCCCGCCGACCAGTTCGAGGCATTCGCCGCGCTGGTGGCCGAAGGCCGACCCATCGAGGACATAGCCGCCGATTTCAGCGTCACGCCGCTGGTGGTGCAGCGCCGCTTGAAGCTGGCGAACGTCTCGCCCCGGCTGCTGGCCGACTACCGCGCCGAAGCCGTGACGCTCGATCAGTTGATGGCCCTTGCCATCACCGACGACCACGCCGCGCAGGAAACCGCGTTCTACGACGCGCCGACGTGGCAGCGCAACCCTTCCCAATTGCGCGACCGCCTCACCGAGCGCGAGATTGACGCATACCGGCATCCGCTGGTGCGTTTCGTGGGGCTGGATACCTACGGAGCCGCAGGCGGTGGTGTGCGCCGTGACCTGTTCGCGGAAGGTGACGCGGGCGTGTATCTGACCGATGCCGCGCTGCTGGAACGGCTGGCGCAAGACAAGCTGGCAGGTATCGCCGCCGAGGTGAAGGACGAAGGCTGGGCGTGGGTGGATGCCACCCCCGCCGTGACCCATGCCGACCTGCACGCCTTCCAGCGTGCGCCGAGGGAGCGCCGCGAACCGAACAAGCGCGAAGCGCAGCGCATCGAGAAGCTGCAAACCAAGATGCACGAACTGGCCGCCGCCGTGGATGACGCGCTTGATACCGAAGACGAGGAAAAGGCCGATGCCTTGCAGGAAGAAGGCGAAGCCGTGGGCGAGCAGTTGCAGGCGCTGGAAGATGGCTTGCAGGACTACGGCACGACCGTGAAGGCCGCAGCCGGTGCCATCGTCACCATCGACCGCAACGGGCAGGCAGTGATTCATCGCGGGTTGATGCGCGAGGCCGAGGCCAAGGCGCTGCGCACACTGGAACGCCTGCGCCAAGGTTTCGGCAGCGAAAGCGAAGCCGGGAACGACGACGAAGGCGAGGACGACGAGCAGCCCAAGACCGCCGCCATGTCCGACAAGCTGGCGCAGCGGTTGAGCGCCCACCGCACCGCCGCGCTGCAAATCGAAGTCGCCCGGCATCCGCAAGTGGCGCTGGCCGCGCTGGTGCATGGCATGGTGCAGACCGTCTTGCAGGGCAGCCACTACGGCCACGACTTGCCGCTGGGCGTGAGCCTGAAAGCGCAAGACCGGCTGGAAGGCATCGCCCCGGATATACCGGATTCGCCCGCCGCCGTGGCGCTGCGCGAGTTGCAGCAGGTAGCAGGCGAAGGCTTGCCGGAGGACAGCGCCGAACTGTTCGCCGTGCTGCTAGCGAAGTCGCAAGATGAACTGGTGCGGCTGCTGGCGATATCCGTGGCCGTCACGGTGGACGTGGTGACACCCCGCGCCACGCCGCAGCAACCGGGCGCGGAACTGGCGCAGGCTGTCGGCTTGGACATGGCCGCATGGTGGAAGCCCACCAATGAGGGTTATTTCCGGCATGTGCCGAAGGCCGCGATTCTGGAAGCCGTGGAGCAGTACGCCCCGGCGCACGTCACCCGGCTGGCGAAGTTGAAGAAGGCCGACATTGCCAGCGAAGCCGAGCGGCTGGCCGATGGCACCGGCTGGATGCCTGCCATCTTCAAGGCCGAAGGCACCGACGACACCACGGCGCAGGATGCGCCGCAGGCGGTGACGAACGACGAGCCGGAAGCCATCGACAACGACGACGAGCAGCAGGCCCACGCACTCGCCGCCTGACCTTCACCACCACCGAGCGCCCCGGTTTCGGCCGGGGCGCTTCGCTGTTCCATCAGCATCGGCCCCAGGCCGTTCCGCCCTGGTGCCGATGGTCAAAAATCCGGGCGCGGCGGTGGCCGCGCCCGGTTTCCAAGCCCAAAGCCAGAACGCCCCTTCGCCGCCTTCGGGCGGACGGCGAAGGGGCGGCGCACAAGTGACCTTGTGCGCGGGAAACCCTCGAAGCCCATAAGTGCGTCGGCGCACAGCGCCGACGACATTCCGAACGCGCCCCACCGCAATGGACGGGCGTGTGGGGCTACGCCCCGGCTTGCTGCCGCAGGTTGCACGAAAGCGTGCCGTCCTCGACGCTGGCGGTTCGTCGCCTGTACGTCACGAAGGACGGTTCACCGACACGCCGCCCGGCCTTGCAATGGAGCTTCCACGCCACGCCTCACGCAAAGGGCCGCAAGCAGCAGTAGGGACGCTTTCACCTTGTCGCTGGGCATTGTCCTTGCCCGTGTCAGGGCGCAGGCCGGTGAAGCCGTCGCGCGGGGATGCCGAGTCGGCCATGCCTCCATTCGGGAGCGGGCGGCCAGTACGTCCTTGTGTTGTTGTGAATCCTGGCGGTGGCTGGGCTTCATGGCCGCAACCTTCCAGCGAAAACAATTCCCCCTGCGCTGCGCGCATTCCTCGCGGGACAAATTCTTTTCGCTTCCAGGTTCTCCACGGTGTTGCGACCGCTGCGCGGTGCGGCCAGCCCATCCCCCGCCGGACGGATCACAACAAGGACGCACTGGCGCGACCTTGTTCAACCCGAAAGGAGAAATCATCATGGCTAACATCGGCACCTTCACCGCAGAGAAAGACGGCTTCACCGGCCAGCTCCGCACCCTGACCCTCAACTTCAAGGTCAAGCTGGTTCCCAACGACAAGGGCGAGAACGAAAGCGCCCCGGACTTCCGCCTGCAAGCGGCCGGCCACGACTTCGGCGCGGCGTGGAAGAAAACCAGCGAGGCCGGGCGGGATTACCTGTCGGTGGCCATCGACGATCCTTCATTCCCGGCGACGGTCTATGCCCGCCTGATCGAAGGCGAGAATGACACGCACGACCTCATCTGGTCGCGCAGCAAGCCCAAGGCGGCCTGACGGCCGCCCACCGCGCCCCGCCCATTGCGGCGGGGCGCGGTGCTGCTGATCGCAGCATCGCACGCACAGGGTTTCGGCAGTTGCCCCATGTCCCGCATGTCCAAGGCCAGCATTGCATTGGTGATGGTCGAATGGCTCGAAGCCCGTGGCAGTAGGAACAGCATGGCGTGTCGGCGCATTGCGCCGCCGGGCTTTCGGGCTGCGCCCCATGCCGCCAATGGCGTCATGTCCATTCGGCTTCAATCCCTCACGCCTTCGCGCCTGGCGGCGCTGCGCGCTCCGCTTGCGGGCATTCAGACGCGCTAGGGCGCGTCGCGCTCTTTCAGCACGGCCTCGAACTCCTGGCGCACCCGCGCCAGCAGTTCGTCGGCCTTGTGCGTGTCGTCGCCGGCGTAGGCCAGCGTCAACAGCGTCAGCGGATGCACTTCCATGACCTCGCACAGCTCGGTCAGCTTGTGCAGGGTCGGACTTTTCAAGTCGCGCTCCAGCGTACTCATATAGGTGCGGCTGGACACGTCGGAGAACGCTTCCTGGCTCAAGCCTCGCGCCTTCCTGACTGTCCGTATTGCCGTTGCCAATGAGTGTTTCGCTGTCACTAACTTGGTTTCCCCATAAAAACCAAGATGACAGCCCATTGCGCCCTATAGGGCTACAATCTATAGTGTTCATTCATGGCTGAAAGGCCCGCTTTCGTGCTTTTACGGAAATCCGCAGATGCGGATTCCGACAGAACCGGGGAATCGCATCCGTGTCTTTCCGGCTTCCGACAATTCCGCTTCGGCGCTTCTGTTCTTCTACGGATGCGATGGCTTGCACATCGGTGCTTCCACACGAATGCACGGATGCGTTTCGGCAGTTCTGCGCTTCGGCACCAAAGCGCATTCGCGCATCGTCGGTTTCGTGGAGAAGCTGCCCATGACCCTGCCGCTTGTCACCGCTGATGAACGCGCCCGGCTGCTGGCCCACGGCGCGGCGCTCGCCGCTGGTCAGCGGCTCGACCCGCTGCCCGTGGTGCGCTTGTTCACCCCGGACGCGCATGTGACCTGGCTGCTGGTGTCGCTCGACCCGGCGGATGGCGACACGGCCTACGGCCTGATCGACCTCGGTATCGGTATGCCTGAGCTCGGGATGGTCAAGCTGTCCGACCTGGCGGGCATCGTCGGGCCGCGCAAGCTGCCGGTGCGGCGGGATCGGTATTTCCAGGCGGTGCGCCCGTTATCGGAGTACGTCCGGCTGGCGCAGGAGAACGGCGCGATCACGGACTGATGAAAACCAGCGCGGCCTAGCCAGCCGGGGCGCATCGTGACTATTTCAATCTTGATCAAGACCGTGCAGGTCTGAATCCGCATTCTTGCACCGAAGTGGTGCGATCCTGTTGAAAACAGTCCTGATCTTGGGCGCGGGCTGCGGCACGGTGTTCGGTGCTGCGCGTCATTTTCCTGAAGGCGTAGCCGTCGCATTCAGACGATTTCCGCAACACGCAGAGCCAAATGGTCTTGACACCGACAGTTACAGCCTAACCAATTTTGATGACGACCTGATGGCATTTCGATAGTTCCCGCATCGCGGAAATCGTGGCGACGCATCCCAAACAGAGGGAGGTTTCGCCATGACTGATCGCAGCGCCGAACACTGGTATCCGACAGCGGCCTATCTCTACGTTCTGCACCTTGACGGCCCTGCGCTGGCGTGGGAATACCTGCGCCGAAATCCCGACTACCGCCGCGACTGGCTGCGCCGCCGCCGCCGGCCGGACACGGCGCAGGCGTGGGGCCTGCGCCTGCTGGAAGACCCAGCCCTGGATGCGCGCGACGCGCATCCGGCCTGGTTTCCCGATCACGATGCCGTCGTGCAGGTTTACCCGGACGATGACCCGCCACCCGAAGCCCATGCCTTCGAGTTCTGGCGCGTCCCTGGCCGCAAGCAACTGATCCACGACGGCAAGCGCCTGGTGCTGGTGTCGCATTGGCCCGGCTGCTGCCTGCGGCTCGCGCTCGCGCCGGGCCTGGAAGACGGCATGGCCTACCTCTACGCCACCCGCGCCTGCGCCACGCCCTGCGCGCGCTATCGCACGCTCGCGTCCGAGCTGGACGCATTGGCCGTGGCCACGGTTGCCACGCCTGCGGCGGCGGCCCGTTCCAGGCCCACGACGGCCGCGGTGCTGGAACTGCACACCTTGCAGACGCTCGACGCGACCCTGGCGGGCGCGTCATTGCGCGAAGTGGCCGAAGGGCTGTTCGGCGCCGATGCCGTCGCCGCCGACTGGCACAAGGACAGCGCCTTACGTGCCCGCGTGCGGCGGCTGGTACGTCGTGGCGATGCGCTGATGCGTGGCGGCTATCGCCGCCTGGCACAGCTTCCGCCGCCGTTGCAGTAGGGGGGGACGTTTCGCGTCCCCCGTAGATCGTCCCTTAGCAAGCAGCCTCGCTTTCTTGAAAGTGCCTCTAACCGGCCGCGTGGTGTGGCCGGGCTTGATGGAGGTACATCCCATGCGACCCGCTCCCTTGCGGCCTGCCGCCGCTGCTGTCGCTGCGCCTGCGCAGCCCCAACGCTACCTGACCAACGACGAAGCCGCCGAGTACCTGCGCCTGTCGCCACGCACGCTGGAGAAACAGCGCGTGATCGGCGGCGGCCCGAAGTTCCGCAAGTTCGGCCGCCGCGTCATGTACGCGGTGTCCGACCTCGATGCCTGGGCCGACCAGCGCAGCTACGAGGCGACTTCCGACCCGGAATATGCCGAACGCCACGCGGGCGATTACCGTGATGGCCGCTGATCGCTGGCGCGTGGGTGGCCGTCGCCATGTCCAGCCCGCCAGGGCAAGCCTTGCAGCGCGAACAGCTCGACCTGTTCCGCGCGCTGCCGGGCGACATGGCACCCCGCGACAGCCAGGACTTGATGGCCTTTCCGTTCTTCTCGCTGGCGAAGTCGCGGCGTACCGCGCCGATCGACTTCCGCGCCGGCGGCATCACCATCCGCGTGGAGGGTACGCAGGAGCACGGCATCGCAACGATATGGGATGCCGACCTGCTGATTTGGGCCGCCTCGCAGATCGTGGAGGCGCGCGACGCGGGCTTGCGCCCGTCGCGCTGGATACGCGCCACTCCCTACGAGATCCTGCGCTTCATCGGGCGCGGCACGTCTCTCAACGACTACCTGCGCCTGAAAGCCGCGCTCGACCGGCTGCAATCGACCACGGTGGCCACGTCCATCCGCGAAACCACGGGAAGGCGATTGCATCGCTTCTCGTGGATCAACGAGTGGAAGGAACTGGCCGATGCCAGCGGCGTGCCGCTGGGCATCGAACTGATCCTGCCGGACTGGTTCTATGCGGGCGTGCTCGATGCCGCCTTGGTGCTGACCATCGACCCAGCCTATTTCCGCTTGAAGGGCGGGATCGAGCGCTGGCTGTACCGCCTGGTGCGCAAGCACGGCGGCAAGCAGCCGGGCGGCTGGCAATTCGACTTCCGGCACCTGCACCGCAAGTCGGGCAGCGCTGCGCGCTTCTCCGACTTCGCTTACGACCTGCGCGTCCTGGTGGCGCGGCAGTCGCTGCCCGGCTACGTCCTGGGCATCGAGCGAATGCCGGACGACGGACAAGAACTGCTGACCTTCCGGCCCGTGCTGCACACGGCACGGGGATAACTCGTGGAAAAGGTGTGGACGGCCTCGTGCTATCAGGAGTACCGGGTATCGTGCTATCGGGAGTACGCCTATCGTGCTATCAGGAGTACGAAAACGCCGGAAAGCCAATAACGGCGCGGGTTTGCGGCCCCTCTAACTTCCCTAACAAGAAATACATAACTTTTAGTAGAAGCGCGCCGTTTCGGTGGACAACCGAGAAACGGCACGGCGAACAGCGTTTTGCACGGCAGGTAAAGCCCGGCTTTCCAGCAGGGAGGGCCGCGCCATGATCCTCGCTCTGCTCAACCAGAAAGGCGGTGTCGGCAAGACCACGCTCGCCACGCACATCGCGGGCGAACTGGCGATGCGCGGCCAGCATGTCGTCCTGCTCGATGCCGACCCGCAGGGTTCATCCCTGGACTGGACGCAGCGCAGAAGCCAGCAAGGCTTGCCACGGCTGTTCAGCGCCGTGGGCCTCGCACGCGAAACGCTGCATCAGGAAGCGCCAGAACTCGCCAGGCGGGCCGATCACGTCATCATCGACGGGCCGCCGCGCATCGCCGCCTTGGCGCGCTCCGCGCTGCTGGCGGCCGAGCGCGTGCTGATCCCGGTGCAGCCCAGCCCCTACGACCTCTGGGCCAGCTCGGAAATGGTTTCGCTGATCCGCGAGGCGCAGGTGTTCCGGCCGCTGCTCCGCGCGGCCTTCGTCATCAACCGGCGCGTCAGCACCACCATCATCGGGCGCGAGGCGCGGCAATCGCTCGCCGAACAGCCGCTGCCCGCGCTGCGCTCGGAGGTGCATCAGCGCATCGTCTTCGCCGACAGCGTGGCCGCTGGCCGGCTCGCACGCGAGACAGCGCCCGACAGTGCCGCCGCCCGCGAAATCACCGCCCTGGTGGACGAACTGCTGCGGTGGCCGACATGACAGCGCAGCAGCCACCCAACAGCAAACGCACGGGCAAGCGCGTCGGCATCGGCGCACGTCCGCCCGCGAATCCGCACGCCGAGGCGTGGATTCGTCAGGGCGATGCCGACGCGCTGGGCAAAGGCGACCTCTACACGGCCCGCCTCACGCTCGACATCACGCCCGCCATGCGGGCGCGCATCAAGGTGTCGGCCTTCACGCAAGGCGTGACCGTGGCCGACCTGCTGCGCGGCCTGCTGGAGCGGGAGTTTCCGCCGGAGAACACACCATGAACGCATTCGCTTGGCCTGCCGCGAACGCGGCACCGGCTGCGCCGCTGCCTGCGCTTTCGGCACTCGCCGGACAGGCCGGCAATGTGCCGCTGACGCGCGTTTCGCTGGCCTACCTCGAACATCGCTTCAAGCTCTACCTGCGCTTCGGCGAACCGGCGCGCACGCTTCAGCTCGACCGCTGGCGGCGCTGCGCGGTGTTCCTGCCGGGCGCGATGCTCTGCCGCATCCGCTGGCAGGCCAACGACTACGGCACGATCCGCTGGCAACTCATGGTGATGCAGGCTTGCACACCGCTGGACGCGGCGCAGCGCATCCCCGGTGTTCAGCCGGGCGCGCGCTTGCTCCTACACACCGAAGGCGATGCCAACGTGCGCGCCGTGCTGGAGCGCATCGACGGCATCGAGGCGCTGGGCATCGCTGCCATCGACGTGTCGCCGGCGTACTGGCGCACGCTGGGCAACCGTCTTGCGGCTCGCCTTGCGCTGCCCGAATACACCACCGAGCGGCATACCGCCTGGCTGGCCGGGAAGGTGCTGCCATGACCGCCCCGACCACCACACCCAACGCGCCCGACGTGGCGCCGCGTCCTCGCTCACGCCTGCGCGCTCGCATCGTGCTGGCGACACTGGCCGCCATCGGCTTCGCTGCGCTGGCCTGGGCGGCTTTCGTGTCGCCGCTGCCGCGTCTGACCTACAACCCGTCCGACAGCGTGGCGGTCGGCTGGTATCGCATTGACCCGTTCGACCCGCGCACCGCCTCGCTGCCACGTCCGTTGTCCGTGGACAGCATCGTGCTGGTGCCGCTTCCGGCCACGGCTGCCGCGCTCGCTGCGCAGCGCGGCTACCTGCCGACGCGCGTTCCGCTGCTCAAACGTGTGGGCGCGGTCGCGCCGCAACACGTCTGCATCGTCGCCGGTCAGGTACGCATCGACGGCGTGCCTTCGGCCGCCGTACTGCCCGCCGACCGGCTGGGCCGGGCGCTGCCGTCCTTGCAGCTTTGCCGCCGCCTTGAACCGGGCGAACTGCTCCTGTTGAGCGTGACGAATCCAGCATCGTTCGACAGCCGCTATTTCGGCCCGGTCAGCGCATCCGCCGTGATCTGCGTTGCGCATCCGGTGTGGCCGGAGATACGCCCATGATGGCCGCCGATTCGCTGCGCTCTGACGTGCCATCGGGCATGTCGTTCTGCTGGCTGCTTCAGTGTCGCTGCGCCTGTCGTGCCGGTGCATTCGCACCGCACGTCGCGCAGCATCCGGCGCAGCCGTCCAACGTTCAGGCGTCTTGCCTCGAACGCGCCCGGCCTGCGGCCATTGGCGCTTTCGCCGGCGCGCTGTCTGTTCACGCAGCAGCGCCGCCGGGCCGCCGTTGCCTGGAGCGACAGCGAAGGGCAAAGGCGGAAGGCAAGACAAAAGGACGCGGCACCTGGCCGCGTCGAAAGCCAGTCAGCACATGGGGGGAACGCGGCACGGAGCGGCTTCGCCACCGTGCCGCGTTTGGCGCGAGGGTCGCGCCAATGCTGGCATGTCCGCGTGCTTCGCACGACAGGACACGCCCAAGCTTGCGGGGAGCGCAGCCATGACCGACAGCCGCGACGACGACTTTCGCGTGCGCCCCAGCGCCCCGAAGAACCGGGGCAAGGGCCAGGGGCAGAGCTTCGTTTCCAAGGTGCTCAAGCAGGCCGGCAAAGCCAGCAGCGGCAAGTCGGCAGTACGCCGTCCTGGCGCGGCTGGCACCGGCCAGCGGCCCGGCTCTCGGCTCGGACGTGGCCACACGGCGGCGCGCTTCGCCGGGGCGAAGCTAATGCCCATGTCGCGGCGCGTGACCATCAAGACCTTGCTGGTCAATCACCAGCGGGCCAGCCCGCAATCGCTCGCCAAGCACCTGCGCTACATCGAGCGCGACGGCGCGGGTCGCGATGGCGAACCGGGCCGGGGCTACGGGCCACAGGCCGACGAAGCCGATCTGGACGCCTTCAAGGAACGCTGCGCCGACGACCGGCACCATTTCCGCTTCATCGTCTCGCCCGAGGACGGGGCCGAGCTGGACGACCTGCGCACCTACACCCGGCATCTGGTGAGCCGCATGGAAGCCGACCTGGGCACGCGGCTGGATTGGGTGGCGGTGGATCACTGGAACACCGACAACCCGCACACCCACCTGATCGTGCGCGGGCGCGACGACACCGGCAAAGACCTCATCATCGCGGGTGACTACATCGCCCACGGCTTCCGCCATCGCGCCGCCGAGCTGGCGACCGAGTGGCTGGGGCCGCGCACCGAACTGGAGATTCAGCAGACCTTGAGGCGCGAGGTGGAACAGGAGCGGTGGACGAGCCTGGATCGCACCTTGCAGCGCGAGACCGGCGAGGATGGCCGGGTGCATGTCGAACGGCTCAACGAGCCGAGGTTGCAACGCCAGCGCCTGCTGCTGATCGGCCGCCTGCAACGCTTGCAGCGCCTGGGCCTAGCCGACGAGGTGCAGCCCGGCACCTGGGCCATTCATGCCGATGCCGAGAAGACCTTGCGTGCCCTGGGTGAGCGTGGCGACATCATCCGAACGATGCAGCGGGCCATGAGCGGCCAGCCGCGTGAGCTGGCGGTGTTCGAGCCGGGCGACGATGGTCGCAGCCTCATCGGCCGCGTGGCCGCGAAGGGGCTTGCCGATGAGTTGCACGACCGAGGCTATCTGATCATCGACGGCACGGACGGTAAGGCCCACTACGTTGCACTGAACGCCCGCGACGAACTGGCGAACTATCCCACGGGCGCTGTGGTAGAGGTGAAGGGTTCGACTGAGGTGCGCACGGCCGACAAGAACATCGCCTCGCTGGCGAGCGATGGCCTGTACCGCACCGATCATCACCTGGTAATCGAGCAGGGCCGGGCTACGCCCGGACGCGACCCGCAGGAAGTCGTCGCCGCTCATGTCCGGCGGCTGGAAGCCCTGCGCCGGGCTTGCATCGTGGAGCGCGTGGCCGAAGGGCTATGGAAGGTACCGGACGACCTGGCCGAGCGTGGCCGCCAATACGACGCGCAACGGCTGGGCGATGTAGCCGTAGAGCTGAAATCACACCTTCCTATTGAACGGCAGGCCCGCGTCATCGGCGCGACTTGGCTTGACCAGCAACTGATCGGCGGTGGCCGTGGGCTGGGCAACTTGGGCTTTGGCGGTGATACCAAGCAGGCCATACAGCAGCGAGCCGATTTCCTCGAAGAACAGGGGCTGGCACAGCGCCGCGGGCAGCGCGTCATCCTCGCGCGCAACCTGCTGGGCACGCTACGCAATCGGGAACTAGTGCAGGCCGCGAAAGACATTGCGGCGGAAACCGGCCTAGAGCATCGCCCGGTGGCCGACGGGCAGCGCGTAGCCGGTATCTACCGGCGTTCCATTATGCTCGCCAGCGGGCGCTACGCGATGCTCGATGACGGCATGGGGTTCAGCCTTGTGCCGTGGCGGCCGGTAATTGAGCCGCGACTGGGACAACAGCTTGCCGCAAAGGTTATCGGCGGAAGTGCCTCTTGGGAACTTGGACGAAAGCCCAGTATCGGTATCAGTTAGATATCAAGGGAAGCTGAGTACCAGGCGCAGTCTGCTTGGCTGCTGTGATTCTTCTTAGAGATTCAATCAATGCCATAAACTCCTTGGATTGCCTCAGTGCTTCGCCTCCCGCAGTTTGCAGGTCCAAGACATCCGTAGCCTCGATCGTGAAGGCTGTGGGCACGCGCAGCAGCGAATGCCGGATCTTGTCGTCCGGCACGTCGTTCAGACTTACGCTTACTACGTAGATTTCTGCGTCGGCCGCAAAGGGGCTGTCCGCTTGGCCACGGGTGCGGACAATCTCGGAACGCCAGTGTTGCAGGTCGTCGTTAAGCATGGCCAGCGTCACCTGGGTCTCGCGAGCGCCGGCACCGAAGATCAGCGACTCAAGTACTTGCGTCGTGCTGGGAACTCGGTCGCTACTGTCCACTCTCTCGCTCAGTCCTCGTTCGGAGTTCACCGTCACCAACACGAGTCGGCGCAAGCTTCCGGGCTTGACCTCCGAGAAATTGGCGCTCATTGAGCCCGAAGCTACTAGCCGGTCTAGCATCAGACGTACGCCGAGGTTGTCGGAGACACCACCGTCCACGAGGTGGATATAGGGCCGATCGTGCGCATTGAGGTAGCTGTCTATGCCGCTTTGCAGGATGCGTGATCTGTAATTTTGCCCTCTGACAGGCAAAGATCGGAGAGGCGGCGGACAGGTATTGGCGTTGTTTCGCACCGTTACGGGCGACAGCACCAGCGGTACTGCCGACGAGGCCGCCACCGCGAAAGACAGCGGCGTTGCATCGAGGTCGGAACAGATTAGCCGGAATTGCTCGGTGGTGAAATCGAAAGGGGCACCGGTCGTGAGGTCGGTTGCCGTGATCATCAGTTCGGGCGCGCCCGGTCGTCGGCGCACGTCACCAAAGGTGCGGCCTTCAAAAAGTTCGTCCAAGCGTTGAGCCAGGATCTGGCTGCGCCCAAACCAAGGTGAAGTTAGTCTATAAAGACGCTCAGGCCACAGAGCTTCACGTATGAGTCGCCCCTCAAAAGGCACAAGCAGAAAATCCGGCTCGAAACGAGTCAGCGTGGCATCGCCGAAGGCCGCGAAGTGCGCGGCAAGGATGCTGCCCCCCGACACTCCGCTGACCAGGAACACCTGATCCAACAGAGTGGTCTCCTGGCCCTCTAGCGCGAAGCGTGTGGCCTTGAGTTCGCGCAGCACGCCCAGGCCGAAGGCCGCCGCCCGAGCGCCCCCGCCTGACAGTGTCACCGCTACAACCACCGGTTGGTTGACCTCCGACGGCCTGATGCGTTGGTCGTTCTCGGCGAGAGACATTAAGGCGGCGTCGGAAAGTGTCGGGTTGATCCAAGGACGGTAAGTGGAACACCCTGTCAGAACTACCGTTGCCAGCACACCGGCCAAACTCCATCGTGTGAATTTACACACCTCCAGGCGCTTTACCTCTGCAAGCAGCACCACGCAGCGTTTCGAATAGACAAGAACGAGAAACGCCGGCAATTTTGCGACGAAGCAGAGCCACTCCAGAATGCTGCAGACGTTACAAGAACGGCACCCTACGAATCCCCTTGATGAGGCTCCTCGCGATCCGCGCGAAGTTATGGAATAGCAGCTATTCACGAGCCAGCACTTCTCCAAGCGCTATTGATCCGTTCAAGGCAGGTGGTGATTGCAGACTTTGCATGCCCGAGCAGTGTGTAGGAGCCTTTGAAATCCGCGAGAGCGTTGCCGTGCTCGAAGCAGCTAGCAGCAGCCACCCGACGATCTGTTTGTTCATCTACTGCCTCAAACTCCAAACTAGCTCCCCCAGTTGTCACTGGTCCAACAAGCAACGTCGTTAGGGTGTTGACTGCTCTATTGGGCGTCTCAATGGTCGTAATTGCCACACGCACACGTATGCGGCCTGACGATGCGGGAGCTTCGGACTTAGTTTGGAGATGTCGCAGTTCACTGTTGACGTGATCGAGAAGCTCTCGCACTTGCTCAGCTTCAAGCCCACCTATGCGTCCAGTTGCCGTCACTACCTGAGCATCCTCGACTAATATTTCCCGGTAACGACTGGGTTCAAAGCCTGGCGCCTTGAAGAGCAGAACATTTTCGTACTTCGTTTTTCCCAATACATCGTAATCACCAAGAAACCCTGATCGAGTCATTCCGTTTGAAGCACAGCCAGATAAGGTTGCCGTGAGGCCTGCCAGCAGCACAAAATGGATTAATGAAATAGGGCGTTTCATATATATTTTCATTTATCCCATTTTCAGACAGACGATGCCAGCAACAACCAGCGCAATTCCAACCCAACGTATCAAGGAGGCGGTATCGCCGAACACATACACGCCCACGAAAAACGCGCCCAGCGAACCGATGCCGGTCCAGACCGCATAAGCTGTTCCTATGGGGATCTGTTTAAGAGATAACCATAGGAAAAAGCCGCTGGCTGCCATACAGGCAACTGCAATCGCCGGCCCCACGTAGCGCATCGCTGCATTGGCCGCACCCATCTTGAGGCCTAGTGGCCAACCGATTTCGAACAGGCCGGCAATCAGTAGAACCAACCATGGATTCCATGACAACGGGTTCATATATTTCTCCAAATCTATTCAGTGAAAATTGATTATCAAAGCATCAAAGCATCAAAGAATAGGCAGTAGGCGGTCAATTCGCTCTGCTTCTGATTTCTTCTTAAACTCTCTGATGGCGAGAATCTGTCTCCCCGATCTCTCCGGCCACGAGAGAGATCGGGGGAAGCGTGTGGACAGTTACGCTGAGGGATCAGACCGGTTGCACTGGTTGTTGTACCGCCTCGTGACTCCGTTTGCTGCCCGGCCACTTCATTCCGAACAGCACCTCGTAGAGCAACGGAATCAGGCCAAGCGTCACGAGCGTGCCAAGTGCGAGACCACCGATCATGCCGATGGCCATGCCCTTCCACAGCGGCCCCGCAAACAACATCAGGGGCACGAGACCCGCGATACAGGTCACCTTGGTCATCACGATTGGACGCAGCCGCTGCATCGCAGCTCCCACCAGGGCTTCATGTCGGGCGAGACCTTCCGAGAGGCCGTGTTCAATTTGTTCGAGCAGAAGAACGGCGTTGTTGACGATGATTCCGAACAGCGCAAGCACCCCGAATGTCGCCATGAAGCTGAAAGGAGTGCCTGTTGCCTTCAGTGCAATCACGACCCCAATCAACGTGAAGGGAATCGTTGCGAGAATCACGATCAGCTTGCGGAAGGAGTTGAACTGCCAGATGAATAGCAGCAACATCGCCAGAAGAGCGAACGGCATGTAGTGCGTGAGCGATGCATTCGATTCAGCCGATTCCTCAATTTCTCCACCAAGCTCTATGGCATAGCCTGCAGGTAGTTCAATTGCGGCGATCCGAGGTGCGAGGTGATCCACGATCTCTTGCGCGGTGTATGCGGTGTTCTGCCCCTGAACTGTGACTGTACGAATGAGATTGCGGCGCTGGATCACAGACGGCTCGCTAGCGAGCGTGACATCGGCCACTTGCGCCAGGGAAACCGGCTGGCCACCCGACGCTGGATAGATGGTCGTCGAACCAACGTCCGCAGTGCTGCGCCGATCATTGGACGTCCCGCGCATCACGATTGGCACGCTGGTATCGCCATCTCGGATCACAGAGATCGACTGGCCGATGTAGCGGGTGCCAAGCCAGGCAGCTATGTCGTCGGTGGTGACGCCAGCACGTCGCGCACGATCTTGATCGACCCGAACATCGAGACGGCCGACACGGGTATCCCAGTTGTTCTTGATGTTGGCCGTACCTGGCAGCTCCCGTAGCGCGGACTCAATTTTCGCCGCCGCATTCATCAGCACCTCATGATCCGGCCCACTGACCCGGTAGACGGCTGTGCCGGCTTCGGTAGTGCCTAGCGAGAACCGCTGAGGCTCTGCGCGTACATCTCCATGATGCTGCGCGAAGTAAGCCCGAGTTCGGGCAATCACGACGTCAATGTTGGTGCCTGCCTTGACCGTCACGACAAAGTACGCGATGTTCGATGCTGGCAATGGGGGATTGAGCCCAAGGATGAAGCGCGGCCCACCGTCAGCGACGTAGCCAATGTGATCCGTGATTTCGGGGTTGATTTCTTGATCACCGAGCCAGCCGCTCACTTCCTTCACTTTGGCAAGAGTGAGCCGTGAATCCGTTCCAGGGGCGAGCTGCACCGGTATTTGGAATTGAACTCGGTCGGACTTCGGCAAGAAGTCGTATGGCAGTGTCGTGAATCCGTACAGAGCTACGGCCAATGCACCCGTCATCACACCAACGTAGATCGCCTTGTGGTCAAGCACCCACTCAAGCAACTTGCGATAGCCGCGATAGAAGCGTGTGTTGTAGGTTTGCGCGTCATTCGCCGGTTGATGATGCACTTTGGTGAAGTGGTAGCACAGCAGTGGAGTGACGGTCAGACACAACAGCCAAGATCCGAGTAACGTGAGCGCGAGGACAATGACGAGAGAGCGCAGATACTCACTCGTCGCACTCTGGCCGAAGAAGAACGGGGAGAAGGCGATGACGATAACCAATGAGGACGTCAGCAGCGGCAGTGCGAGGGTACGACCCGCTTCGAGACAAGCCTGTTTGCGGTCTTCACCGGCTGCCAAGCGCCGTTCAATGTCTTCGGCAATCACGATGCCGTTGTCTACCAAGAGCCCCAAAGCGATGATGATGGCTGCCATCGAAACACTTTGCAGCTCGATGTTCAGCGCGCGCATCACGATCAGTGCCCCCAGAATGGTAAGCGGCACGATCATCCCGACGATGAATCCTGTGCGCCATCCCAGGAAAAGGACGACGACGCCGAGCACGATGACAATCGTTTCGATCATCACCTGGTTCATCTTGCCCATTTCACGTTTGACGACGTCTGCCTGGAATGTCACATAGGAGAGCTCGAAACCTGCGGGCAGAAGTTTCTCAAGCTCGGCCACACGGGATTTGAGGGCTACGCCGAATTGCTCCACGTTCTGGCCCGAGGTCATGGACACTGCCATCACTACGGCAGGCTGGCCCTTATAGACTGCAGCAGACTCGGGAGGATCTGCAGGTTGTACCTGCACGCGCGCAAGCTCTCCCAGTGAGATTGAAGGAGCAGGCGAAGCACCGCGCGCACCCTGAGCTTGCGCCATCATGATCGGCAACGCGCGCAGCGAAGCGGCGTCGCGAACCTCTCCACTAACAGCCAGCGAAGCGTTGATGCCACCGATGGCGATTTGCCCGCCTGAAAGCACGACGTTTTGTTTAACGAGTTGATCGATCACCCCTTGTGGGGTCAATCCAAGCTGGGCTAGTTTTGGTCGATCAAATTCGAGATAGACGCGCTCTTCCTGCAAGCCGTAGAAGCTGATGCGATCAACGCCGGGAAGCGCGTATAGGCGATCGCGCATCTCTTTCAACGACACACGCATTTCGCCCATGGAGTAGCCCGGCGCGGTCACCGCAATGGAGGCCACGGCAACACGGCCGAAGTCGTCGTTGACAAATGGCCCCAACGTACCCTGTGGAAGCAGAGGCTGAGCATCGGCAACCTTCGCGCGAACGCGCTGCCATATGGGGGCTAGGTCGGTGTACCGCTCCCAGATCGTGACCTGTATGACGGCCCCGCCCGCGCGAACGGTTGTGGTTACACGCTTGACCTCGGCCAGCTCCCGCAAACGCTCCTCGATCGGACGCGCGATCAACTGCTCAACACGTTCGGCTGGCATGCCAGGGTTCAGAACGGCAACAACCGCATCTCGAATCGTGACCGATGGCTCTTCCTGCGAAGGGAAATTGAGAAACGTGGCAATGCCGGCAACAAGAATGATGACCGCGGCAAGGTAGGTGAGTCTGCTGGCGCGCAGCGCCATTTCTGTGATCTTCATAGCGAAGTCTTCCTGTAGCGGGTCAGCGTCCGGCCAATTGGGTCGTGGCCTTGAGTGGGGTGACTTGTTGCTCGTTCGTCAGCCAACTCGCGCCAGCCGCGACTACCATCTCGCCGCGCTTCAGGCCGCCCACAACGCGAACGTTGTCGCCGCCTGGCTCGCTCTGGAATTGCACTTCCCGGCGGTGCACCTTCTTTCCGGTCACGTCATATACAAACACTGCGGCTTGTCCTGCTTTCTCACTGAGCACCAGTGCCGAATAGGGAAGCATCAGACGATCTGGTGAGGCATCCTTCGCTTCCGGTGCCTTCAGCAATACTTGAACGGCAGACCCGGGTCGAAGACTGCGCGCAAGAGTAGCATCTTGAGGAACGAGCACGACAGGTAAAAGTGAGCCATTTTCAGCACGCAAGCCGATGCGTTGTACCGAAGCACGAACGGGACTTGCTGACTCGCTCAGGCGCAGTTCGGCGACCTGCCCAATTTTGATATTTGCCGCCTGGGTCGTCGATGCAGTCGCAAGGACTTCTACGCCGCTGCGTAGTCCATCCACTTGAAGCACCGGCGCTCCGGCTGCAATATCTGTGAACGGCAGAGCGAGTTTCTCCGCGACGACGCCGTCGAATGGCGCATGAATGGCGGCCCCCCTTCGCGCACGCTCGGCAAGGCCGAATGCGGCCTTTGCATTGCGCACCTGGCCTTCAGCTGCAACCAACTGTGCTTTCACACTCTCGAATGCAGCCGGGGAGATTACGTTGCCCTCAAGCAGCCCCCTTTGCTGCGTTGTCTGCACGATTCTGTCTGCCAATGCGGCTTCCGCAGCAGCGAGTGTCGCCCGAGCCTGTTCTAGGCGGAGTTGCTCGGGCTGAACATCCAACTCAGCCAGAAGCTGTCCGCGAGAGAAGCGATCTCCCACGTCCACATGAAGCTTGCTGATACGCCCGCCAGTCTCGAACCCCAAGGTACTCCGCTCACTGGAGCGAGCTAGACCACTCAATTCAATGCGATTGGCCACAGAACCTACATCCCCCACCGTGAGCAGCTTGACCGCTCGCGGTGGATCGGAAGCAGGCTCCTTCTGACTATCACAGCCGGCAAGCGATGCGAGCAGAACAAACGCGAGGCCGACTTTCTGCATTTGCCAGGACTGGGATTTAAAGGGAGTGCAAGACACGGGAAGGCCTTTCATCAGCGTTTATCAATAGGGGTGAGTTCCAGTTCGCCGCGGGCGAGCGCCTGGAGGGTGTGCATGAGTCGAGAAAGGTCTTCGGCAGCAAACGTCGGAAAACCCATCATTTCGGCGAGGAAGACTCCGTCCAAGGCAAATAGAACGATTCCGGCGATATCGGTGCCGCGTGGAGATTTGCTCGCGTTCTCGTACTGCCTGCGGTACCAGCCGCGCACAGGCTCAAGCAGCGTGGGGTCTTCAGCCACGGCCGCCAGCAATGCAGCGCTCATCTTTTGCATCCCGCCGTCAGGCATAGCCGAGACCTGGCTGGATAGCCAAGGGTCTGGATCGCCGACGAATGGCAGCTCTCGCTCTTCCTGCCCGCCATCAAACGCCGAGACCTGGTCATCAATCATCGTGAGGAGCAGATCGCGCTTGGTCTTGAAGTGGTACAGGAACGCACCTTTGCTCATTCCTGCCCGTGCAACGACCGCGTCAAGCGTTAGGTGCCCGGCACCTCCCTCCATGACTACGTCACGCGCAGCTTGAAGGATGCGCTCCCGTGTTTGTTGCGCTTTCTTAGAGATGGAGGGGGCTTCAGCGCCGTTGTCCGCCGAATGCGACTCCTCTGGGCTTGATTTCATACGAGTTGCCATGGTGAAACTCCAAAGATGCTTGATTTTTGAATCGTCTGGACGGTATAGTACACGCCATGAACTATGCCCGTCAAGACGGCCTCCTCAATTCACAACCTAGTGGCTCAACATGTCCGATCCCTACGCCCGCCGCGGCCTTACTGCTGTTGCATTCCTATCGATCACGCTTCTCGCCGCGTGCAGCCACTCGCCTCACAGGGTGGAGACATCACGCGTTGAGGTTCCGGCCAAATTCATGAACGAAGCGGGTCTGGCTGTGCAGCAGGTGCCAGCACAAGCACTCCCGGCCGAGTGGTGGACGGCGTACGGTGATCCGCTGATTGACGCGCTGGTGCGCAACGCGCTGGAGCACAACACCGATCTCGCTATTGCAAGAGCGCGGATTGATGAAGCTGTGGCGATCACCCGACGTACACGCGCTTCAATGTTCCCTAGCTTGGCGCTCACGCCCCAAGCAACGCGCGCGCGACTTTTCTTTGGCACCGACCATCAGCAGCGATGCCAGGCTTCCGCTGTCGGCTTCATGGGAAGTTGATCTAGCGGGCCGCCTCTCGCATGCCGCTGATGGCGCACGGATGGACGCAGTTGCTGTCGAACAGAACTGGTTCGCGACACGTTGGCAGATCGCCTTTGAGACAGTGTCCGCTGCACTGCAGCAGCGGCAGGCGGCAGAGCTGGAAGATCTGGCAAAAGAGCGACTTCAAGTCGCCGAGCGCCTTGAGCGTCTGACAGAGCAGAAGTTCAAGGCAGGTCAAGCTACGGGCTTTGACATTGAACGCACGCGTTCCGAGGTCATCGCCCTCCGGGTGGAGCAAGAGCAGTTGCGACGCGTACGCGGCGAAGCAACGCATGCCTTGGATGTGCTCGTTGGCCGGATTCCGGGGGCGCTTGGCAGCGGTCCTGCGCTTGCCTCTCTCACCATGCCCGATTGGACTCCCAGAAGCGTGCCAGGCGAATTGCTGCAGCAGCGCCCCGACGTCAGAGCCGCGCAGGCGCGTCTTGCAGCGGCGACGGCGCGATGGAACGCAGCAGAAGGCGAGCGGCTCCCCAAACTTGTGCTCGATTTGAGTGGTGGGCGCCAACGCTTCGAGAACAACGGAACACGTGTGGCAGGGAACATTTTCTCTCTGGGCTTGGGTGTGACGCTTCCGATCTTTGACGGTGGAGCAATACAAGCGGGAATCGACGAGGGCTCAGCACGCAGTCGCGGCGCACAGGCTGACCTGGAACGCACGGTTTTGCTTGCGCTTCAGGATGTGGAGAACGCTTATCTGGGCTGGCAGACCCAGCGGACTTCTCTGCAGCATCAGGTCGATGGTCTTGTCGTCGCTGATCGACTCCTTGACCGCAGTCGACGCCTCTTTGAGGCGGGACAGGTGGATGCGACCGTTGTTGCAGAAGCGGAGCGTGGCACCTTGTCCCAGCGAGCGGCTCTGGTCCGTGCTCGCGCCGACGCAGCCGTGCAATGGGGTGTTCTCGCTAAAGCGCTTTCTGGTTCGCCAGAGCATGTGAATCTGCAATCTTCACCCTGAGTCCTTGAGTTGGAAGAACGCAGCATGGCAGCGAGTTTTAAATACTGAATAGATCGACGATTAGTAGGGGACGCATGGAAATTCGACATCTACGTTGTTTTATGGCGCTCGCCGAGGAACTTCACTTCGCTCGCGCCGCTGCGAAACTGCATATTGAGCAGTCCCCACTGTCTCGCACGATCAAAGAACTCGAAGAGGAGTTAGGAGCACAGCTCTTTATTCGGAACACGAGAAGCACGCGTTTGACACGAGCTGGGTTGATGCTCATGGAGCACGCACCTCGGGTGTTCGCATCCTTGCAACAGGCGCGGGACTGCGTGAAGGCAGCAAAAAATGGCTTTCATGGACAACTCCGCGTCGCCTTGTCAGACGGCGCAACACTACTGTGCTTACCAGCCCTATTGGCGTTGTGTCGCGAGGAGGAGCCCGAGGTTGAGATTCGCTTTTTTGAGGTGCCACTATCCCAACAAATCAAAGGATTGCACGACGACCTGTATGACGTCGGCTTTGCACAGTCCGACGACGTAGGTGATGGAATCGTCGCACTTCCCGCGTGGACTGACACGCTTATGGTGGCGCTGCCAGCTCGGCATCCGTTGCTGGCTCTTAAGCGAATTCCATTGGATGAACTGCTGCGCTACCCGCTAGTGCTATCTGATCCTCAAGTGTGCGAGGGCCACGCCAAGCACATTGAGCGAGTACTTAGCCGGGCTGAAATGCAGCCTCTAGTTGCCGAGCGGGTTACCACTTTCGACCTGATGATGGCGTTGGTATCTGCCGGTTTTGCACTCGGACTTACAGGGGCTGCACACATTGCAGCCTCCCGAGAGCCAGGAGTCGTGGCGAGGCCGCTTTCGACACGCGTACCACCTTTGACGACCTATCTACTCAGACTTGAAGGCGATCCGTTTGACGAGCTTGCGCGCTTCATTCAGCGAGTACAGGCCATCGAATTGCCAGAGTTTCTCAGGTCAACAAAAAGCCGAAATCCCGATCTTCCGGAGGAATTGATGCCATGAGACTCGCCATCACGCTCGTCGCTGCAATGCTAGTCGCATGCGGTCAATCTGATAAACCGCACAAAGCCACTAGTGCAGAAAAGAAAACCCCGACAGTAGAAGAGCTGGTGGCAGACCCGGAACAGCTCAAGAAGTTGCGCCAGCAATGCAAGACGGATCGGCCTACTTTGGGCGAACTGCTTTGCAACCGGGTAGCGGAGGCAACACGTAAGCGGTTCTACGGTGACGGAAAAACGCCATACACACCGCCCAAAGAATCCCCCAAATTCTGAAATTCAGCAATTCAGCAATTCAGCAATTCAGCAATTCAGCAATTCAGCAATTCAGCAATTCAGCAATTCGCTAGTCTGCCTGAATCTTCTGTTCGGCACGCTGATATTCGCCGGCGCTTACGGAGTCACTCCCTGGCTAGACACAGCGCGAATTCATTCTTTCTTATCGACCTTTCTGCCCCAAACGGTCTTTGACCGGCACTAAGCCAGCACCGATCCTGACGCCTGCGGCACATTTCTAAGCCGCGTTTCCCAAGGGAATCAGCGTAGGAGAGATTGGAGGCGGGGCTATGCAAGGTACGAATGTGCTGTTCGGTCAGATAGCCGTGGTATTCGGCATCGTGATCGCGGGTGTGTGGGGCGCCACACAATGGACGGCAGCAGCCCTTGGCTATCAGGTACGCCTTGGCTCCCCCTGGTTTGATTTCCTCGGCACACCGATCTACCTCCCGTGGAAGCTGTTTGAGTGGTGGTTCTTCTTCGATGCCTACGCGCCACGCGTTTTCGACACGGGCGGTGCCATAGCGGGTGGCAGTGGCTTGCTGGCGGTGGTGGTCGCAGTCTGCATGTCGATCTGGCGCTCTCGTCAATCACGCCTAGTCACGACCTATGGCTCGGCACGCTGGGCAAGTACGGAGGACATTCGCAAAGCCGGCCTTACGCAGCCGATCGGCGTGTTCCTCGGTCAGCACGATGGCAAGTACCTTCGGCATGAAGGCCCGGAACACATCCTCACTTTCGCGCCCACGCGCTCAGGCAAAGGCGTCGGCCTTGTGGTGCCGACGCTGCTTTCTTGGCCTGCATCCGCCGTAGTCCACGACATCAAGGGCGAGAATTGGCAGATCACCGCAGGTTGGCGCTCACGCTACTCACACTGCCTGCTGTTCAATCCGACCGATGCGAAGTCGGCGGCCTACAACCCGCTGCTAGAAGTTCGGCGCGGCGCACATGAAGTGCGTGACGTACAGAACATAGCCGACATTCTGGTCGATCCAGAAGGCGCGCTTGAGAAGCGCAACCATTGGGAGAAGACTTCGCACGCGCTGCTGGTCGGGGCCATCCTGCATGTGCTCTACGCGGGCGAGGACAAGACGCTGCGCGGCGTCGCCAATTTCCTCTCCGATCCGGCCAGCCCCTTCGAGCTGACCTTGCACCGGATGATGACCACACAGCACCTCGTGAACGTGGAAGGTGGTGGCCCGCATCCAGTCGTCGCTTCGGCGGCGCGCGAAGTGCTCAACAAGTCGGACAACGAGCGTTCCGGCGTGTTGAGCACCGCCATGTCGTTCCTGGGCCTCTACCGCGACCCCACGGTGGCCGAAGTCACCTCGCGCTGCGACTGGCGTATCGCCGACCTGATCGCGTCCGAGCATCCGGTGTCGCTTTATCTGGTAGTGCCACCTTCGGATATTTCGCGGACGAAACCGCTCATTCGCCTGATCCTCAACCAGATCGGCCGACGGCTCACCGAATCGCTCGACGGCAGCGACGGCATCGAACGCCGCCACAAGCTGCTGCTGATGCTCGATGAGTTCCCGGCGCTGGGCCGCCTGGACTTCTTCGAGACGGCGCTTGCCTTCATGGCGGGCTACGGAATCCGCAGTTTTCTTATCGCCCAATCGCTCAACCAGATCGACAAAGCCTACGGCCAGAACCATTCGATTCTGGATAACTGCCATGTCCGCGTGACGTTCGCCACCAACGATGAACGCACTGCGAAACGGATCTCCGAAACGCTTGGCACCGCTACCGAACTGCGCGCGCAGCGCAACTATGCCGGGCACAGATTGGCACCGTGGCTGGGGCACCTCATGGTGTCGCGGCAGGAGACGGCCCGCCCGCTACTGACGCCCGGTGAAGTGATGCAGCTTCCGACTGAGGAAGCTGTGGTGATGGTGTCCAGCGTGGCACCGATCAAGGCCAAGAAGCTGCGCTACTACGCCGACGCGAATTTCAAGAACCGCGTTTTACCGCCGCCTGTGCTCGCGGCCGGGCAATACGCGGACGCGCCACCGGCCCGGCCCGACGACTGGAGCGGCCTATCGATCCCAGCCGTGTCAACGGTCCGGGCTGCGGGCCTGTCCGGCGATGGCACAGGCACCGCCGATGACGGCGGCCCACGCCGACAGCCGGAGCTATCCGAAGTCAGCGAATACAGCCCCGAACCGCTGCTCGCCGGCCATGACCTGACTCTGCTCGATGACGACGACGACCTGCCGCTGCCGCTTCCCGGCCAGCTCGACCCGGCCATGCAGCGCACGGCCCGGCTGGCTTCCCTCGACCCCAACGACGGAATCGACTTATGAGCCAATACCGCCTCAATCTGTTCATTCAGCCCGAGCACGCCAAGCGTCTCGAAGAACTGGCCGCCAAGAAAGGCGTGTCCAAGTCGTCCATTGTCGCGGCGGCGCTCGCGTCGTGGCTATCGCCCGATGCTGGCGACCAGCGCGAGGCGGCCATCGCCAAGCGGCTCGATCGCCTGTCGCGGCAGGCCGAGCGCATGGAGCGCGACCAGAACATCCAGATCGAAACACTGGGCTGTTCATCCGCTACTTCCTGACCGTCAGCACCCCGATTCCCGAAGCCCATCAGGACGCAGCTCGCGCCCAAGGCAAAGCGCGTTTCGAGCAATTCGTGGAGCGGCTCGGCCGCCACCTGCTGCGTGGCCGCAGCCTGGTGCGCGACGTTGTGGAAGAACTGCACCCAGACCCGGCGCGAATGGATGACGCGGAGGCACTGGCTGAAGCGCAGGAGCGTGCCTCATGAGCGCCATTCCGCAAACCCCGCCCGAACTCTCATCCGCCGCAACCTCTCTGGATCGCCGTATCCAGATGCTGCGCACGGCAATGGGGCCAGTCATCGCCGCTGCGCTGGCCGACCCCGACGTGGTGGAAATCATGCTCAACCCCGACCGCACCCTATGGGTGGATCGGTTGTCATCGGGCCGCATGCCGCTGGGCGTGGAGCTGTCCCAAGACGATGGCGAACGCATCATCCGGCTGGTGGCTGCGCACGTCGGCGCAGAGGTGCATCGCGGGCGGCCGCTGCTGACCGCCGAGCTGCCCGAAACCGGCGAGCGGTTCGAGGGCATCTTGCCGCCCGCAGCGCCCGGCCCAGCCTTCGCGCTGCGCAAGCGCGCCGTGAGCATCATCGGGCTGGATCGCTATGTGGCCGACGGCATCTTGACCACAGGCCAGGCCGAGTTCCTGCGCCGCGCCGTGCGTGAGCGCCAGAACATCCTGATCGCCGGGGCGACGAGCAGCGGCAAAACCACACTCGCCAATGCCTTGCTTGCGGAGATCGCCGCCACGGGCGACCGCGTGCTTGTGCTCGAAGACACCATCGAGCTGCAATGCGCAGCCCGCGACCATGTGCCGCTGCGCACCCGCGCTGGCGTCGTGTCTATGACCGAGCTGGTGCGGGCCACGATGCGCCTGCGCCCCGACCGCGTGATCGTCGGCGAGGTACGCGGCGGCGAAGCCCTGGACTTGGTTAAGGTGTGGGGCACCGGCCACCCCGGCGGCATCGCCACCATCCACGCCGGTTCCGCGCTGGGCGCGCTGCTGCGCCTCGAACAGTTGATTCTTGAAGTGGCGGTGAACCCACCGCGTGCGCTGATCGCCGAGGCGGTCAACGTCGTGATCCACATCGCCGGGCGTGGCCGCAAGCGCCGCGTCGAAAGCATCGCCCGTGTCGTCGGTTTCGACGGCACCGGCTATCGCCTGGCGGACGCGCTGGAAACACCGTTTCCCGAGCTGATGCCGGTTCCTCTCGCAGCCGATGCCGCTGCGCCTTCCTCGTCCCTTGACCTACCTGGAGAACTGCCATGACGCAGATGCACGTTCACGCTTTCCGTAATTCCGTAAATCCGGTTTCAACCATCGCACGCCTGCGGCGGCTGGCCGGCCCCGCGCACCACGGCCTGCTGCTGGCCGCAGTCATGCTGATGACGGCGGGCACGGCGAAGGCATCCGGCTCCTCGATGCCGTGGGAAGGCCCGCTGCAATCCATTCTGGAGTCGATTCAGGGGCCGGTGGCACGCATCGTCGCGGTCATCATCATCATCGCCACGGGCCTCGCGCTCGCCTTCGGCGACACGTCGGGCGGCTTTCGCAAGCTGATCCAGATCGTGTTCGGTTTGAGCATCGCGTTCGCCGCGTCCTCGTTCTTCCTGTCGTTCTTCAGCTTCTCCGGCGGGGCTGTCGTATGAGTGGCCCGGATAGCTTCGCGGCCGGCTTCGAGGTGCCGCTACATCGCTCGCTGACCGAGCCGCTCTTGATGGGCGGCGCACCGCGCACGGTGGCGATTGCCAACGGCACGCTAGCCGCTGCCGTCGGGCTGGGCCTGCAACTCTGGATTCCTGGCGTAGTGCTCTGGATCGTCGGTCACTCGCTGGCCGTGTGGGGCGCGAGGGTCGATCCGCAGTTCATGCAGGTCTTCGCCCGGCACATCAAGCACAAGCCGCTGCTGGACGTGTAGGAGACGCCGCCATGCTTAACCTTGCCGAATACCGCCAGCGGCCCGCCTTGCTGGCCGACTGGCTTCCCTGGGCTGGGCTGATCGCGCCGGGCGTGGTGCTGAACAAGGATGGCTCGTTTCAGCGCACGGCGCGCTTTCGCGGGCCTGATCTGGACAGCGCCACGCAGGGCGAATTGATCGCCACGACGGCACGGCTAAACAACGCGTTGCGCCGGCTGGGTTCGGGCTGGGCGCTGTTCGTGGAAGCCGAGCGCCAGTCGGCCGCGGACTATCCGCATTCCGACTTTCCCGAACCGCTGTCCTGGCTGGTGGACGAAGAACGCCGCGCTGCCTTTGAGGAATCGGGGAACCACTACGAAAGCAGCTATCACCTGACGCTAGCCTATCTGCCGCCGGAGGAATCCCGCGCTCGTGCAGCCAAGCTGCTCTACGAGCACGCGCCGGGCGATGGTGTGGACTGGCGCGGTCGGCTTGACGCCTTCCTGGCAGAAACGGATCGGGTTTTCGACCTGCTCGATGGCGTGATGCCAGAAATCGTCTGGTTGGACGATGCCGCGACGCTGACTTATCTTCACGCCACGGTGTCCACGCGGCGCTACCGGCTGGCCGTGCCCGAGGTGCCTTTCCACCTCGACGCACTGCTGGCCGATTCCGCCCTAGTCGGCGGCCTTGCGCCCATGCTGGGTGACCAGCATCTGCGCGTGGTGTCGGTGCGGGGCTTTCCGACCTCGACCTGGCCGGGCCTGCTGGACGACCTCAATCGCCTGGGCTTTGCCTATCGCTGGAGTACCCGGTTTCTCTGCCTCGATAAAGCCGAGGCGGAAAAGGAGCTGGGCCGCCTGCGTCGCCAGTGGTTTGCGAAACGGAAGAATGTCATTGCGCTACTGCGCGAAACCATCTTCCAGCAGGAATCGCCGCTGGTGGACACGGATGCCAGCAACAAGGCGGCCGACGCGGATGCCGCCTTGCAAGAGCTTGGCAGCGATCAAGTCGCCTTCGGCTACCTCACCGCCACGGTGACGGTGTTCGATGACGACCCTGCCGTAGCCGACGAAAAGCTGCGCATGGTGGAACGTGTCATCCAAGGACGTGGCTTCGTCACCATCCCCGAAACCTTAAATGCAGTCGATGCGTGGCTGTCGTCCATACCAGGCAATGCCTATGCCAACGTGCGCCAGCCCATCGTCTCGACGCTGAATCTGGCGCACATGATGCCGGTGTCCGCCGTGTGGGCTGGGCCGGAGAAAAACGCCCATCTCGACGGCCCGCCGCTGATCGTCACGCGCACGGATGGCGCGACGCCGTTCCGGCTGGTGACGCACATCGGCGACGTGGGGCATACGCTGGTCGCGGGGCCGACGGGCATGGGAAAATCTGTCCTGCTGGCGATGCTCGCCTTGCAGTTCCGCCGCTATGGCGGCTCGCGCATCTTCGCCTTCGACATGGGGCGATCCATGCGGGCGACGGTGCTGGGCCTGGGCGGCGAACACTACGACCTCGGCGCGGACGGCGCCATTGCCTTTCAGCCCTTGGCCCGTATCGACAGCGAAGGCTATCGCACCTGGGCCGCCGAGTGGATCGAAGGCCGCCTGCTGCATGAAGGCGTGACCGTCGGCCCCGACGAGAAAGCCGCCATTTGGTCGGCGCTCGGCAGCCTCGCTGGTGCGCCGGTGGAGCAGCGCACGATGACCGGGCTTTCGGTGCTGCTGCAATCGAACGCGCTGCGGCAGGCATTGTCGCCGTATGTGCTGGGCGGCGCGCACGGCAAGCTACTGGATGCCGACCGCGACCGGCTCGGCAGCGGCGACGTGCAGGGCTTTGAGATGGAAGAGCTAATGCACAGCCCCGCCGCCGTGCAAGCGGTGCTGCGCTACTTGTTCGCCCGCTTCGATGCACGTTTCGACGGTGCTCCCACGCTGCTGATTCTCGATGAAGCCTGGCTATTCCTTGATGAACCGTCCTTCGCGGCACGCATCCGGCAATGGTTGAAAACTCTGCGCAAGAAAAACGTGTCGGTGATCTTCGCCACGCAGTCGCTTGCCGACATCAAGGATTCGACCATCGCGCCCGCGATCATCGAAAGCTGCGCGAGCCGGATTTTCTTGCCCAACCCGCAGGCGACCGAGCCGCAGATTCGCACGGTCTACGAGGGCTTTGGCCTCAACAGTCGGCAAATCGAAATCGTCGCCACCGCGCAGCCCAAGCGCGACTACTACTACCAATCGCGCCTGGGCAATCGTCTGTTCGACCTCGACCTGGGGCCAGCCGCGCTCGCCTTCTCGGGCGCATCCACACCGCAAGACCAACGCGACATTGACCGAGTGCTGACGCAGGCCGGCGCTCCCGGCTTCGCCGGTGCGTGGCTACGCCATCGCGGCCTCGATTGGGCCGCCGACCTGCTGCCGTCCTCGCCGTCGGCGGCTTCTTTCCTCGCTACTCAACCCCTGGAGATTTCGCCATGAAGACCCGTGTACTTTCCGTTTCGCTCGCCGCCGCGCTGGCCGGCTCGCTGATGCTCGCTCAGCCAGCGGCGGCGCTCACTTTCGTTGATCCCGTCAACTTGGTGCAGAACACGCTGACTGCCATCCGCACGCTGGAGCAGATCAACAACCAGATCAACCAGCTCCAGAACGAAGCGCAGATGTTGATGAACCAGGCGCGCAACCTGGCGAATCTCGACTTCAACATCGTCAACCGGCTGCGCTCGACGCTCGCCACGACTGAACGCCTGATTGCCGAGGCGCAAGGGCTGGCCTACGACGTGCAGAGCATGGATGCCACGTTCTCGCGCCTGTACCCGGAGCAGTACGCCGCCACCATCAGCGGCGACCGCATGGCACAGGACGCACGCGAACGCTGGAAGAACACGCTCGACGGCCTGCACACCGCGATGCGGATGCAGGCGCAGGTGTCGCAGAACCTGACGCAAGACGAAAGCGCGCTGGCCGACCTCGTGAGCCAAAGCCAATCGGCCACGGGTGCGCTGCAAGCGATGCAGGCAACGAACCAGCTTCTCGCCTTGCAGGCCAAGCAGTCCATCCAGGCCCAGCAGCTCCAGATCACACAAGACAGGGCGGCCTCGCTGGAGCTGGCGCGGCAGGCAGCGGCCACCGAGCGCGCCCGCGAAGTGCGGCGGCGCTTCCTGGGCACCGGCACGCCGTACACACCGCAGTCCGTCAACTTCTACAACAACTGACGGGAGGCGGCCATGCGATGCGTTCCTGTCCTGCTGGCCGTGCTGCTGACCGCATGCGGCCAGCAGCCGGCTGAAGACCTGACCGCCACCTTGGCCGCCGATCCCGTGCGGCTCAAGGCGCTGCGCGCCCAATGCGCAGCCGACCGGCAAACCGCAGGCGAAGACACCTGTCGCGCCGCTGCCGAAGCCTTCCGGCGGCGCTTCTTCACCGGCCAGACTGGGCCGGACGAATACCGGACGCTGGCAGAACTGCCGCCGATTCCGGCGAGTTTCGACACGCCAACCGACGACGCGCCGGAAGGTGATGCGTCGCTCGCCGCTGCGGAGGACACGCCATGAACGACGTAACGATCATCGACAGATTCCTCGATACCTTCTCGCGCTACATCGACTCCGGTTTCGGTCTGCTGCAAGGCGAAGTCGCGTTCCTGACGGCCACTCTCATTGTCATCGACATGACCATTGCCGGTCTGTATTGGGCCATGAGCCATGCGACCGGCCAGGGCGAGGACGTGATCGCCAAGCTGCTGCGCAAGGTGCTTTACGTCGGTGCCTTCGCCTACATCATCGGTAACTTCAATTGGCTGTCGAGCATCGTGTTCCGCTCGTTCGCCGGGCTAGGCATCACCGCCACTGGCTCGGCCATAACGATGGAGAACTTCTTGCAGCCGGGTCGGCTTGCCAAGACCGGCATCGACGCCGCTGCGCCGATCCTCGACCAGATCGGTGACATGGCCGGCTTCCCCGAAGTGTTCGTGAACCTCGACCCCATCGTGGTGCTGTTCATCGCTTGGCTGGTGGTGATCCTCTGTTTCTTCGTGCTCGCGGTTCAGCTTTTCATCACGTTGATCGAGTTCAAGCTGACCACGCTTGCCGGCTTCGTCTTGATCCCGTTTGCGCTCTGGAACAAAACCTCGTTCCTCGCGGAAAAGGTGCTCGGCAATGTGGTTTCGTCAGGCATCAAGGTCTTGGTGCTGGCGGTAATCGTCGGCATCGGCTCGGGCCTGTTCGCGGAGTTCCAGGTTCATCCCGACGAGCCTTCCATCGACCATGCGCTTGTCGTGATGCTGGCTTCGCTTGCCTTGCTGGCGCTGGGCATCTTCGGCCCCGGCATCGCCACGGGCCTTGTGTCCGGTGCGCCGCAGCTCGGCGCGGGTGCGATGGCGGGCGCTGCCGTCGGCGCGGTAGGCACGGGTGTTGCCATCGGTGCCGCCGCGACCGGCGTGGGCGGTGCCGTCATGGCGGGCGCACGCATGGCCCCGGCCGCCGCAAAGCTGGCCGGGAGCGGCGCACGCGCCGCCACGTCGGCGGCCAGCAGCGCCAAGTCCGCATTCCAGGCCGGTTCCGCCGCTGCGGGCGGCGGGGCTAAAGGCGCGGCTGCGGGCCTCGGCAATGTCGCCAAGACCGGCGCGCAAGCGGCAGGCCGCCGAGCTGCATCGGGCGCTTCCGCTGCCGGTCAGAAGGTGGCCGACTCCTTCCGGGCAGGATGGAACGGTGCGGATGTCGGCGCTGCCGGTTCCGGCCAGGCCGCCGCAGGCGAAGGCGCAGCCAGCGCGCCGAAGCAAGAGCAACCCGCCTGGGCAAAGCGGATGCACCGCCGCCAGCAGATCACCCATGCCGCAACCACCGCAGCCCACACGCTGCGCAGTGGCGACGGCGGCGGCTCAGGGCAAGGCCCAAGCCTGCGCCCCGATGCGTGACCCGATACCTGACCACCAAGGAGAACCCTATGCGATTCAAACGCCCGCAGGTGCGCTATGCCGACACGCCGCAGCCTGCCACCCCGTACCAATCCGCCGCGCAGGTGTGGGACGAGCGCATCGGCTCGGCCCGCGTCCAGGCCAAGAACTGGCGTTTTATGGCCTTCGGCTGCCTCACGCTTGCGCTGCTGATGGCCGGTGGCCTGGTGTGGCGCTCGGCGCAGTCCATCGTCACCCCTTACGTCATCGAGGTCGATCAGTCGGGGCAGGTGCGCGCCGTCGGCGAAGCCGCCACGCCGTACCGGCCCGCCGATGCGCAGATCGCGCACCACCTGGCGCGCTTCGTGACGCTGGTGCGCTCGCTGTCTATCGATCCCATCGTGGTGCGGCAAAACTGGCTGGACGCCTACGACTACACCACCGACAAAGGCGCGGCGGTGCTCAACGACTACGCCAGCAAGAACGATCCTTTCGCCCGTGTTGGCCGCGAGTCGGTGACGGTGCAGATCACCAGCGTGGTACGCGCCAGCGATGCCTCGTTCAACGTCCGTTGGACGGAGCAACGGTTCATCAACGGTGCCCCCGCCGGGACCGAGCGATGGAACGCGGTGCTTTCCACCGTCCTGCAAACCCCGCGCACCGAACAGCGCCTGCGCAAGAACCCGCTGGGTATCTACGTCAACGGCCTGTCGTGGAGCCGCGAACTGGATTCTTCTGAAGGAGCCAAGCCATGAACCTGTCTTTCCGCTTATACGCTTTCGCGCTGACCGTGGTGGCCCTGTCGGGCTGCGCTTCGCAGGGCAAGCCGCCTCCGTCCATTTCGCTCGATGAGCCGGTGCAGGCACAGCCGCTGCCGGAGCCGCCTGCTCCAGTGGAAGTCGTCGCCATGCCCGAGCCGCTGGCGCTGCCAGCGCAGTTGAAGCCGCTGCACGAGTTGGACGCGGCCCCGGCTAAGCCGGAGCCGGCCGATGAGAAGGTGCGCGTTTCCCGTGCCAATGCCGAGGCGCGCATCGCGCCCACGCGCGAGGGCTACGTCAATGCGATTCAGGTGTGGCCCTTCACCGATGGTGCGCTCTACCAAGTCTATGCCGCGCCGGGACGCGTGACCGTGGTTTCCTTGCAGCCGGGCGAGGAACTAGTGACGGTCGCAGCCGGCGATACCGTGCGCTGGATCGTCGGTGACACGTCCAGCGGCAGCGGCGACGCGATGCGCATCAATGTGCTGGTCAAGCCCATCCGCTCAGGCCTCAAGACGAATTTGGTCATCACCACCAGTCGCAGAACATACCTGCTGGAACTGACCTCGACGGAAAAGGCATGGATGGCGTCGGTGTCCTGGGACTACCCAAAAGACCGGATGTTGGCCTTGCAGCGCCAGTCGCAGGCGGCTAGCGCCGCCGCACCGGTCGATACCGGACTGTCGCTGGAGAAGATCCGCTTCCGATATTCCGTCTCAGGCAGCAATCCGCCGTGGAAGCCGCTGCGCGCCTTCGACGATGGCGAGAAGGTCTATATCCAGTTCCCGCCGGGAATCGCCCAAGGCGAGCTGCCACCGCTGTTCGTCATCGGCGCGCAGGGCGACGGACAACTGGTGAATTACCGTTTTCGCTCGCCTTACTACATCGTGGATCGGCTGTTCGGCGCGGCCGAACTGCGCCTGGGCGGCGACAAGGGTGACGTGGTGCGTATCGAACGCACGGATGGCTTGGCGCGGAGGAACTGACCATGAGCCAGGACGACACTCCCGACCTCGCCACGCCGCATGCGGGCAAGGTGGCACCCGAGGCAGTTGCGCTGCGCGCCCAACCGCGCCCGGTCACGCGCCTGAACCGGCGCACGCTGGCCATCCTCGTCGGCGGTCTCTCGGTCGCTGTGCTCGGCGCGCTGATGTGGTCGCTGCAACCGCAGCGGCGCGGTGCAGGCGAGCAGACCGAGCTTTACAACGTCGATCGCGTCTCGAAGTCCGAAGGGTTGGACGCGCTGCCGGCGGACTACTCGAAGCTGCCGCCCCCCTTGGCGGCATCCGTGCCGGAGTTGGGGCCGCCGCTGCCAGGCGATCTTGGCCCGGCCATTGTGAAGTCGCAGCAGCCGGTGACGGCCGCCTACGCGGCCCCCGGCAACGACCCCAACGACGCGTTGCGCAAGGAAGCCGAAGCAGCAGCGGCATCGGCGGTGTTCTTCCGCTCTGGTTCGCAGAAGGCCGCGCCGGTGGCGCAGACACAGGTAGCCGCTGCGCCGGGCTTCACCGCCAATGCGGCCTTCGACCCGCTGGCGGCCGGGCCTGCGTCGACGGCGGCCCAGCCCGCCGACCCGACCGCCGTGCAGAACCGGCAAGACCAGAAAGAGGCATTCCAGAAAGCCGGAACCACGGAAGCCCGTGATTCCGGCAACCTGACGCTGCCGGCGTCGCCGTATCAGGTCATGGCCGGAACGGTGGTCGCCGGGGCGCTGGTGACGGGCATCAAGTCGGACTTGCCGGGCGATGTGATCGCCACAGTGACGGAGCCGGTCTATGACACGGCTACCGGCAAGTTCCTGCTGATCCCGCAGGGGTCACGCATCCTGGGCAAATACAACAGCCAGGTCAGCTACGGGCAGAGCCGCGTGCAAGTGGTGTGGAACCGGATCATCCTGCCCGACACGTCTTCGCTCAAGCTCGACAACTTGGCCGGCACCGATCCGGCCGGCTACGCCGGCTTGGAAGATGATGTGGATTGGCATTGGGATCGCGTCTTTGCCGGTGCGGCACTGACGACGCTACTGGGCATCGGTGCCGAACTGGCTGCGCCGGAGAACCGGCAGGACGGTGATCGCGTCATCATCGCCGGCCGCGATAGCGCCCAGGACAGCATCAATCAGGTCGGTCAGGAGATGACCCGGCGCAACCTCAACATCCAGCCCACCTTGACGGAGCGCCCCGGCTTGCCGGTTCGCATCATCGTCAACCGCGATCTGGTGCTGCGGCCGTACCAGCCACTTTTCTTCAACAGGGGGACTTCGCGATGACGACGCGCAAGCTACGGCTCGGGCCGCTGCCGAAAACGGAATCCACGAAGCTGACTTTTGCTTGCCCGGCCAGCCTGAAAGCCGACCTCGACCGCTACGCTACGCTGCACGCGCAGACCTACGGCGAGGCGGTCGATGCCACGGTGCTAATTCCGCACATGCTAGAAGCCTTCATGGTCGGAGATCGGGGATTCAGGAAGGGAGGCGCGGGCAAGGCCGCGCCGCCGAAGCCAAGCTGATGATGCCGGTTTCCGCTGGCGGCCATCCCTCAAACGCGCAGCCCAAGGCTGCGCGTTCTTCATTCTGGAGGACGGCGACCGATTGGGCTATGAAGACCAAACGCGGCTACCGCCTGCAGGCAACCGCCCCCGATGCAGCACGCTCGGGCTTTCTACCGCGAAGCTCCTATGTGGCTCCCAGCCCACAACGCCACAGCCCCGCAAGGCGGCCCGAAGTAGAGCCAAACCCGCACCCCATATAGACTTCCGGCCATCAGGCTGATTTCAACAATCGCTTGACTGCGGACATTTTTTATTGCTGCGCTGCGCTCCAGGCGTCCAGTTCTTCCTTCGTTTCGAACGACACAACTACTACAGCATCATGATCAGGGCGTTGCGGCTGTCGCACCATCTGAAAAGGCGGCTCAAAGGTCATATAGTAAATAGGCTGTTCCCGGCGTGCCACCCACTCAGCTTGTTTCCGTTCTGCCAGTTCACAGGCCTCATCATACGTGTCAGCCTGAGCCAGCCATGTCGGCCTATCCCACGCCCCGCCGTTCAGACAGTACACGTGAAATTTCTCGTTATGGGTGACGCAGTAAGGATGATCCCACCAGGCATCGAGCTGGGCCTTGCTGCGCTTCTCGTTAGGCGTAATGTCGAAATTCTTCGGAAGTGTAGGGTTGTTCGGGATCTGGTTAGGCATCATGCGCCTCCTGTTCATACACGCCACGGGGAAGCGCCCGCATGTCATCAGTAATGACAAAAAGCGATTCTGAAATCGTGTTGCCTGTTGGGCGCCCGTCCCCGCAAATTACCACGGCATCATTGCCTGGGTAGCGAGCCGACTCAATGACGGCGAATTCTATGCCATCTGCACGGCGAAACCAGTACAGGCTTTCACCTTCCGGTGATGTTTCAATAGTCTTGCGGAAAAACGTTCCTTCCAGTGTTTCGGGGATGTAAGGCATAAACACTCCTTGTGTACGAAAAAGACCACAAGTTGTTACCCCTGCGGCCTGATCGGGCGAATGCTGCCATTAAGACGGTTAATCGCCCTTGTAAGGTGAGGCAACAAAATGGATTCTAACGCTGTAGCTAACATTCCAGTAGGAATAATTATCCCCGCGAACGCGGATCTAAAACTGATCATCTTTGACTTTCCCAGCATCCGTCCGCTGGGCCAGCAGCAGCAAACACGGGTTCAGCAAGGCGATACACTGTACCGGGTACTGTAAACCCCTGTCCTGCCTATGTCGGTCAGCAGGACTGGAGGCGTGAAGTTCACGTGCTGTGGCCATATACAGACTGGTCTTCCCATGACTCACTGTCATGTTCAAGGGGGCCGGTGATCCATTGTGCGGTGCGTGAAGCTCGGGAGCGAAAAGCCCATGTTTCGTCAGGGCCGATAGTGACGTTTTCCTCCGTCAATGAGGCGTTTTCTGGCATTACAGGTAACTTGCGGGTATCACGATCACCGCTTCCCAGCCAGTGTTCTACTTGCGCCTGGGTCTGAAACAAAAAAGCATGCATATGGCAGGCTGTACCGTCATTGATACCGTACATCCGAAGTCCATCATCAAACTCAGCTATAAAAATATTGTGTGACATACATTAACCTCATGGAATTCGCTTTTTCAGGGGCGAATCCTGGTGCCTTAATTAAAGGGTAAAAAGGTAAACGCTCACCAATGGTACAATATAAAAAACCAATAACGTCATCCACGAACCTTTTTTGAGGCCGTAGATGATTTTAAACGTAGTATCTCTAAACTCGTACAAAATGGAGCATCAAAATAATGAAAATAAACATGGGTAGTCTGAAAAGCGCTGCACCGCTCTTTGTTCTTATTGGCTTGATGATCGCGTTTTCGGCCTATGTGAAATCATGGGCATTGTTATACACGTTGCTGGCGTCATCAGTCATGCTCACAGTCATGATATCGTTGCCATTTCTTGTCTCGCCTTTACAGCATTCAAAATTCATAGTCCTGCGAATTTTACGTTTACTGGTTATTACGCTCTGGGCGGTTGGCCTTGTCGGCGTACTCTTTTCAGTTGTGGAACGCCTTGTATGGGTTAATGCTGACAGCTATCCGTCATGGCTGGCGAAGGAACTGGATTCCCCGACCATCACGGATGGTGAAACTTTTATTAAAGCTACAGAGTCTTTTGAGAAGACCTGCGGTAAAAATAAAGGTTCTCTCAGCGTTGTCGCAAGGCATAACGGCATGTTTATGCGCTGCGATGATAGCGTCTCTTTCGACACCTGGTGGAAGGGGGTTTACCAACTTAAAACACCTGAGACTCGATGATGCATTTCTTTAGTGCAGCAACAGAATGGCCGTATTGTGGTTAAGACATTTTCGACGATATCAGCTACTCCACTGTGGCGGGAAAAGATTCCCCTCTCAGCCACCGGGTACGCAATCTTAGTGGCTCCACTATACCGGGTACAGTTTCCACTTCAGCCTCATCGTGCTATCAGGGCCGTTCACCCTTCACGAACCACTTTATCGGGTATATCTTCCTTCCCGTGACATCACGCCATCCGGGGCGGAGGCAGTAACGGGCTCCACTATACCGGGTAAAACTTGCCAACCAGTGCCGCCACATTTCCGGTGCCTGGTTCGCAAGGGGCCTTATCCACTATACCGGGTATGGATCACATTTTCGTGGCTCCACTGTACCGGGTATAGTTCACATTTTGGTTGAAAAACACACAGAATCGTCAGGGTAAGGCTGAAGAGAAAGGGCTGCATCGGAGTTTTAGGGCTGACATTACCCGGTGTAGTGGAGATCCACTGTACCGGGTAAAAACAGAGCGGAAAGGAGAAGAATATCCACTATTCCGGGTAATGCAGCCACCCACGCGGCAGGCAGCTGCATTATCCGGCATCTATCATGGCTTCATGTTTCTTTTCAGAATATTCAGTACATAATCGCCGTTTTCTTTGTCTATGGAGTATTCCAGAAAACCGATCTCTTTAAGCTGGCCCAGCGCCTTTTTAACTGTGGCATTCTGGTTGCCAAGATGTGAGGACAGTTGCAGGCGTTCACGCAGCCGGTCAAATCCGATACGGTAAAAGGTGCTCGGTAACTCAGCCAGATACAGATACAGGGCCTGTGCGGACTCCTTACGGGCCAGTTTCTGCAACGTCTTCAGGTAGAGTCGGGTTTTACCGTCGACGCGATACAGCGTATTGAGCTTCGAATTTGGCTTGATGACGATTTTCCCGGTGGAACTGTCGTAGTACGTGGATTCCACGAGGTGCATGTTTATCGTTATCTGATCGTCTGTACCGGGTATTTTCTTAATGAACGAGATACTGGTTCGGGCAATACGCGTCAATGAAGCATCAAAACGCTCTTTCAATTGCCTATCAATGCGCTTAGTGTCAAAACCGCAGAACTTAGCAAACTCCGGGAAATTCAGCTCCAGCTGACCTTCCGAGTCGAGCGGACGGTTAGACAATGCATAAACGATCCCACACCATGATTTGAAGTCAGAGTCCATGTCGAGGCGCGGGCCATAAATTTGGATCTGGCTGTAGCCTTCACCCTCGACAATGGATAGTCTCGAAAGGGGTTCGGTGGCATCGATGCGGTGACTCTTCCGGCCACCCTTATCCGTGGATTTCAGTGTTGGCACAAACACACCCAGACGGAGTAAAACTTTCGGCTGAATGGTCTGTCTTAGCGTGGGAAGCAGTTGGATAACTTCCCCGGAATCTTTTAGGGACTCTTCAATGACAAGAGATAACTTGTTGTTATTACTAGACATATAGAAAGATCCGTTTTGTGCATAAGATCTACATCCTACCCGGTATAGTGTATCGAATCCACCCGGTATAGTGGATTATGCACCCTGTATAGTGGATGGATTACCCGACATAGTGTATTTCGCCCCCTGTACAGTGGATGGCGATCCGCTGAGAGCCCCGATATTACTGGCCTGCGAGGATCGTTATTCCTTTTTGATCTGCTATTGATCCTATATTGATCTTTATTATTATTCTATCCTGTTGATAACTATGCACAGAGACGTCATGAAGCATTACGATCGAAATGTGAGTAAATTCCGATCCGTTCTAAGAACCGCACTAGCACACTTCTTCCCTTGTAGAAAAAGTTACTTTTTTGACGCAAGCGGCTACAGAGTTATGAGGAGAGAGAGCGGAGAAAATGCAGGAAATGGCGTCACGAAAAAAAGCCGCCAGAGTGACTGACGGCTTTTTATGGTTACTTCAGCTCATCAATTTGGATCATAAACTCAGCGGCTCCGGTCTTGCCGTTCTCTGATGGATAAACCGGCATGAGAAGATTATCACCCATACCCATGTCGATATTAACATTTACAGACTCCCCAGGAGCTGCCTCCGCTCCATTAAACACTATCCCGAAGTTGGCATCCTTACGTACTGAGAGGGTCGCGTTCTGTAAGCCTTTGGCTATTTCACCGTTAGTCTTGCGGAGCATGTTTGTAGACAGATAGGCAAGTGGCACGTTATCAGAGGTTTTGAGCGCCGACTTTACTGCAAGGGTTCGAAGGTTATGCAGCTGTACCAAGTTATTCGGGAGATAACTGAACTTCTGTGTGTAAGTTTTTGTGTTGGACTGGCTGTCCGACACTGTCACACTGAGAGCATAGTTTTCAGAGGGCTCGAAATTCGGGAATATGCGCGGATATTCCGGCGAGTATATGTCTTTACCAGCAGGTGACCAACTGAGTTCAACATTGTCTGATGTCGGTCCGCCAGTTAGCTGGAGACGAGTAATGCGAGGTGTGGTCAGGTTATCGCTCAGTGCAATGCGCAGATTTTCCAGACCATAGACGACGGTGTCATCCTTTACCGGCTTCCCTTCGAAGGTAATAGCAACCGTTGGGGGTGTGGCATCGAGAGCTATCACGCCATAGGTTTTGTTTGTCTGGTTACCGAAACGATCCTGAATATTCACTTCAACGTTGTATTGCCCTTCAGACTGCCGGGAAAGGTCATACTCAATCGTGTAGTTACCCGCGTTTCTGGACTTTTCGACTCCCACAGGCGTCATGCGCTGTTTGGAGTTCTTATCGGTAAGATAGAATCCGAGGAGTCTGAATCCGTCGAACCAATCATTATCTCTGTTGAGATGAGCTTCAACAGTCAGTATCTTAGATGTCGGGCTGTAGGTGATCTCACCAATTTCTGGGACGATTTGATTGTTCCAGCGTGTCATAACCCACTGCTCGGAACGAAGAATAGGGTTCGCGACACTGCGTACATAATAAAGTGTACGGTTATAACCCTGAGTCCCTACCGCCATATCAAAATTCTCAGGAGCTTCGCAACTTGTCTGGCCAACCGGAATGCGGCAGGTTAGGCGTCCCCCAACTTCCTGCTCAAACGGTCTGGCTTCTACATTAAATCTTGCCCGGACGATTTTAATCGGCAATCTGGAAGACAGAACTGTCTCGAAGTCCTTCGACTTATACCAGGTGCCATTGCTATCCTGAAAATCCTCCCAGGTGCCAGTAAAAGCAGGCGTCTTGTTTGCGTTCGGGTTGAGCGTCATCGTGTAGGTCGGGAAGTATCCTGCCCACTGTCCAAAGTTGGCCATACGAGCCATATCCCCATTGAAGGCACCAAATGGCAGCGTCATTTCGACATAGCTGTAGGTGGCATCAGAAGCGATTTCTTTTGCAGCCGAATAAAGGTTAATAAATTCCAGTCCACCCTCTGCATATGCCCGGTAGTTAGATCTCGGGATTTTATACACCAGCCTGATAGGGTTTTCGTTAACCACCATACCGGCTTTATAGGCCGGGTAGTTTTTCACGCCGGGAACGACGCTGGTTGCATCATTTGGATCATGAACAGCGAAAAGGGATATCTCACCAATTGTATTATCAAACCGAAATTTTTGGGTCGGTAACGTGCGGATATTCCCGGCGGTGTCGTAAATTTTGGCTTTTGCCTGAAATTCTTCGTCAAGGTTGCTATCAGGGATGCCCGGTTGCTTCACACTTGCGAAGGTGTAGGGCAGGTACATCGTCTTGTCACCGACGTTGTATTTCATTGGCGTTGAGCTGAAAAGGGTTCCATTAGCGCGATAGATTTCAAATATGCCTTTATCTATTCCAACCGCATCAGCGATGCCCGTTGATAAAAAGCTGTATTGCGCCACAGCTTCAAGACCTAATTTAAATACCGCTCCAGTTCCAGTGCCCAGTGATGTGGTTGCTGTAAGGGCATTTGCAGCCGGAGGTGTGGTGTCTATTGTCCAGTTGTAGTTATACGTAGCTACCACTGACTGATTCAGATCCAAAATGTTGACCTGGACGATCAGTTTTCCTTCCCCGAGAGCGGGTAAAGTTACTTTCTTCCCGTAAAATTCACTGCCGTCGGCTGCTTTTAGCCGATCAGCCACACCGGTACGGGTAGTGGTGGTATTGTACAACTGCGCCCCGGTTTCCCGGGTCACTTTAACGTTTACAAAGCGATCCAATCCAGAAATAAGCGTCAGCGTTACGGTAGAAGCCGGATTGAGTAGCATCCGGGTTGAAGGCGCGTGTACTTCAATGCCATTGGTATCTGTAAAGCTGGATTCATAAATCTGAGCTGTTACCGGAACTGAGACGCCGAGCAAAACCATAGCCAAAGTTATAGTCTGATATTTCATTCAGTATTCCCCTATTGTTTTGTCGTTATTTTAAACGATTCACCTCCGGCACTTTTTCGTTAAGCAGAGTATTTCTGGGCCGTTAATCAGCGGATATTGTCACTTTCGCTGGCCTGGCAAAAGGCGCACAAACGGGCGTTGTTTTACTGAATAATTACACCTCTTATCACCCGGGTGATGAAAACGTTTCGGGTAAAATTTCCTGGCCAACCAGGAGAACATAAATGAAATTTTACAGAGGTCCGTTGATCGCCGCCGTCTATGCGGCACTGCTGTTCCCACTTTGCGGCCAGGCTCAGCTGTACAACTATTCGTACACCGACACACGTGGTACGAAAGTGAATGCTGAACCCTCCAGAGCGTATCTCAACCCAGGTAGCGCAATTACGCTGAACTTGATATCTGGTCTCGACCGCTACGAGCGCGTTACCGTGACACGATCATCAGATAATGTGCAGATGTTCCAGAGTGTCACCGGCCTGGTGACAGTGGCCGACAGGATCACTGCCGCTGATGGTAGTGAGTACTACGGCAAATCCATGGCACTGCCGGTACTGGGCGAGGGGACTTTTGCCCTTAAATCCGAAACCCTCGACAATAAGTCGAATGTCGTGGCCACAACCAGCTACTCCTTCAGCATTGATACCCGCGTATCTTCCCCGCAACAGATGATGCAGATTCCTACGTGCTGACTGCCATAGCAATGGATGAAGCCGGAAACAGCACCACAAAGAGCAGCCGGTTCCGCTACGTACCGAACAACCTGATTGAATTTAATACCATCAAGACGCTGGCTGTGGGCATGGGGCTGAAGACATCAGATAACCAGCCACTGGCGTATCTGCGGACCAACAGCATCCGGAAGAAAGATGGTTCGCTGATCACAGGAGTGCAGACCGGCACGCTGACGGTCCGTAAAGATGCGGCCTTTGCGGTCAGTATGAATGGGGCGACTGTCATTCCCGGAGATTCGAAAGACATCACAATAGACTTCGGTCAAGGGGATGGCATCCTGATCCCGATCTTCCCGGCCACCAGCGGCAAAGTTGGCGAATCCCGCTTCATGATCGAGCTGCCGCAAATCCAATAAACACCACAGAACCGGCCCCGTCATACGGGGCCTTTTCATGGTGTCTTAACGTAGCCAGAAAGAAACGGAACAGGCTGATTTAGTCGAATGTCAGAGATTGCTGAGAAAACGTTTATCACGCATTTCGCTCCACTGGAGAGAATTTGCTATCGCGCTCCCCGGGTGCAGGGTCTCACGCCCGATCGCCATCAAATTCAAATGCAGCTCCAATTTTTGCGTCTTGGCGTCACCTGGTTACCACCCGCACTCGCCATGGCAGAACTGGAACACCTTCTTAAGGGGTATGACGCCGACCACTGTCGGCTACTGGAAAACGTCCTGGATACAGCCCACCGGCATTACCTGGAGTCCTGTGGACCGCTAAAGAGAGAAGGGGGCCGCGTCGGGAACCGCATATCAGGCACCCGCCACGACGAAGCACATTTGTGTGTACGGTTTATGTCAACACGCTATGAATTGGCCACTGAGCTTTGTGCCGCTTATGTGTGCAGCAGGTATGCTTATGGGTGATCGTACCGGTTACTTCTTGTCTTCCAACGAGGCCAAGCGGCTAATTTCTTTCATACCGAGACGAGCGGCCACGCCCATGGCGGAGGCTTCGAGTTCGGCCTTGCCGTGTGAGACGATTTTGTCCATGGATTCCTGCATCAACTGGGTGCTGAAGGCCAGATTAACCGGCAGGTTGGCGATTGCGCCGGACAGAGACTGATATACTTCTTCAAGCTCGCGCTTTCCTGCCTTGCCTTTTGCCACCAGCAAAGCCAGTGCTTTCAGCTTTTCATTCACTTTCGCCATCTCGCGCTCAGAGGCTTCCCGGATCTGACGCTCATAACGTTCGCGTGTCGACTCAATATAGCCAATCTCCGGCTGGCGCTCATAGTCGCCGCGAATCAAACTGTTAATGGTACACGGCACGCCGTCACTCATTCCGAACGATGTGATCATTGAGGCCCACTGAGCCGGAGACAGACTGACTTTCAGAAGTGGGGAACGGCGTCTGCCTTCCGCCAGCCGATGACGGATCACTCCATCGCGCTCAACCTGCTCTGATTCACTGAAGGTCAGCGTAATCACCTCTTTATGAATGAGGTCGGAGGCATACAAGCGCTGCCCCGTCGTTGTCGTGCGGCTTACCGATACCTGCCCGTATGCCGTGTGACGGGTGATCACCTCTTCCATCTCGTTTTCTGTTACCGTCGGTATTACTGTGTTTTCCATTGTCATGCCCTGAATCGAATTAATGTTGACAGCGTCTGGCGTAATACCGATGTGAGACCGGACTGCCTGGGAACTTTACCCGTATCACTCGCTAAATTGGACGCCCGCTGACCGGAGTAACTCTCTGACATCGTCTGCCAGGAAATACGTTTCTGTTGTGTTGCCCGGGCCATCAAAGAAACAGGTCTCGGGCAACTGAATTGCCTGCGACTGCTGCTGTATCTGTTCCCGGGACTCGTTACTTTCGACGATAGCATCGGCAATGACTTCTGTTGCCCAATCGCGATCAAAGCCAGGCATCGTATGGAGTGATGCCACCATGTCGCTGGGTAAGGCATCGATATAGTCCAGAGCCGCCTGAGCTACCGAAATCAGTTCTTTCATGGTTGTCACCTTACTGTTGTGCTCATTCACCGCGCTTAACTCGCGTGAGCCGATTCTTTACGTTTATTGATAAGAAACTCTTCACCGCACGTTCCGCATTTCAAAATGTATTCTGCGTGCCTGAGTTGCTTTAAGGACATTGCTTTGCAAACGGGGCAGGCAAGGTGTTCTGAAAGCCGACGCATCAGTTGATTAATTTCAGAGCATTGTTCTGGCGTTAACTTGTGGCGGGTTTCCCACTTATAGGTCGCTTCCCGCACGACACGAGCCACGATATTTTTACCCTTCATCACTCTTGTCCTCCGGTGCAGCCAGCCATCTTACTCACTTCCGTGCGCATGTCAGCGAATAATGACCAGGTCAGGACCAAAACTGAATCCATCGCCCATCCGGTCGGAATGCTTCGATACATACGATTTCCCGTACTTCTCCAGGTCTTGCAGGCTTGATTTTGCCAGATTCCATGAATACTCATGCCCCCAGATTTCCCCATCCCGATCAGCAAATCTTGCGGGTTTATAGTTGTCCTTGAGCAGAGCATAGACACGTTCGAGAGTTGGTAATTCTGGACTGGTCTTAACGTTAGATGCGTCAGCGTTCGTCATTATTATGTACTCATTCGAGTTGATGGATAGGGAAGGTTGCACGCGAACTGTGGCGCTCCCCGTTTTACTGATAACCTGTCGGTGCTCATGCACTACGAAATTAGAATGATTGAAGGCACGTCACGCTTCCCGAAAACCTTTTCCCGTACCGGCGTTTAGGAAGCGAGTATTCGCCGTCAAACCGGTAGATGCCGACCTTAGAGCAGGGTCCTCCGTCTTTAACCAATTCCCAGATGAAATCGGCACGGTCACTGAAATAGCCAGGACCTTCGTCAAAGGATGAAAATTCACTATGCACAACACACAGATCGCCGTGCTGACCGTTGATAAAAACGAAGTGACCTTTATGCTTTTCGCCTGGCTTCGCATCGAGGTGTCCAAACGTTTGATACATTACGGAGGCTTGATGTTCTGCCCCTGTCTTTCCAAGTAATTCACGCATCTCACTCCCCCTTTGCAGTTGCGACCATTGCACGGTAAACATCTGCAAGACGCTGGCTCATTAATCGAGACATTTTTCCAGTGGCCGAAGTTATCTGCTTCCGGCCTGCAATTAGCTGTTCCATCGTGGGAACTACCGGGACGCGGGTCATACCTTCCACTTCTCCTGCGCCAGTAGTGGTAACTTGATCAACATACTGCTCAACCTGATGCTGCTCTTCGTCGGTCCTCCATTATGATTTCTTCAATCAGACGTCTTACAACCCAGTTACTTAGGTTGCTTTGTGACGGAAGGCGCTTATACCTTCCGCCTCGGCCATTTCGTTGCCCGCGCTGAGCATTCCAGCGTCGAAGTACGCCATCGTTAATTTTCGGTGGTAGTGTGGCAACATCGCCCATCTGCCTGACTCCTGTCCTGAATTATTTCACTCGGGGCCAAAATACCGCTGTGTTGTTTGCCAGGTTACACCCCTGGCACCAACAGGGACGGGCTGTTATAAGAAAAGCGGTCTACTGGAGCATCTTCAAATCCGTGGTTCGGCGCATCTGGTGTCAGAACAAGGCCGTCATGTGCCGCGTGAATATGCAGCAGTGAATCACTGCCCGTGTCGATGTGCAGCGTCGGTACACCCCGATCGATCTCAAAAATGAGGCCGAAACAAGTCGTGCCGGATTCATTCACCACTTCACACTGAATGTTTTTCTCTTCTAACAACACCTTCACCTGATAGGACTGACAGTCTTCTTCTGGCAGCTGGGTTTCACCCAGTTGCCAGTCCTGTAACGTCCGGATAATCTCTGAAGGCGTTGCCTGCGATTCCGGCGTCAGAAGCGCATACACCTGCTGGCGGAACTGCTGGCTCAACTCCTCCATCAGGGGATTGTCCTCGCCATCGAAATGTTCTTCCCAGCCATCAGGATCAGCGTGCATCCAAACGTTATGCGTCAGAGACGGTAGTGAGTCGTCAGGGTGTACGATGAGATATGGGGAGCTTTCTTTTGTTTCCAGATAGCGGACAGGCTGGCCATCCAGCAAAGCTTCATCAACTGCCGTACCATCGGTTTCCGGCAATGCGATTTCCGTGACATTGCCGCCGCAATGCTCTGCCACAACACGCCCCAGATCCTCCATCAGTGCGCGATGTTTTTCTGGAGAATCCAGCTCGCCCAATAATTCCGGTTTTACCAGTAATGCAGTAATAATTGTTGCCAGTTCACGAGTTGAAATTAATTTAGCCATGATAGTCATCCTTTCATCTGATGTGTTAATTCTAACAGTTTCGGTTTGCTGGCTAATAACCCGGCGTGAAGTTTTTTAAAAATATATTCGCCCTTTAAACAAAGAGCGAACAATGGAATTAAAAAAGGACAAATTTGTAATTAATGAATCAGGAGGCTGCTTTAACTAATAAGCCAGGGCGACCGTTGGTATACCTGTCAGGCGGCGAAATACCGAATTCATGATTCAGGGAGTCAGTTGAAAGGACCATGCCGCCGTGAGCAGCCTGGACGTGCAGAACTGAAGGATCAGTGTCACCCGCGTTTACATGGACCGAGGGAACACCATTTTCAATTAACAACGTCAGGGCCATTACCAGGCGTGATTCCACATCCTGTACTGCCAGCTGGGCATGACCGCCGAGCGCCATAGTAACGATAAACTCTGCTGAAGACCCGGGCTGTTCGTCGTCGAGGTTGCAGTAATCACGCATTCGTACCACCTGCGAGGGAAGATTAGCATGGTTGGTTTGTGTCTGAAGGAGCATCCGCTGGAGGGCGTAGCGGCGAACTGAGCACTCTTTATGCGTCGGCAATTCATCAGGGCTTTCTTCGTCGCTGCCTTTGATATGGTCAAGCCAGCCATCTCGGGCATGGTGACGCCAGACATTATCGGTGAGGGAGTGCATGTCCGCGCCGGGAGATACGACGAGATAAGGGGTTACATCCGGAGAGGTCAGATAATCGGCCTGGCTTGATTCATCGCGATCCACCGGCATGATCACACCGTCAATCTCTCCTCCGCAATGTTTCGCCACCAGCTCAGCGATATCCTGCATAAATGCTTTATGCGACTCCGGTGTTTTTAATTCATTCATTAATGTGGGTTGCACCAGTAATCCACAGACAATTTCCGCAAGCTCGGCAGGTAATAGACATTTTGGCATGGTTGGTTCTCCTCTTTTTTGAATGAGAACACTCTAACATTCCGGCTTATTTTCCAAATAAGTTGAAGGCATTTATTTTTTTAAAAATTCATATCCAAACTATAATTAAAATAGTCCATTTTAATCTCAGAAAAGTAACTTTTCTAAAGGCTTACCGGGAGGGCATTAACGAGTGTTTCGTAATCACATTTGTGCCAGTTGAAAGCCGGTGTGCATGACCATTGTTTCGTGACCTTAAACCCAGGAATCGTCGAGCGTCTGGGAGAAAGGCTGCGACACCTTCGGTTAAGATGGGTCTTGTGAGTGGGGAAGGGACGCTACAGCCGGAAGACAAACTGAATCTGCCATTTCAGCCCGCGAGTATCCCGACCCTGTGCCACCGTTTTATAGCTAACATTTCTCCTTTACTGTAGCATTCTGCCGTTTCGCCATCCTCTCGGAACTTCGGTATACCGCGAGCGGAATATTTGCCAGTCATATGGCCCTTACTGGTAACCGGAAAAAAGCTTCATGAAGGCGGATAGGAAGTTCCTTAGACGCATATGGTGTTTTTAAATTAACACATAAGCATTGCTACTCATAAGGATGTAAAATAACCATGCCCATTAAGGATGTAATTAAGACCTCATTGGTTTTTTTTTGGTATTTGTAAACAGACAATTCCGAAAATATTTCTCAGTAAAATTGAATCCTGCATATATAAACTGCCTTTAGCAGTGCTGCAAAATTATTTTTAAAAATCTTTCATTCAGGTTATTAGCCAGCGAGACCAATCTGTCATGATTACTTCAGACCAAACCTGAGGAATCAAAAATGGATAAATACTTTGACCAGAGCGGAATTGAAATCGACAACGCTAAGATTCAGTGTATTGATTCAGTAAAAGGCACCGGGGAATATATTTATCGGGTCACTTGCAATAAATGCAAAGGCCGTGGTGAGCGTAAACACTTTTATAGGAGCCGCTGCATGGCATGTAATGGTACGGGCTATAGCCTGGTCACAACCCGTACATGTTACACCCTTTCCGCGTTATATCGCACATACCCGGAAGCGGCACGCAAGATTTCAGCAGCTCAGGCAGTAGTGCGTCAGCGTGCTGTACAATCAAAGACTTCCGCGTTCAATCTGTGGTGTAAGAGCAATCAGGAACTGGTTGACGCCATCACACAGCAAGACGGGGAGAACAGCTTTCTGAACAGTCTGAAATCGACGTTATCACGGAAATATCCATTAAGTGATAAACAACTAACGGTCGCAGCCAGAATTCTCGGGATTTAATAAATCAGCTTCAGGCTTTTATAATTCTTATTTAATTTTACTCATTCCATTACGGAGGAAGATATGATCCATTCATTTAAAGACAGACGGCTGGAAAGCTTTTTCCGTAATGGAAAGTCCACAGCAGGTATTCCTGCTGATCTGTTAAATGCGATTTCATGCAGACTGAAAACGTTAAATAATGTAAAAAACGAACGCGAATTGTTATCAAGTAGTTTGCGTTACGAACGCTTAAGGATGACCGCAAACCGGTACTCTTCCATTCGAGTTAATTCAAAATATCGGTTATTCTTTGTGTGGAATGATGGCGTACATAACGTTCACCTGTCGGCGCATGATTATAAATCGCTAATCCATTAAGGTAAAAAATGAAACTTTTCGGTATTTTATCCAGGGATGCAGGCACGGATGCGATGTTTTATATTCAGACCAGCACTAAACAACAGGCAAGCTTCATATTTGATGCCCTTGTCCCCCGGCTGAATGCGCATTGCCAACTGATCGACCCACTGAATGAAACAATTATACCTTCACTAAGCCGGACGACACTTTCTTTACAGCCCTGGTCCCAGAATACCCAGACACGGACGAGTGAGCTGAAGATGACGACGCACGGTCTGACTCTCTCCGGGGCAGTGATGGTGGAACACTCCCGGCAGATCGTCGACTTCTGCGATAACCTGGGCCTGCGCCTCGATGCACCCACCGGGAAACCCAGCTGGACAGAACTGATCAATGCTGACCTTGAGCAGCTTAATTCCCCGCGTTTGTTCCCCGTCCTTACCCAATCTGGCACGGAAGGACAGTTTCAGATCTATGTCCCGGCACCGGCTGTCATTGACGCCGACGTAGTCATTGCAAGCGTGATCGGCGAGTGTTTTAGCGGCGTTACCCCGTACTGCGTGAACGGCACTCCATATCCGCTGACTGAAAAGCCGCTGATCCGGATGGAGGCACACGTTAGTGACATGCATACACGGGTTTTTGAGCTGACATTCGTCAGTTATAACCTGGCCCTTACTGCGACGGTATATGACAACAATCTGCGCCAGGTTCTGATGCTGTGTGAAGATTTTGGTGTCACCCTTCAGGGGCGAGCGGGTGCATCCTGTCATGCCTACATGCGTAACGAATACCGGCGGCTTGCACATGTAGGTGTTTGCTCACGCTCCGGGGCTGAAGACGATGTCCGCGCTTACAGCTCATATAAAGAGGAAACCCTGATCCGGCAGCTGCTGAATCAGGCGACGGCGGACAGCACATTGATCCCGGCGCGACACGGCCAGCAATTTAACGGTGTGCTGATGAATGCCACCCCGTCATCAGCAACCACCGGATTTATCTACCTGTCACAGGAATTCCCGCAAGGCCAGTTTATGATGACGGCGGAAGTGGTGAATGCCAGCAGCACGCCACGGGGGATCAGTTACATCGAAACGGTGGACGGTTACCGTTTTATTGTGACTGCATACGACACGAGAGCGATGAATTCCCTGACCGAATTTCTTGAAGTTAACGAGACCTATTTTACCCCATACCGCTGGGCGTAGCGCCAGCGCACCGGACAGCCAGGGAGGGCATCCGGAAAAGGTGATTTCACGCCATCAACAGAGCGCGAAACTCGCAGAAAAACAGACTGGCCCTATTTTAATACCCGATCACCGAAGCCAATTGCCTTCCGGGCAGAATGCCTGAGTATACCGGGTCTTAGCGACGTGGGATCAGGGCAGCCGGGAAAAGTAACTTTTGAAAAATTAGACGTGGTCAGTCGGCATGGTGTATTAAATTTCAAATCCTCTGGTTATATTCCTTCTTATAAACAATCCTCCTAATTTTTAAAGCTATCAATCACATCATCAACTATTCGGAAAAATTTTGCCGCAGGTTATTAGCCGTCGAGCGCGTCCTGGTATAATTGCCACATACCAACAGGAGACATCATGAATAAATTAGATATCATTTCCAGTCAGCTTAATTTCATTTCCCTTCTTAATGCTGTCGGTTATTCCGTATCTGATGTTGTATTTAAACGTCACGGTGCATCAACCGACTTTAATGCAGGTTTCTGGACGTTTGTCGCGGAGCAGAAAGATCGCTATATCGAAGTGTCGTGCAGCCTGTCACATCCTACCGCAGAAGGCACGCAGCATATCGATGTGCGCATTGATATGTTTGAAGACCCGATTGATGATGAGATCTCCCGGACTTTAGACACCAACACCTATGCCACGAATTATAAATATATTGAGCGAGTGCCGTTTACTGAATCCGTCAAAAGAGAATTTACCACCAGCCTTGGTGATATTATTTCAGAATAGTGCCAGCTTAATTCACGGCATGGATGCCTGAGATTTTCTTCAAAATATTCTCTTCCGGGTTATTAGGTTTTGAACCCAACCTGGTATTATATATCTACAGGCAATGCCAACAAATAATGAAGCGTCGGAGGCGATATGAGCATTCAGGAATTCGATTTTACCACCTGTGATTTATTTTCCATTCTGGACTCTCTGAATTATTCCCGCGAGGATATTAATGGTCTTACTCCGGCTATTTTCCGGGACGGCGAATTATCGAGAGTCTCTCTCTCTGTCGTCCAGTCTACCCGCTCGGCGGAAATCACGATCAGCCAGCGCGTGAGCACCGCCACAGGTCTCCGCTGCTATGTGCTGTTGATTGCGCAGCATGAAGACCGCATCCACAGTGAAGCCCTCAGCCAAGATGCTGAGGCGCAGTATCAGGTGAATCGCTTTATCCGCAAGATGGCTGAAGTCACGGATGCCAGCACCAAATCGATCAAGAAATGCTCTCAGATGATGAAAAAAATCATAAAGGAGCACCAGTTTAAAGCCAATCCTTCTTTCGGCCAGAGTTTCATCAAGGGTTGATTGAGTCTTGCCCCGGACGCCGGGGCAACGCTGAATAAACCCCTAACCAGCCGGGAGGCGCAGATGCCTGAAAAAAACTTCATTGTCAAAATTGTATGCCGGAATGGCGAGTATGAGCATTCCAGCGTGAAGCTTGTCGCCAGCGATACTGAGGCAAACGCCAGCCAGACGGCATTACTGAATGAGTGTCGCGACGAGGTCGAAGCACTGAGTTTTGAAGACGGCGGAGTGTATGATCTTGGCGGGGAATTCTTCTATCAAGTGAAGAGCTGCCAACAGCTGCCACCGGAGGATGCGGAGATCCTACTTCGTTACCTGTGAACCCGTGGACGGTTGCGTCAGCCGCCGTCCGTTGTAACGCGATCTTGCCTGCCCAGCCCGAGGGTTATGTGGTAATTTCCCGGCAACAGAATGATTCGAAATTAAGGTTATCAGTATGAAAAGTAAATTTGCTGAGCTGCCGGTGAAAAACGGGAAATCCGGTAACTGGACGCTGGACTCCTTTGTGATTACGCCAGAAAAAGCGCAGACCCTGAAGCTTCGCGCCGAATATACAAAGGATCAGGATGAATATATCCCGGCAGGCGTCTACCGGCGTTTGTCCTGTGATAACGAAGTGGTGATGTCCAATACGCCGATGGAGATCCGTACCTGTGAAGCTTTCATTGAGCGAGCAACTGGACGCATCCTGATTAACGGACTGGGGCTGGGAATGGTGCTGCACGCCATTCTTCAGAAGCCTGACGTGACCCACGTGACCGTCATTGAGAAGTCTCAGGATGTGATGAACCTGGTTTCCAAAGCATTTGCTCACGATCCCCGCGTTGAAATTATCCTTGCGGATGCTCTGAAATACTGCCCACCGGCAGGCGTTACCTTCAATGTGTGCTGGCATGATATCTGGCCAGATTTTTCGAGATCAAATCTTGATGAAATGGAAGCGCTCGAACGCAAATATCTCCACCTGTGCGACTGGCAGGACTCGTGGGGTAAAGAGCAGTGTGAAGCTGCCCTGATTCGTTTCGCGGCGCTGGAATCGTCACTGGAGTCCCTGATGCAGAAAGGGAAGTGACCTGCTTCACCGTCTTCCTGCGCCCACTTACGTTGAACTGAATCCATTTTAAGGATGACTGATGAAGAGTTGCTTTTCTAATTTACCTGTTAAAGATGGAACATCCGGTGCCTGGACACTGGACAGCTTCGAAATCTCCAAAGATAAGGCGGTTAGCCTTTTCCTCCGTGCCGCTACGGAGGATATCGACGCGGTTTTACAGCCCGGTAACTATCGCCGCCTTTCAAATGGCAGAAATGTGGTGATGACCAATTTGCCATACGAAATCCAACTCTGTCAGGAGTTCATAAAGCGAGCGACAGGGCACGTCCTGATCAACGGACTGGGGCTGGGGATGGTGCTGCACGCCATTCTTCAGAAGCCGGAAGTTAACAACGTGACTGTCATTGAGAAGTCGCAGGATGTGATTAACCTAGTTGCCGAGGCCTTTGCCCACGATCCCCGTGTTGAAATCATCCATGCGGATGCTCTGGAATACTGCCCACCGGCAGGCGTTACTTACGATGTGTGCTGGCACGACGTCTGGGCGGGATTATCGAGTTCAAATCTCGATGAAATGGAAGCACTCGAACGCAAATATCTCCACCTGTGCGACTGGCAGGACTCGTGGGGTAAAGAGCAGTGTGAAGCCGCCCTGGTCCGTTTTTCAAGGATGGCTGATGAGCAACCTTAACAGCGATTTGATTGCGCGGATCTATGCCGCGTCAGACACCCCGTTAACGAACGAAGAGCTGTATCGCGAGGTACAACGCGAAACGGGGATGTCGGATGCAGAACTACAGAAAATGAAGGCGTTCGGCTCGGACAAAATGCGAACCAGCGGCGTCAAGCATCAGGTTCGCTGGTATCAGCAGACGCTGCGGCAGGCCGGGGTGATCGAGCGTGTCCCGGAAAAGCGGGGCGTCTGGCGCTATGCCTTCAAAAATGACAAGAAGCTGCATGAGTCCTGGGACAAACTGTGCGTCGTTGGCTTCTCAACTTCGCTCGGGGCATCGGTCTTCGGGAATGCGTACGCGTTCTTCAGCAACATCAATGAGCAAATCCATCTCTGCCTTACGTCGCCCCCGTTCCTGCTGCGTAATGCCCGAAATTACGGGCACGGCGGCGGACGCGGTGAGCAGGCGTATATTGACTGGCTGCTGCGGATTCTTGAGCCTATCGTGAAGCAGCTCGTGCCGGGGGGCAGCGTGGCGCTCAATGTGACGCAGGACAGCTTTAATCCAGGCAGGCCATCGCGCTCTCTGTATCTGGAAAGACTGACACTGGCGCTGTGCGATAAGCTGGGTCTTGAGCTGATGGACAGACTGAACTGGGTGAACCGAGCGAAACCCCCGTCGCCGACTCACTGGGCGTGTAAACAGCGTGTTCAGCTCTGTTCGTCTTACGAGCCGGTGCTGTGGTTTACTAATGACGCGCAAAAGGTTCGTTCGAACAACATGCGCGTTCTCCAGCCTCATTCAGAGCAGCATCAGAAATTGCAGGCGTCCGGCGGCGAAAACCGCACTACATTTTACGGGGATGGCGCTTACCAGCTTAAAAATGGCGCCTTCGGCAATAAGACAGAAGGGACTATCTCCAAAAATACGCTTATGTTTGGCAATGCCTGCCCGGATACGCGGCTCTGCCATCGCATCGCCCGCGAACTGGGGTTTCCGCTGCACGGTGCAACGTCACCCACTCGACTCGCCGCATTCCTGATCGAGTTCCTCACCAGGCCTGGTGATCTGGTAGTTGAGCCATTTGCCGGTCTGCACAAAGTACCGGTTGCCGCTGAGCGGCTCGGCAGACGTTGGTATGCAACGGACAAAATAATGGAATGGCTCGGGATCTCGCGCAGCCTGTTTACAGAAATGCCGGGATACCAGAGCAGCCCGATACTCGATGACCTGGTTGCCCTTTACCGTGATGAACTGCGGGAAGGGGGATGAGCTGGGCGGTTTAGCCTGGCCAGCAGCCGGAAGTGACGCCAGCGGGGATGTCCTGCGGCGACGGCGCTGACAGAAAATGATTCAGCAACATACCGGCGTAATGGCCACCAGGATTCTTCTCCCGGATGCCTTAAAAACGACGGCGACAATTTTAATCACTGAAGGGAGTGTGAGCATGAAGAATTTGACTGAACAGGTTTCCCCCATTGAACTGCAAAAGGGCGACCGTGTTGAAGCGTACGGCGCATTAATGGAAGTGATGCACATCGTTGAATCCGGCTGTGATGTCCCCGGCGGCGTCCGCGTTGCCGCCTGCGTCTCGCGGGTTATCGGTGACACCACCGGTACTATTCCGCGTGGATGGCTGGAAACGCCCGAACAAATGTCGGAACGGGGGGCAACCTGGGCCGCAGAGCTTCCGGCTGGGCTGTACTGGAACATTCAGGGCAATGCCCATGCCAGAGTCAGCCGGGTGACGAACTGACGTTATGAGAAAGGTGAAAATATTGCCAGTAGTCACCCATATGGTATAATTGACATACCAAATGGGAGGGTCGGTTATGACTATGAAAGTTTTTTCTCCAGATTTATCCAAAATGAACCCGCACGGCTTATGGCAGGTGGTGGGTCTGGATAATGACGGCATTGCGCTGATGGACAAAATTAGCCACGGACTGGAAGGTAAAGTCGCTCATTCCATTTCTGAATGGGCGAACATCACGCCGTCGGAACTGCGCAAAATGTCCGGCATTCCGAACACCACCTTCAATCGCAGCGTAAAAGCCCGTTTCACTGCGGATCAGAGCGAACGTCTGGTGCGTATTATTCGCGTCATTGAACGGGCTGTAGAGCTGTTCGAAGGCGACAAAGAGGCAGCACAGAAATGGATGAACGAGCCAAACCGTGGCTTGAGCTGGAAGACTCCGGCAGATGTTGTCTCTTCGGAAACCGGCGCACTCGAAGTGATGCGCCTGATCACCCGTATTGAACACGGAGTCTATTCGTGATCCTGTATCGGATGACCAAGACCCGCTATATTACGACTGCATGGTCGGGATTAGGTGCGAAAGAAGCGGGAGGCCGCTGGAACAGTGTCGGCACAGCACTTGTCTATCTGTCCGAGACGGCCTCTCTGACCATGCTGGAGACGCTGGTGCATATCAATGCCCCGCAGCTTCTGGACGCTTACACGCTGCTGAGCATTGATGTCCCGGATGACCAGATCCAGGCCTTTGACTTGAACCTGCTGCCGCCGGGCTGGGCAAGTGAAGATGCGCCCGCAGAACTTGCCCTGTATGGCGATAACTGGGCTGAAAGTGGCTCTTCTGTTGCCCTGCGTATTCCCAGTGCATTATCTCCGGTGGAGTTTAACTACCTTTTAAATCCGGCTCATCCGGCGATTTTTGATCTGATGAAAACCGTCCAGAAAATTCCTTACCAGTACGACACACGGCTGAAATAGTTTCAGGTTTATATAACCTCCTGGATTGAGATGATAAATGATGACAAGCGAAAAAATCTTTAAAATCAGTGTATCGCTCGTTGTGTTATTTTCTTTCGTTTACTGGGGGCTTGATCCCGAATTTATCTGTAAATTTGCCAGTGACCCATCCAGTACCTGTGATTATTCTGAGCGTATTCCATTGCTTAACTTTATTTCTTCAGTATGGGCATTGATGCTGACTGTGACTCTGGCTGGCATTCTCGTTAAGTGGGTCAGAAAAAATTAGCCGCAGCTTTTGAACCGGGACAGGCTCTTCATAACGTCTTGTGTTCCGTCTGGTATTGCAACCGGGGCAGAGAGTATTTTACTTCAGATAATAACCTGAATATTTGAAATATACTTTTATACCAGACGATGCAGGTTCGTTGCGTACTTAATTCCGAATATGTCAAATGTGAAATGAATTGCAATCGGATAATGTGATTTTGCTGTTTCCAGATTTGTTCTCTTCCTGTTTTATTCCTCTATTTTTAAAAATTTCGCTTTGTACTTATTAGCCAGTGAACCGACTTTGCTAAAATATCCCTACAGCAACCCAACTGACGGTCGAGGTTAATAGTATGGAATCCGAACAGCTCATCACTAAAATTACTCAGACACTGAAACGCCCCGACGGCTCTGAAGTGCGTATTGTGGTGCAGCAGTCATTTGGCTTAGGCCTCACGCCTTCGCTGGGTGTGTATGTCCTGCGTCGCCCGACCACTGTCGACAACTGGCAGTTGTGCAAAAACACACCGCACAAGGACTGGCGCACCATGTCGGTGGATGAATACCAGAAACACGGGCGTTCTGAAATGCTGCGGTACGTCTCCATCGGCGAAATCCTTCGCCTAAGCGCCGCGATTGGCAAACCGATGAGCTACGTTGATACCTGTCCGGGTTTACAGGGCTGATGGTGTATTTTACCCGTAGCAGAACTGACAAATTTAAAAATTGCAGACGGAGAAAAATGATGATTAACAAACAGGGCAACGCTGTAAATCTCCCGGACTTAAGCCGACTGTATATTATCTCAGGCCGCATGATGTTTGATGATGAGGAAGAAGTGATGCTGGTTGAAGCCGACTCCTCCGGTGAAGCAGAAGCGGCATTCCGGCGACATATCGCCGACAGAGAGGCACACATTGAAAAGGCACTTGTCATTTCGTCGGCGTCCCTTCAATCACTGTTACCAGACCGGATCATTGTTTCCGCCCTGACACATACCTTATAACTGAATCTTTCCCATTTAATAAATGCCGCCCTTGTGGCGGTTTTTTATTTTTTCCGCATAATTACTTAATGCCGCCCTCTAAATAATGGCTGGATTAATAAATATGGCGCCTGTCTTCTCTATAAAAACTTCGAAAATATTTCATTTCGGGTTATTAGGTGCGGGTATCTGTTTTGATATTATCTATTCACAGACAGCAATCACACTTAATTAAATAAGGAGTTATGCAATGGCAAATAATTACACTCAGGCATCCTTCACAATTCTCTGTTCACAGGAACAGGCTCAGATGGCTCTGGACGCGATTGCGTATGTTACGGACACGGATGTGTCGGAAGGTGATCACCTGCTGTCTAAACCTGCTTCAGAGTGTTCCCTCACTGAACTGCTGGTCCTGGGTATTATTCAGAACCACCCGGAGTGCGATCCGTTTGAGCCGACTTTTGGTCAGCCGGAGTCACCAGAAGACAATTACGAGCTGGAACTCAAAGCGGAAATCACCGGTAGCGGTCTGGCAATCAGCCATGATGAAAGCATTAACCTCGACCACGCAATCGCGGTAACAACTGCCGTGTTGTCGGTGTTTAACCTGCCTGAAATGGTCACAATCAATGCCGCTTTCGTCTGCGACCGACCACGCGAAAACGAGTTCGGCGGTGCGACAATCGTGGTGACTAAAGATACACACCACTATGAGGAAGGCTTTAATTTTTCCCGCCTGATGAACGAAGCCCATGATGCCGGTGTTCAGTATGCGTTGGTGAAAGTGAACCAGTATAACCACGAAAACACATACACAGAATGCTATCTGATGAGCTGCAAAGCGTCTGAATCGCCTTATGACGTTGCACGCCACCGCCTGGCCTCGGACGAGAGTACTTCTGACGATCCTGATGAGGATGGAGTCATCATTCTCAGCGAAGAAGACAACACCAGCATGGCGCTTCACAGCGTCACCGAACTGACGCCCGTCGTGTACGACAGCCTGAGCAAATTGCTGCCTTCGCTGGACGTATTGTGCCCCGTGACTGCCTGATAACCCTAGATTGCCACCGGGACAGCCGGTGGCATGGAGAGCTGAAATGTTCAATAAACTTTTGATTGCGTCCGCTAGCTGCATCAATGAATTTGCGAGTGAAGTCCCGCAAAGCGTCTTCTTTTCCATTGATACATCGCTGGCTCAGCGTATCCGTGAACTGGCGGCATACGTGAAAGAGAATGATTTGTACGTTGCAGAGTTTTTCTTCTATGACTGCCTCTGGTCCGAAACATCGGAAGAGGACATTGAGGAACTCATGGCGAAGGCTGCATTTATTGAAAGTGACAGTAACGGGCAGGAAACCATGCTCCGGGACGTCATGCCGTCCTCTCGCACGGAAACAACTTCCATCCGGGTCATGAAAGAATCATTTCAACTGACGGCTGTACCCCGCCATTGCGGTGATGACATGATGCTCAATACCCCCAGAATTCCGTTGGCAGAGCTGGAATCAAATACGACGGTTTTAATTACCCAGCAGTATTCGTGAGAGCGTGGTAAAGATAATATATTTATTGCCGCGTAATTCTATTTATTCAGTGCTATTTAGTTAAATTGGCATAATTCCAATTTAACTAAATTTATCTTCACATATTGCACTGAAGATATTAGATGGGTTTAATAAATAGCGCGATAATGCAGCGAAAGCCAAAATTCAGGAAATAATATGTATATCGAAATAAAAGAAACATTCCTTGAATTACCCTCAGAAATTCAATTTTCTGAGGCGGCTAACGCTGCCATTCTGACGCAGGATAAATGGGGCGATGTCTGGCAAACACTGAAGACCGATGCGGATCTGAATTATACCGATGCCGGTGAGCCGGTCAGTCTCGCATCGCGCGTGACGACGGCAACCAGTGCCATTTATCATGCGATTACCGAAGGCTGGACCATGTGCGTCGGCTACAGCGGCGGGAAAGACTCCCACTCGCTACTGCACCTGTTCCTCATGGCCCTGATCCGTGCCGTACGGAACGGGTCGAACGTCAGCCAGCACCACTTCATTCAGATCTCCAACACCCTGATTGAAAACCCTGAGATGCATCATCAGTCCACGCAGGTTCTCAGCCAGCTCCGAGCCTTTATTGCCGAACAGCAACTGCCCGTGACCGTCCTGGTGGCCCACCCGTCCATGACCCAGAGCTGGGTCGGACGCATTCTGACCGGGCGCGGACTTCCGACCTGGACAAATTCCAATACGCGTCAATGCTCTACAGATCTCAAACGCTCTCCACTGCGCCAGGCCAAAGCCCGTTATTTAAAAAATGCACCAGCTTCCGTCCGCAACAAAGTGTGCCTGATGCTGGGTTCCCGCGATGATGAGAGCGCCCGTCGGGCAGGCAACATCCTCAGAATGGGCGGGCAGTCGGACAGCGTCTCGCTCACGGAGCTCGGCGGCGAACTGTACCCGGTGAAAGAGTGGCGGACACAGGATATCTGGTCATTTCTGATGGCCTGTGGTTCGCTGGCGCGATTTCCGCTGCCAAGCTTTTTGCCGGACAACTTCAGCCTCGCCACGCTTTACAAAGACGCGACCGGGGAATGTATCTGGACGCCGGAGAAATACACGGCCCGGTCTTCTGCCTGCGGCGCTCGCTATGGATGCTCGCTTACTCTTGTTTTTATGTATTTAGAGTTAAACTCTACTTTTCTATTTTTAGAATTCAAGCTATTCATCGTAATTGAGAGATATCCTTTTAATGTTCAGCAAGCCTGTTAAAAGCACTTTATCTGAACCGCGTTTTGCCTAAATCCTGCTCAATATATACTCTCCCTGAGTTCTGAAATCCTCAAATTCCCCAATCTTAAAGCATTGATACATAGATGATGTCAGATAATGCGCAATCATCTCACCGCCAATATGGATCCGTTCCGGGTGTGAGTATGTCGCCTGTATAGCCCTTTGTTCATTCATCATTACAGGAATTGTCTGCAACAAATCCCCATCCAGGATTTGGCACTCAGGTTTTACTCCTGTTCCGTATTGTAATTGCTCTGATTCGAAATCATGGACTGAGCGATAGGCGAACGAAACGATATTTCCTGTTTCCTCGCAAATTGCGAACTGATAAACACTGGTTGTCACCGTTGAAGAAGAGGGAATTGCATGGTCATGCTTGTATTGTTTCCACAGCCTCCTTAGACAGGCCGATGTATGATAATTGAGATTTTGTATACCTGATACGACCATTCTGGTTGATGCTTCAAGCAACCAGGTGTTAGAAAATCCACCTGCCCCCGTACCTGCTATGATGGTTCTTAGCTGGGGGATGTAACCTGCTTTGGAAACAAAAGATAACGGCTCCCCATTATCGGTGACGGCAAGGGTATCTGTTACAATCAGTGCTTGTGCTTCGTCTGTATAAAATATCAGTGATGACATATTTTCCTCATCCAGAAAAGACATTACATGAATCACAGAACAGGTCACTACAACCACGTGAAAGGGAGTCAGACCATTTTCCAGAGGTAAATATATTCTTGTGTTTGGACGCGTTGCGGTTCTCTGTAAAAAATATATAGCACAAACAAAAGTCCCCGCAGGGATAAATATAGTTATATGCGCTTTTTCTGCTGGCTTTTACAATTGAAAGTGACAGGTAAACGAAATGTGTTACAGGTTTCTTTTGCTTTTCGTTGGGTTCTGTATATGCGAATTTACCCTGTGTGTTATTTTTGCAATGGACTCAGGCTGTATTCAATCAATTAAGGTTTACTTCTGGCATTAAGATGTATCCGTTGCCTGTTTTTTAAGGGCACGGTTTGTGCCGGGAAATGAAAATCACATCTTAAGTTCTTCACTCAAAGGATTTGTGATGTTTATCACGTATGGTCCGGGTAACGTGTTGAGGTCAATGTATTGCATCGTGATGGTGTCGTTACATCTTTTACTTTCCTCCTGATTTGCATATTCACTCCCGGCAACCTGGTTGTTTGTTTTTTCTTCTTCCGGATTTATAGTGTAGGCATGAGGTGGCGTTTCAGGGCGACAGACTGTGAGGATAATCACTAACATTCATGCGCGTTATGGGCGTGTCAGCAAACTGGATGCAACAGAGCCGAAACTGAAATTTGAACCCGGATTTCTGTATGCTGAAATACCTTATATTAGCGGCATCCAGAATCGAAAACTGAGCCGATATGTACACTTTTATCTTATGGATAAAGCTATCCTGCAGGCCAGGGATTTAAAGCCTTTAGCCCGGGCATTTTTACGCTGGATAAGGTGGCTGGAGGATAACGGACTTGACCCTTTCACCCCGGGAACGTTGAAATACCAAAGCCCTACATATGGCTTCAGGGAGTATCTTCTGGGGGCCGTAAGGCAGGGGCGCATCGCCTCATCCACCGCGGCGGTGTACATCAGCGTTATCCGACGGTTTTACGTATTTCTGGGCAAGTGTGGTGAGCTGGCTGCCAGCTCATTTTTTACGTTGGTCGAAAAAGTCGTTGACGGGCGACGCAAGGTGATAAGTTCGGATCTTGCCATCAGGATAACCAGCACAACAAAAAGGACAATCAACCCACTGAATGATGCAGAGGTTCATATCCTGGATGAGGCACTGAAATCTGAGTCCGGGTTGTTCAGTTTAATGATTGTGCTGATGAAAAATTGTGGGTTACGGCTGGATGAAATGCTGACCCTGCCGTCGTCACTCTTTACTGAAGAGTACCTTGCCAGTGTCCCTGTATCTGAGTTGACCATCAGGGGGCTTCATATTGGTCCGAGATGCGGAGTTCATACGAAGTTTGGGATGACGCGAGAACTCTTCATCACCAGACGATTGTACGAGCAGGTTCTGGATTATCTGGCGGATGAGGAGTATGAAAAGAAGATCCAAAAATGGCGTGCACGACAGGGTGGGGAAGGGCGGCACGAGCCTTTATTTTTAATGGCAAACGGGAAACGGATGTCTGAAAAAGCCTTTTACTCCCGCTGGTACAGTTTTCGCCATCGCCTGGCCCGGTCTGCTCCGGGAAATGTGTTCAGACATAAACCCCATGATTTGCGGGCAACGTTTGCGACCCATTTTTTACGCTCGGCACTGAGTTGCTATCCCGATCAGGCCGCAAATGCGCTGGGTACAGTAAAATACTGGATGGGCCATAAAAGCGAAAATACGACGATGAAATACATCGTCTTTCTTCAGCAAAACCAGATTTCTGATGCAGTCGCCGGGGTCATGGACGCATTGATTGACGGTGCTGCAGGTCGCGATGGAGCCATATATGAGCCGGAGTGAAACGCAGATAACGTGGATGGCCGAAAATGTGCTGTCATGGGAGACGGTCAGCGGACACATCACTCAGCGGGATCTGAACCGATATTATTTACTTGACGTTTATCTTCAGGCTCATTTTTCAGATTATGTGTTGCTCCCCGGATGGTTTAGTGAACATTCGCATCTTGCCCGCCCTGAAAAACGCGATTTTATTGCCTCTCTGAAACGATTTCTTCTGTCTTACCGTCCCGCCGGAAGGTTAACCATTTTCCGTTATCTCAATATGTTTTTTATATGGCAGTCAGTCAATCAGTATGACTATGGCACGGCTGAAGGCGTTGAAATGTATATTAAACATCTCATGAACGATATTCGTCGGCGAAAAATTTCAGTCAGGATGGCAAGACACTACTTGTCCGTGGTCAACCGGTTTTTGCTTACGGGCGGGCAGATTCAGAGGCGGTATGAATATGAATTCTTACCGAAAGGAACGTATCAGCAGCAGGGAAGGGATAGCTATACCAGGAATGAACTTTCCGAGATCCTGAGGCAGTTGTCATCCATGAATGAGTTCCTTGCGGGATGTATCCGGGAGCATATCGCTAAATCGGAAAAAGGGGTGCGGCATTTCTCACCGTCTTTGCTGGCACCTGTTTATGAAGCGTATTTCCGGTATCCGGGAGAGAACGGGGTCAGCAGGGCAGAGATCATCATCAGGGACGTTCTGGAAAATTACTTTCTTACTTCTTTTTTTCTGTTCTGTTACCACACATGGGGAAACACCTCTCAGGTTCTGGGTCTGACGCGGGATGATATACATCTGGATGAAAAGGGTATCAGCACTGATTATGTTTATAAGGGGAGAGCGAATAAGTATATACGTCTGACGATAGGTAAATCGGAGTATGTGACCAAACGTGCGGGCTATTACTGGTTTCTGTCTTTTATCAGGCTCAGGGACGACATCGTTAACTATCTGGTTTCCGCAGATAACTTCCCTCCGGTACAGGCGCTGTTTCTGAGTGAGCCGCAGGTGAAATTCCATAAGCTTTATTCTCTTAATCCCAGTCATCTGACTAAATTTTCTAACTCTGAGGGGGCGTGGGCCACGATGCGGCAGCTTAATCCCTCGCTTCCATCAATTACCGTTTCTGGCTTGCGCAAAACGTCTGAGCAGTATACGGACAGAACATTAAAGAATGGTCTGATTACGGCGGAAAAAGCACAGCATAACTGGGGCACTTACAGGCGGAATTATGCTGCAGGTAACCCACAGGGGGCGAAGGAAAACTTCAGTGCTGCACTTGATACGCTTATGAATCAGGGGATTGCGACACGTGCGTTATCCGAGCGGGTAAAAGTTGCTGATGAGCTGGGGATCGATCTGCGTGGAAGCGATGAGGGTGTGGATCTTTTATTGAATGGCCTGGGATGTCGATCGCAGGAGCCGCCTACAGATATTGAATTGCGCTTTATAAAAAAGCAAAAACGATTTGGCCGGACACCAAAGGCTTGTGCGGATTTTTCTCATTGTGTCGAATGTTCAAAAAGTTGCGTTGTGGAAACGCTGGAGTCTGTATGGCTCCTGCTGTCATTCAGGCATGCTATCGAGTATGGAAAACCGTTGTACATCGGTTCGGTCAATGCTGTGGAGCGTTATGAAACGTTACTCCTGAAGATTGATTTACGGCTTGGGCTGGTAGATGAGGCGATCCTGAAAAAAGCGCGCGTTAAACTTCAGCGAGAAGGTGTGGCTCCGGTATGGCAGATTTGAAGAAAAAAGAGGTAAGCCGTAGTCGAATGGCGGAGTTTCCTGCCGGAACGCCGCTTCGTTCAGGGGATGAGTTTCCGACTGAGGATATCATCTGTGAGGCACTAGAAAACAAAAGCTTTGAACGTCTGAATAACTGCCTGGTTATCGCCAGCTCAGATGAACATGATATGCGTTTTATCAATGAGGAGACGCTGAATATTTATTTCAGGGATGATGTCTGGACCAATCGCTATGTCAGAACCCATATTGGTGAAACGTTAAGAACCGTTAATTTTTCAGGCATACGGGATCCTGAACTGCGTCTTGAAGCCAAAATCATCTCAGCCAGCCTGCTCTGGATTGTCGGCAGGACCGCGAAGACGCAGTCCCTGATCCGGAAATGTGCAAACATTGTGGCGGGAGCCCGTATTATTGAGTCTATGGGGTATCGCAGTCTGTTTCAGCTTCGTTTTCCGCTTGTCCGGAATGCTTTCATTGTAAAGATGAAGGAGGAGGATGAGCACGGCAGGAAGCGTTCTGAAAGAACATTACGTAATTACTTTATGGACCTGGCGGATATCTCGCTGACAGGTCATACCCGTCTTCGAAAATACGGTTACTTTCCTGATATTAGCTTCGACAGTTACAACAGTGTGGATGATTCAAACCAGACATATTGTATGCCTTTCAGTCTTATGATGTCTGTCTGGGAAGGGCTGATTACTGAACTGGATGCTGAAATCAGTGATTTCGATTTTGACGGGTTTTCCCGGCTGTGCGCTATCATAAACGGTTTTTATGATTCGCCTTACTATACGTCGATGCTGGAAGCCCGTAAAAGAGGGACAGCAAAAAGCATACCGGATTACCGGGCCGCGTATTACTACAATATTGTTGCCGGGGAAATTCGGGCGCTTTTCGCGACACTTGGCCCCGGGATGCAGGGCTGGTTCTCGGTACATAAAAATAAGCGCTGGAGATCTGATTTTATTGGCGTTGATCACATAAAGCTGAACACCTGGCATTTTGAGCTGACGTTAAAAGTCATGAATGTGATACAGGCCATGTCGGGGATGAGACACAGCGAAGTGCTTGGCGTGATGCACGGTTCACTGATTTATGATGGTGATATCCTGGGACTTCGTTCGGTGTTGCATAAGTTCGCCCCGGAAGGTGGAAGTCACGAAGACTGGGTTGTTTGTCGCTATGTGGAAAAGCCTTTTCAGCATTTACGCAGAATTAATCAAATCATGACAGGCCTGGACGGGAAGACGCTGGACAATGTTCCATTGTCTTTAAATATCAGGTCGTGGTTCTCGGAGCAAAAACTCTCTTTTATGGGGACGCAGCGCCAGACTGAGTGGGCAAAGAAATTTGTGAAAAGACACCATCTGTTCATCCGACGTGACCATATTGATGAGTTCAGGCTTTTAAATCCAAACATACGTGATGATGAACGCGTTGCGATGGAGATTCGGGAGGGGGCTTTCTGGCCATTGCGAACCCATCAGTTTCGCCGTTCACTTGCTGTACACCTCAGGCGTCTTGATCTGATTTCTACTAATGATCTTATCCGGCAGTTTAAGCACTTAATCAGAGGCATGACGGAGTGGTATATGTCCGGTGCACTCAACGCTTCGCATTTTAGCCGGGCGATCCCTCAGGCATTCGCTGCCGAGATTGAGAGGGTTGATACCGAACTCTCAGCTTCCAGGGCTGTTTCTTATCAGCATGAAGGCCTGCTTTATGGCGAAGGCGGGAAGTTACTGATGTCCCAGAGAGGTGGGCACTTACATCAGATGACGTTTCCTACACTGAAAAAAGCGATGAGCATGGCTAAACGAGGCGGGCAAAAACTGGTATCTCTTGGAAACGGTTTTTATTGCATGAATGGCCATGACTGCGAGTTTAAGGCGGTTGTTCAGTCAGCGTCCTGCAATCCGGGATGTGAGAACATGCTGGCCGGAGCTGATTCTGTTCCCGTGTGGAAACGCAGGATGGCTCATTATGACAACCTTCTGGAGATTGCCGTGCGAAATAATGCTCCTCAGGCTGACAGGGATTTTCTGATGCTTGAGAGAGATTTTTATGCAGATGCTGTCCGTTTTTTTGAAAAGGATGAATAGAGCATGACGAACGAACAGTCGGGGGTTAAAAAAACACAGGCAAGAGCAGAGCAGGCCCTGAGGGAACTGATGTTATCAGGGGAGCGTATCAGCCAGTATGCTGTGGAAAAACGAGCGGGGCTGGCAAACGGCACCCTGAATTATAACTGTCCTGAGTACAGGCAGGTCAGGGAGGCTATCCGCAGTCTGAAAAAAACGTGCCAGGGCACCGCGCCGGTTGATGAGCAGGGCATTGAGCAGCAGATCAAGCTGAAAGAAAAGTATCGCCGTCAGAGAAATGAGCTGAGGGAAGAAATCAAAAAGATGATGGCTGAAAATGTAGAGCTGTTACATAACCTTATACTTTTACAGCAGTATGTCAGGGAGCTTGAACGCAACACCGGGAGGGAGAAAGGGGACGTCATTCCGTTCTCGGGTGGTGTCAGGGACTGAGGCTATACTGAACGGAAGGACGCGAGGTGAATCGCCACAGGTTTAACAGACACCTCAGAGTCATTTAAGATGACTTAAAGAGAGGTGCCCATGAGCGGTAAGCGTTATCCTGAAGAGTTTAAAATTGAAGCAGTCAAACAGGTTGTTGATCGCGGTTATTCTGTTGCCAGCGTTGCAACGCGTCTCGATATCACCACCCACAGCCTTTACGCCTGGATAAAGAACTACGGTCCGGATTCTTCCACTAATAAAGAACAGTCAGATGCTCAGGCCGAGATCCGCCGTCTTCAGAAAGAGCTGAAGCGGGTTACCGACGAACGGGACATATTAAAAAAAGCCGCGGCGTACTTCGCAAAGCTGTCCGACTGAGGTACGCCTTTATTCGTGACAACACCTATTGCTGGCCTGTTCGCCTGCTCTGTCGGGTGCTGGATGAACATCCCAGTGGTTTTTACGCCTGGCTTCAGCAGCCGCATTCACAACGCCATCAGGCAGACCTGAGACTGACAGGACAGATTAAACAGTTCTGGCTGGAATCGGGATGCGTCTATGGTTATCGCAAAATCCATCTGGATCTGCGGGACAGCGGGCAACAGTGCGGAGTGAACAGAGTCTGGCGACTGATGAAACGTGTCGGGATAAAGGCTCAGGTCGGATACCGGAGCCCGAGGGCATGTAAAGGCGAGGCCAGTATCGTGTCGCCCAACAAGCTCCAGCGACAGTTCAATCCGGATGCTCCGGATGAGCGTTGGGTAATCACAGCGTGGTTTCCTCAAACCCTCGCTGTGAATTAACTGAAATACTTCATTGAAGCTGTAACCAAACAGTTAACTGAAAGAATGAGCCCGCAGAGCATTGCACAGCGATGACACCATTTGTTGAGCTTCACCGTTTTCGCATACAACCGTCCGGAATTTGGAAAAGCACTGTCTTTTTGTACTGACCGATCATGATTAAGTGACACCTCTTCGAAAAAGAGAGCGCGATGAGCGATTAATATATGGCTCGAAAGACAATTATGTTGGGCTTTTATGACCGCTGTCAGAGGTATTATCTTACCCGGACGGCAACAGGGTCGGAATGTCATCAGCGGCACTGTAACAAGCTATCCGCCATCTTAAATATCTGCAGGTCCTTGCACCGAGTATGCACACCAACCGACAGAGTGATTTGACCCAAACTGGTGGATATTTTGCAAAACTATTAGCCTCTTATGACCGGTCTGCAGCCTGATATTGAGGAATTAGTGCGCTTTCATGGAATGCCTGCCGGGATCGCAAGTACGAACCCCCGGTACTGTTACACTGAATGTGCTCAGTCCTGTATCAGATTGTATTTTTCAGCAACTCAAGAACAACCCTTATTTTATCATTGTCACGTTTGTAGTACGTCCAGGGACCGATGCGCTGAGAAGTAACAAGTTGTGCCCGTTGAAGAGCTGAGAGGTAAAGAGAAACGGTAGACTGTGAGAGCCCGACCTTTTCCTGAATGATACTGACACACACACCGAACTCGTCCGCATCAGCATAAGGCTGATGGAAGTGTATTTTCGGTTCCTTGAGCATATGCAGAATTTTTCTTCTAACAGGGTTTCCCAGCGCCTTAATCACGTCATTCAAATCAATATCAGGCATAAACTCTGTCACTTGTCGCATTGAGGAATTGCAATGTTACGATACTTCTCTACGTTAAGCATCAGCTTTTGAAAAGCTGATGCTCATAAGAATGGTTAGCCAAAGGCGGGATAATCTGTGTAGCCTTTTGCCGTTCCACCATACATGGTTGTTGGATCGACCGGATTCAGTGGCCATTCATGATAAAGGCGCTGCGGTAAATCCGGATTAGCTATGAACGGGCGGCCAAATCCGATAATGTCTCCCCAGCCAGCACCGATAATCCGTTCGGCTTTTTCTTGCGTATATCGCCCGGCATACATAATTACACCGCTGAATAACTTACGGACTTCAGCTCTGAATGCTTCAGGCAATTCGGGAGCATCATCCCAGTCGGCTTCAGCAAGAGAAATATAGGCTATTCCGATTTCTTCAAGAATTTTAACGGCTTCGGTATAGGTTTCATGGGGATCATCTTCCACCAGGCCAAGATAGACCCTTACTTCATCCGTGGTCTGAAAGAGCGGAGCAAAACGGACTCCCACACGGTCTTTACCGACCACATCAGCGACAGCCTGCGTCACTTCGCGCAGAAACCGCAGCCGGTTATGTAATGAGCCACCATATTCATCCTCTCTTTTGTTGCTATGGGATGACATGAACTGGTTAACCAGGTATCCATTTGCACAGTGAATTTCCACACCGTCAAAACCGGCATCAAGGGCGTTCTGAGCTGCCCCGGCGTACATCCTGACAATCTCACTAATTTCCTCTTTTTCCAGTGCGCGGGGGCAGGAAGCGGTAGCCAGCGCACCCTCTCCCGGCCCGGTTTCGATGAATACCTTAACGTTTTCCCCTGCCGGTATCGCCGACGGAGCGACAGGCGAGGCGTTACATGGCTGCAGGGAGTTATGGGATACTCTTCCGACATGCCAGAGCTGGGCAAAAATGATGCCTTCTTTTTCATGCACTGCCCGCGTCACTTTCTTCCAGCCTTCCACTTGCCGTGAGCTGTAGATCCCCGGGGTCCACGCATAACCCTGCCCACGAGGTTCGATTTGTGTTCCTTCGGTCACCATAAACCCGGCACTGCTGCGCTGTGCGTAATATTCAGCCATCAGTTCGTTCGGAATATCACCCGGTTGTGAGCTCCGTGAGCGGGTTAAAGGCGGAAGTACAACACGATTCTTCAGGGTGTAGGGACCTAGTCTGGTGGGAGAGAACAGGTTTTTCGTCTTCATTACATATCCTGATATAGCGAATTTTCAATATCACTGAAACGCCATGTCTCAGCATTTACGACCTGGCATGTCGTCGTTCGGCCGATGTAGCCGCAGAACCACGACACTTTATTCCACATATTGAGATTTACCAATATCTAGATTTATAAAAATTATGATCGGATGAGCGGAACGGGGGGGTTGCCTGATGGCTCACAGAATCGGCATCATGAACCTAAATGGTTCTGATAATGTTATCGGAGATCCTGAACGGGAACGGTATGCGTCACGATTTTAATGACTATGTTGCATTCATGGCAGTAGCACAGGAGTGCAGTTTTTCACGGGCTGCTGTCCGCCTCGGGATCTCGGCATCCACGCTTTCACACACGATACGTCGTCTCGAGGAGCGCGTTGGCATGCCGTTACTTATGCGTACAACCAGGCGGGTGGCTGTCACCGAAGCCGGTAAACAATTATTACTGACGCTTGAACCCGGTCTTGCGCGCATTGAAGCGGGCGTGACAGCTCTTCAGAGACTGCGCCATACACCGGCTGGGCTGGTCAGACTTACGGTATCAGATCACATGATTCATGAATGTCTCTGGCCACGATTATCACCGTTACTAAAAAAATATTCGGATATCAAGGTGGAAATGTCGCAGCAGAACGGTTTTGTCGACATTGTTGAGGGCAATTTTGATGCCGGAGTCCGAATTGGTGATGACATATTAAAGGATATGGTGGCCGTCCGAATCGCACCGGACATACGGTTTGTCGTCATTGGATCGTCCACCTATCTTGCAGAAAGAGGTCTGCCGCTACATCCCTCTCAGCTGGAAAAACATGACTGCATCAATATACGTCTGTCACCCACAGGCCCGCTGTATGGCTGGGAATTTGTCAGGCAGGGGGAGATTGTGAAAAAAGTGGACGGGCAGCTTACTTTTTCAAGCATTTATCCAATGCTTCAGGCAGTAAAAGATGGCTACGGCCTGGCCTACCTGCCGGAGTCTTCTGCCCTGGCGGGGATTGAGGCGGGACACTATTGTCGGGTGCTTGAGGACTGGTCAGAGGCTTTTCCCGCCGACATGATAATTCCAATAATGTCCATTACAGGCTCCGGTAAAGATAATACCGACACCTTACATGAGAAAGGCAAAAGCAATATAACCTGCTGTGCTCCGGATTTTAAGAATGAGCGGTTTACGTAGCAGGATGAGCAGTTCGAACCAGAAATTTCGTTACTATTGCTAAAGTAAAACCTGATGACCTCTAATCGTAACGGAGACCAATATGACTTCACAACTGAACTGGCAGGCCCCGGCTATCAATCGCAAAAAAGTAGGTGACATGACTGTGACCATGCTGAGTGATGGCTATCTGGACGTATCTTTTGAGCTGCTGTCTGGTATTGACGGCTCACGTGCCGAGGATTTACTGCAGAAGCGCGGTGTGCCAGCAGTACCCCGTATTAATATCAACGTCTACGTTATCCAGACGCCTGAGCGAACCATCCTGATTGACAGTGGTGCCGGAGGTATCAATGGCTGGGGCGGTCGGCTTCAGGTAGCCCTGGCCGCGGCAGGCATTGACCCGCTTCAGATTGATACCCTTCTCCTGACTCACGCGCATCCTGACCATATCGGCGGGCTTGCAGGCCCCCTGCAGACTCCCGTTTTCCGCAATGTTCAGCAGTTGTTTGTGCATGAGAAAGAACTCGCTTTCTGGCGTGATGAAACCATTTCCGCTGGCGCGCCTGACGCATTCAAGCCGTTCTTTGAAGTAGCAAGGAACGCCTTCAGCGCTTATGACGACAAACTGGTGCCATTCCGCGAGGAAGCGATTTTACCAGGTATTCAGACTGTACCGCTGTTCGGCCATACACCAGGACATACCGGTTATCTGCTGGGTGATGAAAAAGAGTCGCTGCTCATCTGGGGTGATATTGTTCACTTCCCGCACATTCAGGTTGCTCAGCCTGACGTTACTATCGCGTTCGACAGCGATCCTGCGGCGGCGGCGGCCATCCGTAGCAAAGTGCTTGACCGCGCAGCGAGCGATAACCTGGCTGTCAGTGGTATGCACTTCAACCTGCCTACTACCGGTAAGGTTATCCGTGAAGGTAACAGCTTCGCACTGAATTACGACCTGTGGTCACCCGCAGTCTGATCACCTTCCTTCCCGGTGCACACAATAGTGACCGGGAAGATCCCCTTTCATATCGCCCGACAAGAACCCACCTGCAATACTATGAATATCACTGCCTCACAAAAAAATGGCTCATTACTCTTGCGCCCTGGCTTTTTGTATTCCTCTGGAGTCAGGGTTTGTCGCAGCCAAATTTACCGTGCAGTACAGCGCGCCGTTTCATCTTTTATTCCTGCGTGGCGCATTTTCCTGTCTGGTCCTTCTGCTGCTTACACTGGGGTTCAGGGCCCGTTTTCCGTCCGGCAGAGGAATGGTTCGCAACCTGATTGTCGGACTTTTCCTGCAGAGCTTCTTTCTGGGCGGATGCTTTTATGCCATCCATCGTGGCATGCCGTCAGGCATTGTGGCGCTCATCACCGGCCTGCAGCCGGTACTGACTGCAATACTGGTTTCACTCATGCACCGTCAGTCCCTGCATCCCCGGAAATGGCTGGGTATTGCGATTGGCTTTGCGGGCGTTTTCCTGGTGCTCTCGCCAGGCCAGCATAGTTTTGCACTGGATCCTGTGGCTTTTGGGTCGGTCATGCTGGGGTTATTTGGCGTAACGATCGGAGCGCTTTATCAGCGCCGTGCTCAGGGAGATGGACATATCTTTGCGAACACGTTTTTACAGTACGTCACTTTGACAATATCGATGGGTGCAATTAGCCTGATGTTCGAATCTGCTCCGACGCAGTGGAGCTTATCATTTGCGCTGGGTCTGGGCTGGCTGGTTATTGGCGTATCGGTTCTGGCGATTATGTTGCTGATTTTTATGATACGAAGCGGTGAAGCAACCAAAGTCGCTACTTACTTTTACCTGGTTCCCATTCTCACGGCAGCTGAAGCGTGGTTGCTGTTTGGAGAGGCCATTACATTGCCCATGCTTGTGGGTATGGCAATAACTATAATCGGCCTGATTTTTGTCATCCGGGAATAGACAACCGCACGCGTCGCTGTATGCTTTTGTATATGGCGACGTATAATAGCGGTCAAAGTCAAATTCCGGATGAATATGCAAACAGTCAGCTTTTCCGATTCTCCCGTTGATGATCTCCTCGCTGAGCTTCTTACCCTGGCACGCTCCCGTTTTCCACTTCCCTGCGATTGCCTTCGCGCAGAACAGACGCATCAGGTAAAGAAGTTCGAGGTGGAAGGTGCGACCCTTTCCTTCCCGCTGGAAGGAGAATTCCGGTATCGTGAAAATGAGAAATGGCACCGGGTGATCCCGGGCGAGATTATGGTCGTCCCGAATGCCCGTAGCATCGATATAGAATATGCCCCTTCAGAACAAAGTGGTGAGTTTGTTGCCCTGAGCGTGGTGCTCGCGGAGGAACAGCTTGAAGCAGCCAGGCTGTTACTTGCCGCACCACCACCACAGGACACCGGCAGCATCGCAGCCATTTCCGTATCAGCTCTTCTTTCACCCCTTAACCGCTGGACAGCCGCAATGCGGGAAGGGAAGCGTCCGCTTTCCCTGCACGCCATGGTTGAAGTGGTGCTCTGGCTTTATGGCATGGGATACCATGCTTTGCTGCGAGCCCGGCAGCCAAGTCTGGCCATGAAAATCCGTCAGATGGTAGCGGACAAACCGGCTCATCCCTGGAGTGCTGCTGAAATTGAAGATCTGACGGGACTCAGTGGCCCCACGCTTCGGCGCCACCTGGCCAGTGAGTCAACCAGCTTACGCTCAGTTATCGCCGATGCACGTATCGCGGAGGCTCTCCGCCTGCTGATGACATCGACGCTGCCGGTAAAAACGGTCGCGGGGCGGGTGGGTTACAATTCACTATCGAGCTTCAGCAAGCAGTTTTCTGAACGCTATGGAATCGAACCTTCAGGGTTCCGCTGACTTCAGTTCGTTCAAGGTACACATTGCGTCCCTCGCACTTCAGTAACTTGCGTGGATCTTTCGAATATAACGGAAGATATTGGCCGGCATTGCGTGTAACCGGTTCAGGAGTTCTCATCGTGACGGGAGAGCTAAATCGGTACGGCTGTTGTTCTCAGCTATAAGAACAACTGAGTATCTGACCAGCTGTCTGGTGCTGGCAGCAGCATGCAGTGCAATCGGTCAGGCTCAAAGGAACTGACCTGATGTCAGGTTATAATTTCGGACACATCATAACCCCAGAAGGAGACAACTGTGGTTCATGTTTTCATTATCGGTGGTGCAGGCAAAATCGGCCAGCGTCTGTGCAGGATCCTTTCAGGTAGGGGGCATGCTGTTCGTGCCCTCTACCGTAAGCCAGAGCAGCAGGCATTGCTAGGCGAGCTGGGTGCTGAGCCCGTCAGTGGGAGCCTGACAGAGCTGGATGCAGCTGCGCTGGCGATGCACTTTGCAGGTAGTGATACAGTGGTGTTTACTGCCGGTGCCGGCGGTAAGGGGGGACAGGAGATGACCAATGCGGTCGACGGCGAAGGGCTGAAAAAGTCGGTAGCTGCCGCCCTCAGTGCCGGTGTGTCTCGCTTTCTGCTCGTTTCTGCATTCCCGGAGTCCGCACGGGGAGAAACCACTTCTGAATCATTCGAAAATTATATGCGTGTTAAAAAAATGGCCGATGTGGAACTAGCACAAAGCGAGCTTGACTGGGTGATCCTGCGCCCCGGCGCGCTGCAGGATAAGACTGGTACGGGTTATGTACGTGCCGGCCTGGCCATCCCGTATGGTAACGTGCCCCGTGATGACGTGGCGGCTACGCTGGCTGAACTCATTGAGCAACCTGCCGTCAGCCGCGTCATCATTGAGCTGACGTCTGGCGATGCTCCTGTCCGTGAAGCCATACAGAAGCTGGCGGGCCGATAAAAGGCAGCGCACGTACCAGCAGGCTGCAGGCCCCCAGGCGTTTACAATAAACTTTCCAGCCAGTCGGTAAACGCCCGTACTTTTCGGGAGAGATGGCGGTGCGGATACAGAAGTTACAGTTTGCGATTCGGGGACGTATTATCTGGCAGAACCTCTACCAACAGCCCGCGATCGAGATAAGGCTGCAAAAAAATATTCATGCCCTGTAGTATTCCCAGCCCCGCCAGGCCTGCTGCAATGTAGGCTTCTGAGTTATCCACGACAAGCCTGCCTGGAAGTTCAATTTCGGTGGAGCCCTCTGACGTCCCGAATGTCCAGGGCATAACTTGTCTGTTGCTGCTGTTAATCCAGTTGACGGCCTGATGCTGCTGCAACTCGTCCATTGTTTCCGGGGTGCCGTGTTGATCAAGATACGCAGGACTGGCGCAGGTCGTCATTTTAACGGTTCCCACCTCCTTTGCGATATAGTCGCCATCGTCCAGCTCCCCCACCCTCAGTATGCAGTCCAGGCCATCATGCAGCATATTCCGTCGGCGGTCTGAGCTGCTCAGGATAATTTCAATTCCGGGATGCTGGCGATAAAAATCAGGCAGGTTGGGTATAACAAGTAAAGCCGCAAACGCGACAGGCATATCTATGAGCGAATAGCGGGCGTCAAAATGATAGCGACAGGAAAGTTCTGCCATATTAAACATAACAACCCTTGGGCGCACCGCCGCAGGCGCCCTCAGCACGTTTCTGCGGCCTCCCGCCTGTTTCCGGCACCTTTCAAACGCCCCTGATGATTTCTGCGCGTCTGCATGGCTATGCAGTGAGATCTGCTCTCCACCGATTAGTGCATGCAGATTTTGGAAACGTCCAATTCTGGCACGAAGCGGTCACCCCGGCGGGGTGCAGTCCGCTGTCAGCGAAAACGGACATTGAGCCAATCAAATAATCTGTGCCAGAATTTGTCATTGAGGCTAGTACTTTCGAGTAGATCTATTTCCCGCCCGTACTCTTAAACTCATCTATCTCATCCTTCTACGACTTATTACCGGGAATATAAAACCCCGCCGAAGCGGGTTTGGTAATTTGAGTTTTTCTCAGGCGGCCATCTTTCTGCATTGTTCGGCGCAGTGATGACAAGCGCTTGAGCAATCCTGACAATGGTCATGTTCATGCTTTCCACACTCGTCACCGCACTTCTGACAAACATCAGCGCAAAGACGGCAAAGATCCTGGGCAGACCCGCTATTTAGTGTCATGAATTGAGCTGCAAGACGGCAGATATTTGCACACTGCATATCCAGTTTTATGCACTCGCGCATCATCTCCAGATTCTCTTCGTCGAGACACGAAGCCGCACAGTTATCACATGCCGTTGCACATAGATAACAGGCTTCGATGCATTTTTTGTATTCGTCTAACATAATTTCTCCTTAGCTAAGGTTACGTATTAAGCATGGAAGAGATAACTGATTATTCAAATTTTGAATTAGTTAATTACCTTTTCAGCATTTCATATCATTGATTCAAAGTGCATCTCTAGGGTTACCTAATTCACCTATGTCTACTTCTGGCACAATGCAGAAATGAGATAGATTTACTTTATCCGCTTCTCGCTCAAAGCTGTCCGTAATCCCTTGCCTGCTTAAAAAAACCGGATTAACGTGTGATGTTTTTACGTTTTCCAGGCAGCCTTCATCGGTAAGTACCTGTCTTACAGACTTCAATGCACTTAGTTAAGAAACATCCTAATCGTCCTTTCGCCGATCGCGAGATCTGTTATGGCAGCTAAACTCGATTGATACCCCAATCCGCGGGGCAGCATTTCCTTTCCGCACGCAAGAAGGAGAAGATCATGAAAGCAGTAATTTACAACGGTCCTTATGATGTAAAAGTAAAAGACGTACCGGATGCGAAAATTGTCCGCCCCACGGATGTACTCGTCCGCATCACCACCACCAACATTTGTGGGTCGGACTTGCACATGTATGAGGGCCGGACCAGCTTTGAACAGGGACGGATTCTGGGTCACGAAAACCTGGGTGAAGTGGTCGAAATTGGCTCAGGCGTTGAACGTATTAAGGTGGGCGACTATGTTTGTCTGCCGTTTAACGTGGGATGTGGTTTTTGCGAAAACTGTGAAAAAGGTCTGACCGGCTTTTGTCTCACTACCAATCCGGGTACGGCAGGCGCAGCTTATGGTTTTGCTGAAATGGGTCCCTGGGAGGGAGGTCAGGCGGAACTTCTTCGGGTGCCATTTGCCGACTTTAACTGCCTTGTTCTTCCCCCTGATGCGGCAGAAAAAGAAGATGATTATGTGATGCTCTCTGACATTTTTCCTACCGGCTGGCATGCAACAGAACTTGCCGGATTGAAGCCTGGTGAAAGCGTGGCCATTTATGGCGCGGGGCCGGTCGGTTTGATGGCAGCTCATTCGGCGATCATTAAAGGTGCTTCACAGGTGTTTGTGGTTGATACGCACACAGACCGGTTGGCTCTGGCTGAAAAAATGGGGGCGACGGGCATCAATGCTACTGGCGATGAAGCTGTACAAAAAATTCTCGACCTGACGGATGGACGCGGTACGGATTGTGGCTGCGAATGTGTTGGCTATCAGTGCTGTAACAAACATGGCCATGAAGATAACTCTGTTACCATGAACAGTCTTGTTGCGTCGACGAAAGCAACCGGGGGAATTGGTGTGGTTGGCGTCTTTATTCCTCAGGATCCGGGGGCTGAATCGGAGCTTGCCAGAGAGGGTAAGATGCCATTTGATTTTGGGAGTTTCTGGTTTAAAGGACAGGCAATCCGTACCGGCCAGGCGAACGTTAAGGCCTATAACCGTCAGCTGTCTCGCCTCATCCATCACGATAAAGCCAGTCCGGGCAAAATAATTTCTCATCGTCTTTCGCTTGAAGAGGCTCCTGCCGGATATAAGCACTTCGATGAGCGGGATGAAGGATGGACGAAGGTTATCCTTAAGCCTTAAATAGAGTTATCCGGTATGAGAAAGCAAAAACCGGGAAAGAATGTATGACTTTTGACAGGGTGCAATAAAATATCCTGTCAGGGCGTTATTATTCATACTTTCAGCTGCCAGGCGCTTCCATATCCAGACTTGTTCCCTGATTTTGCCGACGAGATAGCAAAATTAATACATTCAGGAGGAGGCATCTGCGGTTGATCTGTTCCGTATTTATTAACGCCCTGTGCTGTAAGTATTGTCTGCCTCTACCACATAGCAGACATGTGCGCAGGAACGGTCCGCTATGAGCGAAAAGCGGACTTCCGGTCCTTGCGCAAACTCCCGTTCCGAGAAGTTGCAGTTCACAAATCACCTGTTAAAGAAGGTATGGTAGCCCACAGCATTAATTTTGCTTCCATCTTCAGTCAGACTGGCCGGTACCGGCTTCCGATAAGTTTCGTCGGCTGAGGCCCGCTAAAGTAGAGAGGTCAAAAAATAACCTTGACGTACAATAATTTTCGATATCCAAACTGACCCCTAATTAGGTGGACACCTGATGACTGACTTAAAATTTCTATCACGCCAGCGTTACACATCCGCAGTCGCATCTTGCGGGGTTCAGCGGGGTGTTGCAGGCGGACGTGCACGTGCGGACGCCCTCTGACACCACGACCGAAGCGCTGTGCCGTATCGGCGAGCTGTATGGCATCGAGGCGGGCATCCGGGGCAAAAGCGCGGCGGAACGGCTGGCCATTCGGCAGGAAAAAGCGGTACCGCTGCTGACCGCGCTGGAGGGCTGGCTGCGTGAAAAGCAGAAAACGCTGTCACGGCACTCGGAGCTGTCGAAGGCGTTCGCGTACGCGCTGAACCAGTGGGATGCGCTGAAATTATACCTGCGGGAGATTACTGATACAGAACACGCCGGGAATGTGCCGCCATTGACGCAATGACGACACAGCCCTTTTTAACCGTTCCGTGAGAGTTCCCTGGCAATATACTGTGCGGTACGGCTTTCTTTGACCTGCGATACCTGTTCGGGAGTTCCTGCGGCAACCAGGCGTCCTCCCTCATGTCCCGCTCCAGGACCGATGTCGATAACCTGGTCTGCCTGAGTAACCGCCCGCATATCGTGTTCAATCATTATCACCGTATTTTCTGCATCAACAAGCCGCTGCAGCTGCACAAGGAGGCGGTCGGCGTCTGAAGCATGCAGGCCGGTTGTCGGTTCATCTAGGATATACAACGTGTGGCCACGTTGGCTACGTTGTAGTTCGGTTGCCAGCTTGATCCTTTGCGCCTCCCCTCCGGATAACTCGGTTGCTGGTTGTCCCAGACGCAGGTAGCCCAGACCAATTTCACTCAGCAGACGGAGGGGACGAGCCACTGGTTCTTCAGTCGCAAAGAACTGACTGGCTTCATCCACCGTCATATGCAGGACCTCCGCGATATTTTTGTCCTGCCAGCAGATCCTGAGAGTATCCCGGTTATACCGCGCGCCATGGCAGGTCGGGCACGGTGCATACACGCTCGGCATAAACAACAGCTCCACGCTGACGAATCCTTCACCTTCACAGGTTGCACAGCGGCCTTTTGCCACATTGAAAGAGAATTGACCCGCATCGTAATGATGGAGTTTGGCGTCAGTCGTTCCGGCAAAGAGCTTACGAACAGGATCAAACAACCCGGTATATGTCGCCAGGTTTGAACGGGGGGTCCTGCCTATCGGTTTCTGGTCAACCTGAACCAGACGCTTTACCAGTCCGGTATCACCGGTCAGGGTACCGTACGTTTTCTCCGTTACGGATGGCCCCTCAGCGTCGCTGGCTTCGGAAAGCACGTCTTCTGGCTCACCGCCAAGTGAAGAAAGCACCAGTTCCGGTAAGGCCTGGGCAATCAGACTGGATTTACCGGAGCCAGAGACTCCCGTCACGGCTGTCAGCACACCCAGAGGAATATCAACATCGATCCACTTAAGATTGTGGCGATGGATCCCCTGCAGTTTCAGCCACCCGGATGGGATACGGCCAAAAGATTGTGGTGGCCGGACTTCATCAAATAAATAACGCGCGGTACGAGATTGGGTGACGGCTTTCAGATCTTCAGGAATACCACTGTAGAGAACATGTCCTCCCTGTTCACCAGCCGACGGTCCCACATCAACAAGCCATTGCGCCCGTCGCATCAGGTTAAGATCATGTTCAACGACAAACACCGAGTTGCCGGCATCACGAAGGTTCTCAAGCGCATCGTAAAGCGCTTTACTGTCTGAGGGGTGCAGACCCGCAGACGGTTCATCAAGAACATAGACCACACCAAACAGCATCGAACTGAGTTGCGTGGCAAGACGCAGTCGCTGAAGCTCTCCTGCAGATAGAGTTGGGGTTGCTCTGTCCAGCGTAAGATAACCCAGCCCCAGCTTCTGCAACTGATACAACCGGGCCATGACACCACCGGTCAGCCGTTGTGCCGCCAGTCGTTTCTCTTCCGATAACGCCGATGTCCGGCAGACATCGGCGTTATCGGAATGGACCGCTTTTCCGGATGCAGCACGCTCTGTCAGATCCCGACGGGTGATATCCCTGTCGGCATCTGCGCCGGCGTGGTGGGCACTGAAATCCCCCCGGGAGATTGGAAGGAGCAATTCCGCCAGCTGGTCTAAGGGCATCTGCATAAATTCACCAATGTCCACACCGGCAAAGGTGACGGACAATGATTCTGACTTCAGTCTTTTCCCGTGACAGACCGGACACAGCTTGCCTTCCATAAAACGGGAGACTCGTTTTCTCATCAACGCGCTTTGCGTGCTGGCGAAGGTATGTAGCACATAACGACGTGCCCCGGTGAAGGTCCCCATATAACCCGGCGTCATTTTTTTCCTGACGGCTTCGCGCGTATCTTCCGGACTCAGTCCCGGGAAAACCGGTACAGTGGGGGTGTCTTCGGTAAAAAGGATCCACTGACGGTCTTCCGCTGGCAGATTTTTCCAGGGAGTGTCGATGTCATACCCCAGCGTCACCAGAATATCCCGCAGATTCTGTCCGTGCCAGGCCGGGGGCCAGGAAGCAATAGCCTTTTCACGGATACTAAGTGAGGGATCGGGCACCATCAGTGTTTCAGTTACCTCATAGATATGGCCCAGACCATGGCAAGAAGGGCATGCCCCCTGCGGCGTGTTGGGAGAAAAATCCTCGGCATACAGCATCGGTTGTCCGGCAGGATAAGCGCCCGCCCGTGAGTACATCATTCGCACCAGACTGGATAAGGTGGTCACGCTGCCGACAGAGGAGCGCGCGTTACTGGCACCGCGTTGTTGCTGAAGCGCAACGGCTGGCGGCAGTCCGTCAATGGCATCCACATCCGGAACCCCGACCTGATCAATGAGGCGACGAGCGTAGGGGGCAACCGATTCAAAGTAGCGCCGTTGCGCCTCAGCATAAATGGTGCCAAAGGCCAGTGAAGACTTACCCGAGCCTGACACACCCGAAAAAACAACCAATGCGTTGCGCGGAATGGAAACATCCACCTCTTTAAGGTTGTTCTCGCGAGCACCGCGAATCACAACTGAATTGTTGTCGTCAGTCAGGATGGGATGATAACCGAAAAGTTTCTTTGCCATAGAATTTCCTGTGCTAGGTGTGTCCGCTCTTAATAAGGCCACCTCTTGTGACGGTATCTGGTGTGCCGGACCGCTCGATCAGAAAGCCCGTCGAAAAAAGCGTTTGTGTGACTGGAAACAGATTGCTGAAGCTGGGCCCGGTGGTACCATGTGGGACACCGCTGAAGTTTCAGCGGTACCCTGCGGATCCGCCTTCTGTATGAGAACTGGCTGGCGGCGTACCCGGGACCGGAGATTTGGCTCCCGTGATAATGCGGGCTCCCCGGTACGCGACGCTGTGGTTCCAGACCCAGCTGATGGCGACACTCAGGCGGTTTCGGGTACCAATTAAAAAATACAGATGAATAATGCACGTGATTTCATATGTCATTTCCTTTCATTACAGTTTTAGACCCCATCAGACATCTGCCTGGCAGAGTTAACGGAGATAGGAGCGGACTATCGAAATGGTGTCGTCGATTGACCTCTTCTGCGACTCATTTCGTTTGCCCGTATCGGGGAATTCCTCCCGAAGATAGCTTTCCAGAACAACCGCCATCAGGTCGTTAACGGCTCCCTGGACTGACCCCGCCCCGGTAGACGATCCTGCCCTATAGTTTGAGTATAGGAGGAGCGTATGGGCACACCACGATTTACACCTGAATTTAAGGAAGAAGCCGTCCGTCAGATAACGGAACGCGGTTATTCCGTCGCCTAAGTATCTGAGCGTCTGGGCGTCTCTGCACACCGCCTCTACAAGTGGCTACGGGCTATCAAACCTGATAACAGCGAGCAGCATGCCCGGGATTTACTGGAAGCTAAAAGCGAGATCCTGAAACTCCGGGCGCAGCTAAAACGCACCGAAGAAGAACGGGATATCCTGAAAAAGGCCGCGCGGTACTTTGCAAAGGAGCCCGACTGAAGTACCGCTTTATCAATGAGCACCGAACTGTATGGGGTGTGATGACGATGTGTCGGGTACTGAATGTCGCCCGGGCCGGGTTCTATGCGTGGCTGCATAACCCTGTCTCGGCGCGTGATAAAGATAACCAGCGCCTGCTGATGCTTATCCGCGACTCATATTCCCTGAGCGGAGGCGTATACGGTTACCGGCGGGTTCATGGCGATCTGAACGAAATCGGGGAAACCTGTGGTAGAAACCGGGTGGGTCGGATCATGCAACTGGACCGGATTAAAGCTGTGCGCGGCTATAAAGCGCCACGTCGTATCGCTGGCAGGCCTTCAGTCGTTGCTCCTAATCTCGTGCAGCGGCAGTTCACCGTTGTCCGGGCCACCCAGGTCTGGGTCACCGATATTACTTATAGTGTGCCCGGAGTTCAGGGCGGGCATGGATGCTTAAATGAACCGCGAGTCTGTCTGGAATATTGAACCGGTAACTCACGATGAGAAACCCAACAATCCCACCGGGTGTGACGGTGGAGAACCTGAGCGGCAGTGACCTGCGGCATGCCCGCAGGGTGATGTAACCCGCTGACAACGGGGATTGAGGCGAGATCACTAAGCCGAGATGATCCTCAAGGTTAAGTACTGAAAGGCTGAAGAACATGAACCCGTTAATCCGCCTCTGTGGGTTGAAAACGTCACCACGGCCTACGTGATCTGACAGGCCGTGCAGGAGGAACTGGCAGTGATACGTAAGCACTGCCGGTCGAAGGTGTTTTGACATGTATGCGAAACACCGGGGCAGCAGCGTCTATCACGCTTGCGATGCTGACTTCTGCCAACTTGCGGCAAGCAAGGATAAAGAGTGCGACGGGCAGCCTCCTCAGTATGCCTGAGTCCAGGCAGGTAAACCGGGGAAGGTCAGCGACGGATGTTAAGGGGGCATGGCTCCGATGACGCGCTGGCTGGCGGAGCTTCCGTAGTAGTCCGCGATGGGGAAAGCCCATTACATGGCGAAGGGAAGCAGTTTGAATGTGTTTGCGACGTGAATTAACTGACCTAACGAGGTGAAGACCTTTGATAATCAGCGAAATGCAACGCAAGCTTGCCACATGGGCAGCCACCGATCCGTCCCTACGGATTCAACGGCTGCTGCGTCTGATAACACAACCAGAATGGCTGGCTGAAGCGGCGCGGATCACGCTTTCATCAAAGGGGGCCCATACCCCCGGCGTTGATGGCGTGAACAAAACAATGCTACAGGCCAGACTGGCTGTTGAGCTGCAAATCCTCAGGGATGAATTACTCTCAGGCCACTACCAGCCCTTGCCCGCCAGACGGGTTTACATCCCTAAAAGCAACGGCAAACTGCGACCACTGGGTATCCCCGCGTTGCGGGATCGTATTGTTCAGCGGGCCATGCTGATGGCGATGGAGCCGATATGGGAGAGTGATTTTCATACGCTCTCATATGGCTTCCGGCCTGAGCGCAGTGTCCACCACGCGATCCGCACGGTAAAATTACAGCTCACAGACTGTGGTGAAACCCGGGGACGCTGGGTGATTGAAGGCGACCTGTCCAGTTACTTCGACACCGTACATCATCGACTGCTGATGAAGGCTGTACGCCGCAGGATCAGTGACGCACGTTTCATGACTCTGCTGTGGAAAACCATCAAGGCGGGACATATCGATGTCGGTCTCTTTCGGGCGGCCAGTGAAGGTGTACCACAGGGCGGTGTTATATCGCCGCTATTATCGAACATCATGCTGAATGAGTTCGATCAATACCTGCATGAGCGCTACCTGAGCGGGAAAGCCAGAAAAGATCGGTGGTACTGGAATAACAGTATCCAACGGGGCCGAAGTACGGCGGTCAGAGAAAACTGGCAGTGGAAACCCGCGGTGGCGTACTGCCGCTATGCCGATGATTTTGTCCTCATCGTCAAAGGCACCAAAGCACAGGCGGAAGCCATCAGGGAGGAGTGTCGGGGTGTGCTCGAAGGCAGTCTGAAACTCAGGCTGAACATGGATAAGACTAAAATCACCCATGTTAATGACGGCTTTATCTTTCTGGGGCACAGGATCATTCGCAAACGCAGTCGTTATGGCGAGATGCGAGTGGTCTCAACGATCCCGCAGGAGAAAGCCAGAAACTTCGCCGCATCGCTGACAGCACTGTTATCAGGCAACTACAGTGAAAGCAAAGTCGATATGGCTGAACAACTCAACCGAAAACTGAAAGGCTGGGCCATGTTCTATCAGTTCGTTGATTTTAAGGCCAAAGTCTTCAGTTATATCGACCGTGTCGTGTTCTGGAAGCTGGCTCACTGGCTGGCCCGCAAATACCGTACAGGTATCGCTTCCCTGATGAGGTGGTGGTGTAAATCACCGAAACCGGGTCAGAGCAAAACGTGGGTTTTATTTGGTAAAACCAATCACGGCAAGCTCAGCGGCGAAATACTGTACCGGTTGGTGGGGCAAGGCAAGAAGCTGTTCCGCTGGCGGCTACCCGAAGGTAATCCCTATCTGAGGACGGAGACCAGAAACACGTATACATCGCGCTTTACAGAAGTGGCAATGGCGTTCGCCAGCATTTAAATGGAGAGCCGGATGCGCTGAAAGGTGCACGTCCGGTTCGGGGAGGAGAGGCAGGGAAATAGTCCGACTACGCCCTGCCTCTTACTCTACTCAGGACCCACGAAGGCTGGCTGTATCTTGCCGTGGTTGTTGATCTGTTCTCACGCAAAATTATCGGCTGGTCCATGCAATCCCGGATGACAAAGGACATTGTCCTGAACGCACTGCTGATGGCTGTATGGCGGCGTAATCCCCAAAAACAGGTGCTGGTTCATTCGGATCAGGGCAGTCAGTACACAAGCCATGAGTGGCAGTCGTTCCTGAAATCACACGGCCTGGAGGGCAGCATGAGCCGTCGCGGTAACTGCCATGATAATGCGGTTGCAGAAAGCTTTTTCCAGTTGTTGAAACGCGAACGGATAAAGAAAAAGATCTACGGAACGCGGGAAGAAGCCCGCAGCGATATTTTTGATTACATCGAAATGTTTTATAACAGTAAGCGTCGGCATGGTTCTAGCGATCAGATGTCACCGACAGAATATGAAAACCAGTATTATCAACGGCTCGGAAGTGTCTAGATTATCCGTGGCGATTCACCCCTAGAAGAGGGTACGTGCTGCAACGTACAGAAAAGTGGCTAGTGATGAGACACAGTGTAGTTGGGAAATTCAACGAAAAACAAAATCATAAGGACTTACGTTCATGTTACATACTGCGAATAAAATGACTGTCATTGAAATCTCTGAGCCTGGCGGGCCAGAGGTTTTAACGCCCGTTCAGACAACGATTCCGGTGCCAAAGGCTGGGGAAATTTTGGTTCGCGTCAAGGCCGCAGGTGTTAATCGTCCTGACGTCATTCAACGCCAGGGTCATTACCCTATGCCTGACGACGTAACCCCTATTCCTGGTCTTGAGGTCGCTGGAACGGTTTCATCAATTGGTGAAGGCGTCACGGGCGTAAAGATTGGTGACCGAGTCTGTGCTCTGACGAATGGCGGTGGTTATGGTGAGTATTGCATCGTGCCGGAAAGCCAGACACTGCCGGTGCCAGACAGCATGTCAATGATAGCAGCGGCGGCACTTCCTGAGACTCTGTTCACCGTCTGGGCAAACTTGTTCAAGATTGGTGGCGCAACACAGGGTCAGAGTGTTCTGATTCATGGGGGAACAAGTGGTATCGGCACAACCGCGTTGATGCTATGCCGCGAAATCGGTATCGAGGCATATGCGACGGCTGGATCAGATGATAAATGCGATGTGATCGCAGAGCTTGGCGCTACGCCAGTCAACTACCGGACAACTGATTTTTCTGATTTCATTTTGAAGCAAACGGATGGCCGTGGCGTTGATATCATTCTCGATATAATGGGTGCATCCTATTTCTCCCGAAATATGAGGAGTTTAGGAATGGATGGCCGGCTGGTAATCATTGGCTTCCTTGGCGGAGCTTTCGCAGAACAAGTGGATCTGCAAGAACTCGCGTTGAAGCGAGCGGTTGTCACGGGTTCAACGATGCGAGCACGAACTTCGGTCGAAAAAGCCGAAATTGCCAACGACTTGCTTAAAAATATCTGGCCGATTCTCAATGCAGGTCGTTGCCATCCCATGATTCACAGCACATTCCCGTTACGCGAAGCAGCACGCGCGCATGCATTGATGGAGTCCGGCAAGCATGTTGGGAAAATTGTTCTTACGGTGAATTAGCTTTAAGCCCGACACAACTCCCACGTTAGGTCATCAGGAATATGACCATTTAAATATCCACCAATGTTGAGCCAGCATTTATTAATACGCTTATCGGGTGATAGTAATCAAATATCACAGGACACGATATGTGGCGACTAAAATATCTGATTTCGTTTTCTGGCTTTTCTATGGTGGACACAGTCTAACACATTCGCGGTAATGACTCCAACTTATTGATGGTGTTTTATGTTCAGATAATGCCCGATGACTTTGTCATGCAGCTCCACCGATTTTGAGAACGACAGCGACTTCCGTCCCAGCCGTGCCAGGTGCTGCCTCAGATTCAGGTTATGCCGCTCAATTCGCTGCGTATATCGCTTGCTGATTACGTGCAGCTTTCCCTTCAGGCGGGATTCATACAGCGGCCAGCCATCCGTCATCCATACCACGACCTCAAAGGCCGACAGCAGGCTCAGAAGACGCTCCAGTGTGGCCAGAGTGCGTTCACCGAATACGTGCGCCACAACCGTCTTCCGGAGCCTGTCATACGCGTAAAACAGCCAGCGCTGGCGCGATTTAGCCCCGACGTATCCCCACTGTTCGTCCATTTCCGCGCAGACGATGACGTCACTGCCCGGCTGTATGCGCGAGGTTACCGACTGCGGCCTGAGTTTTTTAAATGGCGGAAAATCGTGTTGAGGCCAACGCCCATAATGCGGGCGGTTGCCCGGCATCCAACGCCATTCATGGCCATATCAATGATTTTCTGGTGCGTACCGGGTTGAGAAGCGGTGTAAGTGAACTGCAGTTGCCATGTTTTACGGCAGTGAGAGCAGAGATAGCGCTGATGTCCGGCGGTGCTTTTGCCGTTACGCACCACCCCGTCAGTAGCTGAACAGGAGGGACAGCTGATAGAAACAGAAGCCACTGGAGCACCTCAAAAACACCATCATACACTAAATCAGTAAGTTGGCAGCATCACCCGGGATATGAACAAGCCAGAACCGCACTTTTCTAGCCTGTATCTCCATCGATGACTCATCGCTTTTTTACTGGATTGTGCCCGACTGAGAAGCTGCTAACTGGGGGCCGGTCGGAATGCTGTGGCGCTCAGTGCGGGTGTGAACGGCATTTATCTCTTACGAGCCAATCTCTATGTCGCTTTACAGATAAATCCGTTGACAGCGTGTCTGACGGGGGAATGTGGCGAGGTGATGAAGCTGTTTAATCGCTGTGGCTGGCTGAACTTGAGTCTGGTGACTCCCTGCCCCACCAGTATTCGCTGATGACCAGACAGGGAGTGCCAGGAAAGGGTGATTAGTGGCGGATCTGCGCCAGGTCGTCTTCAGTCAGACCAGTCATTTTTATGACGGTATTGCGGTCAATGCCGTTCTGGAGCATGGTTCGTGCAATTTTAAGGGTGGCTTCGCGCTCGCCTTTTTCAATGCCGCGTTGTTCACCGAGCTGAATCCCCTTCTCGATGCCCTTCTGTTCAAGCTGTTGTGCGATGGTCATAAGTGCGTCTCCGTGTTGCGGCACACGCTGTGCCAGTTCGCGTACAAAGGCTTCGGCGTCGGATGTTTCGCCTGCCTGCACTATATAGTGTACCAGCGATATCACCTGCGATGAAGACAAGTATCCCGCCAGCAAGATGGGTGCCAGCCGGTCGACCAGTTCTGCCAGGTCCCGCTGGTGAATATGCTTTTGCAGTAAAGTCAGGGCGGCCATGCTGCGATGGCCAGCGATTTCATCATCCGGAATGATCGTAACGTCTACCAGCGGGAAAGCGTTGCTGTAGAGTTTGCCTGCCAGCTCGGGAGCGTCAAATTCATCCAGCCAACGAGTAGAGTACGGATACGGGCTGCGCTTACCCGTATAGAACAGCACCGGTATCACCAGTGGCAGTTTTTTATGCCCTGCCTCCAGGTGGCGCTGCATGGCGGCTACCGCATAGCGTATGAGGCGGAAAGCCATATGTTTGTCCGGCGTTGACTGGTGCTCGACCAGAACATGAATATAGCCGTCGCCGGCTGTAGTTTTCAGGCTATAGAGGACGTCGCTGAAATACTGGCGGAGATCATCCTCAACGAACGAGCCTGATTCCAGTTTCAGCGTGCTGAGATCGCAGACTGCTCGCAGCTCTGCAGGCAGGTGGATTTCCATGAAATCCCGGGCAATATCCGGTTGCGTCAGGAACTGCCTGAACGTGGCATCGTGAGGAGTGGGTGTGCTGTTTTTCTTCTTCATCTGCCCTGGCTCTGAAAAATGACCCGGAGATGTTATCACAGCCTGGAAAAAGCTAATATTGGCGGTGAACGGAATTGCCATTCCTTCAGGGGGCCGTTCCGGGGTGGTTCGGTCCCCTCCCTAAACCATCTTTACTCATCATCAATTAGGCTTTGTTGAATAAATAAGATTTCTTGCGAACGACCCTGTAGCTGGCTGGATTTTCAGGCAATACGCACGCTTTCTGGCATCCCAGCCTTTGTCATCCTGTTCAACGCACGCACCATGGCCATAGC
>NZ_PQJY01000005.1:0-514431 GCF_002920195.1 Leclercia sp. LSNIH8 | reverse complement strand
TGCATGTGCTACCGTTCGACTTGCATGTGTTAGGCCTGCCGCCAGCGTTCAATCTGAGCCATGATCAAACTCTTCAATTTAAGTTTGATGCTCGTGAATTAAACTTCGTAATGAATTACGTGTTCACTCAGAGACTTGGTATTCATTTATTGTCCGAGGACGTTAAGAATCCATGTCACTTTGAGTGCCCACACAGATTGTCTGATAAATTGTTAAAGAGCAGTGCAACGCGGCTTTCGCTCACCGTTGCGAGGTGGCGTATATTACGCTTTCCTCTTTCAGAGTCAAGCGATTATTTTCGCTTTTCTCCTCAACCGGCCCGGCTGTTAGTGTGAAGTGATTCACATCCGCCGTGTCGATGGAGGCGCATTATAGGGAGTTCTCCGGCGCTGACAAGCGGAAAACGACAATTTTATTTCAACCGCTCACCTTTTCGCCACAATGCCTATTTTTGCTGCTTTTTGATGGTTTCCGGCAGCGCTGCCAGACTATCAATCACCCAATCCGCTGCATTTTCCGCTTCAGGCGTGACAGGCTTGCCAGTACGCACCAGAATTTTATGCCCCACGCCTGCCGCGGCAGCTGCCTGCATATCTTCCAGTTTATCGCCCACCATATATGAAGCGCTCATATCTATATGAAGGAACTCTTGTGCGGAAGTGAGCATACCCGGGTGTGGTTTTCGGCAATCACAGGTCTGGCGATACTCATCTACGGTTCCCTGTGGGTGATGCGGACAATAATAGATACCGTCCAGATCAACGCCGCGATCCGCCAGTGACCAGTCCATCCATTCCGTTAAGGTCTCAAACTGTGCTTCGGTGAATTTACCGCGCGCGATACCTGACTGGTTGGTGACCACCACCAGCGCAAATCCCATCTCTTTTAATTCACGCATGGCTTCAATAACGCCATCGATGAATTCAAATTCGTCTATCTCATGCACATAACCATGATCGACATTAATTGTGCCGTCACGATCGAGAAAAATTGCGGGTACTGATTTTGCCACCGGTTTGCTCCTGAATAGGGATGTCTGCGTAGTATCTCATGTTTCACTGCGCAAGAAAGTGCTCATCGTGCAGAGTTGGATTGATTTAGACGTCTGGATGCCTTAACATCCGTTTTGTTGACGGTCATCGCCCGTATCAGGCAGCAGAAAATGCCACGGCTAACTTACATACGATAAAAATAATCTAATGATTAAACTTTCGAATATCACCAAAGTGTTCCAGCAAGGGAACCGTACCATTCAGGCGTTGAACAACGTTAGCCTGCATGTTCCGGCTGGACAGATTTATGGCGTCATTGGCGCCTCAGGTGCAGGTAAAAGTACGCTCATTCGTTGCGTTAACTTGCTTGAACGCCCGACCGAAGGTCACGTTCAGGTTGATGGTACGGAACTGACCACGCTTTCAGAAGCAGAACTGACTAAAGCCCGCCGCCAGATTGGCATGATCTTCCAGCACTTTAACCTGCTCTCTTCGCGCACCGTGTTTGGCAACGTTGCCCTGCCGCTGGAGCTGGATAACACGCCCAAAGACGAAATTAAACGTCGCGTTACCGAACTGCTGGATCTGGTCGGTCTGAGCGAGAAGCACGACACCTTCCCGGCCAACTTGTCCGGCGGACAAAAACAGCGCGTGGCGATTGCGCGTGCGCTGGCCAGCAACCCAAAAGTATTGCTCTGTGACGAAGCCACCAGCGCCCTGGATCCGGCAACAACCCGCTCGATTCTGGAGCTGTTAAAGGACATTAACCGTCGACTGGGGCTGACCATTCTCCTTATTACGCACGAGATGGATGTGGTTAAGCGCATCTGCGACTGTGTGGCGGTGATAAGCCAGGGTGAACTGATTGAACAAGACACCGTCAGCGAAGTGTTCTCGCATCCGAAAACCCCACTGGCGCAGCAGTTTATTCAGGCCACGCTGCATCTGGATATTCCGGAAGACTATCTGGCACGTTTAAAGGCGCAACCAGAAGCAAACAGCGTTCCGATGCTGCGGATGGAGTTTACCGGCAAGTCAGTTGATGCCCCGCTGCTGTCTGAAACCGCCCGCCGCTTCAATGTGAATAACAACATTATTAGCGCGCAGATGGATTACGCCGGTGGCGTGAAGTTCGGCATCATGCTGACTGAAATGCACGGTACGCAAGAAGATACGCAGGCGGCGATCGCCTGGCTGCAAGAGCATCATGTAAAAGTTGAGGTACTGGGTTATGTCTGAGGCAATGATGTGGTTGCTGGCACGTGGCGTTTGGGAAACGCTGGCGATGACCTTCGTATCCGGCTTCTTCGGTTTTGTTATTGGCCTGCCGGTGGGCGTGCTGCTGTACGTCACCCGTCCGGGTCAGATTATTGAGAACGCAAAACTTTACCGCACGCTCTCCGCGCTGGTGAACATCTTCCGTTCCATTCCCTTCATCATTCTGTTGGTATGGATGATCCCCTTCACCCGCGTTATTGTGGGCACATCCATCGGCCTGCAGGCTGCCATCGTCCCCCTGACCGTGGGTGCTGCGCCGTTTATCGCCCGCATGGTTGAGAACGCGCTGTTAGAGATCCCGTCGGGGCTGATTGAAGCGTCCCGCGCGATGGGTGCGACGCCGATGCAGATTGTACGCAAAGTCTTACTGCCAGAAGCCCTGCCAGGTCTGGTCAACGCGGCCACCATCACGCTGATTACTCTGGTGGGTTACTCAGCGATGGGTGGTGCGGTAGGCGCCGGTGGTCTGGGACAGATCGGCTATCAGTATGGTTACATTGGCTACAATGCTACCGTTATGAATACCGTGCTGGTTCTGCTGGTTGTACTGGTTTATCTCATTCAATTCTCTGGCGATCGCATCGTCCGGGCTGTTACGCACAAATAACGTTACACAACACAAACTCGACGAGTTAAGGATAAAAACATGGCGTTTAAATTTAAGACCTTTGCTGCGGTAGGCGCGCTGATCGGCTCTCTGGCACTGGTAGGTTGTGGCCAGGACGAAAAAGATCCAAACCACATCAAAGTGGGCGTTATCGTGGGTGCGGAGCAGCAGGTTGCAGAGACGGCAGCGAAAGTGGCGAAAGAGAAGTATGGCCTGGACGTGGAGCTGGTGACTTTCAACGATTATGTTCTGCCTAACGAAGCGCTGAGCAAAGGCGATATCGATGCTAACGCCTTCCAGCACAAACCGTACCTGGATCAGCAGATCAAAGATCGTGGCTACAAGCTGGTTGCGGTAGGCAATACTTTCGTTTACCCAATCGCGGGCTACTCCAAAAAAATCAAATCATTAGAAGAACTGCAGGACGGTTCTCAGGTAGCAGTACCTAACGATCCAACCAACCTTGGTCGTTCCCTGCTGCTGCTGCAGAAAGTGGGTCTGATTAAACTGAAAGATGGTGTTGGCCTGCTGCCGACCGTTCTGGACGTGACCGAGAACCCAAAAAACCTGAAAATTGTTGAACTGGAAGCGCCACAGCTGCCACGTTCTCTGGATGATGCGCAGATCGCCCTGGCGGTTATCAACACCACTTACGCCAGCCAGATTAATCTGACGCCAGCGAAAGACGGTATCTTCGTGGAAGACAAAGACTCTCCGTACGTTAACCTGATCGTTACCCGCGAAGATAACAAAGATGCGGAAAACGTGAAGAAGTTCGTGCAGGCTTACCAGTCTGATGAAGTTTACCAGGAAGCAAACAAAGTCTTTAACGGTGGTGCAGTTAAAGGCTGGTAATCTTACCTTTGTGTAATATCATTCAGGACGGGCGTAAGCCCGTCTTGTCATTTATGCAGGCAACTGATTCAATATCTGACGATTTGATTATTCATTGAGGAAATAATATGCGTGCTTTACCGATCTGTCTTTTAGCACTGATGCTGAGCGGTTGTTCTATGCTAAGCAGATCTCCTGTTGAACCTGTTAAAAGCACAGCAACCCCGCCGAAAGTGGAGCCTGAAAAGCCAAAAGCACCACGTCCTGCGCCGGTCAGAATCTATACCAAGGCTGAAGATTTAGTGGGTAAACCGTTCCGCGATCTGGGTGAAGTCTCCGGCGAATCTTGCCAGGCTACCAACCAGGATTCTCCTCCAAATATTCCTACTGCGCGTAAACGCATGCAGATCAATGCCTCTAAAATGAAGGCCAATGCGGTTCTGCTGCACAGCTGCGAGGTCACCAGCGGCACACCTGGCTGCTATCGTCAGGCCGTTTGCGTAGGTTCAGCCCTTAACGTCTCGGCGAAATGAGTGCATTCCAGTTCGAGCAGATAGGCGTTATTCGCTCACCCTATAAAGAGAAGTTTGCCGTGCCACGCCAGCCCGGTCTGGTGAAAAGCTGTAGCGGCGAACTTCACTTGCTCGCGCCGTATAATCAGGCCGATGCCGTGCGCGGACTGGAAGCGTTCAGCCACCTGTGGGTGCTGTTTATCTTTCATCAGACCATGGCTGGCGGCTGGCGCCCCACCGTGCGCCCACCTCGTCTCGGCGGTAACGCCCGGATGGGAGTGTTTGCCACGCGCTCGACCTTTCGTCCAAACCCTGTCGGTATGTCGCTCATCGAACTGAAAGGCATTCGCTGCCAGAAGGATCAGGTGATTCTGGAGCTTGGCAGCCTGGATCTGGTGGACGGTACACCCGTAGTGGATATCAAACCTTATCTGCCCTTTGCCGAAGCCTTACCGGATGCGCGTGCCAGCTACGCCCAGCAGGCCCCCCAGGCAGATACGCCGGTCTGGTTTACCGATGCGCTCACCCCCCAGTTGATTCAGCTGGAGAAGCGCTATCCTCGCCTGCGGGAATTTATCATCGAGGTGCTGGCCCAGGATCCCCGTCCGGCCTATCGCAAAGAGGAAGAGGCCGGGAAAACCTACGCCGTCCTGCTGCTGGATTTTAACGTTCGCTGGCGCGTTACCGCGGCCGGCTTTGAAGTGTTTGCCCTCGAGCCTCAGTAATTTTATCCTCTTCTCTTTTGGCATCTTTGCCACACTGGTAAACTAAACCACTTTTTTTGTGTCAGGCTGCCGGTCAGCCTGTTCCACTCTTCGAAATGGAACCGTAACAACATGCGTACTAGCCAATATCTGCTCTCCACTCTGAAGGAGACACCTGCCGACGCCGAGGTGATCAGCCACCAGCTGATGCTGCGCGCCGGGATGATCCGCAAGCTGGCCTCCGGGTTATACACCTGGTTGCCGACCGGCGTGCGCGTCCTGAAAAAAGTCGAAAACATCGTGCGTGAAGAGATGAATAACGCCGGTGCTATCGAGGTGTTAATGCCGGTAGTTCAGCCCTCTGAACTGTGGCAGGAGAGTGGTCGCTGGGAGCAGTATGGTCCGGAACTGCTGCGTATTGCCGATCGTGGCGATCGTCCATTCGTTCTCGGTCCAACGCATGAAGAGGTCATTACCGATCTGATCCGCAACGAGCTGAGCTCATACAAGCAGCTGCCGCTGAACTTCTTCCAGATCCAGACCAAATTCCGTGATGAAGTGCGTCCACGTTTTGGCGTCATGCGCTCTCGCGAATTCCTGATGAAAGATGCTTACTCTTTCCACACTTCTCAGGAATCGCTGCAGGAGACCTATGACAAGATGTACGAAGCGTACAGCAAAATCTTCTCCCGCATGGGGCTGGATTTCCGCGCCGTTCAGGCTGATACCGGTTCTATCGGCGGTAGCGCATCCCATGAGTTCCAGGTGCTGGCACAGAGCGGTGAAGATGATGTGATCTTCTCTGACTCCTCTGATTACGCCGCGAACATTGAGTTTGCAGAAGCGCTGGCGCCAAAAGCACCGCGTGCTGCGGCAACCGAAGAGATGAAGCTGGTTGATACACCAAACGCGAAAACCATCGCCGAGTTGGTTGAGCAGTTCAATCTGCCGATCGAAAAAACGGTTAAAACCCTGCTGGTGAAATCCACCGAAGGCAGCGCCTACCCGCTGGTTGCTCTGCTGGTCCGTGGCGATCACGAGTTGAACGAAGTGAAAGCCGAGAAGCTGCCACAGGTTGCAAGCCCGTTAACCTTCGCAACGGAAGCGGAAATCCGCGCCGTCGTCAACGCAGGCCCGGGTTCCCTGGGTCCGGTGAATATGCCTGTTCCTGTTGTGGTTGACCGCACGGTTGCCGTGATGAGCGACTTCTCTGCTGGCGCGAACATCGACGGCAAACACTATTTCGGCATTAACTGGGATCGCGACGTCGCGACGCCAGAAGTGGCGGATATTCGTAACGTGGTGGCAGGCGATCCAAGCCCGGACGGCAACGGCACCCTGATGATCAAACGCGGTATCGAAGTCGGGCATATCTTCCAGCTGGGTGATAAATACTCCCGTGCACTGAACGCCGCCGTTCAGGGTGAAGATGGCCGTAACCAGATCCTGACCATGGGCTGCTACGGTATTGGGGTGACCCGTGTGGTTGCTGCCGCTATTGAGCAGAACTATGACGAGCGTGGCATCGTCTGGCCGGACAACATCGCTCCGTTCCAGGTGGCGATCCTGCCGATGAACATGCATAAGTCCTACCGTGTGCAGGAGCTGGCGGAAAAACTCTACAGCGAGCTGCGTGCGCAGGGTATCGAAGTGCTGATGGACGATCGTAAAGAGCGCCCAGGCGTGATGTTTGCGGATATGGAACTGATCGGCATTCCGCACACCATCGTGATCGGCGATCGTAACCTCGATAATGACGAGATCGAGTATAAGTATCGTCGTAACGGTGAGAAGCAGATGATCAAAACCGGTGACGTGCTTGATTATCTGGTGAAAGCCATCAAGGCGTAAGCCATAAAAAAACCCCGCTGATGCGGGGTTTTTTATTGTCGCTATTTGCTGCCGCAGTTTTTGTCCGCTTCAAAGCGGGCGTCTCTGTCCGGTACCAGCATTTTGACTTTTTCACCACTGTCCGGGTTGGCCTCAAGAGTAAAATGCCCGTTCACGGTGAGCAGCACCGGTTTAGTATCGTTTCCGCGCGCCACCGCGTAATCCCGCTCCAGCTGCGCGTTATTCGCCACGCTCACCTTTTTGCCTGTGGCACAGTCGGTGAAGCTCGCCGCATCAGCCATATAGAAATACATGCCGCGCATCGCCATTGGCGTTGATGGCAGGGCTGCATTAACGGGCGCCAGCGTGTAGTTAAACTGCGACTCAATCGGATTTCCTTCCCGATCGAGCATCTCCAGCCCTTCGCCTTTCGCCCGGAAATAGTGCTTTTCGCCCTGCGTATCCGTCAGCACCAGCTTATCCGCTGTTCGCGCCCAGCTACCGTAGCTGGCGAAAGAGGAAGGCGCTTTTGCCCCCTGATAATGTTGATTCATTACCCAAGTGCCATCTTTTTCCAGAAACAGTGAGGTTTCGATACCTTCGCAATCGGCGCAGGGTAAAATCCCCCGCCAGCTCTGCTGCATCGGTTTTAGCGCCTCTTCATGGGCTGGCTCCAGCGCCTGCACCTCTGCCCGATTATGACATCCCATCAGGATGACCAGCGCACCTGCAGCCACCACTGAAAATATTGCTGTTTTCACATCAGATTCCTTTTCTCAACCCGCCTGCTCCCCGTTAATCCTGGGGGCCTCGAACTTTGCCACGCAGTGCTTTGACGGTCGATTTTTGTGATTTAGAAGCCAGACGGCGCTCTTTCGATGCGCGTGTCGGGCGGGTTGCCCGCCGGCTTTTTTGCACTGCCGTTAACTCTTGTATTACCGCCACCAGCCGGGCAAGCGCGGCTTCCCGGTTCATCTCCTGGCTGCGGTACTCCTGCGCCTTGATAATAATGATGCCGTCAGAGGTGATCAGATGATGGCTGGCGGCGAGCAGGCGCTCTTTATAATACTCTGGCAGGCTGGATGCCCGAATGTCAAAGCGCAGATGAATAGCCGTTGAGGTTTTGTTCACATGCTGGCCCCCTGCTCCCTGGGCGCGGATCGCGGTGATCTCCACTTCATGATCGGGCAGGGCGACGGTTCGGGACACTACGATCATGAACGGGACTGCCAGGCTTCCGGATGAATTTCCAGATTATTCTCAGCATCCGACAGCCAGATGGCGCCATCCTGAATGGTTGCCTGCAGAATCATGGTTCGACCGGCAAATGCGCTCAGCTTAGCCAGTTGATCATCATCCAGATACCAGACAGACAGGTTGGCAAACTGGGCGCACTTATTCTTGTTCTGCTGCCACCAGATCTCCGCTGCGCGGCTGTTGTAGGTAAAGAGCGCCACTTCAGCAGATTGCGTGCAGGCTTTCTTAATGCGACGCTCATCCGGCAGGCCCAGCTCAATCCAGAGATCGATACCCAGATGATCGTTGAGCAGCCAGGCTTCCGGCTCGTCTTCCGCACTTAACCCGCGGGTAAATTGCAGGCGCTCATTGGCGTACTTAATCCATGCCAGCAGGCGCAGCATCATGCGCTCTTGCGTTTCGGAGGGATGACGCGCCAGCGTCAAGGTCGCATCCAGAAACTGATTGCGGTCTAAATCCGCCACATTGACCGCGGCTTTGTAAATTGTCGCTTTAAGCGCCATGAGAGAACTCCTTTCGAATCAGGTGCGCATTGTAGCGAAATCTCCGCCAAAAGGCTGTTACAGGCTTGAGAATGTCTGCGACATCAACCTGCTGATATTGCTTAAATGAGTATGGTATAGTCACCTTGCTAAACCGAGTTTATCTTCGTAGGCTTAATGGTATCTCACAGTAAAGTCAGTGCGCTGGCAGGAGGGGATGTGGAAAATTATTGTGAGCTAATTCGCAAACGGTATGCGGAGATTGCCAGCGGCGATCTGGGGTATATCCCCGATGCGTTGGGCTGTGTATTGAAAGTTCTGAATGAAATGGCGTCGGATGATACGCTTTCAGAATCGGTCAGAGAAAAAGCAGCATATGCTGCTGCGAATTTACTGGTGAGCGATTATGTCAATGAATGATACCTATCAACCTATTAACTGCGATGACTACGACAATCTCGAACTCGCCTGCCAGCATCACCTGCTTCTTACGCTGGCGTTAAAAGATGGCGAAGTGCTGAAGGCCAAGGCGAACGATCTGGTTTCCCGTAAGAACGTGGAGTATCTGGTTGTGGAAGACGGCGGCGCAACGCGCGAACTGCGTCTCGATAAAATAGCTAGCTTCAGTCATCCCGAAATCGGCACCGTTGTGGTGAGCGAGTCCTGATCCCGTGTAACGGGCAGCCTGCTGCCCGTTACGTTTTCCACTCCAGCTCTACGCCCCGCTCCGCTTCAGCTGCCCCTTCATGCGTTACAAACGCCCCCGCCGCCGCCACCAACGTTTCTCCGTAGAATAGAAGCGGCGTGCTGTCCCGACGCCAGGGGGCAACGTTGAGTTCCTGCCAGATTTTTTTGATCTTGCGTCCGCCGTTTCGCCCGACAATGTGCAGCGTACCGCTGGCGCGAAAGCGCACCGTTACGGGCTCATCTGCCCGCGGCAGTCGAAGAGCGCCCCCCGTCTTGAGATGAAGCGTACCCAGCCCTTCTGGCAGTGAGAGGGGCCGCTCCAGCAACGGCCAGTCGATAACCCGATCGGCCAGCGAGGCGTGAACTTTCACCCACCACAGCTGACCGCGAAAGCGACGAATTTCACCTTCGCCGGAACGCAGCCGCGGTGCCGCGTCTTCCCGGGCCAGCACCACCTCATCCCAGATGCGATTAAGCATGGCGCGTGACGGCATTAACGCCCCGTGCAGCGCCAGCCATCGGCGCAGCAACGCGGCCCGGCGTACCACACTCATCGCCTGCAGCGGCGCGATAGCCAGCGCCCCGTCCGTAGACACTAAGGTTGAAAGCTCGTCTGCCAGCAGTTCATCCAGCAGGTGCTCCTGCTCCGCGCACAGCGTGGCGCTGCGGGAGGTGGCCTGTGCAAAATGCGGCCAGCGCTCTGCCAGCAACGGCAGGACGCGCAGACGCAAAAAATTGCGGTCATAGCTGTCGTCCTGGTTACTTTCATCCTCAATCCAACGCAGATCCCAACGCTGGGCCCAGGCCATTAGTGAGTCTCGCGTTTCACCAAGAAGGGGACGAATTTGTTCAGTACCGGCAAAACGCGCCCGTGCGGGCATGGCCGACAACCCTGCCGGGCCGCTGCCGCGCTTTAGCGCCAGCAGAAAGGTTTCACACTGATCGTCCAGATGTTGCGCCGTGACCAACGCTTCATCCGGCAACAGGGCCTCACAAAAGGCGGCATAACGCGCTTTACGCGCCTGCGCCTCCAGCCCCAGCCCCTCCTCCGCCAGCGTTACCCGCGCCACAATCAACGGGATATTCCACTGCTGGCACAGGTGCTGGCAATGGGCGACCCAGCTTTCGGCGTGGGGGCTCAGGCCGTGGTGAATATGGATAGCGCGCAGTTCGAGGCCAGGCTCCTGTTCCCGCCACAGCATAAGCTGATGCAGCAATACGGTGGAATCCAGGCCACCGCTAAAGCCCACCAGCAGTCGGCGGTACGGGTGAAGAGCTTGCTGAAGGTCGGCTGTGGTCATCGTCGTCATTTATCCAGAAAGGTGCCCGGCACGTTACCGGGCATTCCCTGGCGAGGCAAGCGTTACTGCTGGTAGAGCTCCAGCGGCAGGCCATCAGGATCGTTGAAAAAGGTGAAGCGCTTTCCGGTGAAGGGATCGATACGGATGGCTTCGCACTTAACACCGTGGGATTCAAGATGCTCTACCGCCTGGTCAATGTCATCCACACTGAACGCCAGATGACGTAAACCGCAGGCTTCGGGCCGGGACGGACGCGCCGGCGGGAAAGGGAACGAAAAGAGCTCAATGACATACTGACCATTCAGCGCCAGGTCGCCTTTCCAGGAATCACGCTCTTCGCGATAAAACTCACTTTGCAGGGTAAAACCCAGCGTATCGCAGTAAAACGCCTTACTGGCGGCATAGTCGGTGGCAATGATTGCAATGTGATGAACCTGCTTTAAACCCAGCATAGCCTCTCCTTATTGGTGTGCCTGAACGTTATATCCGAACCCCCTTGCCGAGCAAGGGGTCATGACGCTTTTAAGACCCGTACCCGGTAGATACCGTTTTCATCCCGTTTGGCACCGTGGATGTCGGTTTCAAAACCGGGATAGTGACGGCCAATCGAGCAGAGCATTAACAGGAAATCGAGAACCGCCCTGCTCTTCTCGGTGATCATCTCGCCGGGCATAAGCAGCGGCACACCGGGTGGATAAGGGAGGATCATATTGGCTGACACCCGGCCAACCAGATCCTCCAGATCAACCGTCTCTACCTCTCCCTTCACCTGACGCTGCCAGGCGTGATGCGGGGTGAGCTTCATTTCTGGCAGGACATCAAACGCCTGCAGCATCAGTCGCGGCAAGTCGTGTTGACGAATGAGCTTGTGAATGCCTTTAGCCAGATCCTGAATACGCATGTTGCGGTAGAAATCGGGATCTTCGGCATAGAGATCCGGCAGCATGTTCTTGACCCGCAAATTCAGATCGTAGGCGCGCTTAAACTCCATCAACCCGCGCAGCAAACCCATCGCCCGGGTTTTGTCGATACCGATACTGAACAGGAAAAGCAGGTTGTACGGCCCGGTTTTTTCGACCACCACGCCGCGCTCGTCGAGGAATTTCGCCACCAGCGCCGCGGGGATCCCCTCTTCACTCATCACTCCCTGCTCGTCCATACCTGGCGGGAGAATGGTGACTTTGACCGGATCGAGGAACATATGATCCTCATCGGCATCGCGGAAACCATGCCAGCTCTCGCCCGGCGCCACCGGCCAGCATTCAGCTTCGTCGATATCGTCCGGCTGCCAGATATCGAAGAACCAGCCGTCGGCTTCATCTTTAAGGCGCTGAACCTCTTTGCGAAAATGCAGGGCGCGCTCAACGGAGCGGTTTATCAGGCGCTTACCGGGATTACCGCGCAGCATCGCCGCCGCAGTTTCAATCGAGGCCACCAGCGGATAGCTGGGCGAGGTGGTGGTGTGCATCATAAAGGCTTCGTTGAAGGTATCTTCATCGTACTCGCCCTTAATGTGGATCAGCGAGGCCTGAGAAAACGCAGCCAACATTTTGTGCGTGGACTGGGTTTCGAAGAACACTTTACCCGGCAGGCGTTCACCGCTCATCCCGCTCTTTCCGGCATAGATCGGATGGAAATTGGTATAGGGGACCCAGGCAGAATCAAAATGGATGGAAGGCACATCGAGAGTCTGTTTCACCCAGTTGGTGTTGTACAGCAGGCCGTCGTAGGTGGAATTGGTGATCACCGCGTGAACCGGCCAGCTTGCGCCCGGCACGGCTGCCACTTTGCGCTCTATTGCTGCATGAGAAAATTCCCGGCGCGGGATCCCGCCCAGAATGCCCAGCGCGTTGCGGGTCGGTGACAGCCAGAGCGGCACCACGTCACTCATCATCAGCAGGTGCGCCAGAGATTTATGACAGTTGCGGTCGATCAGTAAAGTGCTGCCGCCCGGCGCGGCGTACATGCCGACAATCTTGTTGGAGGTCGAGGTGCCGTTGGTGACCATATAGCTCTGCTCGGCACCAAAAGTGCGAGCGATATACTCTTCGGCTTCGAGATGTGGGCCGGTATGATCCAGCAGCGATCCCAGTTCCGTCACCGAGATCGACACATCTGCCTTCAGCGTGTTCCCGCCAAAGAAGTCATAGAACAGACAGCCCACCGGGCTTTTCTGATACGCGGTTCCCGCCATATGACCGGGGGTACAGAAGGTGTACTTCCCCTCTTTTACGTAGGTGAAAAGGGCGCGGGTAAACGGCGGAGTAATGGTATCGAGGTACTCGCCGGTATATTGCTGAATGCGGGTCGCAATATCCTCGGCCACGCCCAGTGAGTACTCGAAGAACCACAGTGCCATGCGCATATCCTGGGCGCTGATATCCATCGTGGAGTGAGTATTGATAAAGGCGTAAAGCGGCAGGTATTCATTGAGTTGGTTGATGTCGCTGCACAACTCCATATCGTACTCGTCCCAGTCGAAGATGACGCCGCAGATACGGGGGTTATGTTCAATAAACTTCAGTAGATCGGCGCTGTTTTGCGGCCAGATAAGTTGAAACCCGCGCGATGCCAGCGCCTGCTCCAGCTCCTTGATGGGTTCGTCTTTATAAAAGACGCCGTGCGGCCCCATAATGGCAATGATGTTCACGGTTTACCTCCTTAAAAAACATTAGCTAAGCATAGTTGAGGTAAACCATGGACATAAAAAAAGCCGCAACAGGGTGCGGCTTTTAAGATTATTGCGTAGCTTACGCGTAGCCGTAGCTCATCAGACGCTGGTAACGACGGTTCAGCAGATCTTCTTTGCTCAGCACGTCGAGATCAGCAAGGTCAGCCAGCAGCTGCGCCTTCAGGGACGCGGCCATCACTTCTGGCTTACGATGCGCGCCACCCAGCGGTTCCGGAATAACGGTATCGATCAGCTTCAGCTCTTTCAGGCGAGGAGCGATAATGCCCATCGCTTCCGCAGCCATCGGGGCTTTATCGGCGCTTTTCCACAGAATGGAGGCACACCCTTCCGGGGAGATAACGGAATAGGTGCTGTACTGCAGCATATTCACTTTATCGCCCACACCAATGGCCAGCGCGCCACCGGAACCACCTTCACCGATAACGGTGCAGATAACCGGCACGCTTAAACGCGACATTTCACGCAGGTTACGGGCAATCGCTTCAGACTGACCACGCTCTTCCGCGCCCACACCAGGATAGGCTCCCGGGGTGTCGATGAAGGTGATGATCGGCATGTTAAAACGCTCGGCCATCTCCATCAGACGCAGGGCTTTACGATAACCTTCTGGTGCTGGCATCCCGAAATTGCGGCGAATTTTTTCTTTGGTTTCGCGCCCTTTCTGGTGGCCAATAATCATCACCGGACGGCCGTCAAGACGCGCAATCCCGCCAACGATAGCTTTATCGTCAGCGTATGCACGATCACCAGCCAGTTCGTCGAATTCATCAAACGCCAGGCGGACATAATCCAGGGTGTACGGACGCTGAGGATGGCGAGCCAGTTGAGCAACCTGCCATGCGCCGAGATCGGCAAAGATTTTACGCGTCAGTTCTACGCTTTTTTCACGCAGACGATGCACTTCTTCGTCGATGTTAATATCCAGTTTTTCATCCTGACGGCCCACGGCAGTCAGAGAATCGATTTTCGCTTCCAGCTCTGCAATCGGCTGTTCGAAATCAAGGAAATTCAGACTCATAGTATTCCTGTATTAGTCAAACTCCAGTTCCACCTGCTCCGAACCAATGAGGCCACGTAGATCGTTCAGTAAACGATCGCTCGGAGAGACACGCCACGACGCACCAAAGCGCAACCGTGCACGCGCATCCGCCCTCTGATAGTAGAGATGTACTGGAATGGTCCCCGAGCGGTGGGGTTCCAGAGACTGACGGAGTCGGTTTAAAAGCTGGTCATCAATTTGCCTGTCCGTCAGCGAGATAGCAAGCCCGCGAGCATATTTTTCCCGGGCTTCGTCAATGTCCATCACTTCGCGGGCGGTCATTTTAAGTCCCCCGCTGAAGTCATCAAAGCTGACCTGTCCGCTGACGATAAGTATGCGGTCTTTTTCCAGCAGCTGCTGGTATTTATCCAGCGCGTCGGTGAATAACATCACCTCCAGCCGCCCGGAACGGTCATCCAGCGTACAGATGCCGATACGATTGCCGCGTTTGGTGACCATAACCCTCGCAGCAATGACGAGCCCCGCAGCCGTAGTAATCTTACCACGTTCTGTCGGATGCATGTCTTTCAGCCGGTAGCCTCCGACATAGCGCTCAATTTCTTTAATATACTGATTGATTGGATGCCCGGTCAGGTACAGCCCTAACGTCTCGCGCTCACCATCCAGCACGGTCTGTTCCGGCCACGGCTGACAGCTGGCATAGGATTGTTCAATCTGCTCCGGCTCTTCTGCCAGCACGCCGAACATATCCGCCTGGCCAATGGCCTCGGCTTTTGAGTGCTGATCGGCGGCCTTAAGGGCGTCACCCAGCGAGTTCATCAGCGCCGCGCGATGCGGCCCGAGACGGTCGAACGCCCCGGACATAATTAGCTTTTCCAGCACCCGGCGGTTGAGCTTTTTAATATCGGTTCGTGCGCAGAGGTCAAACAGCTCGCGGAAGTAGCCGCCCTGGTTACGGGCTTCGATGATCGCTTCAATCGGGCCTTCACCCACGCCTTTAATCGCGCCGATACCGTAGACAATCTCCCCGTCGTCATTGACGTGGAAATGGTACTGACCGGAGTTGATGTCCGGCGGCAGGATTTTCAGCCCCATGCGCCAGCACTCATCCACCAGCCCGACCACCTTCTCGGTGTTGTCCATATCGGCGGTCATTACCGCGGCCATAAACTCGGCCGGGTAGTGCGCCTTCAGCCACAGCGTCTGATAGGAGACCAGCGCGTAGGCCGCAGAGTGCGATTTGTTAAATCCGTATCCGGCAAATTTCTCTACCAGATCGAAGATCTTCATCGCCAGTTCGCCGTCGATGCCGTTTTTTTTCGCCCCATCTTCAAAGATCGAGCGCTGCTTGGCCATCTCTTCCGGCTTTTTCTTACCCATCGCACGACGCAGCATATCCGCGCCGCCGAGGGTGTAGCCGGAGAGCACCTGGGCAATCTGCATGACCTGTTCCTGATACAGGATAATGCCGTAGGTTGGCTCCAGCACCGGCTTCAGGCTTTCATGCTGCCACTGTACATCCGGATAGGAGAGCTCCTCGCGACCGTGCTTACGGTCGATAAAGTTATCTACCATCCCCGACTGCAGCGGCCCTGGACGGAACAGCGCCACCAGCGCGATCATATCTTCGAAGCAGTCAGGCTGCAGACGCTTGATCAAATCTTTCATGCCGCGGGATTCAAGCTGGAAGACCGCCGTGGTCTCCGAGCGTTGCAGCATGTCGAAACTTTTCTTGTCATCGAGCGGGATTGCGGCGATATCAATCGGCTCCAGGCCCTGCTTGGCCCGGCGCGGGTTGATCATCTTCAACGCCCAGTCGATGATGGTGAGCGTACGCAAGCCGAGGAAGTCAAACTTCACCAGCCCGGCATATTCCACGTCATTCTTGTCAAACTGGGTGACCGGATGCAGGCCCGATTCATCGCAGTAGAGCGGCGCAAAGTCGGTAATTTTGGTCGGGGCAATGACCACCCCACCGGCGTGTTTACCGGCGTTTCGGGTGACCCCTTCCAGCTTACGCGCCATGTCGATCAGCGCTTTAACCTCTTCATCCGCCTCGTAGATTTCCGGCAGCTGCGGCTCCGCTTCGAAGGCTTTCGCCAGGGTCATGCCCGGGTCAGGCGGCACCAGCTTCGAGATGCGGTCAACAAAGCCGTACGGATGCCCCAGCACGCGGCCCACGTCGCGGATAACTGCTTTTGCCGCCATGGTACCGAAGGTAATGATCTGCGATACCGCATCACGACCGTACATGTCTGCCACGTGTTCAATGACCTGGTCGCGTTTCTCCATGCAGAAATCGACGTCAAAGTCGGGCATCGAGACACGTTCCGGGTTGAGGAAGCGTTCGAACAGTAGGTCAAATTCCAGCGGATCGAGATCGGTAATTTTCAGCGCATAGGCCACCAGCGATCCGGCACCCGAACCACGGCCCGGCCCTACCGGTACGCCGTTGTCTTTCGACCACTGGATAAACTCCATAACGATCAGGAAGTAGCCGGGGAACCCCATCTGGTTAATAACCTGGAGCTCTACGTCCAGACGCTCGTCATACTCCGGACGCTTCTCGGCGCGAACGGCCGGATCCGGGAAGAGAAACTCAAGGCGCTCTTCCAGACCTTCTTTCGATTTCATGACCAGGAAGTCTTCGGTGGTCATGTCGCCGGTCGGGAACTGCGGCAGGAAGTATTCACCCAGACGGACGGTGACGTTACAGCGCTTGGCGATCTCTACGCTGTTCTCCAGCGCTTCCGGGATATCGGAAAACAGCTCGCACATCTCCTCTTCGCTGCGCATGTACTGCTGCGGCGAATAGTTACGCGGCCGTTTCGGATCGTCGAGGGTAAAACCATCGTGAATAGCGACGCGAATTTCATGGGCGTCAAAATCATCGGCGTTGATGAAGCGCACATCGTTGGTGGCAACCACCGGCAGGCCCTGCTCTTCCGCCAGGGCGACTGCGGCGTGCAGATAGCTCTCTTCATCAGGACGACCGGTGCGGATCAGCTCCAGGTAGAAGCGATCCGGGAAATACTCTTTATAAAAATCGACGCACTGCTCCACCAGGGCGGTGTTGCCGCGCAGCAGGCATCGGCCTACGTCGCCCATACGCCCGCCGGAGATCAGCAGCAGCCCCTCATTCAGCTCCGCCAGCCACGCGCGATCGATCCACGGACCCTGCGGGCCGTAGCCGCGCTGATAGGCACGGGAGATGAGCAGCGTCAGGTTCTGATAGCCGGTATTGTTCAGCGCCAGGACGGTAATTTGCGTCATTTCATCGGCGAGAAGCTCGCTCTGTACGTGAAAATCAGCACCAATTACCGGCTTCATCCCGGCACCGTGCGCCGTTCCGTAGAACTTCACCAGACCGCACAGGTTAGTGAAGTCGGTGATCGCCAGCGCAGGCATGCCAAGCGAGGCCGCCTTTTTCACCAGCGGCCCGGTCTTCGCCAGCCCATCAATCATGGAATAGTCGCTGTGCACCCGCAGGTGTACGAAACGTGGTTCAGCCATCTTCAGATTCCGCGTTACTTATTGGCGTCTTGATTCAGGACATCAGTCCCAGTGCGCGTTTCACCGGTCCAAAACTGCGGCGATGATGTTCAGTTGCGCCGTGTTCAGCCAGTCTTTCCAGATGGAAAGCGGTAGGATACCCCTTATGCTGGGCAAAACCATACTGGGGAAATGTGAGATCCAGCGCGGCCATTTCAGCATCGCGCGTGACTTTAGCAATGATCGAAGCGGCGCTAATTTCCGCCACCCGGCTGTCGCCTTTTACCACCGCCAGCGACGGCATGGGCAGCGCCGGACAACGATTACCGTCGATCAGCACATACTCTGGCACCACGCTCAGCCCGGCGACGGCACGCTGCATCGCCAGCATGGTGGCATGCAGAATATTCAGCTCGTCGATCTCATGCGGTTCCGCCCGCCCGACACTCCAGGCCAGCGCTTTCTCTTTAATTTCGTCGTACAGCGCCAGGCGGCGCTTCTCGGATAATTTCTTCGAGTCATTCAGACCGATAATTGGACGAGCAGGATCGAGGATCACCGCGGCAGTGACAACAGCGCCCACCAGCGGCCCACGCCCTACTTCATCCACTCCCGCCACCAGATGGGCGTGAGGGTAAACAAATTCCATCATTTAGCTAGCTCCAGCACCGCGTCAGCCGCCTGCTCATCGGCATTACAGCGGATTTGCTGATGCAGTTCCCGGAAGGTGTCATGCATTTCATGGCTGGTTTTGCCGTTAGCCAGCAGCGGCAGCAGCGCAGCGGCTAATGCCTGCGGCTGGCACTCATCCTGCAGCAACTCTTTCACCAGCTCACGTCGGGCAAGCAGGTTCGGCAAGGAGACGTAATCCGTTTTCACCAGCCGTTTCGCCAGCCAGAAGGTGAACGGCTTCATACGATAACCCACCACCATCGGGCATTTCGCCAGCATGCACTCCAGCGCAGCGGTACCTGATGCCAGCAACGCGGCATCGCTGGCGACCATCGCCTCACGGCCTTTGCCATCCAACAGATGGACATGCAGATCGGGGGCGACCTCCGCCTTAATACGCTCGAACTGCTCCCGGCGTTTGGCATTCACCAGCGGCACGACCACTTCCAGATCAGGGTAAGTCTGACGCAGAATTTGCGCAGTTTTCAGAAAATCAGCGCTGAGCATTTCGACTTCTGCGCCGCGGCTCCCCGGCAACAGCGCCAGGCAGTGGGCATCATGTGAAATACCCAGCAGGTCACGTGCACCATTTTTATCGGGATCCAGCGGCATGGCGTCGGCCATGGTATGGCCGATAAAGCGGCACGGAACGTTGAATTTATCGTAAAACGCTTTTTCGAAAGGCAGGAAGGCTAATACCAGATTCGTCGATCTGCCTATTTTGAAAACGCGTTTCTGTCGCCACGCCCAGACGGACGGACTGACGTAATGGATAGTTTTGATCCCCTGTCTTTTCAGATTACCTTCAAGGGTAATGTTGAAGTCAGGCGCATCAATGCCCACAAACACATCGGGCTTAAGTTCGGTAAAACGACGCGTCAGATCGGCGCGAATATGCAGCAACCGGCGCAGGCGACCCAGTACCTCGACGATGCCCATCACCGCCAGCTCTTCCATTTCGTACCAGGCTTCGCAGCCTTCAGCCTGCATCAATGGGCCAGCAACGCCGACAAAGCGCGCGTTGGGAACGCGCGCTTTGAGCGCTCGAATCAGACCTGCACCAAGAATATCGCCGGAGGTTTCTCCGGCGACGAGGGCGATCGTAAGCGGGCGACTATCGACCATTAACGAATCAGACCACGGGTTGAGCGTGCGAAGAACTCCACAAACGCGTTCACCTCAGGATGCTGCTTCGCCAGTTCGGCAATTTCCGGCTTAGCCTCTTCCAGTGTTTTACCGTTACGGTACAACTGCTTGTAAGCGTTGCGGATAGCCATAATCGCTTCACGGCTAAAACCGCGACGCTTAAGGCCTTCGATGTTGACGCCAAACGGCGTCGCATGGTTACCCTGTGCAATCACATACGGCGGAACGTCCTGCGCCACGCCGGAGCAGCCGCCAACCATCACGTGCGCACCAATGATGCAGAACTGATGGACAGCGGTCATGCCGCCAATGATTGCAAAATCATCAACTGATACGTGTCCCGCCAGCGTTGCGTTGTTGGCGAGAATGCAGCGGTCACCCACGGTACAGTCATGCGCGATATGCGCGTTGACCATAAACAGGTTATCGCTGCCCACCTTCGTCAACTCACCGCCCTGTACTGTGCCACGATGAATGGTGACGCTTTCGCGAATGCGGTTACGATCGCCAATTTCCACACGGGTTGGTTCGCCAGCATATTTCAGATCCTGGTTAACTTCACCGATGGAGGCGAACTGATAGATCACGTTATCGCGGCCAATAGTCGTATGACCATTCACAACGACGTGAGATTTCAGTACGGTACCCTCACCAATTTCGACATGGGGTCCAACAATACAGAATGGACCAATGTGGACGTTAGCACCGATAACGGCACCCTCTTCCACAATGGCGGTTGGATGAATAAAGGCGGTTTTATCAATCACGTATCAGGCCTCCCGGCTACGCGCACACATCATGGTAGCTTCGCAAACAACCTTGCCGTCAACCAGAGCTACGCCTTTGAAGCGAGTCAGGCCGCGACGCGTTTTTTCAAAAGTCACTTCCATGATCATCTGATCACCAGGCACAACCGGGCGCTTGAAGCGCGCTTCGTCGATACCTGCGAAGTAATAGAGCTCACCCGGCTCCAGTTTCCCAACGCTTTTAAACGCCAGAATACCGGTAGCCTGAGCCATCGCTTCCAGGATCAATACGCCCGGGAAGATAGGCTTCCCAGGGAAATGCCCCTGGAAGAATGGCTCGTTTACAGAAACATTTTTCACTGCGCGCAGAAAACGACCTTCTTCAAAATCCAGCACACGGTCTACCAACAAAAACGGGTAGCGGTGCGGCAGAAGTTCTAAAATCTCTTCAATATGCAGAGTATGAGTGTCAGTAGTCAAAATACTCTTCCTGTCAAAATATCTGAATGGCAATAATAACACGGCCTGCCGGTTTATAAGAAAGCCGACAGGCCGGGAAGTGTGCGTTAAACGGATGAACGCTTAGTCTTGTTGATCGATTTTGCGCTCAATGGCCTTGAGGCGCTTGCTCATATCATCAATATTCATCACCAGGGCTGCAGTCTTACGCCACACCTTGTTAGGCTGCAACGGAATGCCTGAAGAGTAGACGCCCGGTTCGGTGATTGGACGCATAACCATGCCCATACCGGTAACCGTAACCTTATCGCATATTTCCATATGCCCGTTAATGACGCTGGCGCCGCCAATCATGCAGTAACGGCCAATCTTCAGGCTGCCCGCCATAATAACGCCACCGGCAACGGCAGTATTGTCGCCAATCACAACGTTATGCGCAATCTGGCACTGGTTATCGATGATAACACCATTACCGATAATCGTGTCATCAAGCGCACCACGGTCAATAGTCGTGCATGCACCGATTTCGACGCGATCGCCGATGATCACCCGGCCAAGCTGCGGGATCTTAACCCAGTTACCACGATCGTTGGCATAACCGAAACCATCCGAACCGATAACGGTACTGGACTGGATCAGGCAGTTTTCGCCAATTTCGATCTCATGATAAACAGAGACATTGGCCCACAGGCGAGAGCCTGCACCAATTTTTGTTTTTTTACCGACGAAGCAACCGGCACCGATGACCACGTTATCGCCCAGCACGACGTCTGATTCGATAACCGCATTTGCACCAATTGATACGTTGTTACCCAGCTGCGCCGTCGGGTCAATCACCGCACTGGGTGCGATGTTTTGTGCCGGCTGCGGCGTGGTATCCAGAATTTGTGCCATACGGGCATACGTCAGGTAGGGGTTCTTTACTACCAGCGCAGCACCTGCGGCAAACGGCAAATCGTCCTGCGTCATAACGACAGCAGACGCCTGGCAAAGCGCCAGATGTTCACGGTACTTAGGGCTTACCATGAAGGTGATATTGCCTGCTTTAGCAGATTGCATGGACGCAACAGCGGTGATGACGATATCGCCATCACCGTGTAATTCTGCATCCAACTGCTGAGCTAAATCAGCGAGTCGAATTGAAGGCATTACTTATTTAACCTGTTTCAGGACATCAGCGGTGATGTCTTTAACATCGCTGCTGTTGAATGCAACGGCGTTGGCATCAACAACCAGATCGATGCTCTGATCGGCAGCTACAGCTTTCACAGCGGACTGGATACGGGTAACCAGCTTGCCGCGCTCTTCGTTAGAACGACGTTGACGATCCTGCTCAAAAGCTTGCGCTTTCTGAGAGAAAGTCTGACGCTGAGCCATTACGTCTTTTTCCAGTTTGCTACGTTCGCTCGCTTTCATGGTAGAACCATCGCGCTGCAGACGCTGCATTTTGGATTGCAGATCGTTTTCCATACCCTGCAGTTCGCTTGCACGGCCTTTGAACTCGCTCTCCAGCTTGGCAGAAACACCTGTTTTCTGCGCAACCTGCTGGAACAAGTTACCCATATTGACGATTGCAATTTTGTCCGCTGCCTGAGCAGAAGTTGCCATCGCTAAACCGAGACCTGCAGCTAATAACCACTTTTTCACAATTAACTCCTTACCATCCCATTGGCACCCGAAGGTACCGTTCTTTGCGTGGCAAGGCGATCCTGCGATCGCCAGTTGTCAGCGCTACACTGCCAACGCATTCCTTTGCGACGGACAATTACCATGTTTTACCAATGTTAAACTGGAACTGCTCCGCCTTGTCTCCATCATATTTCTTAAACGGCTGGGCGTAAGAGAAGACCAACGGCCCCAGCGGTGACATCCATTGTAGTGCGAGACCCGCAGACATACGAATATTGCTCGGATCGCTGTAGTCCGGAATACCTGCAGCCCTGGTCGCACTGGTATTTTCCCAGTTAGTATCCCATACGGTACCCGCATCCAGGAAGAAGGAGGTACGAACGGAGTTAGCATACTTATCGCTGATAAACGGCGTAGGGGTAATAAACTCCAGGCTGGCAACACCCATGGCGTTACCACCGACTGCATCGTCAGAGCTACATACTTCGCTTGATGAAGACTTATCGCAGTTATCTTCGTCGTTACCGCCGTAGTAGGCTGCTTTCGGACCAATGTTGTTGGACTGGAAGCCACGTACGGTACTTGAGCCACCGGCGTAGAAGTTTTCATAGAATGGCAGCTCTTTGCCACCTAAACCATCGCCGTAACCCCAGCGCGTACGACCCAGAACCACCCATTTATGGTCTTCATCGATCGGGAAGTAGGACGCGGTATCCAGCGTAACCTTGTAGAACTCGTTATCCGAGCCCGGAATGGTCACTTTACCGTTCAGGTTGACGCGAGAACCTTCGGTCGGGAAGAAACCACGGTCGAGGCGGTTGTACGTCCAGCCATAGTTGAAGGTGAAGTCATCTGCGGCAAAACCGTTATCATCATTCGAGGTGCTGGCAGACTGTCCGATAGAGTCCAGATAACGCCACATTGCCACCTGCGGTTGCATGTTGGACAGGTCGTTATGGACGTAACCTAAGCCCGCACGCAGGGTGTTATATTCGTTAACCGGGAAACCGAGCGTACCATCAACGCCGTAGCTTTTGTTAGTATACGAAGACAGGTCCGCATCATCCGCTTTAAAGTCGTTATAGAAGATACGACCGCCCAGACTCACACCATCAACGGTGAAGTAAGGGTTAGTCACGGAGAGCTCAGAGTAAGTCTGGTAGTCGTTCTTGGTACCGTTGATACCCACGGAGTAGCCCGTACCTAACCAGTTATCCTGCTGTACACCCACCTGGAAGCTAACGCCACTCTCTGTGCCGTAACCGACACCAAAGTTAAAGCTACCGGTGTTACGCTCTTTAACCTTGTAAACGACATCAACCTGATCCGGTTTACCTGGCACACGCTGGGTGTCGGTATCCACCGTTTCGAAGTAACCCAGACGGTTCAGACGCTCTTTACCCTGATCAACCAGGTCGCTGCCCAGCCACGCCCCTTCCATCTGGCGCATTTCGCGGCGCAGGACAGAATCTTTGGAGGTATCGTTACCCTCAAAGCGGATCTTACGCACGTAGAAACGGTTACCCGCATCGACGTTTACGTGTAGCTTAACGGTTTTATCCGTATCGTTAATTTCAGGCTGGGTCTGAACGCGCGGGTAAGCGTAACCATAACGGCCGAGCAGCTTCTTAATGCCGTCTTCCATTTTGGTGACTTTGGAACCGCTATAGAGTTCACCCGGCTGCAGTTTGGTCAGGCTCTCAATCTCCGCAGAATGGCCCGCGAGGTTACCGCTTACTTCAACGCCCGAAAGCGTATATTTATCGCCTTCAGTGATGTTAACGGTAATGTAGATGCCTTTCTTGTCCGGAGTCAGACTGACCTGAGTCGAGTCAATGTTGAAACGGGCGTAACCGCGATCCAGATAGTAGCTGCGCAGGGTTTCGAGGTCACCCGCCAGTTTCTGTTTCTGGTATTTGCGATCGCCGACAACGTTCCACCACGGCACTTCATCACGCAGCTGGAACGTTGAGATCAGTTCATCGGTGCTGAATGCATGGTTACCAACGATGTTGATCTGCTGAATCTTCGCGGAAACACCTTCCTGGAAGACCAGTTTCAGATCGACACGGTTACGCGGCAGCGGCGTGACAACCGCTTTCACGCTGGCGCTGTATTTACCGACGCTGTAGTAGAAATCTTCCAGCCCTTTCTCGATATCAGAAAGGGTGGTGCGATCCAGGGATTCGCCAACGCGAACGCCAGAGGCCTCAAGGTTCTGCTTGAGCATATCGTCTTTCACCGACTTGTTGCCGGAGAAGGTGATGCTCGCAATTGTCGGGCGCTCTTTCACCTGAACCAGTAGCGTATCACCATCGCGCAGAACGCGAACGTCCTCAAAGTTGCCAGTGGCAAACAGGGCGCGAATGGTATTACTAATGTCTTCATCATTAACCGTGTCGCCTGGGCGCACTGGCATACTGAGGAGGGCCGCACCAACGGCGACTCGCTGAAGGCCTTCGAAATGAATATCTCTCACTACGAACCCGTCAGCACCGTATACGGTCGCGCTGCTAAACAGCAGCGACGCTATGAGCAACTTTTTCATCGCCATCGTTATTATGCGTTCTTCCTAACACTCTCTTACAACCGAGAGAAATCATTGAAAAGTGCAAGCCCCATTAACAGCACCAGTAAAATCGAACCAATGCGATAACTAAAGTCTTGAACTCGCTCGGATACCGGCCCGCCTTTTAGCTTCTCTATCGCTAAAAACAGCAGATGGCCCCCGTCTAAAACGGGAAGTGGGAACAGGTTGATTATCCCGAGGTTCACGCTGATGAGCGCAAGAAACATCAGATAGTAAATCACCCCGAACTCTGCTGACATCCCAGCCCCCTGAGCGATCGAGATCGGCCCACTGAGGTTGTTCAGTTTTACATCACCGGTAATCAATTTCCCCAGCATCTGCACGGTCAGCTTCATCAGTTGCCATGTTTTATCCGTGGCTTCAAGGATGGCGCTGAACGGCCCATACTGGCGTATTGTCTTGTACTCATCAGGCAGCGGGATCACTTTAGGCACCACGCCTGCGAACCCTTCAGCCTTTCCGCCGCCCGGCTTGGTATCCGGAATCAACGTTAAGGAGAGCGGACTCCCCTGCCTTTCTATCTCCAGCGCCAGCGGCGTTCCTGGATTATCACGCACCAGAGTAACAAAGGTCATCCATTGCGTTAAAGGCTGACCATCGACTTTAACGATCCTGTCGCCAGCTTGCAAACCTGCTTTACGCGCTGCTGAATCAGCCTGGACTTCAGCCAGTACCGGTTCAATCTGCGCGCTGCGCGGCCGGATACCTAATGCCGCAACAGGATCTTCTTTATCCGGCTCAAAGGTCCAGTGGCGCAAATCCAAAATTTTATTCTGACGTTGCTCTGAACCGAAAGATGACACGCTAACGGTGGTTCTCTCATCGCCAATTTTGGCGACCAGTTGCAACCGAACGGCATCCCAGTCAGGGGTTTCGATGCCATCAATTGCTTTAAGTTCCATCCCCGGATTAATTTGCGCGCTTGCCGCGATGGAATTGGGTGTAATTTCACCAACAACCGGACGAACGCCAGGGACACCGATGATAAACACCAGCCAGTAAGCAAAGACAGCAAAGATGAAATTTGCAACCGGACCGGCAGCAATGATAGCGGCGCGCTGACCAACAGTTTTGTTGTTGAACGCGTAGTGGCGCATTTCAGGAGCAACCGACTCTACGCGTTCATCCAGCATCTTGACGTAGCCGCCTAAAGGGATGAGGGCAATAACAAATTCTGTGCCGTGGCGATCGGTACGACGCCAGAGCGCTTTACCAAAGCCAATGGAAAAGCGCTCAACACGCACCCCACAGCGCCGAGCAACCCAGAAATGGCCAAATTCATGCACCGTGATAAGTACACCCAGTGCAACAATGAATGCCGCCAGATTCCAGAGAATGCTAAGCATAAAACCTTCCGTTAAATCGTCCCAAACACCAGCAAAAACAGGCAGGCAAACACGGGTACTGCCGCCGTCAGGCTGTCTATGCGATCCAGGATACCACCGTGCCCTGGAATGAGATTGCCACTGTCTTTGATCCCTGCTTCACGCTTAAACATACTCTCGGTCAAATCACCCAGCACGGAAGCCAGCGCTGCGACAATTGAACAGACCAATAATGTTGCCGGTGCGACCTCGAGGTTGGCCCATATGCCGTAACCCCAGGAGATAATCGCCGCCGTAAACAGACCGCCAATAAAGCCCTGCCAGGTTTTACCCGGAGAGACTTTCGGGGCCAGCTTATGTTTGCCAAACAGTTTACCAAACATATAGGCGCCAGAGTCAGCCCCCCAGACGAGAATCATGACATAAAGCAGCCATAACGCGCCGCTGTATGGGTTATCGTCGTAGTGCCAGGTGCGAAGGGCAAGCATTCCCCAGAAGAAAGGAACGATGGTAAATAGCCCAAAGCAGAGGCGCAGCACTTTCGAGTTACGCCACAGCGAGGCAGAGCCCGGATAGAAGAGCACCAGCAGCAACGCTGCCAGCCACCATCCCAGCGAAAGCCAGAGCGAACCTGCAATGATCGGTTGATGGATATTGTGATGATACTCTGGCAGCATGAAGAGCATCAGCGCCAGCATCAAGCCGCACAGCACCGCCAGCCATACCCGCTGGGAACGCGAGGTAAAGCCGCTAAGCTGTCCCCATTCCCACGCCGCCAGCATGCAAACGACCAGTGTGACAATCGCAAATCCCACCGGAGGCAGTAAAAACAGCGCCGCGATGACAACAGGTATTAAAACAAACGCAGAAATCAGGCGATACTTCAGCAAAAGCTACCCCCATCAGGCGTTTTCGCCACCAGGCTCGGTACCACCGAAACGACGCTCTCGATTGGCAAAGGCATGCAGCGCACCTTCAAAGTCTTGTTCATCAAAATCGGGCCAAAGAACATCTGTAAAGTAAAGTTCGGCATAGGCAATTTGCCACAGCAAAAAGTTACTGATGCGATGTTCTCCCCCTGTCCTAATTACTAAATCCACGGGTGTCAGTTCACTCATGCAGATTTGCTTGCTCAGCGCCTCTTCATCAATCTGGTCCGGCCTTAAGAGCCCTTCCTGAACCTGTTCAGCCAAATGCCGCACACCCTGGACAATATCCCAACGTCCGCCATAATTCGCAGCGATATTGAGCGTTAAGCCGGTATTTTGCCCGGTCAACGCCTCCGCTTTACGAATGCGTTCCTGCAGACGTGAGTTAAAACGACTGGTATCGCCGATAATACGCAGGCGAACGTTGTGGCGGTGCAGGCTTTTTACTTCGCTGTCTAATGCCCACACGAACAATTCCATCAACGCGCTGACTTCCTGCGCAGGTCGATTCCAGTTTTCACTGCTGAAAGCATAGAGCGTTAACGCGTCAATGCCGTTATTGGCGGCAAAAGAAACCGCGCGGCGCACAGATTTCGCCCCAGCTTTATGCCCAAAGGCTCGGATCTTCCCTTGTCTTTTCGCCCAGCGGCCATTGCCATCCATGATGATTGCTACATGACGACAGCCATGAGCCGGCAAGTTTTCGCTTATTGGTTGGTTCGCAGACAACATAACGCGTTTTTGGTCCCTGAAAGGATTTAACGGTACTCAGGAATACTGAAGCCTTTACGTAAAAAAGCCGTGTCATACCACGGCTTACCTGACCACAGAACGTCAACTACCCGCAATCAGGTGGCGCAGACTATATCACTGAAGCCCAACGCTAACAAATAGCATGACCACCTGCGGGTGGATTATCACCAGCTTGCGAGGTGCGTCACCGCTTTTTGCGCCGTGAGCCTCGCTTTTGCGTCGACGGTCAATACGTCATCCACACTTTGCGGTTCGCGTAGATCCATCGCCTCAAGCACAGACAGGTTCAGCGCAGCGATATCCGTAAAGCGGATCTGCTTTTCGAGGAAGGCGGCGACAGCGATTTCATTCGCCGCGTTAAGTGCGGTCGTCGCCGCTTGCCCCTGCTCGAAGGCCTCCATCGCCAGCTTCAGACACGGATAACGCTGATAATCAGGCGCGCTAAACGTCAGCGCACTCAGCTTGCAAAAATCGAGTGGCTTAACGCCTGAGCTTACGCGGTTTGGCCAGGCCATCGTATGGGCGATAGGCGTGCGCATATCAGGTTCACCTAATTGCGCCATCACGCTGCCATCACGATAACGCACCATGGAGTGGATCACCGACTGGGGATGAATCAACACTTCCATCTGCGCTGCCGAGGCGTTGAATAACCAGCGGGCTTCAATATATTCCAGACCTTTATTCATCATGGTGGCCGAATCAACGGAGATTTTACGCCCCATCGACCAGTTCGGGTGACGGCATGCCTGATCCGGGGTCATTGAGACCAGTTCAGACAGCGGCGTGTCACGGAACGGGCCACCAGACCCGGTAAGCAGGATAGAAGAGACGCCATTCTGCTCGAGATCAGCGTACCCCAGGTTCTCCTGAAAGGGTTGCGGTAAACTCTGAAAAATCGCGTTATGTTCGCTATCTACCGGCAAAAGGCGCGCGCCATTGCGCTTCACGGCGTCCATAAACAGGCGACCACAGGTCACCAGCGACTCTTTATTGGCCAGTAAAACGGATTTTCCGGCATCGATCGCGGCAAGCGTAGGCAGTAACCCCGCCGCGCCAACGATAGCGGCCATGACCTGGTCGACGTCATCCAGCGCGGCCATTTCACAGGCAGCCTCTGGCCCGCTCAGCACCTCGGTACGGCTGCCCTTCTCCGCCAGCAGCGCCTTAACCTGCCGGGCGCTCGCTTCATCATCCATCACCGCGTAGCGCGGGGTGAACTCCAGGCACTGTTCCACCATACGATGAACGTTTTTGCCTGCGACAAGGGCGGCCACCGCGTAGTGGTCTGGATTATGGCGAACAACATCGAGAGTGCTGCAACCGATTGAGCCGGTCGAGCCAAGGAGAGTTAATTGCTTCATGAGATGCCCGGAAAAGTGAACCAGAAAAGCAAAACGCCGCCAGCAAAGCCCAAAGACCTTCTGTACGGCGTTTTATCAGATTACGACAGAAATCAGAACTGCATCAGCTCTGCTTCTTTTTCTGCCAGCGCCGCGTCAATTTTCTTGATAGCGGCGTCGGTCAGTTTCTGAACGTCGTCCTGGGAACGGCGATCGTCGTCTTCGCTGATCTCTTTCTCTTTCAGCAGCGCCTTCACTTTATCGTTCGCGTCACGGCGAACGTTACGTACGGAGACACGGCCCTGCTCGGCTTCGCCACGCACCACTTTGATCAGGTCTTTACGACGCTCTTCGGTCAGCGGTGGCAGTGGAACGCGAATGTCGGTACCGGCTGAGCTTGGGTTCAGACCCAGATCGGAAGCCATGATCGCTTTCTCAACGGCCGGGCCCATAGAGCGGTCAAACACGTTGATTTTCAGCGTACGGGTATCTTCGACCGTCACGTTAGCCAGCTGACGCAGTGGCGTTGGCGTACCGTAGTACTCCACCACGATGCCGTCCAGCAGGCTTGGGGAAGCACGGCCTGTACGAATTTTGCTGATTTGGTTTTTGAACGCTTCGACGCATTTATCCATGCGTACTTCAGCATCTTTTCTGATGTCGTTAATCACGTTACGAATCCTTGAAAACTTGTCTCAGGCAGACTATCCGCCAGCACCACCGTTAATGATGTGCTAAGTATAGTCCCGTTTAATTCATGACAACGCCCGGGGCGTGTCCAGGTAAGAAACCCATAGAAAGTAGAGCGGAATCTTACCTGTATTTATCGTCGACGGAAATTATTCCGTGATCAAAGTGCCTTCTTTTTCGCCCATTACAACGCGACGCAGCGCGCCAGGCTTATTCATGTTGAAGACACGAATCGGCAATTTGTGGTCGCGAGCCAGCGTGAAGGCGGCAAGATCCATCACTTTCAGCTCTTTATCCAGTACTTCGCTATAGGTCAGCTGATCGTACATGGTGGCTGCAGGATCTTTTGCCGGATCGGCAGTAAACACGCCATCCACTTTAGTGGCTTTCAGCACCACATCGGCTTCGATTTCGATACCGCGCAGACAGGCTGCGGAATCGGTCGTAAAGAACGGGTTACCCGTACCGGCGGAGAGGATCACCACGCGGTTATTGCGCAGCAGGCTGATCGCTTCGGCCCAGCTGTAGTTATCACAGACGCCATTCAACGGAATAGCGGACATCAGGCGCGCATTCACATAGGCACGATGCAGGGCATCACGCATTGCCAGGCCATTCATGACCGTTGCCAACATACCCATGTGATCGCCCACAACGCGGTTCATGCCAGCTTTTGCCAGCCCTGCGCCACGGAAAAGGTTACCTCCGCCAATGACTACGCCAACCTGGATGCCCAGTTCAACCAGTTCTTTGATCTCCTGCGCCATGCGGTCAAGGATGCTTGCGTCAATACCGAAGCCTTCCGACCCCTGCAGCGCTTCGCCACTCAGCTTAAGCAGAATACGTTTGTAAACAGGTTTTGCATTGGTAGCCATATTTCTTTCCTGGGACTGTCAACGATTAAGATGAGGTTAATTCTGGCGACATGATATATCGCATCTCAACACAGACTCTATAGGCGTCTGGCTGAATTACACTGCCGTACACAAAAAGAAGCCGCCCTCAGGCGGCTTCTTTTCGCTGATTAAGACTGCTTGGACATTGCAGCAACTTCTGCTGCGAAGTCAGTCTCAACTTTCTCGATGCCTTCGCCCACTTCGAAGCGGATGAAGCCAGTTACGTCAGCGTTGTGCTCTTTCAGCAGCTGCGCAACAGATTTGCTTGGATCCATAACGAATGGCTGACCAGTCAGAGAAACTTCGCCGGTGAATTTCTTCATGCGGCCTTCAACCATTTTCTCTGCGATCTCTTTTGGCTTGCCAGACTGCATGGCGATGTCCAGCTGAACCTGGTACTCTTTTTCTACCACTTCAGCAGAGACGTCTTCTGGCTTAACGAATTCTGGCTTGCTTGCAGCAACGTGCATTGCCAGCTGTTTAACCAGCTCTTCGTCAGCGCCTTTAGCCGCAACCAGAACACCGATACGTGCACCGTGCTGGTAGCTGTTCAGTACGTCACCTTCGAGGATAGCAACACGGCGGATGTTGATGTTCTCACCGATTTTCGCTACCAGCGCAATGCGCTCTTCTTCGAACTGTGCTTTCAGGACTTCAACATCGGTCACTTTACCTGCAACAGCTGCGTCCAGTACTTTGTCAGCGAATGCCTGGAAACCACCATCTTTAGCAACGAAGTCAGTCTGGCAGTTAACTTCCAGAATCACGCCGAAGTTGCCTTCGATTTTGGTTTTGATCACGCCGTCAGCAGCAACGTTGCCTGCTTTCTTAGCCGCTTTGATCGCACCGGATTTACGCATGTTTTCGATAGCCAGCTCGATGTCGCCGTTAGCTTCAACCAGCGCTTTCTTACACTCCATCATGCCTGCGCTAGTACGTTCACGCAGCTCTTTTACCAGGGATGCGGTAATTTCAGCCATTCTAAAATCCTCGGGAGATGTGAACTGCCCGGCCTGCGGCCAAACAGTATAAATTGAAAAAAGGGGCCGGTAATGGGCCCCTATTCATACACGGTACTAATAAGGGGTAGAACCTTATTATTCAGCTTCTACGAAGCTTTCTTCCGCCTGAGAAGCCAGATCCTGGGAACGGCCTTCACGAACGGTAGTAGCTACAGCGCTCAGGTACAGGCTAACAGCACGGATTGCATCGTCGTTACCCGGGATAACGAAGTCAACACCGTCCGGATCGGAGTTGGTATCAACGATTGCGAATACTGGGATACCCAAGTTGTTAGCTTCTTTGATTGCGATGTGCTCGTGGTCAGCATCGATAACGAACAGTGCGTCCGGCAGGCCGCCCATGTCTTTGATACCGCCCAGGCTGTTTTCCAGCTTGTCCAGCTCACGAGTGCGCATCAGCGCTTCTTTTTTGGTCAGCTTTTCGAAAGTACCGTCCTGAGACTGGGTTTCCAGATCTTTCAGGCGCTTGATGGACTGACGAACGGTTTTCCAGTTAGTCAGCATACCGCCCAGCCAGCGATGGTTCACGAAGAACTGGTCGCAGCTGTTAGCAGCTTCTTTCACAGCTTCGCTTGCAGCGCGCTTAGTACCAACGAACAGAATCTTACCTTTACGGGAAGAGATCTTGTTCAGCTCAGCCAGGGCTTCGTTGAACATTGGTACAGTTTTCTCAAGGTTGATGATGTGAACTTTGTTACGTGCGCCGAAGATGAAAGGCTTCATTTTCGGGTTCCAGTAACGGGTCTGGTGACCGAAGTGAACACCAGCCTTGAGCATGTCGCGCATGGAAACAGTTGCCATGTTTTAAAACCTCTATTTAAAAGTTGGGGTTATGCCTCCACGTATCCCATATTACCGACCCCAAAGGGCACCCCGGAATATGTGCCGATACGTGTGTGTTGTTACACAAAGTGAGATTTGTCGCTCCCGTCCATCCTGTGTATCTGAAATGGATCGGAAGTCCGGCGCGCTTTATATCACAAATCGCTACCCGAAACCAACAATTGTTAGCGGTGTGTGCGGTAAAGGAATCTCAGTTTGGCAGCATGTGCGCCTGACTGTTACCATTGACAACACTTAGACTAGTATTGTCGAAAAAAACGACACTGATGGACAGATTACATGGCTATCTCTATTAAGACACCTGAAGAAATTGAAAAGATGCGCGTCGCCGGTCGTCTGGCCGCTGAAGTGCTGGAAATGATTGAGCCGTTCGTTAAGCCGGGCGTTAGCACGGGCGAACTGGATCGCATCTGTAACGACTATATCGTGAACGAACAGCACGCGGTCTCCGCCTGCCTCGGCTATCACGGCTTCCCGAAATCCGTCTGCATCTCTATTAATGAAGTGGTGTGCCACGGCATTCCGGATGACGAAAAACTGCTGAAAGATGGCGACATCGTTAACATCGACGTGACCGTCATTAAAGATGACTACCACGGTGACACCTCTAAGATGTTCATCGTCGGCAAACCCACCATTCTGGGTGAGCGCCTGTGCAAGGTGACCCAGGAGAGCCTTTATCTGGCGCTGAAGATGGTTAAGCCAGGCATTCGCCTGCGTACTCTCGGTGCGGCGATTCAGAAATTCGTTGAAGCCCAGGGTTTCTCTGTGGTGCGCGAATACTGCGGTCACGGTATTGGCCGTGTGTTCCACGAAGAGCCGCAGGTTCTGCACTATGATGCTGATGACGGCGGCGTGGTGCTGCAGGCGGGCATGACCTTCACCATCGAGCCGATGGTCAACTCCGGCGATTACCGCATCCGTACCATGAAGGATGGCTGGACGGTGAAAACCAAAGACCGGAGCTTGTCTGCCCAGTACGAGCATACTATTGTGGTGACAGACAACGGCTGCGAAATTCTGACGTTACGCAAGGATGACACCATCCCGGCGATACTCTCGCAAGACGCATGATAAGAAGCCGGCAAATGCCGGCTTTTTTAATGGCTATCGTTTTTTCTTATGGGTGGCGCGCAATGAGTAACCTTTTACCCGAACAGTATGCCAATACGGCACTCCCCACCCTTCCTGGTCAGCCGGATAACCCCGGCGTCTGGCCCACGGCCGAGCTGACCTGCGCCGGAATCAAAGCGCACATTGATACCTTCCAGCGCTGGCTGGGCGAAGCCTTTGACAGCGGGGTCTCCGCCGAAGCGCTGATTGAGGCGCGCACGGAGTTTATCGATCAGCTTCTGCAGCGTTTGTGGATTGATTACGGTTTTGGCCAGCTGGCCGACGTCGCGCTGGTGGCCGTCGGCGGCTATGGCCGTGGCGAGCTGCACCCGCTGTCGGATATCGATCTGCTGATCCTGAGCCGCAAAAAGCTGCCTGACGAGCAGGCGCAAAAAGTGGGCGAACTGTTGACCCTGCTGTGGGACGTCAAGCTGGAAGTCGGCCACAGTGTTCGTACCCTGGAAGAGTGTCTGCTGGAAGGATTATCCGATCTCACCGTCGCCACCAACCTGATTGAAACGCGGCTGCTGATTGGCGACGTGGCGCTGTTCCTGGAGCTGCAAAAGCACATATTCAGCGACGGCTTCTGGCCGTCAGAGAAGTTCTTTGCCGCTAAGGTCGATGAGCAGCAGGTGCGCCACCAGCGCTACCACGGCACCAGCTACAACCTGGAGCCGGACATCAAAAGCAGCCCGGGCGGCCTGCGCGATATCCACACCCTGCAGTGGGTGGCCCGTCGCCATTTCGGCGCCACTTCGCTCGATGAGATGGTCGGTTTTGGTTTTCTTACCGAAGCGGAACGTAACGAGCTGAATGAGTGCCTGCACCTGCTGTGGCGCATCCGTTTTGCCCTGCATCTCGAAGTGACCCGCTACGACAACCGCCTGCTGTTCGATCGTCAGTTAAGCGTCGCCCAACGCCTGCACTACAGCGGCGAAGGTAACGAGCCGGTCGAGCAGATGATGAAGGACTTCTTCCGCGTCACCCGCCGGGTCGGCGAGCTCAACCAGATGCTGCTGCAGCTGTTTGACGAGGCGATCCTCGCCCTGACCGCCGATGAAAAACCGCGTCCGATCGACGATGAGTTTCAGCTGCGGGGCACGCTGATCGATCTCCGTGACGAGACGCTGTTTATCCGCAAGCCGGAAGCGATCCTGCGGATGTTTTACGCCATGGTGCGTAACAGCACCATCACCGGGATCTACTCCACCACCCTGCGCCACCTGCGCCATGCCCGCCGCCATCTCACTCAGCCTTTGTGCTATATCCCCGAAGCGCGGTCGCTGTTTCTGAGCATGTTGCGTCATCCGGGCGCGGTAAGCCGCGGGCTGCTGCCGATGCACCGTCACAGTGTGCTCTGGGCCTATATGCCGCAGTGGTCGCATATCGTCGGCCAGATGCAGTTTGACCTGTTCCATGCCTACACCGTTGATGAACACACTATCCGCGTGATGCTGAAGCTGGAGAGCTTCGCCCAGGAGGAGGTGCGCAGCCGTCACCCACTCTGCGTTGAACTCTGGCCGCGCCTCACCAACCCGGAGCTGATCCTGATTGCCGCCCTGTTCCACGATATCGCCAAAGGGCGCGGCGGCGACCACTCGATCCTCGGTGCAGAAGATGTGCTGAAATTCGCCGAACTACACGGGCTCAATTCGCGCGAAACCCAGCTGGTGGCCTGGCTGGTTCGCCATCATCTGCTGATGTCGGTCACCGCCCAGCGGCGCGATATTCAGGATCCCGAGGTGATCAAACAGTTTGCCGAAGAGGTACAGACGGAAAACCGCCTGCGTTTCCTGGTCTGTCTAACGGTGGCCGATATCTGCGCCACCAACGAGACGCTGTGGAACAGCTGGAAGCAGAGTCTGCTGCGCGAGCTCTATTTCGCCACCGAGAAACAGCTGCGCCGCGGCATGCAGAGTACCCCGGACATGCGCGAACGCGTGCGCCATCACCAGATGCAGGCCCTGGCGCTGCTGCGGATGGAGAATATCAATGAAGAGGCGCTGCATCAGATTTGGGCCCGCTGTCGCGCCAACTACTTTGTGCGCCACAGCCCAAACCAGCTGGCCTGGCACGCTCGTCATCTGTTGCAGCACGATCTGACGAAACCGCTGATCCTGCTGAGCCCGCAGGCGACCCGCGGGGGAACAGAGATCTTCATCTGGAGCCCCGACCGCCCTTACCTGTTCGCCGCCGTCTGCGCCGAGCTCGACAGGCGTAATCTCAGCGTGCACGACGCGCAGATTTTCACCACCCGCGACGGCATGGCGATGGATACCTTTATTGTGCTGGAGCCGGACGGCAGTCCGCTGTCGGCGGATCGTCACGAGCCGATCCGCTTCGGGCTGGAGCAGGCGATCACCCAGCACAGCTGGCAGCCACCGCAGCCGCGTCGACAGCCGGCCAAACTGCGCCACTTTACCGTCGATACGGAGGTCAATTTCCTGCCGACGCATACCGACCGGAAATCGTTCCTCGAGCTGATCGCCCTCGACCAGCCGGGGCTGCTGGCCCGGGTCGGGCAGGTTTTTGCGGATCTGGGAATTTCGCTGCATGGCGCCAGAATTACAACCATTGGCGAGCGAGTAGAAGATTTATTTATAATCGCCACCGCCGACCGTCGTGGGCTTAATAATGCCCTGCAACAGGAAGTGCAACAACGGTTGACAGCAGCCCTCAATCCAAACGATAAAGGGTGATGTTTTTTTTTACCTGGAAAGAGTTGAACTATGCAGCAGTTACAGAACGTTATTGAGTCCGCTTTTGAGCGTCGCGCCGAAATTACTCCGGCAAATGTGGATACCGTGATCCGCGAGGCGGTTAATCAGGTTATTTCTCTGCTTGATTCCGGCGCGCTGCGTGTAGCCGAAAAGATCGACGGTCAGTGGGTCACTCACCAGTGGCTGAAGAAAGCGGTACTGCTCTCTTTCCGTATTAACGATAACCAGGTTATCGACGGTGCGGAAAGCCGCTACTTCGATAAAGTCCCGATGAAATTCGCCGATTACGACGAAGCGCGTTTCCAGAAAGAAGGCTTCCGCGTGGTGCCACCGGCAGCCGTTCGTCAGGGTGCATTCATTGCCCGCAACACCGTGTTGATGCCATCCTACGTGAACATCGGTGCTTACGTTGACGAAGGTACCATGGTAGATACCTGGGCGACCGTTGGCTCCTGTGCGCAGATCGGTAAAAACGTCCACCTCTCTGGCGGCGTGGGTATCGGTGGGGTTCTTGAGCCGCTGCAGGCTAACCCAACCATCATCGAAGACAACTGCTTCATCGGCGCACGCTCCGAAGTGGTTGAAGGCGTGATCGTAGAAGAAGGCTCCGTGATCTCCATGGGCGTCTACATCGGCCAGAGCACCCGTATTTACGATCGTGAAACCGGTGAAGTGCATTACGGTCGCGTTCCGGCGGGCTCCGTGGTGGTATCCGGCAACCTGCCTTCTAAAGATGGCAAATACAGCCTGTACTGTGCGGTGATCGTTAAAAAAGTCGATGCGAAAACCCGCGGCAAAGTTGGTATCAACGAACTACTGCGCACCATCGATTAATCGGGTATAACAAAAAGCGGGGGCGACCCCGCTTTTTTTATATCTGAGGGTGGCGAAAATAGATTTTTTCGTGAATTATTCATGGGTTATGTTGAGATCAAGGGTACCGCTATGTACGATAATCTGAAAAGTCTGGGCATTACTAATCCTGATGAAATTGACCGTTACAGCCTCCGTCAGGAAGCCAATAACGATATCCTGAAAATCTATTTTCACAAGGATAAGGGTGAGTTCTTCGCCAAAAGTGTAAAGTTCAAGTACCCGCGTCAGCGTAAAACTGTCGTTGCCGATGGCATCGGCCAGGGTTACAAAGAGGTGCAGGAGATCAGCCCAAATCTGCGCTATGTGATCGATGAACTGGATCAGATTTGCCAGCGCGATCGCACTGAAGTGGATCTGAAGCGTAAGATCCTGGATGACCTGCGTCATCTGGAAAGCGTGGTTGCCCACAAGATCACGGAAATCGAAGCGGATCTTGAGAAGCTGACCCGTAACAAATAAGCCGTTCCTGTGTGCCGGGTGGCGGCTTCGCCTTACCCGGCCTACTCCCGGGTTTTGCAGGCCCGGTAAGCGCAGCGCCACCGGGCAAAAATCACCGCTGCTCGTCCAACTGCAAGGCCACATACAGCAACAGACGGTCGTCAAAATTCCCCAGATCCAGCCCCGTTAACTCCGATATCCGGTTCAGGCGATACTCCAGCGTATTACGATGAATAAAGAGCGCCTTTGAGGTCGCCAGTGGCTGCACGTTATGACGGAACCACGCCTGTAAGGTGCGCCGCAGCAAGCCGTTGTTATCCATCGCTTTCAGACGCACCAGCGGACGCGCCAGTTCGTTGGCCTGCCAGCCGCCGCGCAGGCTGTCGAGCAGCACCGGCAACATCAAATCCTGGTAAAAATAGCTGCGGCTTTCCGGCATACGCTGCTTGCCGACCATCATCGTGGTTCGGGCCGTGCGCCAGGAGCGGGCGATGCTTCCCGGACCGGTAAAATAGTTACCTAATGCCACCCGGAAACGCAGCTGCCCGTTCTCTTTCATCCGCGCAATCAGCTGCTCCACGCGGCGACGATGATCTTCTGCATCCCAGCGGCCAAACTGGTTTAACGCCGGTTTGAGTACCACCATTTCGGTCAGGGAGACGATCGCCACCAGGTTATTGCGCTCCGGCGTCGCCAGTGCGTTCTGTAGCTGTTGCAGCTCCACCATCGCGCTATCGACGCCCAACTGCCCGCTGTCCACCTCAATTACCGCCACCACGCGGGGCTGGTTGAGGTCAATGCCCAGACGCTGCGCCCACTCGGTCAGCGCCGGGGTGTGCTCTTCCGCCTGAATCAGGTTCATGACCAGCTCTTCACGCAGGCGACTGTCCTGCGCCAGCAGGTGCATCAGGCGGGATTGCTCCAGCATCATCTCTGCCGTCATGCAGACCAGCTCGCCATATTTACGCAAGGATTCCGGCTCACCGGTAAGCCCGATAACCCCGACAATTTCGCCCTCAAGGCGCAGCGGCAGGTTGATCCCCTGCCGCACACCGTGCAGATGTCGCGCCACCGCGTCATCAATGTCCACCACGCGCCCCTGGGAGAGCACCAGCAGTGCGCCTTCGTGCAATTCCCCAATACGCTCGCGGTCGCCACTGCCGATGATCCGGCCACGTGCGTCCATCACGTTGATATTGGTGTCGATGATGCGCATTGTTCGCGCCACAATATCCTGCGCCATTTTGGTATCAAGATGCCAGCCAGCCATGTCGCCCTCCTCTGAGCAGAGCTCAAGCATAAGGAAGATTAATCAGTGCTGCATTGTGCAGATGCACAAACTCACAGGGAGAAGTATGGACTTGTGGAAGGGTTCACAGAACGGCAGTAAAAAGCCCCTGTTTCCGGGCGGAAACAGGGGCTGAACGGATTACTGCATCAGCAGATAGAGAGAGGTGTCGCCACGCTGGATATTCAGCGCCAGTACCGACGGTTTGCTGTCGAGGATTTTGCGCAGTTCAGCGATGTTCTTAACCGGCTGCTGGTTGGCACCGATAATCACATCCCCTTTCTTCAGGCCGATACGGGCCGCCGGGCTGTTGGCTTTAACGTTGTCCACCGACACGCCTTTATCCTGGCCTTTGTTGCTCATGTCCGCACCTTCGATGCCGCTGAAGATGGTGCCGGCATCCACCTGATTCTGGCTGCTCTGCTGCAGTTCCAGATTCACGTTAACCGGTTTACCTTCACGCAGCAGGCCCAGGGTCACTTTGCTGCCTACCGGCATGGAGCCCACTTCCGCACGCAGTGCCGCGAAGCTGCTTACCGGTTTACCGTTCAGGGTGGTGATCACGTCACCGGCCTTGATCCCCGCTTTCGCTGCGGAGGAGTTCGGCATGACCTGGCTGACAAACGCACCGCGCTGGGCATCAACCTTCATCGCTTTCGCCAGCTCGGAGTTCAGCTCGGTACCCAGAATACCCAGCTCACCGCGTTTAACCTGACCAAACTCAACCATTTGCGCCGTCAGGTTTTTCACCATGTTACTTGGGATAGCGAAGCCAATGCCGATGTTGCCGCCGTCCGGGGCGAGGATCGCGGTGTTAATCCCGATCAGCTCACCGTTCAGGTTGACCAGCGCGCCACCGGAGTTACCGCGGTTAATCGCCGCATCCGTCTGGATAAAGTTTTCATAGTTTTCTGCGTTCAGACCGCTACGGCCAAGGGCAGAAACGATACCGGAGGTGACCGTCTCACCCAGACCGAACGGGTTACCGATAGCCACGGTGTAATCCCCTACGCGCAGCGCGTCAGAGTCGGCGAGCTTAATCGCGGTCAGGTTTTTCGGATCCTGAATCTGAATCAGGGCGATATCAGAGCGAGGATCTTTCCCGACGATTTTGGCGTCGAGCTTACGCCCATCGCTCAGTTGAACCTTAATGCTGGTGGCGTTATCCACCACGTGGTTGTTGGTGACGACGTAGCCTTTGGCGGCATCGATGATGACACCAGAGCCCAGCGCCATAAACTTCTGCTGCTGGCCGCCGCCGTTACCGCCGCCATCGCCCTGGCAGAATGGAGAGCTCTGGAACGGGGAACCGTCCTGGCAGAACGGCGAGTTATCGCCGAAGAACTGCTGGAAGTTACGTGGCATGCGTGGCGTGTTGACGGTGGTGCTGCCCTCGACATTGATACTGACCACCGATGGCATCACTTTTTCCAGCATCGGCGCCAGGCTTGGCATCTGCTGTGCAGTGGCGGCCGACGATACGGTCTCCGCTGCGCTTGCAGACAGTGGAGACAACGCTAATCCTAAACTCAGAGCCAGTGCACTCATTGCTAAAGTGGTTTTTTTCATGTTTCTTAATCTCGATTTACAGGTCACGCACAATTGCTGTGTACATCAGATTCGTTTTGCTGGGCTTAGTTCCGGTATTAAGTTTCTGGAAAAAGTAAAAATTTATTGTTCGTCTTTACAAAACTCCTCGTTATTCCACCGCCATCAACTTGCGGTATTCATCCCATGCATATAAGTCCGTCATTCCGCTAATATAGTCCTGGATCAGCCGGCAGCGATAATAAAACTCCAGCACCGGCCAGTCCGCCTGCTGGCGATTTAATTTACCAATAGATTCCACATATGCCAGCCGATGGCGCGTCGAAAGTTTATGAAATAGCCGGGTCTCAATCGGAAAACGGCGTACCCGTTCCTTTTCAACCAGCTCACTAAAGTCGTCCACGGATAATTGCAGCAGCGGGCGATAGATCTCCAGCAGGCCGGTTATCACGCGATAGCCCTGTAATTCCAGCTGCTCGACATCCGGATGGCTGAACACGTGCCGCATCGCCACATTCTTATAGAGCTCAAGGAGTTGACTGAATCCACTGTCATCCTCAAGCAGCGCATGGTTAAATTCCCCGCGGTAGATCTGCTCAATATTGTCTATAAAACGCTCAGCCGCATAGGGCACCAGTTTATTAAGGGTATTGACGCGTAAATACATAAAGAACTGATCTTCGGTGCTGCGGCTGAGGGTGTTCGAACGTGACTTCTCCCAGGCGTTTTCGACAACCTGCGAAAACAATGAACCTTTTTCATGATTACCCCAGGCATCATAAAGATGCTGATAAAGCCCCTCGACGCTGAATATTCTTTTTTCGACAGCATCTTCCAGATCGGCAACGCAATAGGAGATATCGTCTGCCGCTTCCATAATCCAGGTTAATGGAAAACGGCCATACTGCGGAAGGGAGAGCTCCTGACGCAGCCGCTCTATATACGCCTCTTCAGAGAAATAATAGCCCGGCTTTTTCATCAAATAATTGTGCGTCTCAGGGGGATCGCCCTGCCACCAGGCGGGACGGGTATATTTCAGAATGCATCCCACCTGTGCCCAGGTAAGGTTCATGCGCATCAGGGAGTGCACCATCCGGATGCCCTGCGCATTTCCCTCAAAGTGACACAAATCCTGGCGCACCTTACGACGAAGCGCGTTCAGCGCCTCCTCGCCTTCACGCAGCCGCAGATCCTGCACCACACAGCGATCGTCGCTCAGCGGCTGGCTTGCGGCATCAGCAGGGTACAGACGCTGGCGGAACCAGTCATTGATCGCCGCTTCGCCAAAATGACCAAAGGGGGGATTACCGATATCGTGCATCAGGCACGCCATCTCAACGATGCTTTCGAACGGCCCCGTCAGCTCGTCCAGGCCGTAGGTTGCCAGCAGGCGCTGCTCTTTAAGGCGGCTCAGGATCTCTTTGGCGATGTAGCGCCCCACCTGCTGGACCTCCAGCGAGTGAGTGAGCCGGGTACGCACGGCGGCGTTGCGTTCGAGCGGGAAGACCTGCGTTTTTTGCTGTAACCGACGGATCGCCGGAGAGTTAATGATGCGCCCGCGGTCGCTTTCAAAGATGCGCAGGATCTCGTGTTCGCTCTTGTTCCCCTGCGGAGAGCGGTAGCGACGCTGCCAGTTAATCTTGGTGCGAAAATCGATTGGTGCCATGTGCTCCCCCGCGTGAGAATGCGTTTCCCCTTAACCGCATGATAGACTATGCATCTTAACAAGGCACATCGCGAGTAAATCTATGAAAATCGGTATTATTGGAGCAATGGAAGAAGAAGTTACGCTGCTGCGTGACAAAATTGAGAACCGTCAGACCCTCTCTCTGGGCGGTTGCGAAATTTACACTGGCACGCTGAACGGAACTGAAGTTGCTCTGCTGAAATCGGGTATCGGTAAAGTTTCCGCCGCGCTGGGCGCCACCCTGCTGCTGGAGCGCTGCAAGCCAGACGTGATCATCAACACCGGCTCTGCGGGCGGTCTTGCACCAACCCTGAAAGTGGGCGACATCGTGGTCTCTGACGAAGCGCGCTACCACGACGCCGATGTGACCGCCTTTGGTTACGAGTATGGCCAGCTTCCGGGCTGCCCGGCAGGCTTCAAGGCCGATGAAAAACTGGTTGCTGCTGCGGAAAATTGCATCGCAGAGCTGAACCTGAACGCCGTGCGCGGCCTGATTGTCAGCGGCGACGCCTTTATCAACGGCTCCGTTAACCTGGCAAAAATCCGCCACAACTTCCCGCAGGCGATCGCTGTGGAAATGGAAGCGACCGCCATCGCGCACGTTTGCCATAACTTCAGCGTGCCGTTCGTCGTGGTTCGCGCCATCTCCGACGTTGCCGATCAGCAGTCTCACCTGAGCTTCGACGAGTTCCTCGTGGTTGCTGCCAAACAGTCCAGCCTGATGGTTGAGACGCTGGTGCAGAAACTGGCGCGTGGCTAAGCCGCTCAAAAGGGCGCTGCTTGCGCTGCTTCTGCTGACACCGGCGTGGCTTCTGGCCGCGCCGCGTGTAATTACCCTCTCCCCTGCCAATACCGAACTGGCGTTTGCCGCCGGGATCACCCCCGTCGGGGTCAGCAGTTATTCCGACTATCCTCCCGAAGCCGCTAACATTGAACAGGTCGCCACCTGGCAAGGCATTAATGTCGAACGCATCGTCGCGCTGAAGCCCGATCTAGTGCTGGCCTGGCGCGGCGGCAATGCCGAGCGTCAGGTCAACCAGCTCACCTCGCTTGGCATAAAAGTGCAATGGATCGATGCCACCCGCATAGAGCAGATTGCCCAGGCCCTGCGCGATCTCGCCCGCTGGAGCCCCACTCCGGCGCAGGCGCAGCAAGCTGCGCAGCAGATGATGGCTGATTTTGCCGCCCTCAAGGCCACCTACGGCGCACTGCCGAAAAAGCGGGTATTCATTCAGTTCGGTCAACAGCCGCTCTTCACCACCAGCCAGGGCTCCCTGCAACATCAGGTTGTTGAGCTGTGTGGCGGGGAAAATATCTTCGCGGCCAGCCGGGTTCCCTGGCCCCAGGTGAGCCGTGAGCAGGTACTGGCGCGCCAGCCTCAGGCGATCGTGGTAGGTGGTTCGGCGGGCGATATTCCTAAAATAGAACAGTACTGGCAAGGTCAGCTAAAAATACCCGTGATTCCGCTGAACAGTGACTGGTTTGAGCGTGCGAGCCCGCGTATTATCCTCGCCGCAAAACAACTCTGCTCTGCGCTGTCGCAGAGTCACTAATTTCTCGAGGATTACGATGCTCGTTTACTGGCTGGATATTCTTGGCACAGCCGTTTTTGCGATTTCCGGCGTTCTGCTGGCCGGTAAGTTACGTATGGATCCGTTTGGCGTGCTGGTATTAGGTGTGGTCACGGCCGTCGGCGGCGGAACGATCCGCGACATGGCGCTGGATCATGGCCCGGTATTCTGGGTCAAGGATCCCACCGACCTGGTGGTGGCCATGGTCACCTGCCTGTTAACCATCATTCTCGTCCGCCAGCCGCGTCGCCTGCCGAAATGGCTGCTGCCGGTGCTGGATGCAGTTGGCCTCGCGGTGTTTGTCGGCATTGGCGTAAACAAAGCCTTTATGGCTGGCACCGGCCCGATGGTGGCTATCTGTATGGGGGTGGTGACCGGCGTGGGCGGTGGGATTATCCGCGATATTCTGGCGCGCGAAGTGCCGATGATCCTGCGAACGGAAATCTACGCTACGGCCTGTATTCTGGGCGGGATCGTTCACGCCACGGCCTGGTATACCTTTCATGTTCCGCTGGAACAGGCGGCGATGCTGGGGATGGTGGTGACGCTGGCAATCAGACTGGCGGCAATCCGCTGGCATCTGAAGCTGCCAACCTTTGCGCTGGATGATAATGGAAGATAGCGAGTAGGCCCGGTAAGCGAAGCGCCACCGGGCATTACCGTCAGATGCTGAACGAAGAACCACACCCGCAGGTGCTGGTCGCGTTCGGGTTGGTTACCACAAAGCGTGAACCTTCCAGACCTTCGGTGTAGTCAACAGAGCCACCGACCAGATACTGCAGGCTCATCGGGTCAACAACCAGCGCGACGCCCTGCTTCTCAATGGTCATGTCGCCATCGTTAACCTGATCGTCAAAGGTGAATCCATACTGGAAGCCGCTGCAGCCGCCGCCGGTAATGTACACACGCAATTTCAGCTCCGGGTTGTCTTCATCGGAAATCAGGTCTTTTACTTTTTTGGCTGCTGCTTCGGTAAACTGCAACGGCAGCGCTACGTCATCACTCATCTTATGCTCCCATGAATACTGCTAGTGGGTAAAAATCACCCAATTCTTGTTGTCATTATCTAATACCCTGGTAATTCATTCAAGTATTCTGCTTCGCCAGGGTACGGGCAAGAATGGTGGAGTATAGCGGTTGTCCGCCGAGGAACTGGGCTAATAGTGTGGCCCCCAGGCAGGTAATGATCATTGGCAAAATGAGCTGGTAATTGTCGGTCATCTCCAGCACCAGCACAATGCCGGTCAGCGGCGCGCGCAACGAAGCCGCCAGCAGCGCCCCCATTCCGGCGATGGCAAAGGTACCGGCCTCAAGATGATACGCCGGGAAGCCTGCGGCGGCGGCCATGCCAAAGGCCGTACCCAGCAACGTCCCCAACGCCAGCATCGGGGCAAAAATGCCGCCAGGGGCGCCGGAAGAGAAGCAGAGTACGGTGGTGATGACCCGCGAGATAAACATAAACAGCAGCAGGCCAATGCTGAAGTTACCCGCAGCCGCAATGGGGATCAGCCCAAAGCCACCCCCAGCCGCGTTGGGTTCGATAAAGCCCAGCACGCCGCACACGCCCCCCAGCAGGCCACCCACCAGCACCCATCGGGTTGTATTGCCGCCGTGGATCCGCTGGAACATATCCTGAGCACGAATAATAAGGGCATTAAACAGCGGGCCAACAATGCCAAAAATCATGCCGAGGATCAGATAGAGCCAGAGCGTATTGACCGGGGTGTTGGTCAACTTACCGACCTCAATGGCCGCCCCTTCGCCATTGAAAAGCCGAAAAACAATGCTCGACATAATCACGCCGGTAAAGACCGCTTTAATCGAGATCAGGTTATAGCGAAACTGAGCGCGCATCTCTTCGATGATAAAGAGTATTCCCGCCAGCGGGGCATTAAACGCAGCGGAAAGCCCCGCGGCGGCACCGGTTGCCAGCAACGTATGGCGTGCTTCAGCACTGCGCATCCTGAACAGATCGCTGACCATACGGCCAACATTACCGCCCAGCTGTACGGTCGGCCCTTCCCGCCCGAGCACCATCCCCGCTCCAAGCGTCCCCATTCCGCCGATAAACTTAACAGGCACTACACGCCACCAGCGGACCGGACGCAGCTCTTCGAGCGCCCCTTCTATCTCAGGGATCCCCGAGCCGCCCGCTTCCGGGGCGAATTTACGCACCAGAAAATAACCGACCATCGCAAGCAGGGCAGATAAGCCGAACGCCAGGATCCAGACTACCCCTTCACGATCGGCATAACCCGCAACGGTGCCAATGCGCCAGTTCAGTACGCCATTGACGGCCCTTTCGAACGCGACGCCCACCAGCCCTGCCAGCGTGCCGACAACGGCTGCGCCCAGCAAAATTGCCAGCGGCGTCTTGTCACGGTTGAGCAGCCGACGAATGCTGATACGGTATTGCGCGCGCGCAAATTGTTGTTCTTCAAATGAGGGGGAGTCTGATTTCATTGCCTGTTAATTTTCGTCATACAAATCGCCGCAGGGATTTTACCAGAGACCGTCCAGCCGTCTTCTGAAAATTGCTTAACAATTGTTAATGCATTACCAGGGTAAAAATTTCATAACCTTCCACGAATCACTTAGAATAGTGCGCTTAACCATTTTATACGAGCCAGGAATCACGCCATGAGTAAGTCTGAAACGCTTTACAGCGCTGCCCGCGAGCTAATCCCTGGCGGTGTTAACTCCCCGGTCCGTGCCTTTACCGGCGTGGGCGGTACACCGCTGTTTATTGAACGTGCCGATGGCGCCTATCTGTATGATGTGGATGGCAAAGCCTATATCGACTATGTCGGCTCATGGGGCCCGATGGTACTGGGGCATAACCACCCGGCTATCCGTAACGCGGTCATCGAAGCGGCGGAGCGCGGTTTAAGTTTTGGCGCACCGACCGAGATGGAAGTCAAAATGGCGGAGCTGGTGACTGAACTGGTCCCGACCATGGATATGGTGCGCATGGTGAACTCCGGTACCGAAGCGACCATGAGCGCCATCCGTCTGGCCCGTGGCTTTACCGGCCGTGACAAAATCATCAAATTTGAAGGTTGCTACCACGGTCATGCCGACTGCCTGCTGGTGAAAGCCGGTTCCGGCGCGCTGACTCTCGGCCAGCCGAACTCGCCGGGCGTGCCGGCGGATTTCGCGAAGCATACCCTGACCTGCACCTATAACGACCTCGATTCGGTGCGTGCCGCCTTTGAGCAGTATCCGCAGGAGATCGCCTGCATCATCGTTGAGCCGGTGGCGGGCAACATGAACTGCATTCCACCGCAGCCGGGCTTCCTGCAGGGCCTGCGTGCGCTGTGCGATGAGTTCGGCGCGCTGCTGATTATCGACGAAGTGATGACCGGCTTCCGCGTGGCGCTGGCGGGCGCCCAGTCTTATTACGACGTGGTGCCGGATCTCACCTGTCTGGGCAAAATCATCGGCGGCGGCATGCCGGTGGGCGCCTTTGGTGGCCGCAAAGAGGTGATGGATGCGCTGGCTCCAACCGGTCCGGTCTACCAGGCGGGCACCCTCTCCGGGAACCCAATTGCCATGGCCGCTGGTTTCGCCTGCCTGACCGAAGTGGCCCAGCCGGGGATCCACACCACCCTGACCGATCGCACCACCCAACTGGCAAACGGTCTGCTGGAAGCGGCGGAGGATGCGGGTATTCCGCTGGTGGTAAACCACGTCGGCGGCATGTTCGGGATCTTCTTCACCACGGCTAAAACCGTCACCTGTTATCAGGATGTGGTGCAGTGCGATGTTGAGCGCTTCAAGCGCTTCTTCCATCTGATGCTGGACGAGGGCGTTTACCTGGCGCCGTCGGCGTTTGAGGCGGGCTTTATGTCAGTTGCGCACAGCGAAGAGGATATCAACAAAACCATCGAGGCGGCGCGCCGGGTGTTTGCGAAGCTTTGATGATGTTGTTTGCCGGGTGGCGCTAACGCTTACCCGGCCTGCAAAACCCTCGAACCGTAGGCCGGGTAAGGCGAAGCCGCCACCCGGCATTTTTTTACCGGCTCTGCTTGCGCAGCAGATAGATAAAGTACGGCGCACCGATAAAGGTGGAGAGCAGCCCCGCCGGGATCTGATACGGGAACAGCACCATCCGGCCGCACCAGTCGGCGAACACCAACACTATCCCTCCGATTAACGCCGACATCACAATGTGCGGCATCGTCCGGCGGAAGCCCATCATCCGCGCGATGTGCGGCGCCATCAGCCCGATAAAACTCAGCGGGCCAATCGTCAGGGTCGCCGTCGCCGTCAGCGCCGCCGCCAGCAGCAGCAGGCCGATTCGCGAGCGGTTCAACGCCATGCCCACCGAACGGGCCGTGTCGCCCCCCAGCGGCAGCACCGTCAGCCAGCGACGGCAGAGCGGCACCAGCGCCAGCAGGAGGATCATTGCTATCCCGGTGCTCATGACCTGTTCGGTCGTCGCATTATAGGTTGAGCCGGAAATCCAGGTCAGGATCTGCGCCATACGCGGATCGCCGCTGGCCTGCAGCATCATCAGCAGCATGGTGAAGGCGGTACTCAGCGCCATCCCCGCCAGCAGCATCCGGTGCGGCGAGAAGCCGCCGCGTCCGGCGGAGACCAGGATAATCAGCAGCGTCGCTGCGGCACCAAGGCTACCCGCAGGCATCAGCCAGCCGAAGGCATTACCCGGCACAAAGAAGAGCATCAGCACCACGCCGAACGCCGCACCGGAGCTGATCCCCAACACTTCCGGGCTCGCCATCGGGTTACCGGTGAGACGCTGAATAATGCAGCCCGCCACCGCCAGCATCACCCCCGCCATCAGGGCGGCAAAAATACGCGGCGCGCGCCACGGCAACAGTTCGTCAAGCATCGCTCCGCTCGCCCAGTGCCATCCCTGCGCATCCCGGCCAAACGCCATCGCCGCTATCACCGCCAGCAGCAGTACCGCGCCGCCTGCCAGGGCAAACCACACCACGTGGTGGCGCTCGGCCTGCACTTTATCGCCCGCGTTCATTGCCGGGGCACTCATGCTGCGCAGACGCGGCAGCAGCCACAGCAGCAGCGGCGCGCCGATCAGGGCGGTTACAGAACCGGTGGAGACCTCCATCCACACCCGGGTCAGCCAGAGGATCACCTGGTCAGAGAGCCAGAGGATCAGCGCCCCAATCAGCGGGGCCAGTATCAGTCGGGAGAGCAAGCGCCGCGCCCCCAGCATTTTGGCCAGCAGCGGCGCGAACAGGCCGATAAAGCCGATGATGCCCACGGCATTCACCAGCAGAGCACTGATAACAATCGCCAGCGTCAGCGCTGCCAGACGCGCCAGCGAGAGCGCCAGCCCGAGGTTACGCGCCACGCCATCATCCAGCCCCATCAGGGTGAGCGGGCGCAGCAGCAGCAGAGTCAGCACCACGCCGCCGAGCAGCTGTGGCCAGAGGCGCTGGACGATGCTCCAGTCGGTTTGCGTCAGCGTCCCGGTACTCCACAGGAACATGCTTTGCAGCTGGTCATGATGGAAAATCACCAGCAGCTGGTTGATCGCGCCACAGTAGAGGCTCACCACCAGGCCTGCCAGGATCAGGGTGACCGGCGAGAGGCGTTTGCCCCAGGCCACGCCAAAGACAATCGCCCCGACGACGCAAGCGCCCACCAGCGCGGCGAACTGCGCCGCCAGTACGCCCGGTAGCGCCCACAGGGTGATAATAGTCATCCCCAACTGTGCGCCAGTCGCCACCCCCAGAGTGGTTGGCTCGGCGAGCGGGTTACGCAGCACCTGCTGGAACAGTACGCCCACCAGCCCGAGCCCTGCCCCCACCAGCAGCGAGATCGCCAGCCGCGGCAGCAGGCTGTAGTGGAACAGCATCTGTTGAATATTGTCGATATCCGGGGCGGCCAGCGCGCTGCCCCACTGGCTGCGCGGCAGCGCAATGCTCAGGTTCCACCAGGTTAAGCCCAGCGCAACGGCCAGCAGCAGCGCCATAAAGAGCGCCGGGAAAAGGGCAATCCGTGACCTCATGCCTGGCCTCCCAGGGCGCTATCCAGCACGCGGGCAAAGTGCATCGCCGACAGCGTTGCGCCGTAGAACCACACCGCGGGAACGCGCTTCACGCGCTGCTGGCGGACAAACGGCATCGCCTGCCATAGCGGCGTCGCCATTAAGGCCTGCATTTCCCGTTCATTGCCGTGATCGAAGCAGAGCACATCCACATCCTTAAACGCCGCCAGACGGTCGATCCCGACGGCGGTACTGCCCCAGAAGGTCATCTCCCCTTCCCAGGCGTTTTTAATCCCATAGCGATCCAGCACTTCCTGGAACAGGCAGTTATTGCCAAACACCAGCATATGGCGGGCATCGAGCAGCGTCACCATCAGCAGCGGGCGATCGCCGCGACCGGCGAAGCGCGGTTTGAAACTGTCAATCACGCTGTCGAAATGGTCGAGATGCTGGCGGGCCGCACTCTCCAGATTCAGGAGCTGCGCCATCTCGGTTAACGATTTCCGGGCATTGGTCAGCGGCTTTTTCCCGTCGCTGAAGGCAAAACCCCGCCCCGGCGCAATGCGCGCCAGCTTCTCTTCTGACGGGCCATACCCGGCCGACCAGACCAGGTACGAGGGTTTCATCTGGGTGAGTAATTCGAGGTTGGGCTCGGTACGCAGGCCGATGTCGATAACCGACGCCGGCAGCCGCGGCTCGTTCACCCACAGGGTGTAGTTGGGAATATCGGCCACGCCGTAAGGGGTCACGCCAAGCGCCAGCAGCAGCTCAACGGGGAGCCACTCCAGGGCCACAATGCGCTGCGGATCGATAGCGGCAGCCTGCGCCATGTTCATTTTCCACAGCAGCGGCGAGAGGGCCATGGCCGTCAGCAGGCGGCGACGGCTAATCATAAAATCAGGCATCAGTAGACAAAGCTCACCGGTGCCGCTCCCGCAGGATGCGGCAGAATACCCATAGGAATGCCGTAAATGTTTTCCAGCGTCTCGCTGCGCATCAGCTCGGCAGGCGTGCCCTGGGCGATCATCTCCCCGCCGCGCAGCGCCACCAGGTAATCGCAGTAACGCGCCGCCATGTTGATGTCGTGCAGCACCGCAATCACCGTCAGCCCGCGCTGCTGGCTTAAGCGATGCACCAGCGCCAGCACATCCACCTGATGGGCGATATCGAGGGCCGATGTCGGCTCATCCAGCAGTAAACAACGGCTATCCTGGGCCACCAGCATGGCGATCCAGGCGCGCTGGCGCTCGCCGCCGGAGAGGCTATCCACCAGACGATGGGCCAACGGTTTTAACCCCACCAGCGCAATCGCCTCTTCCACTTTCTCGCGGTCGGCCACGCCAAAACGCCCCAGCGCGCCATGCCACGGATAACGCCCGATCGCCACCAGTTCGCGGACGGTCATACCCTCCGCCTGCGGCAGTTGCTGCGGCAGATAGGCCACCTTGCGGGCAAAGGCTTTGCTGTTCCAGCTCTCCAGTGGCTGTCCATCCAGCAGGATATCGCCCTCAGACGGCGGCTGATGGCGGCCAAGCATTTTCAGTAAGGTGGATTTGCCGGAGCCGTTATGGCCGATAAGGCCGGTCACCTGGCCTGCGGGGAAGGTCAGCGAAAGGGGATGCAGCAGCGTACGTCCGGGAACGCGAAAGGAGACGCCATCGAGCGCAAAAGTGGTATCGGATTGCGGGTTGTTTTCCTGCATGTCAGCCAACTTAAGTAAAGAAAAGGGCACGAAAAACGTGCCCAAATTTAAAGGTTAGAAGCGGAAGGTCGCAGTCGCAACAACCTGGCGTTCTGCTCCCCAGAAGCAGCCATAGGTGTTGAAGCAGCTGGCGACGTATTCACGATCCAGCAGGTTGTTCACGTGCAGCGCCACGTTCGAGCCCGCCATGCCAAAGCGCGCCAGATCGTAGCGCACCAGCGCATCCATCACCGCGTAGCTTCCCACCTTGAAGGAGTTTGCCGGATCGCCATAGCTGGAGCTGGAGAAGCGACCGCCGGTGCCCAGGGTCAGGCCAGAGAGTGCGCCATCATAGAAGGTGTAATCCCCCCACAGGGAAGCCATATGCTCAGGCACCTGCGCCGGGGTGTTGCCTTTGTAGTTGGTGTCGGTGGTGTACTCCACGTCGGTATAGGTGTAAGACCCCACCACGTTCACGCTGGCAGACAGCGCCGCTTTGGCTTCGATCTCCACGCCGCGGGCGCGGATCTCGCCGCCTTCAACTGAGAAGAACGAACCCGCAGGATCGGCCATCAGGTTGTTGGTTTTGGTCAGCTGATACAGGGCACCGGTCAGAACGATCGGACGATCGCTCGGCACGTACTTCACGCCCACTTCGTACTGCTTGCCTTTAGAAGGCGCAAACGGCTTACCTTGTGCGTCGGACTGGGAAGACGGCTCGAAGGATTCGCTGTAGCTGAAGTACGGGGTGACGCCATTATCAAACAGGTAGTTCACGCCGCCACGCCAGGTGAACTGATTGTCATCACGTGATGCCGTCGTGCCTGTGACGCGGTTAAACGAATCCTGCTCTGCCCAGTCGTAACGGCCACCCAGGGTGACCAGCACCTTATTCCACTGCGCCTGATCCTGCACGTAGAGACCGGTCTGCTGCTGTTTGTTCAGGAGCTGATACGGGCCGGAGTTGTCCGGGTTTTTCGAGCCGAAATCGAAATCGCTGTACACCGGGTTGTAGAGATCCAGCAGCGGGACGGAACCGTCATAGCCGAACCAGGCGTTGATGTCGTTACGCATGCGCATATAGTCAACACCGGTCAGCAGGATATGGTCAACGTCGCCGGTGGCGAATTTGCTCTGCAGCTGGGTATCAACAGTGAAGTTTTGCAGCTTCTCATCGTCAACCACATATTTACGCGCCAGGTAATGGCCTTTGTCCGCAGGGGATAAGGCGTTACAAAGGGCGTTGCCACTGTTCGCCGCATCGGAGCAGACGCCATAACCATAGACGCTGTTCTGCGAGGTTTTATTCTCGGCAAAACGCAGGTTCTGACGCACGGTGAAGGTGTCGTTGAATTCGTGATCGAAGCTATACCCGACCATCTTCTGGTTACGGGAGTAGGTATTGTTTTTCGCCCCTTCGTTGAAGTCGGTCGGCAGGCGATCGCCGTTTGGCAGCGGATCAACCGTGCCCTCTTTCGGCAACCAACCGTAGTAACCGGTCTCCGGTTCGTTCTGGAAATAGGAGAGGAAGGTGAAGTTAGTTTTATCAGACGGACGCCAGGAGAAGGATGGCGCAATGGTATAACGCTGCTCTTCCGCGCGCTCCTGCTGGGCGTTGTTAGAACGCGCCAGACCGGTCAGGCGATAAGAGTAAACCCCGTCGTCGTCCAGCGCATCGCTGAAGTCGAACCCGGTCTGGAACAGGCTGTCCGTCCCGACCTTAAACTTAACCTCTTTCAGCGGCTCGGTCAGTGGACGTTTACTGACCATGTTCAGCAAACCACCCGGGCTGCTTTTGCCGTAGAGAACGGAGGTCGGGCCGCGCATCACTTCCGCGCGCTCGATCATATAAGGGTCAATTACCGCGTCGTTATAGAAGTTGCCCTGCATCTTCATGCCGTCGAGGTAGTTGTTCTGGCTTTGGCCATCGGCAGCAAAGCCACGAATAATCAGGTAGTCGTATGTATTTGACGCGCCACGCGTACCGACTGCCACCCCTGGCGTGTAGCTCAGTGCTTCTTTCACCGAGCGCGGCTGGTGCAGCGCCATCTCTTCCGCGGTCACGACGGAAATCGACTGCGGCACCTTCTCAATGGAGGTATCCGTCTTGGTGCCGGTAGCGGACTGGCGTGCCGCAATGGTCGCCGCCGGTCCCCAGGCGCTCTCCTGCGGAGCAGGCGCTGCGGTGACGGTGATGGTTTCTTCTTTTTTAGGGGTTTCGGCAGCGTGAGCGTAAGCAGACATGCCGCTAACCGCTGTGGCTACAACAACTGCGATTTTACGCAGTGAAGATTGCATTGGCTGAGCAGTTTTTGAAAGCGCCATTGGTATATCTCTGATGAAAGCGTGAATGATAACGTAAACGAGAATTATTATTATGACCGCAGCATATTATGCGAAACATTCACGGCATAGCAAGTGATATGCGCCCCTACAGGAAATAAGGGTATAAGAATTAAACAATGGAAAATAGAGGGTTAATAAATGGAGATTTGAGTGTTGGAGGGATGTTTAATTGAGGTGAAAATTCCCTCTCCCGCAGGAGAGGGAATAGTGGTGAGTTAACCGCCGAACATATCCTTGATCCAGCCCGCGACACCGTCGCTCTCCTTCTTCTCGGGCTGCTGCGGCTGCTGTTGTTGCGGCTGCGACTGCGGCTGAGAAGACTGGTCAAACGGATTGCCCGATGGTTCCGGGGCAGCCTGCTGACACAGGGAGTCCGGGTTGCTGGTCCAGACCGGCACACGGCGCATCCCGCCGCCACACACAAAGTTGCCCGACTCATCCACGCCCATATCGACGATATCTTCCGGTGGCGTCAGGGTTAACGGCACCGGCGACTGGTTAGCCAGATAGCGCTGGTAGATAGACATCGCCCCGCTAGCGCCGTACAGCTTCGTCGGCTGGTTGTTATCGCGCCCTACCCAGGTGATCACCACTTCACGTCCGTCGATACCCGCAAACCAGGTGTCGACGTTGTTATTGGTGGTCCCGGTTTTACCCGCCAGATGCAGGCCAGGGTACTTCGCTCCCAGCTGACGCCCGGTACCGCGCTGCACAACCTGCTGCATGGTCCAGAGGGTCATATAGGCAGCCTGCGCCGGTACGGCACGCTCCGCCTGCGGGAAGCTCTGGTACAGCGGAGTGCCGTCTTCGGCAATCACTGAACGTAGCGCAGAGAGCGGAGCACGGTTCCCGCCGCTGGCGATGGTCTGGAACGCCTGCGCCACTTCAATTGGCGTCAGGTTCAGGGCCCCCAGCAGCATGGCCGGAACCGGATGCAGCTGATCTTTCGGCACGCCCAGCTTCAACCAGGTATCGGTGACTGCTGGCAGGCCAAGCGCCATCCCGAGGTTAACCGTCGGCACGTTCATGGAACGCGTCAGGGCATCCACCAGCATCACCTGGCCGCTGTACTGCTTATCGTCGTTCTGCGGCGACCAGACCTGGCCATTTGGCTGACGCAGGGCAATCGGGGCATCGGCGATCCAGGTGTTGAGACGATACTGGTTCGGCTGGCTCAAAGCGGTGAGATAGGTCGCCGGTTTAGCCAGAGAGCCGATCGAACGGCGTGCCTGCATGGCGCGGTTATAGCCCGCAAACTGCGGCTCTGCCCCGCCGACCATCGCCCGCACTTCGCCGGTGGTGCGATCGACCACCACCATCGCGGTCTCCAGATCGCTCAGCTTACGCTGTTTTTTCAGCGCCGGAATGCCTTCTACCGCCGCTTTCTCTGCGGCATCCTGCGCCACGGAGTCAAAGGTGGTGAAGATCTTCACGCCGGAGAGATCTTTAACCTTATCGCCCAGTTTGGCCTGCAGCTCCTGACGCACCATCTGCATAAATGCAGGCTGCGGGGAAATGACGCCGCCGCGCGGCTGTACGCCTAACGGACGCGCGCTGAGCATGTCATACAGCTCCTGGTCGATCACCTGCTGCTGTTGCAGCAGACGCAGCACCAGATTACGCCGCTCCAGAGCCAGTTTCGGGTTACGCCACGGGTTGTAGATGGAGGCACCCTTAACCATGCCCACCAGCAACGCCTGCTGGTCGAGGCTCAGCTCTTCCACCGGACGGCCAAAGTAATAAAGACTCGCCAGCGGGAAGCCGCGGATTTCATTGTCGCCGCTCTGACCGAGGTAGACCTCGTTCATATAGAGCTCAAGAATGCGGTCTTTGCTGTAGCGCGCATCCATCAGCACGGCCATGTAGGCTTCGTTGGCCTTACGCCAGTAGGAGCGTTCGCTGGAGAGGAACAGATTCTTCACCAGCTGCTGGGTCAGGGTACTTGCCCCCTGCACCGTGCGTCCTGCGGTGAGGTTCGCCAGCACCGCACGACCAATGGAGTAGAGGCTGACGCCATCGTGCTCATAGAAGTGACGGTCCTCGGTCGCCAGCAGGGTGTCCACCAGCAGATCCGGGAAGCCATTACGCGCAACAAAGAGGCGCTGCTCGCCGTTTGGCGAGGAGAGCATGGTGATCAGCCGCGGATCGAGACGGAAGAAACCGAACTGACGGTTGTTCTCCATGTTCTCAATGGTTTCCAGATGATCGCCATCGAAGGTCAGACGCGCACGCACCTGCCCTTCTTTGCTGTCCGGGAAGTCAAACGGACGGCGGATCATCTCAATGCTCTTCGCCTGCACCGTAAACTCGCCGGGACGGGTCATCTTCGTCACCTGGCGGTACTGGGTCGCCTCCAGCAGCTTGACCATCTCATTCTTGCTGATGGACATATCCGGCTCAAGGTTAACCATCCGGCCATAGACCGCCGCCGGCAGCTGCCAGACTTTGCCGTCAATACGGCTGCGGATCTTCTGATCCAGATAGACGCCATAGATCGCCAGCAGGATGAGGAAAACAATAAACAGCTTCAGCAGCAGCCAGAACCAGCCGCGCTTGCCACGAGGTTTACCTTTTTTGCCTTTTCCTTTACGTGGCGCAGGTGCGTCATCGTCATACTCATTATCAACATCGTCGTACTCTTCATCTCTGAGGCGTCGACGGCCTGCCTTTTCTTTTGCCGGACGGGCAGGTCTTCCTTTACGTCCAATTGGCTCGCGGTCATTCCCCGCCATGCTTTCTCTCCGCAACTATCAGGCGCAAAGGCCCGATTCTCTGGTCTTCCCCCTGATGGAGGAAGAAGAAATCTCTCAAATTTACCCTCTCAGAGGGTATTGCCGGGTGGCGCTACGAATACTTCTTCGTGCGACGGGTCGGCGCGGTATTTGCCGGGTCGTCCGGCCAGACATGTTTGGGATAACGCCCTTTCATCTCTTTTTGCACCTCGCGGTAGCTGCCAGCCCAGAATGCACCCAAATCCCGGGTGATCTGTAGCGGACGCTGGGCCGGTGACAACAGCTCCAGCACCAGCGGCACCCGCCCCTGCGCAATGGCAGGCGTGGTCGCCTCGCCAAACATATCCTGCATGCGTACTGCCAGCGCCGGAGGATTATCTTCATGATAACGAATGGCTATCCGGCTGCCGGTGGGCACAGTGTAATGCCCCGGAAGCTCGGTATCCAGACGTTGGCGTAACGACCAGTCGGTTAAGTTCTGTAACGCCGCCTTAACATCCAGCGCTTTTAACGCGCGCAGGGAGTGTACGCCACTCATTTGCGGCAGTAACCAGTTTTCCAGATTTGCCAGCAGCGAGGCTTCATCTACCGCGGGCCACGCGTACTCCGGCAGCCACTGGGCTGCGCAGTGCAGGCGGAGCCGGTACTGCTCCGCCTCCGGGGTCCAGTTCAGTACGCTGAGCCCCTTATCGCGGATGCCGTTAAGCATCGCCTGATGCAGCTCCTCTTCCGAGGGCTTTGCCAGCGGCTTAACGCTCACCGTCAGGCGGCCAATCTGCGAACGCCGCAGCGCCTTCAGCGTGCCTTGCGCTTCATCCCACTCTACGGTGTCAGACTGTGCCACAAGGCCCGGAGAAGCGGCGATCAGAGTATCAATATCCACTGCTATGGCCTGCAGAATACGGGCATCCGGCGACTGGCTGCCCTGCAACAGCAGCGGGGCAATCAGCCACTCGTGACGGGTCATGGCGTCGTCGCTCTGTAGCATCGCGCCCATGCCGTTCGCCAGTTGATAGCGTCCATCAAGCCCACGGCGGCGGGCAATCCGGTCAGGAAAGGCCTTCGCCAGCAGCACGGGCACCCGGTCGCTGTCCGGTGCCCCGCCCCGGCTGTTCAGGCGTGCACTCAGCTGTCGGGCGCGCTGCTGCCACTCCGGCTGATTGCGGGAGAAGGCCTGAGTCAGATCGCTACTGGCGCCACGCGGCGGCTGTTCAAGGATAGCGGCCAGCTTTGCCGCCGTCGCAATATCGTCGTCATCCGTCGCGCTGGCCAGCATGGCCGCCAGCCGCGGATCGTTGCCAAGCGTCGCCATCTTCTGACCAAAGGCGGTGAGCTGCTCTCCCGCCAGCGCCCCAAGCTGCGTTAATAAGCGCCGGGCCGCCGCAAGGTTAGTCGCAGGCGGCAGATCCAGCCAGTTTAATTGCGAGGGCTCCCGGCAGCCCCACTGCAACAGCTCCATCAGCAGGCCGCTGAGATCGCTTTGCATAATTTCGGGTGTGCCCTGCGCCGCGGCGCGTTCTGCCTGTTCAAACGACATAAGATGCAGGCAGATACCCGGCTCCAGTCGCCCGGCACGCCCGGCGCGCTGGGTCATGGAGGCCTGGCTCACGCGCTGGGTCAGCAGGCGGGTCAGGCCGGTGCGCGGGTCGAAATTCGCCACCCGCTCCTGGGCGGAGTCCACCACCAGCCGGATGCCCTCGATGGTCAGGCTGGTTTCGGCAATATTGGTCGCCAGCACCACTTTGCGCTGCCCTGGCAGGGCTGGCAGGATCGCTTTACGCTGCTCGGCCAGCGGCAGCGCGCCATACAGCGGGCAGAGCACCACGTCATCACTTACGCGACGTGACAGCTGCTCCTGCACACGCTGGATCTCAATCACGCCGGGTAAGAACAGCAGCAGCGAGCCCGGCTCCTGGCGCAACAGTTCGGCGGTCGCCACCGCCACCGCCTCGTCGAAGCGCAGCTGGGCGGAGAGCGACTGATAGCGCCGCTCCACCGGAAACGTCCGGCCCTCAGACACAATGGTGGGTGCCTCCGGCAGCAGGCGCTGGAGCCGCTCGTTATCCAGCGTCGCAGACATGATCAGCAGTTTGAGATCGTCCCGCAGCCCCTGCTGGACATCCAGCAGCAGCGCCAGCGCCAGATCCGCCTGCAAACTGCGCTCGTGGAACTCATCGAGGATCACCAGCCCTACGCCGTTAAGCTCAGGATCCTGCTGCAGCATCCGGGTGAGGATCCCCTCGGTGACCACCTCCAGCCGGGTGTTGGCCCCCACGCAGGTTTCGGCGCGCATCCGGTAGCCGACCGTCTCGCCGGGCTTTTCCCCCAGCAGCTCCGCCAGGCGCTGCGCCACATTGCGGGCCGCGAGCCTGCGCGGTTCGAGCAGGATAATTTTGCCGTTGATCGCCCCCTGCGCCAGGATCTGCAGCGGCAGCCAGGTCGATTTACCCGCACCGGTTGGCGCGTTCAGCAGCACCTGGGGGGCGTGTTGTAAGGCGAGAAGGAGATCGGGAAGGACAGCGGCGACCGGCAACAAGGACACGAATGGCTCCAGAGGGTTAACTTTAGACGGCGTACATTGTAGCATCGCCACAATTCATTACCGAGTGCGCCGTATGTCCGAGTCAAAAAGGTTGTTTTTTGCCATTGAAATGCCTGCCCCGCTCCAGCGGCAGATCGTCCGCTGGCGCGCCGACCATTTTGCGCCGGAAGCGGGCCGTCCGGTGGCGGGCAGTAACCTGCACCTGACGCTGGCGTTTTTAGGGGATGTCAGCCCCGAGAAGCAGCAGGCGCTGGCAGCAATGGCCGGACGCATCCGCCAGCCGGAGTTTACCCTGACGCTGGACGATGCCGGACAGTGGCTGCGCTCCCGCGTGGTCTGGCTGGGTACCCGCCAGCCGCCGCGGGGGTTATTGCAGCTAGCCAATATGTTGCGGGCCCAGGCGGCGCGCAGCGGCTGCTATCAAAGCCCCCAGCCGTTTCATCCGCATATCACCCTGCTGCGCGATGCCAGCCACGCCGTCGCCATTCCGCCACCGGGTTTTCACTGGTCGTTTGCGGTGAAAGATTTTGTCCTCTACGAGAGCCGTTTCGCAGGCGGGCGCACGCGCTACACGCCGCTCCAGCGCTGGACGCTTACCGAATAACAAGGAATTTGCATGCAGTTTACCCCTCCCCTACAGCCCGCCACGCTGATACAACGCTATAAACGTTTTCTTGCCGACGTGGTAACGCCCAACGGTGAAACCCTGACCCTGCACTGCCCCAATACCGGGGCGATGACCGGCTGCGCCACGCCGGGGGATACCGTCTGGTACTCCACCTCCAGTAATATCAAACGTAAATATCCTCACACCTGGGAAATAACCCAGACCGCGGACGGAGAATATATTTGCGTCAATACGCTGCGAGCGAACCAGCTGGTCAAAGAGGCGATTAGTCTGGATTTTATTCCGGAACTGCGCGGCTATAACCTCTTAAAAAGCGAAGTAAAATATGGCAGCGAAAGCAGCAGAATCGACTTTATGTTGCAGGCAGATGATCGCCCTGAGTGCTATATTGAAGTGAAATCAGTGACGTTAGCTGAGAAAGATAACGGTTATTTCCCGGATGCGGTGACGCTGCGAGGGCAGAAGCACCTCCGGGAGCTCATGAGTGTAGCGGCGGCGGGCAAACGCGCCGTGCTGTTATTTGCGTTATTGCACAGCGCAATTGGGCGATTTTCACCTGCTCGCCATATTGACCTTAAGTACGCGCAACTGTTGAATGAGGCACAAAAGCAGGGGGTAGAGGTTTTGGTGTATAAAGCTGAACTTTCTGCCGATAATATCACTCTGAGATCCGCTCTCCCCGCCACGTTATGAAAGGGGTTGAGCGTTGGCTAATAAGTATTCTGGTCGTGTGCGCAAATACGCTTTTCCTCACAGGCTTGTCAAGTGTTACGTTTAGATAATTGCCATACGGAAAAGCATCTGCTATTTATAGCGGCCTGATTTTTCCCCCAACACGGGGATCGATAGTGCGTGTTAAGGAGAAGCAACATGCAAGAAGGGCAAAACCGTAAAACATCGTCCCTGAGTATTCTCGCCATCGCTGGGGTGGAGCCGTATCAAGAGAAGCCGGGCGAAGAGTATATGAATGAAGCCCAGCTATCACACTTCAAGCGAATCCTTGAAGCATGGCGTAATCAACTCCGGGATGAAGTGGATCGCACCGTTACACATATGCAGGACGAAGCGGCTAACTTCCCGGATCCGGTAGACCGTGCCGCCCAGGAAGAAGAGTTCAGCCTCGAACTGCGTAACCGTGACCGCGAGCGTAAGCTGATCAAAAAGATTGAGAAAACGCTGAAAAAAGTCGAAGACGAAGATTTCGGCTTCTGCGAGTCCTGCGGTGTCGAAATCGGCATTCGTCGTCTGGAAGCCCGTCCGACAGCCGACCTGTGCATCGACTGTAAAACGCTGGCAGAAATCCGCGAAAAACAGATGGCCGGTTAATGCCAGCCCTGTTATGACGCTACCACAGGCGGGAGTTCTCTCCCGCCTGATTACTTTCTGCGCCGTGTAATTATGCCTGCTGACTATATTGGGCGCTTCGCGCCATCCCCCTCTGGCGAACTGCATTTCGGCTCGCTTATTGCCGCCCTTGGCAGCTATCTGCAAGCCCGTGCCCGACAGGGTATCTGGCGCGTGCGGATTGAAGATATCGACCCTCCGCGTGAAGTTCCCGGTGCAGCAGAGTCCATTCTGCGGCAACTGGAACATTACGGCCTGCACTGGGACGGCGACGTTCTCTGGCAATCCCAACGCCACGAGGCCTACCGGGAACGCCTGGCCTGGCTGCACGCCCAGGGCCTTTCCTATTACTGCACCTGCACCCGCGCCCGCATTCAGAGCGTCGGCGGCGTCTATGACGGCCACTGCCGCACCCTGCATCACGGCCCGGAAAATGCGGCGGTGCGCGTGATGCAACAGCATCCCGTCACCTGCTTTACTGACCGGTTACAGGGTGAGCTCCACGCCGATGCGCGCCTGGCGGGCGAGGATTTCATTATCCATCGGCGGGACGGGCTGTTTGCTTATAACCTGGCGGTGGTGGTGGATGACCATTTCCAGGGCGTAAGCGAAATTGTGCGCGGGGCCGACCTGATTGAACCTACCGTCCGGCAGATTTCACTCTACCGGCTGTTTGGCTGGCCGGTTCCGGACTACATTCACCTGCCGCTGGTGGTGAATGAAAAAGGGATGAAACTCTCGAAACAGAATCATGCCCCCGCATTACCAACCGGCGATCCTCGCCCTGTTCTTATCAATGCTTTACAATTTCTAAACCAGGATGTAACAAATGAGTGGCAGGATCTGCGCACCGAAGAATTGCTGGAAAAAGCGGTGGCCAACTGGTCGCTCATTCGCGTGCCGAAAATCCAGCATTCTCAAATGCGTCTCGCTGAGCTATGATTAGCCGCTATTTTTTGTCCTGAATTCTGAAACACACACTACCGAGGTGTACTATTTTTACCCGAGTCGCTAATTTTTGCCGTAAGGTGCTGAGCCGCGATGAGAGCATGGCGGATGACGTCATTGTTCAAAATACGATGTCGGTTATTCCGCGCGAACAGCATGCTATTTCCCGCAAAGATATCAGTGAAAACGCCCTTAAGGTGCTTTATCGCCTGAATAAAGCTGGCTATGAGGCGTATCTCGTTGGTGGCGGGGTGCGTGACCTGTTGCTGGGCAAAAAGCCGAAAGATTTTGACGTGACCACCAGCGCCACGCCTGAGCAGGTGCGTAAATTATTCCGCAACTGCCGTCTGGTTGGCCGCCGCTTCCGTCTTGCTCACGTGATGTTTGGGCCGGAGATCATCGAAGTGGCCACCTTCCGTGGTCATCACGAAGGCACGCCAACCGATCGCACCACCTCCCAGCGCGGCCAGAACGGTATGCTGCTGCGTGACAATATCTTCGGTTCTATCGAAGAAGATGCCCAGCGTCGCGATTTCACGATTAACAGCCTTTATTACAGCGTGGCTGACTTTACCGTCCGCGATTTCGTTGGTGGGGTGCCGGACCTGAAAGCCGGTCTGATTCGCCTGATCGGCAACCCGGAAACCCGCTACCGTGAAGATCCGGTGCGGATGCTGCGTGCCGTGCGTTTTGCCGCCAAGCTGGGTATGCGCATCAGCCCGGAAACCGCCGAGCCGATCCCGCGCCTGGCGACGCTGATCAACGATGTGCCCCCGGCGCGTCTGTTTGAAGAGGCGCTGAAGCTGCTGCAGGCTGGTCACGGTTTTGCCACTTATCAGCTGCTGCGCGAATACAGCCTGTTCCAGCCCCTGTTCCCGACCATTACGCGCAACTTCACCGAAAAAGGTGACAGCGCGATGGAACGTATCATCGACCAGGTGCTGAAGAATACCGATAACCGCATTCAGAACGATATGCGCGTTAACCCGGCATTCCTCTTTGCGGCGATGTTCTGGTATCCGCTGCTGGAAACGGCGCAGAAGATTGCTCAGGAGAGCGGTCTGGCCTACTACGATGCCTTCGCCCTGGCTGCTAACGATGTGCTGGATGAAGCCTGCCGTTCGCTGGCGATCCCGAAACGCATCACCACGCTGGTGCGTGATATCTGGCAGCTTCAGCTGCGGATGTCCCGTCGTCAGGGTAAACGCGCATGGAAGTTAATGGAGCATCCAAAATTCCGTGCGGCTTACGATCTGATGGCCCTGCGTGCCGAAGCGGAGAACAACCGTGAGCTGCAGGCGCTGGTGCAGTGGTGGGGTGAGTTCCAGGTTTCTGCGCCACCGGCACAGAAGGACATGCTAACCGGTCTCGATGAAGAGCCGGCGCCGCGTCGCCGCCATCGTCGTCCACGTAAGCGTGCTCCACGCCGCGAAGGGGCCGCATGACGCTGGCCTATATCGCCATCGGCAGTAATCTGGCCTCTCCGCTGGAGCAGGTCAATGCTGCCGTCCAGGCGCTGGGCGACATTCCGCAGACCCGCGTTGTCGCCCTCTCCTCTTTCTATCGTACGCCTCCTCTGGGCCCGCAGGATCAGCCCGACTACCTCAACGCCGCCATTGCGCTGGAAACCGCCCTTAGCGCTGAGGCGCTGCTGGACAACACCCAGCGTATTGAGTTGCAGCAGGGGCGCGTGCGTAAAGAAGAGCGCTGGGGACCGCGCACCCTCGATTTAGATATCATGCTGTTTGGTGATGCGGTGATTAACACCGAACGCCTGACCGTGCCGCATTACGACATGAAACGCCGCGGCTTTATGCTCTGGCCACTGTTCGAAATCGCCCCCGATCTGATCTTCCCTGACGGCGAAAGTCTCAGCGCCCTGCTGACGCAGCTTAACGCCGAAAAACCGGCCAACTGGTAACAGCAAATTTTAGTTGATTAACCACGAAATATTTGTGGTTAATCGGTTGCCTAAAATCATTGTTCCCCCGAATGTTACTGTTAGAATGCGCAAAGATTCGCTTTGGGCTATCAGGAAACAGTATGAAACCAACCACCATCGCCACCCTGCAGAAATGCAAACAGGACAAGCAGCGCTTCGCCACCATTACCGCCTATGACTACAGCTTCGCCAAACTCTTTGCCGAAGAGGGCATTAACGTCATGCTGGTCGGCGACTCGTTAGGGATGACGGTCCAGGGACATGACTCCACTCTGCCGGTAACGGTCGAGGATATTGCTTATCATACCCGGGCAGTTCGCCGCGGTGCGCCAGCCTGTCTGCTGCTCGCCGATCTGCCGTTTATGGCCTACGCCACGCCTGAGCAGGCGTTTGAAAGTGCCGCCACGGTGATGCGCGCCGGCGCCAACATGGTCAAAGTAGAAGGCGGTGCCTGGCTGGTTGAGACCGTGCGTATGCTCACCGAGCGCGCGGTACCGGTCTGCGGCCATCTGGGATTAACCCCGCAGTCGGTCAATATCTTTGGCGGCTATAAGGTGCAAGGGCGCGGTGACGCCGCCCAGACGCTGTTTGATGATGCGCTGGCAATTGAAGCAGCGGGCGCACAGCTGCTGGTGCTGGAGTGCGTACCGGTTGCACTGGCGAAACGCATTACCGAGGCGCTCTCTATTCCGGTGATTGGCATTGGTGCCGGTAACGTCACCGACGGACAAATTCTGGTAATGCACGATGCCTTTGGCATTACCGGCGGGCATATCCCGAAATTTGCGAAGAATTTCCTTATCGACGCAGGCGACATGCGCGGCGCAGTCAGGCAGTATATTGCCGACGTTGAATCGGGTGTTTACCCGGGTGAAGAACACAGTTTCCAGTAAGGAGTCTTGTTGTGCTAATCATTGAAACTCTGCCGCTGCTGCGCCAGCATATTCGTCGCCTGCGCCAGGAAGGTAAACGTATCGCGCTGGTTCCCACCATGGGCAACCTGCATGACGGTCACATGAAGCTGGTGGACGAAGCCAAAGCCCGCGCCGATGTGGTGGTGGTGAGCATTTTCGTTAACCCGATGCAGTTTGACCGCGCCGACGACCTGGCCCGCTACCCGCGCACGCTGCAGGAAGATTGCGAGAAGCTGAAAAAGCATCAGGTCGATTTCGTCTTCGCCCCGGCACCGAATGATGTCTATCCGAAGGGCACGGAAGAGACGACCTATGTGGACGTACCGGGCATCTCCACCATGCTGGAGGGCGCCAGCCGTCCGGGTCATTTCCGCGGCGTCTCCACCATCGTCAGCAAGCTCTTTAACCTTGTGCAGCCAGATATCGCCTGCTTCGGCGAGAAAGATTTCCAGCAGCTGGCCCTGATCCGCAAGATGGTGGCCGACATGGGCTACGACATCGACATCGTTGGCGTGCCGATTGTGCGTGCCAAAGATGGCCTGGCGCTGAGCTCCCGCAACGGCTACCTCACCGCTGACCAGCGCAAAATCGCGCCGGGCCTGTATAAGGTGATGAGCGCGATGGTTGAAAAGCTGCAGCAGAAAGCCCTGAGCAGCGAAGAGATTATCGCCATTGCTGAACAGGAGCTGAATGACAAAGGTTTCCGGGCTGATGATATTCAGATCCGCGATGCCGATACGCTGCTGGAACTCTCTGCCACCAGCAAACGCGCGGTGATCCTGGTTGCTGCGTGGCTCGGTCAGGCGCGCCTGATCGACAACAGTGTCGTTGAACTGGCTCAGTAATGACTGAGCTGATAGATAGCTAATGGATTAGTTTCCCTTCCCACTTGCGGGCAAGTGGGTTACGAAGAAGAGTAAAGGTAACATCATGATTCGCAAAATGTTGCAAGGTAAGCTTCACCGTGTGAAGGTCACTCAGGCCGATCTGCACTATGAAGGCTCCTGCGCGATCGATCAGGATTTTCTCGACGCGGCGGGTATTCTTGAAAACGAAGCCATTGATATCTGGAACGTGAGTAACGGCAATCGTTTCTCAACCTATGCTATCGCGGCTGAACGGGGTTCTAAAATCATCTCCGTGAACGGTGCGGCCGCGCACTGTGCCAACGTGGGTGATATCGTCATCATCGCCAGCTTCGTTATGATGTCCGACGAGGAAGCCCGCCGCTGGCAGCCGAAAGTGGCCTACTTCGAGGGCGACAACGACATGAAACGCACCGCGAAAGCGATCCCGGTACAGGTCGCCTGATCGTTATCCTTGCGGCTGATTACTGATCAGCCGCGACATGGTCTCTAAAGAGTCCGTTCTGAGAACGTATAAACGCTTCAGCAGGAATGGATTATCCCCCGGTTTTACCTTCCCTTTCACCGTTGTCACCGCCAGGTGAAATCCTGCATCATTCGCCGCTTTCACCGCGTTATCGTTGTAACCGCCAAACGGGTAGGAGAGATACAGTACGTGCGGGTTAAACTGCGCCAGCGCGCGGCGGGAGTGTTTGAAATCCATCAGGATATTATGATAACTGCGGCTGAGCAGGATCGGATGGCGGTTATTGTCCACCCGGTGCAGGAAATGGGTATGCGACTGCACGTCGAAAACATCCTGGATCTCCTGCAGCTCGGAGATGCTCATAAACTGCAGCGTCTTTGGATCCCACTTCAGCGGATGCGCTTTGATCCGTGAGGAGATGATAAACGCCGTGGCGTGAAAGCCGTACTGCCTGAGGATTGGCCAGGCGTAGCGGCTGACCGATTTCAGGCCGTCGTCAAAGGTGATCACCACTGCCCTGGCGGGCAGGTTCATTTTGTTACGCACATAACCTTCGAGCTGATACATCGTCAGCGTGGTGTAGCCCTGGTCGCGCAGCCAGGTCATCTGGTTACTGAAAGCGCGTACGCTGGTGGTGGTTGAGGTGTGGCGGAAACGGGTGTTCTCTTCATCGCGCAGGATATGGTGATAAGTGAGCACCGGCAGGCCATTATCTTCCTGCGCATCCAGACTGCTGACCCAAGCCAGGCGGTTAGCGATGCGGATCTGATACCACGTCTGATTCAGGCGATCCTTGAGTTTATTGAGGATCGGATAGCGCAGATTATCTGCCAGCGTACCGAACGGGGCGCTGCCGGCGCTGGGGGCGTTGTAGACCGGCGTATCCTTCCACGTAATTAAATTCTGGTTGCTGAGCGGCTTGTTCAGATCGCCCAGGCTATCCTCCACCCGCTGTTTGCCCTGCACTTCGCCCAGATGCCCTTTGTCGATAAAACCGGTGCCAAAGCCAAACCGGAATTCATAGTAATCCGCCGGGGTGGGAGAAACGGCGATGATCTGCCCGGCGCGCACATTGCCGACGGTCACGACGCGGTTACCTACCTGCGCCCAGATGGTGGCATCTTCGGTGGTTTGCATATAACGGGCCGGAGCCCCTTGCTGGCTTAGCAGACTGGCAGAAGCGCCGCCGGAAACCAGCAGCAGAAGCAGAAGAAAAATACGCGAGAACATAGTGAATTATTCAGTACGAAAATCGGACGACATTGTAGCAAAAGCGACCGTAATACCAATGCTTAATATTTCTCCGGTCCATGCAGCAGAACGAAGGGCGGGTTTTTCTGCTGCTGGTGCCAAAGGCTGCTGACGTCCGGCGCGCCGTGGGCCACGATGGCGTTACGAAAGCTGGCGCTGTCGGTCGTTTCACGCAGGGGGTACATCATCTCCAGCAGCGGATAGCTTATCCCGGAGATCACTTCGCAATTCTCATGCTTATGGCTGAGCAGCGCTGCTGCACGATAGGGCGCTGCGCCGGAGATGTCGGTCAGGAAGATCACCCCATCACCGCTGTCGGCATGGTGCTGGGCATCACACAACATACGGCTGAGCATATTGCAGCTTAAGCCGCGCCAGAAATTGACCACCTGGCACTGCACCAGCGGCCCAAAGCGAGCGGCAAGCCGATCCGCCATCAGCTGCGCGTGTTCTTCATGGCACGTTATTACCCAACCCAGCATCGTCACCTCTCATCAGAAAGGGGTAGTGTAGCGGGAGAGATAAGGTATGGGGGTGACGGTGGTCAATAAAGCGGCCCGGCAGCAGAACGCCGCCGGGCCTGATGGTTAGCTACGCAGCCCGCGTCCGCGCTGGATCAGGTTCCAGCACAGCAGATAGAAGGCAACGATAAAGATCACCAGCACGGCAACGGTGGTCACCAGCGGCACGTCGGAAATGCCGAGGAAACCAAAGCGGAAACCGCTGATCATATAGACGATGGGGTTCAGGTGTGACAGCCCCTGCCAGAACGGCGGCAGCAGCGTCAGGGAGTAGAAGACCCCACCGAGGTAGGTGAGCGGCGTCAGGACGAAGGTCGGGATCAGGCTGATATCGTCAAAGGTTTTGGCGAAAACCGCGTTCAGCAGCCCCGCCAGGGAGAACAGTATCGCCGTCAGCAGCAGCGTCAGGCCGACAAACAGCCAGGAGTGCACCTGGAACGGCACAAAGAACAGCGAAACGGCGGTGACCAGAATGCCGACGCACAGGCCGCGCGCTACCCCGCCGCCGACGTAACCGGCGATGATGACGTGGGTAGGCACCGGCGCCACCAGCAGCTCTTCAATGTTGCGCTGGAACTTGGCGCTGAAGAACGACGACGCCACGTTAGCGTAGGCGTTGGTGATGACCGCCATCATGATCAGACCCGGCACGATAAACTGCATATAGGTAAAGCCGTGCATCTCGCCGATGCGCGAGCCAATCAGGTTGCCGAAGATAATAAAGTAGAGGGTCATGGTGATCACCGGCGGAACCAGGGTCTGGATCCAGATACGCATGAAACGGTTGATCTCTTTGGCCCAGATACTTTTCAGCGCCACCCAGTAAAGCTGCATCATGCGCGATCTCCTTGTTTCTCATGGACCAGCGAGACGAACAGCTCTTCCAGTCGGTTTGCTTTGTTACGCATACTTAATACCTGAATCCCCTGCTCGCTCAGCTGGCTGAAGACGCTGTTGATCCCCTGCTCGCGCAGCACTTCCACTTCAAGCGTGGAGGTATCCACCAGACGGTACTGATAGCCTACCAGCTTCGGCAGCGGACTTTTTGCCGCCAGGTCGAGAATGAACGTCTCTGATTTCAGCTTGGAGAGCAGATCTTTCATTGAGGTGTTTTCCACCAGCTCGCCGTGCTGAATGATGCCGATATTGCGACAGAGCATCTCAGCCTCTTCCAGATAGTGGGTGGTGAGGATAATGGTGGTGCCTTTGTCGTTTAAATCCTTCAAAAAGCTCCACATTGAGCGGCGAAGCTCGATATCCACCCCGGCGGTGGGCTCATCGAGGATCAGCAGCTTTGGCTCGTGCATCAGGGCGCGGGCAATCATCAGACGACGCTTCATGCCGCCAGACAACATCCGCGCACGTTCGTTGCGTTTCTCCCACAGATCGAGCTGCTTAAGATACTTTTCGCTGCGCGCGACCGCCTCTTTGCGCTCCACGCCGTAGTAACCCGCCTGGTTGACCACAATCTGCTGTACGGTCTCAAACGGATTGAAGTTAAACTCCTGCGGCACCAGCCCCAGCTGGCGTTTGGCATTGACTACATCTTTCTCCAGGTCGTAGCCAAACACGCTCACCCGGCCGGAGGATTTGTTAACCAGCGAGCTGATGATACCGATGGTGGTGGATTTACCTGCCCCGTTAGGCCCCAGAAGCGCATAAAAATCACCGGCTTCTACTTTGAGATCTATCCCGCGCAGCGCCTGGACGCCGCCCGGATAGGTTTTTTTAAGTTGCTCAAGCTCAAGTGCAATCGCCATGAAATAAACTTACCTATAGTTCTGACACACGTTGTGTGGTTTCATTAAAAGTCGGGTTACCCTATAGTAGCGCAACGCAATCACTCGGTTACAGGCCGTTAGCCTCCATGAATGACATAGATACACTCATCAGCAATAACGCACTATGGTCAAAGATGCTGCTGGAAGAAGATTCCGGATTTTTTGAGAAACTGTCTCAGTCGCAGAAACCACGCTTTCTCTGGATTGGATGCTCCGACAGCCGCGTTCCGGCTGAACGTCTTACCGGCCTTGAACCTGGCGAACTCTTCGTTCACCGCAACGTTGCGAACCTGGTGATCCACACCGACCTGAACTGTCTCTCCGTGGTGCAGTATGCGGTGGATGTTCTGGAAGTCGAACACATCATCATTTGTGGTCACTACGGCTGCGGCGGCGTGCAGGCAGCGGTTGAAAACCCGGAACTGGGCCTTATCGACAACTGGCTACTGCACATTCGTGATATCTGGTTCAAACATAGCTCACTGCTGGGGCAAATGCCGCAGGAACGCCGCCTGGACACCCTGTGCGAGCTGAACGTGATGGAACAGGTCTACAACCTCGGCCACTCCACCATTATGCAGTCGGCGTGGAAACGCGGGCAAAAAGTGACGATCCACGGCTGGGCGTATGGCATTCATGATGGCCTGCTGCGCGATCTGGAAGTGACCGCCACCAACCGGGAAACGCTGGAGCAGCGCTACCGTCAGGGTGTCTCTAACCTGACCCAGAAGCACGTTAACCACAAGTAAACGCAAAACGGCAACGCAAGTTGCCGTTTTTAGTCCGCAGGCCCGTTAAGCGTAGCGCCGCCGGGCAATACCTACTTTACTCGTCCAGCAGCACCACTTTGCCGACATACGGCAGATGGCGATAGCGCTGCGCGTAGTCAATCCCGTAGCCCACCACAAATTCGTCCGGGATCGAGAAACCGACAAACTCCACGGGAACGTCCACTTCACGGCGGGTCGGTTTATCCAGCAGGGTACAAATCGCCAGCGATTTTGGGCCGCGCAGGCTGAGAATTTCGCGTACTTTTGACAGGGTGTTACCGGAATCGATGATGTCTTCCACAATCAGAACATCTTTGCCGCGAATGTCTTCATCCAGATCTTTGAGAATTTTAACATCACGGGTGGTCGACATGCCGCTGCCATAGCTGGAGGCGGTCATAAAATCGACTTCATGGGAGACCTGCACTTCGCGGCAGAGATCGGCCATAAACATGAAGGAACCGCGTAACAGACCCACCAGCACCATCTCACTGCCGCTGTCTTTATAATGTTCGGTGATCTGACGACCGAGTTCGGCGATACGCGTTTTGATCTCCGCTTCAGGGATCATCACTTCAACAGTATGTTTCATTTTACTAACCGTATGTTTTTATAACGAATTTCTCAATGCCTTTGGATTCGCGTCCGGCATCGCTTCATAAGCCCTGAAGTATACCAGCAAATGGATCCTCCTGGCGCGTGAGTTCACAAAAGCCATATTTGTGATTCCGATCACACTTGTTAAGTCCTATAATTAATTGCTACTAAATAATTAACAAACTTATCGAGTGTCTTTTATGGCGGAAACAAAAAATCAACATTCACGTTTACTCGTGAGGCTAACAGCCCTGTTCGCTGCATTTTGCGGACTGTATCTGTTAATCGGCGGGGTCTGGCTGGTAGCCATTGGCGGCTCCTGGTACTACCCGGTAGCAGGTGTGGTTATGCTCGGCGTCACCCTGCTTCTCTGGCGCAGTAAACAATCGGCACTGTGGCTCTATGCGGCCCTGCTGCTGGCTACGATGATCTGGGGCGTATGGGAGGTCGGCTTCGACTTCTGGGCCCTGACCCCGCGTAGCGACATCCTGGTCTTCTTCGGTATCTGGCTGATCCTGCCTTTCGTCTGGCGTCGCCTGCTTGTGCGCTCCAGCGGTGCGGTTGCCGCTCTGGTCGTGGCGCTGCTGATTAGCGGTGGCATTCTGACCTGGGCTGGCTTTAACGATCCGCAGGAGGTGAAAGGTACCCTGAATGCGGAATCTACGCCTGCGGCGGCGATCTCCGACGTGGCAGATGGTGACTGGCCTGCCTATGGCCGTAACCAGGAAGGTCAGCGTTACTCCCCGCTGAAGCAGATCAACGCGGACAACGTGAAAAACCTGAAAGAAGCCTGGGTATTCCGTACCGGCGATCTCAAGATGCCGAACGATCCGGGCGAACTGACCAACGAAGTGACCCCAATTAAAGTAGGCAACATGCTCTACCTGTGTACGGCGCACCAGCGTCTGTTCGCGCTTGACGCGGCCACCGGTAAAGAGAAATGGCACTTCGATCCGCAGCTTAAAACCAACAACCAGTTCCAGCACGTGACCTGCCGTGGCGTCTCTTACCACGAAGCGCGTGCCGATAACGCCAGCCCGGAGGTGATTGCCGACTGTCCGCGCCGCATCATGCTGCCAGTAAACGACGGTCGTCTGTTCGCCATTAACGCCGAAACCGGCAAGCTGTGCGAAACCTTTGCCAACAAAGGTGTGCTGAACCTGCAGACCAACATGCCGGATCAGACTCCGGGTCTGTATGAACCTACTTCACCGCCAATCATCACCGATAAAACCATCGTGATTGCCGGTTCGGTAACGGATAACTTCTCCGTTCGCGAAACCTCTGGCGTGATCCGCGGTTTTGACGTTAATACCGGTAAGCTGTTGTGGGCCTTCGATCCGGGTGCGAAAGATCCAAACGCTATCCCGTCGGATGAACACACCTTTACCTTTAACTCGCCAAACTCCTGGGCGCCAGCCGCCTATGACGCGAAGCTGGACCTGGTCTACCTTCCGATGGGCGTCACCACGCCAGATATCTGGGGTGGCAACCGCACGCCAGAGCAGGAGCGTTATGCCAGCTCTGTTCTGGCGCTGAATGCGACCACCGGTAAACTGGCGTGGAGCTACCAGACCGTTCACCACGATCTGTGGGATATGGACATGCCGTCCCAGCCGACGCTGGCAGACATTACCGTCAACGGTAAAACCGTACCGGTGATCTACGCCCCGGCGAAGACAGGTAATATCTTTGTGCTGGACCGTCGTAACGGCGAGCTGGTCGTGCCGGCACCGGAAAAACCGGTTCCGCAGGGCGCGGCGAAAGGCGACTACGTCACTAAAACCCAGCCGTTCTCCGATCTGAGCTTCCGTCCGAAGAAAGATCTCAGCGGCGCGGACATGTGGGGCGCCACCATGTTCGACCAGCTGGTGTGCCGCGTGATGTTCCACCAGCTGCGCTATGAAGGCATCTTCACCCCACCATCCGAGCAGGGCACGCTGGTTTTCCCGGGTAACCTGGGGATGTTCGAATGGGGCGGTATCTCCGTTGACCCGAACCGTCAGGTGGCGATTGCCAACCCGATGGCGCTGCCGTTTGTCTCTAAACTGATCCCACGCGGCCCGGGCAACCCGATGGAACAGCCGAAAGATGCCCAAGGCACCGGTACGGAATCCGGTATTCAGCCGCAGTACGGCGTGCCGTATGGCGTGACGCTGAACCCGTTCCTCTCTCCGTTTGGCCTGCCGTGTAAACAGCCTGCATGGGGTTATATCTCTGCACTGGATCTGAAAACCAACCAGGTCGTCTGGAAAAAACGTATTGGTACGCCACAGGACAGCATGCCGTTCCCGATGCCGATCCCGGTGCCGTTCAATATGGGTATGCCAATGCTGGGTGGCCCAATTTCCACCGCCGGTAACGTGCTGTTCATCGCGGCAACCGCCGATAACTATCTGCGCGCTTACAACATGAGCAACGGTGAAAAACTGTGGCAGGGCCGTCTGCCTGCGGGTGGACAGGCTACACCGATGACCTATGAAGTGAATGGCAAGCAGTACGTTGTCATCTCTGCGGGGGGTCATGGTTCGTTTGGGACGAAGATGGGCGACTATATTGTCGCGTATGCGTTACCTGACGAAAGTAAGTAACTAAAAAGCCCGGTGGCGCTGCGCTTACCGGGCCTACGGGTACGCTATCCAGGCCGGGTGAGGCGACGCCGCCACCCGGCTTTTTTATACCGTGAATCCGAGCATCATCCCGGTATCTTCATGCTCTAACAGATGGCAGTGCGCCATATAGGCATACTCTTTCGGCGCGTCATGATCGAACTTCACTAGCACCTCGCTTACCCCGCCCTCCACGCGCACCGTATCCTTCCAGCCCGCGCGATGCACCGCTGGCGCTTTGCCGTTTTCCGTGAGGATGCGGAACTGGGTGCCGTGAATATGGAACGGATGCAGCATCATGTCCCCTTCCCCGGAGATCGTCCAACGTTCATATTGCCCTTTAGCGGCGGCGAACTGCGGCGTGTGCATATCAAAGGCTTTGCCGTTGATCCGGTTGCCGTTACGGAAATCGAACCCATGCATGCTGTGATCCATTCCCCCCATCTGACCATGATTCATATGGCCCTTCATCTGGCCATGATGCATCCCCGCCATCGCCTGATCGCCATACTTCTTCATTAACGCCTGCATGCCCATCATGTCGAGCATGGGGTCCATGGAGAGCTGGAGTTTGCGCTGGGTCAGTCCTTCCAGCGACGGCAGAGCGGGCAGCGTGGTCAGGGTGTCCGGCAATACGCCCGACACGGTCACCAGCAGCGGCTGAATGCGCAGCACCGGCTGCGGTTTATCGAACGGCGCCACCGCCATCCCCATCTGGCTTACCGGCAGGGTTATCAGGTCAAAGGGCTTGCCGTCGCTAATGTCCACCAGCACCTCAAAACGCTCCCCCATCAGCATTGGCAGTTCGGTCACTTTTACCGGCTCAGCCAGCAGCCCGCCGTCGCTGGCGACGACATAGAGTGGACGCTTATCGCTGGCGGCGAAATTGAGCGAACGGGCATTACAGCCGTTGAGCAGGCGCAGGCGCAGCCACCCTTTCGGGGCATTGTGCTGCGGGTAGATGGCCCCGTTGGTCAGCAGCGTGTCGCCAAACCAGCCCACCGCGGCGCTCATCACATCCAGCTGATAGTCAATTTGCCCGTCGGCAGTAAATTTCTTGTCCTGCACAATCACCGGAACATCGTCGATGCCCCACTGCTTTGGCAGGCGCAGCAGACGACTCTCGTCATCCTCAATCAGTACCAGACCGCCTAACCCCATCGCCACCTGATGGCCGGTTTTGCCGTGCTGATGGGGATGAAACCAGCAGGTTGCCGCTCGCTGATCCGGAGTAAAGGTCACCGTCCGCTGGCCGCCGGGCTTAATGATGCCGTGCGGTCCGCCGTCTACCTCGCCCGGCACTTCCAGACCGTGCCAGTGGACGGTGGTCTCTTCGTTCAGGGTGTTGTGGATGTTAACGGTCAGCGCTTTTCCCTTGCGTAGCTGAATGGCCGGGCCGAGCAGGTTGCCGTTGTAGCCCCAGGTGGTGGCGTTGTGCCCACCGAAGGCGGTTTTCCCCGCCTGCACCACCAGATTCACCTGATTGCGTGCATCGGGCGTGAGTAAATTCGGGATCGGCAAAACGGGCCGCTCGGCGGCAAAGGCCGCGCGGCTCCAGAGCGGCAGCGCACTGGCGACGCCCAGTGCGGCAGAATATTTTAAAAAATCACGGCGTTGCATGTTCATCTCCTTATTCGCAGCAGTCAATCGCCTGAGCATAAACCCTCCCCTTGCCGGAAGGTCAAGAAAAGCCGCAATAATAAAGATCGTCGTGCCGACGGGAAGTGTGCTAACGTTGAATTTCCGTGACGTATTGGTAGAAGCAATGAAGACGTTTTTCCGAACAATTCTGTTCAGCACCCTGATGATTAGTTGCGCAAACAGCTATGCGCTGAGTGAAAATGAAGCCGAAGATATGGCGGATTTAACGGCGGTGTTCGTATTCCTGAAAAACGACTGCGGCTACCAGAATTTACCCAACGGTCAGATTCGCCGTGCCCTGGTCTTTTTTGCTCAACAGAACCAGTGGGATCTGAGCAACTACGACAGTTTTGACATGAAAACCCTCGGTGAAGACAGCTACCGCGATCTCAGCGGCATCGGCATTCCCACAGCAAAGAAATGTAAAGCCCTGGCTCGCGACTCGCTGAGCCTCCTTGCCTACGTTAAGTAAATCCCTACCCGATGCCCCTTTGCTGAATTTATGACCGTGCAACCACGGTCATAGTTAGCTATGATGTTGCCCCCGTTTTATGCGGGTGTTAACAAAGGAGGTATCATCCCATGGCCGAAAAAAATATGTGGCATGAAACGCTGCATGACCATTTTGGACAGTACTTTGCCATTGATAACGTGCTCTATCATGAGAAAACCGATCATCAGGATCTGATCATTTTCGAAAACGCGGCCTTTGGCCGGGTGATGGCGCTGGATGGCGTGGTGCAAACCACCGAGCGTGACGAGTTCATTTATCATGAAATGATGACTCACGTCCCGCTGCTGGCACACGGCAATGCGAAACATGTGCTGATCATCGGCGGCGGCGACGGCGCTATGCTGCGCGAAGTCTCCCGCCATAAATCCATTGAAAGCATCACCATGGTCGAGATTGATGCGGGCGTCGTCTCTTTCTGCCGCCAGTACCTGCCGAACCACAATGCTGGCAGCTACGACGATCCACGCTTTACGCTTGTGATCGACGACGGCGTCAATTTTGTTAACCAGACGACGCAGACCTTCGATGTGATCATCTCCGATTGCACCGATCCGATTGGTCCCGGCGAGAGCCTCTTTACCTCGGCGTTCTATGAAGGCTGCAAACGCTGCCTGAACCCTGGCGGTATCTTCGTTGCCCAGAACGGCGTCTGCTTCCTGCAGCAGGACGAGGCCATCGACAGCCACCGCAAGCTGAGCCACTACTTTACCGACGTCAGCTTCTACCAGGCGGCAATCCCGACCTATTATGGCGGTGTCATGACCTTTGCCTGGGCGACGGACAACGATGCCCTGCGCCATCTCTCCACCGGCATCATTCAGGCGCGCTTCCAGCAGGCGAATCTGACCTGCCGCTATTACAATCCGGCCGTCCATACCGCAGCCTTTGCCTTACCGCAATATTTGCACGATGCTCTGAGGGGGTGAACGAATTGAAAAAGCTGAAACTGCATGGCTTTAACAACCTGACCAAAAGCCTGAGTTTTTGTATTTACGATATCTGCTATGTAAAAACGGCGGAAGAGCGCGATGGTTATATCGCCTATATCGATGAACTCTATAACGCCAACCGACTGACCGAGATCCTGTCAGAAACCTGCTCTATCATTGGCGCCAATATCCTGAACATTGCGCGTCAGGATTATGAACCCCAGGGCGCCAGCGTCACCATTCTGGTCAGCGAGGAGCCGGTCGATCCCACCCTTATCGACCATACGGAGCACCCCGGTCCGCTGCCGGAAGCGGTGGTTGCCCATCTCGATAAAAGCCATATCTGCGTACATACCTACCCGGAGAGCCACCCTGAAGGCGGGCTGTGTACTTTCCGCGCCGATATTGAAGTGTCGACCTGCGGCGTGATCTCCCCGCTTAACGCGCTGAATTACTTAATTCATCAGCTTGAGTCCGATATCGTGACCATTGACTACCGCGTACGCGGTTTTACCCGTGATATCAACGGCATGAAGCACTTTATCGACCATGAAATTAACTCCATTCAGAACTTCATGTCCGAAGACATGAAAGCGCTCTATGACATGATGGATGTGAACGTTTATCAGGAGAATATCTTCCATACCAAGATGCTGCTGAAGGAGTTCGACCTGAAGCACTACATGTTCCATACCCGGCCGGAAGATTTAAGCGAAGATGAGCGCAAGGTCATTACTGACCTGCTGTGGAAAGAGATGCGCGAAATTTACTACGGCCGCAATATCGCGACCGTATAAGATGCGTCAGGAGCAGGGATGCTCCTGATACTATTTCTGCTTCACAAACTCGCGGTAGGCCGCCACCACCTGCAAGAAATCCTCTACGCCGCACAGCGACAGACTCTCTTCATCGTAGTAGCTCATCCCCTCTTCCATCTCGTCGCCGGAAAACTCCAGCTGATTGGCGCGAACCATGACCTCTTCGCCATCCATCCACAGCGTGTATTCATGCCCGGCGCGTTGCCAGGATCGTTCACTGCCTTTGACCGTGCGCGCAGCCTGTTCCACTTCATCGAGCAGGCCCAGATTCTCTTTTACTTCTTCGTTGAACCAGTGACCGACCACCTCGTGGCCCATCGACATCCGCACTTTCACCACACCGGTGATATCACGCAGAAATTCGTAATCCATAGTATTTTCCTCTGCAAAGCTCTTGCAGTAATTATCGCAGCAGCGGGGAAGAAAAAAAGCCGAACGGGTGGAAGGAATGAAAATAAAAAACCCACCGCGTGGGCGATGGGTTTGACAGGCCCGGTAAGCGTCGAGCCACCGGGCAATGAGGCGTTGATTACACCGCCGTCTGGAAGATCACCCCGTCCGCTTTCTCGGTGTACTGAGAGAGCTGGTCGAAGTTCAGATAGCGATAGGTATCCACCGCGGTCTTATCTACCTGCGACACGAAGGTCTGGTACTCTTCCGGCGTTGGCAGTTTACCAATCAGCGCTGCAACCGCCGCCAGCTCCGCAGAGGCCAGGTAGACGTTTGCACCGGTACCTAAACGGTTCGGGAAGTTACGGGTAGAGGTGGAGACCACCGTCGCACCGTCAGCCACGCGCGCCTGGTTACCCATACAGAGGGAACAGCCAGGGATTTCGATACGCGCCCCGCTCTTACCAAACACGCTGTAGTAGCCCTCTTCCGTCAGTTGAGCCGCATCCATACGGGTTGGCGGCGCCACCCACAGACGGGTTGGCAGCTGGCCTTTATGGGTATCCAGCAGTTTACCGGCAGCACGGAAGTGACCGATGTTGGTCATGCAGGAGCCGATGAACACTTCGTCGATATTGTCGCCCTGAACGTCAGAGAGCAGACGCGCATCGTCCGGGTCGTTCGGCGCACAGAGGATTGGCTCTTTGATGTCAGCCAGGTCGATCTCGATCACCGCGGCATATTCTGCATCGGCGTCGGCTTCCAGCAGCTGTGGATCTGCCAGCCATTTCTCCATGCCCTGAATACGACGCTCCAGGGTACGGCGGTCACCGTAGCCTTCAGCAATCATCCACTTGAGCAGCACGATGTTGGAGGTCAGGTACTCGATAATCGGCTCTTTGTTGAGCTTGATGGTACAGCCCGCAGCGGAACGCTCGGCGGAAGCATCGGTCAGCTCGAACGCCTGCTCCACTTTCAGATCCGGCAGACCTTCGATCTCCAGAATGCGGCCAGAGAAGATGTTCTTTTTGCCTTTCTTCTCAACGGTCAGCAGGCCCTGTTTGATGGCGTACAGCGGGATCGCATGGACCAGGTCGCGCAGGGTGATGCCCGGCTGCATTTTGCCTTTGAAACGCACCAGCACCGATTCCGGCATATCCAGCGGCATCACGCCTGTTGCAGCCGCAAAGGCCACCAGACCGGAGCCCGCCGGGAAGGAGATCCCAATCGGGAAGCGGGTGTGGGAGTCACCACCGGTACCGACGGTATCCGGCAGCAGCATACGGTTCAGCCAGGAGTGGATCACGCCGTCACCCGGACGCAGGGAGACACCGCCACGGTTCATGATGAAGTCTGGCAGCGTGTGGTGGGTGGTCACGTCAACCGGCTTCGGATAGGCCGCGGTGTGGCAGAAGGACTGCATCACCAGGTCAGACGAGAAGCCCAGGCACGCCAGGTCTTTCAGTTCGTCACGGGTCATTGGACCGGTGGTGTCCTGAGAGCCCACGGAGGTCATCTTCGGCTCGCAGTACGCCCCCGGACGGATACCGGCTACGCCGCACGCGCGACCAACCATTTTCTGCGCCAGAGAGTAACCACGGTTGCTTTCCGCCACGTCTTTCGCCTGACGGAACACGTCTGAATGCGGCAGACCCAGCGCTTCACGCGCTTTGGTGGTCAGGCCACGACCGATGATCAGCGGGATACGGCCACCAGCACGCACTTCGTCGATCAGCACGTCGGTTTTCAGCCCGAAGCTCGCCAGCAGCTCGTTGGTTTCGTGGTTACGCACTTCGCCTTTGAACGGGTAAACGTCAATCACGTCGCCCATGTTCAGGTTAGAGACATCCACTTCAATTGGCAGTGCGCCCGCATCTTCCATGGTGTTGAAGAAGATAGGCGCGATTTTGCCGCCGAGGCACAGGCCACCACCGCGCTTGTTCGGCACGTGTGGGATATCATCACCCATGAACCACAGCACGGAGTTGGTCGCGGACTTACGGGAAGAGCCGGTACCGACTACGTCACCGACGTACGCCAGCGGGAAGCCTTTTTTCTGCAGGGCTTCGATCTGTTTGATCGGGCCGACAACGCCTGGCTGATCCGGCTCAATGCCTTCGCGGGCGTTTTTCAGCATCGCCAAAGCGTGCAGTGGGATATCCGGGCGTGACCACGCATCCGGCGCCGGAGAGAGGTCATCGGTGTTGGTTTCGCCAGTCACCTTGAAGACGGTAACGGTCATTTTTTCCGCCAGCGCAGGGCGGCTCAGGAACCACTCGGCATCGGCCCAGGACTGCATCACCTGCTTCGCGTAGCTGTTGCCCGCTTTGGCTTTCTCTTCTACGTCGTAGAAGTTATCGAACATCAGCAGCGTGTGGGACAGGGCTTTGGCGGCGCCAGGCGCCAGCGTGTCGCTGTCCAGGGCATCAATCAGCGGATGAATGTTATAACCACCCTGCATGGTGCCGAGCAGTTCAATGGCTTTTTCAGGAGTAACCAGTGGGGACGTTGCTTCGCCTTTGGCAATCGCAGCAAGGAAACCGGCTTTTACGTAGGCAGCTTCATCTACGCCTGGCGGTACGCGGTTGATCAACAGATCTAACAGGAATTCTTCTTCGCCTTTTGGCGGATTCTTCAGCAGCTCGACGAGCGCGGCCATTTGGGTTGCATCTAACGGTTTGGGTACAATCCCCTCGGCGGCACGTTCTGCTACGTGCTTACGGTATTCTTCTAGCACGACGGTTCTCCTCGCTCTCATTGTCATATGCGGCGGGCGTTCTCTTCACGCTCCTGTGAGACAGCAGTTTGTAGGGTATATGCCCGATACCGCGTCGGGCAGCATAGCAGGATTTTCAGACAGTGTTAATCCGTTTACAAAAAAGCAACATTAAATTGTTTGCTGAATCGTTAAGCATGGTATAGCAGCGAGGCGGGACGAATTTCGGGCACAAAAAAACCGCCCTGAGGCGGTTAGTTTGTTGCCTTGCGGTGGTAGCACACCGGGTTGGCAGATTTGCGGCAAAGTCCCAACGAGAAAGATTTTGCTACCAGGCCTGCTCATTTGCAACTCTGTCACTCACTTTTGCGTAGCGTTATCCAATTTCGGATGAAGCCGCATGTCATTGTCTCTTTCCGCTTCTGAGCAAAATATTAATCCGCTATTGTTTGTATCGGCCTGCTTCGCTGGTGTAGCAACCAGTCACCGGGCCCGGGAGCAGTTCCGTAACCTACGTGGCAAAGTCCCAATTTGCCTGGTTCTGCCTTTCCCGGTGGAGAATGAACCCGCGTAGCCTGCAAAGGAACGCACGCAATGGAGATGCGAATCTATGCGCTGATCGTTGTGACCGGTTTACTGCTTACCGCGCTGCACGGTGGCTGGAGCATATCCGACATCACAGTGCTGTTTGTCATTAACCTCGGCAACTAGCTACTGGCCGCTCGCAAGAGCGGCCATTTGAAACCCCGGCGCGTTTTTCGCTATCCAGTATAATCTGTGTAATAACTGCTCACACTCTTTATCCGGTCATTCGGCGCGGTTCCCAGTTTAAGTCAAAAAAGTCATCCCCGGGTGCATATACTCGCGACAACGTAAATGCCTCACGGCCTCGCTTTCGTCGGAGTCTTATTATGAAGTTGACCTTTAAGCCACATCTGCTTGTTCTCCTGTGTAGCGCCGGGCTGTTAGCCGCATCTGGCGTCGTCTACGTAAATAGCCGCGCGCCGGAGACCGTCACTCAGCCACCACAGCCCGCGCCGACAGCGCAAGCCGCACCGGTGCCTGCTCCCACGCAGCCAGCCCCGGTGGTCTATACCGCCGCGCAAATCGACCAGTGGGTGGCGCCCATCGCCCTCTATCCCGACACCCTGCTGTCGCAGATTCTAATGGCGGCGACCTACCCGACGAACGTGATACAGGCGGCCCAGTGGTCCCGTGACAACCCACGTATGCAGGGAGATGCCGCGATACAGGCCGTTGCAGGGCAACCCTGGGATCCCAGCGTAAAATCGCTGGTCGCCTTCCCGCAGCTGATCTCCCTGATGGGCGAAAATCCGCCGTGGGTACAGAATCTGGGCGATGCGTTCCTCGCGCAGCCGAAGGACGTGATGGACTCCGTTCAACGCCTGCGCTTGCTGGCGCAGCAAACCGGGGCATTACAATCGACGCCCCAGCAGACTGTCACCACCGTGACAAAACCTGCGCCCGCGAAAACCACCACCCGCGAGTCGGACACATATACTCCCCAGGCAAACCCAACGGTGATCAAGATAGAATCGGCCGATCCGCAGGTGGTTTACGTCCCCACCTATAACCCTAATACCGTGTACGGTACCTGGCCGAACACCGCCTATCCGCCGGTCTATTTGCCCCCTTCTCCCGGCGAGCAATTTACCAACAGTCTGGTTAAAGGGTTAGGCTTTAGCCTGGGGGTAGCAACAACCTACGCCATCTTCAGCAATATTGACTGGGACGACGACGACTGGGATCACCATCACCACGATGATGACTGGGATCATCACGGCGGCTATAACCGCAACGGTGATAATAATATCAATATCAATGTAAATAATTTCAATAAGATAAGTGGCGAACATCTGACTGACGCTAACCGCACCTGGCAGCATAACCCGGCCTACCGTGAGAACGTGCCCTATCCGACGAACCCGCTTAACAACCGTTTTCACGCCACAAATACGGTAACGGGGCTCAGTTCCACACAACAAAAAACGGTCAATCGCGATAGCCAGCGTCAGGCTGCCCTGAGCCAAATGGAGAAGTCGACGGGCAAAACCTTCCCACAGACAGTCCATTCCGGAAACAGAGATACGCAGCGTCAGGTCTCGAATCAACAGTTAAAACAGCTATCTCAACGCAACAACTTCCGTGGCTACGATACCCAACCGCAGACCACACACAGAGCAACCATGCGGCATCAGATAACAACCCAGGGACAAGAGAAACGGGTTTCACACCCTGCGCAACAGCGCAGCGTACATGCCCTGCCCACCCGCGCAAATGCGTTAAGCGGCAACGACAGCCGTTCCGCCAGCTGGCAAGCGCAACAGCAGCGCGGGGCGCAGAGCAGACAGATAGCAGCTCAACATCAGCAGCTACGGCAGATGCCTGCCGGGCGGGTTGAACACCGTGAATTCCGTCATCGTTAAGGGAGCCGACATGAAAAGCAAACTACTCTGTGGAATGGTGTTGTTCATGGTTTCAGCCACAACGATGGCGCAGCAATCCTTCAACACGCCAGACCAGGCGACCGATGCCCTGGCAAGCGCCATCCGGGAGCAAAATGAAAGCGCAATGAATAATCTGCTGGGGGATAACTGGCGCGATTTTCTGCCACCTGAAGGGGTCGAGCCTGATGCCGTCGATCGCTTCCTGCGTGACTGGAAAGTCCGGCACAATACGATCATCGAGGGCGATACGGCACATCTTGTGGTCGGAAACAGCGACTGGCAGCTGCCGATCCCGGTTGTCAAAACCGCTGCTGGCTGGCAATTCGACATCAAGGAGGGGGCCGAAGCGATCCTGACCCGTGAGATTGGACGCAACGAGTTGGCCGCCATCGAAGCGCTGCATGCCTATGTGGATGCGCAGGAGCGCTATTACGCCCTTACCACACACTATGCGCAGAAGATTGTCAGCAGCGAGGGCAAAAAAGATGGCCTCTACTGGCCTGTGCAGCCTGGCGAAGCGCCCAGCCCGCTCGGCCCGGCCTTCAGCCCGAAAAAGCCTGGTCAGGGGTATCACGGCTATCACTTCCGCATTCTGCCGGACAGTCAATCAGGCTTTGCGATGATCGCCTGGCCGGTGAGCTACGGCGAGACCGGGGTAATGAGCTTTATGATTAACGGCGACGATCGGGTCTGGCAGGCGAATCTGGGCGAGAAGTCAGCGGAGGAAGCGAAAGCGATCCCGACGTTTAACCCGGACGATCGCTGGCAGCAGGTCGCGCAGTAAGTTTTCAGAATAAAAAAAAGCGGCTCAGGAGCCGCTTTTTTCATGCCGGAAGAAAATTATTTCTTCTTCGCTTTCGCGTTTGGCAGGTCGGTGATGCTGCCTTCAAACACTTCTGCCGCCAGGCCAACAGACTCGTGCAGAGTAGGGTGAGCGTGGATGGTCAGCGCGATGTCTTCAGCGTCACAGCCCATTTCGATCGCCAGACCGATCTCACCCAGCAGCTCGCCGCCGTTGGTACCGACAATTGCACCACCGATCACGCGGTGAGTCTCTTTGTCGAAGATCAGTTTGGTCATACCGTCTGCGCAGTCGGAAGCGATAGCACGGCCAGAAGCAGCCCACGGGAAGGTGGCGGTTTCGTAGCTGATGCCTTTCTCTTTCGCTTCTTTCTCGGTCAGACCGACCCATGCCACTTCTGGCTCGGTATAGGCGATAGATGGGATCACTTTCGGGTCGAAGTAGTGCTTCATACCGGCGATAACTTCTGCGGCAACGTGACCTTCGTGAACACCTTTGTGCGCCAGCATTGGCTGACCGACGATATCGCCGATAGCAAAGATGTGCGGCACGTTAGTGCGCAGCTGTTTATCAACACGGATGAAACCACGGTCGTCAACTTCCACGCCCGCTGCACCTGCATTGAGGTTTTTACCGTTCGGCACACGACCGATCGCCACCAGCACCGCGTCGTAACGCTGCGCTTCAGCAGGGGCTTTTTTGCCTTCCATGGAAACGTAAATACCGTCTTCTTTCGCTTCAACGGCAGTCACTTTGGTTTCCAGCATCAGGTTGAATTTCTTGCTGATGCGTTTGGTGAAGACTTTAACGATGTCTTTGTCAGCAGCCGGGATAACCTGGTCGAACATCTCAACCACGTCAATGTCTGAACCCAGCGCATGGTAAACGGTACCCATTTCCAGACCGATGATACCACCGCCCATAACCAGCAGGCGTTTTGGTACTTCTTTCAGCTCCAGCGCATCGGTGGAGTCCCACACGCGCGGATCTTCATGTGGAATGAATGGCAGTTCGATCGGACGGGAGCCCGCCGCGATGATCGCGTTGTCGAAGTTGATCACGGTTTTGCCGTTTTCGCCTTCCACTTCCAGGGTGTTGGCCCCGGTGAATTTACCCAGACCGTTAACCACTTTCACTTTACGGCCTTTAGCCATACCCGCCAGACCGCCGGTCAGCTGATTGATGACTTTCTCTTTCCAGGTACGGATTTTATCGATATCGGTTTTCGGCTCGCCGAAGACGATACCGTGTTCAGCCAGCGCTTTAGCTTCTTCGATAACTTTCGCTACGTGCAGCAGCGCTTTAGAAGGGATACAGCCGACGTTCAGACAAACACCACCCAGGGTGTTGTAGCGTTCTACGATGACGGTTTCCAGACCTAAATCAGCGCAACGGAAGGCAGCAGAATAACCTGCCGGGCCTGCCCCAAGTACCACGACCTGAGTTTTGATTTCAGTACTCATCATGACCTCTTATTGATTTCCGGCGGTCCAGGTACTTTGTCGCCCTTCATCCACCGGGACGTTCTATCCGCCCGCAGTTTACAAAATTGTTAACAATTTTGAAACAACAAACGGCTCACGAATTTCCGCTTTCGCCAATAACCTCACGAACTGCATGAGATTAACAGAAAAAAGCCGGCCGTCAGGCCGGCTTTTTTACTTACATCACCAGGCGGCGAATGTCGCTCAGCATGTTGTTGATGATGGTGATAAAGCGCGCACCATCAGCACCGTCGATCACGCGGTGGTCGAAGGAGAGAGAAATTGGCATCATCAGACGCGGCACAAACTCTTTGCCATTCCACACCGGCTCCATCGCGGACTTGGAGACACCCAGGATCGCCACTTCCGGCGCGTTCACGATCGGCGCGAAGTGGGTGGTACCCAGGCCGCCGATGCTGGAGATGGTGAAGCAGCCGCCCTGCATTTCGCCGGCAGTCAGCTTACCATCACGCGCTTTCTTGGAGATGGTGGTCAGTTCACGAGACAGCTCGGTAACGCTCTTCTTGTTCACGTCTTTGAAGACCGGAACAACCAGACCGTTTGGCGTATCAACCGCAACACCGATGTTGATGTATTTCTTCAGCGTCAGCTTCTGGCCATCTTCGGACAGGGAGCTGTTGAAGCGTGGCATCTGCTCCAGGGCAGCGGCAACGGCTTTCATGATGAAGACCACTGGGGTGAATTTCACGTCCAGTTTACGCTTCTCAGCTTCGGCGTTCTGCTGTTTACGGAACGCTTCCAGATCGGTGATATCGGTTTTATCGAAGTGCGTAACGTGCGGGATCATTACCCAGTTACGGCTCAGGTTAGCACCAGAGATTTTCTGGATACGGCCCAGTTCCACTTCTTCAATTTCGCCGAACTTGCTGAAGTCCACTTTCGGCCAAGGCAGCATGCCCGGGATACCGCCACCGGTGGCAGCAGCAGGTGCCGCTTCAGCGCGTTTAACCGCTTCTTTCACGTAAGCCTGAACGTCTTCGCGCAGGATACGACCTTTACGGCCAGTTCCTTTCACTTTCGCCAGGTTCACACCGAATTCGCGCGCCAGGCGACGAATCAGCGGAGTCGCGTGGACATAAGCGTCGTTCTCAGCGAACTCAGATTTGCCTTCCGCTTTAGCAGCCGGAGCCGCAGCAGGTTTAGCCGCCTGAGCCGGAGCAGCAGCAGGTGCTGGCGCAGCAGCGGCAGCCGGAGCAGCAGCAGGCGCAGCGCCTTCCACTTCGAAGACCATGATCAGGGAACCGGTAGAGACTTTGTCGCCGGTGCTGATTTTGATCTCTTTAACGGTACCGGCGAATGGCGCAGGCACTTCCATGGAAGCCTTGTCGCCTTCAACGGTGATCAGTGACTGTTCAGCGGCAACTTTGTCGCCCACTTTTACCATCACTTCGGTGACTTCAACTTCGTCACCACCGATGTCCGGTACGTTAACCTCTTTCGCACCGCCAGCCGCAGCTGGAGCAGCCGCAGGTGCCGGAGCAGCAGCCTGAGCTGGTGCGGCAGCAGGCGCGGCGCCTGCCACTTCGAAGACCATGATAAGGGAGCCAGTAGAGACTTTGTCACCGGTGTTGATCTTGATCTCTTTAACGGTACCGGCGAACGGCGCCGGAACTTCCATAGAGGCTTTGTCGCCTTCTACGGTGATCAGGGACTGCTCAGCCGCAACGGTATCGCCCACTTTCACCAGGATCTCAGTGACTTCAACTTCGTCACCGCCGATGTCAGGCACGTTCACTTCTTTCGCTGCCGCGGCAGCTGCTGGAGCAGCGGCGGCCGGAGCGGCTTCTTTCTTCTCTTCCTGCGCAGGTGCAGCTGCTGCTGCACCGTCGGCGGAATCGAAAATCATGATCAGTTTGCCCGTCTCGGTTTTATCGCCAACAGAGACTTTGATCTCTTTAACGATGCCAGCCTGAGGAGACGGAACTTCCATAGAGGCTTTGTCGCCTTCTACGGTGATCAGCGACTGTTCAGCTTCAACTTTGTCGCCCACTTTGACCAGGATCTCGGTGATTTCAACTTCATCAGCCCCGATGTCCGGTACATTGATTTCGATAGCCATTATTCTTTTACCTCTTACGCCAGACGCGGGTTAACTTTTTCTGCATCGATGTTGAATTTGGTGATTGCGTCCGCAACCACTTTCTTATCGATTTCGCCACGTTTAGCCAGTTCGCCCAGGGCTGCTACAACCACGTAAGAAGCATCAACTTCGAAGTGGTGACGCAGGTTTTCGCGGCTGTCAGAACGACCGAAGCCGTCAGTACCCAGTACGCGATAATCATCAGCTGGAACGTAAGTACGAACCTGCTCTGCGAACAGTTTCATGTAGTCAGTAGATGCTACGGCCGGAGCGTCGTTCATCACCTGAGCGATGTACGGAACGCGCGGAGTTTCCAGCGGGTGCAACATGTTCCAGCGCTCACAATCCTGGCCATCACGCGCCAGTTCAGTGAAGGAGGTTACGCTGTACACGTCGGAGCCCACACCGTAGTCTTTCGCCAGGATCTGCGCTGCTTCACGAACGTGACGCAGGATAGAACCGGAGCCCAGCAGCTGAACTTTACCTTTGCTACCTTCAACGGTTTCGAGTTTGTAGATACCTTTACGGATACCTTCCTCGGCGCCTTCCGGCATGGCCGGCATGTGGTAGTTTTCGTTCAGGGTAGTGATGTAGTAGTAAATGTTCTCTTGCGCTTCACCGTACATGCGCTGCAGACCGTCATGCATGATGACTGCCACTTCGTACGCGTAAGACGGATCGTAAGAGATACAGTTCGGGATAGTCAGAGACTGAATGTGGCTGTGACCATCTTCGTGCTGCAGACCTTCGCCGTTCAGGGTCGTACGACCGGAAGTACCACCGATCAGGAAGCCGCGAGCCTGCTGGTCGCCTGCCTGCCAGCACAGGTCGCCGATACGCTGGAACCCGAACATGGAGTAGTAGATGTAGAACGGGATCATCGGCAGGTTGTTGGTGCTGTAAGAGGTCGCAGCAGCCAGCCAGGATGCGCCTGCGCCCAGCTCGTTGATACCTTCCTGCAGGATCTGGCCTTTCTCGTCTTCTTTGTAGTATGCAACCTGCTCACGGTCCTGCGGGGTGTACTGCTGGCCGTTCGGGCTGTAGATACCGATCTGACGGAACAGACCTTCCATACCGAAGGTACGCGCTTCGTCCGCGATGATTGGTACCAGACGATCTTTGATCGACTTGTTCTTCAGCATCACGTTCAGGGCACGCACGAAGGCGATAGTGGTAGAGATCTCTTTGTTCTGCTCTTCCAGCAGCTGAGAGAAGTCTTCCAGCGCTGGCAGTTCCAGTTTCTCAGTGAAGTTCACCTGACGGGACGGCAGGTAGCCGTTCAGTTTCTGACGCTGCGCGTGCAGATAGGTGTGCTCTTCAGAACCTTCCGGGAAGGTGATGTAGGAGAGGTTTTCAACCTGCTCGTCGGTCACTGGAACGTTGAAACGGTCGCGGATATAACGCACGCCGTCCATGTTCATTTTCTTAACCTGGTGCGCGATGTTTTTACCTTCGGCAGTGTCACCCATGCCATAACCTTTAACGGTATGAGCCAGGATGACGGTTGCTTTGCCTTTGGTTTCCTGCGCTTTTTTCAGTGCAGCGTAGACTTTCTTCGGATCGTGACCACCACGGTTCAGGGCCCAGATCTGCTCGTCAGTCCAGTCTGCAACCAGGGCTGCGGTTTCAGGATATTTACCGAAGAAGTGCTCACGAACATAGGCACCATCTTTGGATTTGAAGGTCTGGTAGTCACCGTCAACGGTTTCGTTCATCAGCTGGATCAGCTTACCGCTGGTATCTTTACGCAGCAGCTCGTCCCAACGACCGCCCCACATCACTTTGATAACGTTCCAGCCAGCACCTGCGAAGATGCCTTCCAGTTCGTTGATGATCTTGCCGTTACCGGTTACCGGACCATCCAGACGCTGCAGGTTACAGTTGATGATGAAGCAGAGGTTGTCCAGCTTCTCACGAGTCGCGATGGTGATCGCGCCTTTGGATTCTGGCTCATCCATCTCGCCGTCGCCCAGGAAGGCGTAAACGGTCTGCTGAGAGGTATCTTTCAGGCCACGGTGTTCCAGATATTTCAGGAATTTAGCCTGGTAGATCGCACCGATTGGGCCCAGACCCATGGAAACGGTCGGGAACTGCCAGAATTCTGGCATCAGTTTCGGGTGCGGATAAGAAGAGAGACCTTTACCGTGAACTTCCTGACGGAAGTTGTTCATCTGCTCTTCAGTCAGACGACCTTCTAGGAACGCACGTGCGTAGACGCCCGGAGAGATGTGACCCTGGAAGTAAACCAGGTCGCCGCCATCTTTTTCAGTGCGCGCGCGGAAGAAGTGGTTAAAGCACACTTCATAAACGGTTGCAGAGGACTGGAAGGATGCCATGTGGCCACCCAGCTCCAGATCTTTTTTGGATGCGCGCAGAACGGTCATGATGGCGTTCCAACGGATTGCAGAACGGATACGGCGTTCCAGATCCAGATTGCCCGGGTATTCCGGTTCGTCTTCAACGGCAATCGTGTTTACGTAGTTGTTAGCCCCTGCACCTGCAGCTACTTTCACGCCGCCTTTGCGGGCTTCAGAAAGCATCTGTTCAATCAGATACTGAGCGCGCTCAACACCTTCTTCACGGATGACCGATTCGATCGCCTGTTGCCAGTCGCGGGTTTCGATCGGATCCACGTCATTTTGGAGACGTTCTGACATGGGGGTATTCCTTATCTATCTAATACGTTGATTTGTCTGGAACCTGTCCCATTGCATTTTCGCCAGAAAACGCAATAAGACAGGTTCTGCGTTTAGTTGCCGCGCTCTAAAAAACTGGCGCTTAATCCTTTCGTTGCTGTATGCGGCGTAATGAACGTTCGCGACGCGACTGTTCACGGCTGCGGTCCAGCAAGATTTCCTCAATGAAAGCCAGGTGACGGTGCGACGCTTCACGCGCCTGCTCCGGCTCCCCGGCCATTATCGCCTCGAATATTCGGGTGCGATGGTTGCTGACCAGCGGAAGCATCTCCCGGCGGGCATACAACAATTCAAAATTCTGACGAACGTTCTGGGCAAGCATTGGCTCCATGCAGCGTAGCAGATGGAGGAGCACCACGTTGTGGGCCGCTTCAGTGACGGCGATTTGATACTGGACGACGGCGTCGGACTCGGCGTCAAGATCGCCGGATTCCTGAGCCCGTTCGATGGCCTGATGCAGTTCGCGGATGCGCTCGCGATCGGCATCATTGCTGCGCAGCGCCGCGTAATAAGCCGCGATGCCTTCAAGCGCGTGACGGGTCTCAAGCAGATCAAACTGGGATTCTGGGTGGTCGGAGAGCAGCTCCACTAACGGGTCGCTGAAACTCTGCCACAGGCTATTTTGCACAAAGGTTCCGCCACCCTGGCGACGAAGCAGCAGGCCCTTGGCTTCAAGGCGTTGGATCGCCTCACGCAGCGAGGGACGGGAAACGTCGAACTGTTTAGCCAGTTCGCGTTCAGGTGGTAGTTTTTCACCGGGGCGCAGGGTCCCCTCAAGGATCAAAAACTCCAGCTGCTGCTCAATCACATCGGATAATTTTGGTTGGCGAATTTTGCTGTAGGCCATATTCCCTGTCTTACGCCTTTTTGCCCGGAGTCAATTGGTCTTACCAATTTCATGTTCGTATCGCTAAAGTAACAAAGTATTCACCTTGTGTCCATATTGGTTTTGATTGAAATCATTAAACCCTGCTTATTTTAACAACCTTACAGAAATAACGTTTCAAAAGTGTAACTCTGCACAAATGAATTGATTACCCCGAAAGAGGCAGTTTTAACTTTATTGAAACGGTGAAAAGTGCGATCTGAACCGATTTAGCGGAGTAAAAAATGAAAATCTGCCCACTTATGGCGCATTTTTATTCTATAGGTTGATAAAGGGACTTAAACGGGACGATTTACAAATGCTTTCTTTTTATTCGAACTCGCTTTCTCCTCGCATAAAGCAGGTGCATTCGCCGTCGCTTACCACTATTCTTCCGAATACGGAAGACACAGCCGGTTATTTCAGCCAATTGAACCGTAAACTAATAAATACATGAAATGGAATTTCATAATTACACACGCCAGAGCGTGAACATAACAACCACACACGAGGTTTTATAATGGAAGGTCAACAGCACGGCGATCAGCTAAAGCGCGGCCTTAAAAACCGCCATATCCAGCTTATTGCCCTCGGTGGTGCGATCGGTACCGGCCTGTTTCTGGGTAGCGCATCGGTTATTCAGTCTGCCGGGCCGGGTATTATTCTGGGCTACGCCATTGCCGGTTTTATCGCATTCCTTATTATGCGTCAGTTAGGTGAGATGGTGGTCGAAGAGCCGGTAGCCGGTTCCTTCAGCCATTTTGCCTACAAATACTGGGGCAGTTTTGCCGGCTTCGCCTCCGGCTGGAACTACTGGGTACTCTATGTTCTTGTCGCGATGGCGGAACTGACTGCGGTCGGTAAATATATCCAGTTCTGGTGGCCTGAAATCCCAACCTGGGCCTCAGCGGCGGTCTTCTTTGTGGTGATCAACGCCATTAACCTGACCAACGTGAAAGTGTTCGGCGAGATGGAGTTCTGGTTCGCCATTATTAAAGTTATCGCCGTTGTGGCGATGATTCTGTTCGGCGGCTGGCTGCTCTTCAGCGGCAATGGCGGCCCGCAGGCAAGCGTCAGCAACCTGTGGGATCAGGGCGGCTTCCTGCCGCACGGCATGACCGGGCTGGTGATGATGATGGCGATCATCATGTTCTCCTTCGGGGGGCTGGAGCTGGTGGGCATCACCGCCGCGGAAGCAGACAACCCGGAGCAGAGCATCCCGAAAGCAACCAACCAGGTTATCTACCGTATCCTGATCTTCTATGTGGGCTCGCTGGCCGTGCTGCTCTCCCTGCTGCCATGGACCCGCGTCACCGCAGATACCAGCCCGTTTGTCCTCATCTTCCACGAGCTGGGCGACACTTTCGTGGCGAACGCGCTGAACGTAGTAGTACTGACCGCGGCGCTGTCGGTTTACAACAGCTGCGTCTACTGCAACAGCCGTATGCTGTTCGGCCTGGCCCAGCAGGGTAACGCCCCGAAAGCGCTGCTTTCTGTTGATAAACGTGGCGTACCGGTAAACACCATTATCGTGTCGGCTATTGTGACGGCTCTGTGTGTGCTGATTAACTACCTGGCACCGGAATCGGCCTTCGGCCTGCTGATGGCGCTGGTGGTCTCTGCCCTGGTGATCAACTGGGCGATGATTAGCCTGGCGCACATGAAGTTCCGTCGTACCAAGCAGCAGCAAGGCGTGAAAACGCGTTTCCCTGCCCTGCTCTACCCGCTGGGTAACTGGATTTGCCTGCTGTTCATGGCCGCCGTACTGGTTATCATGCTGATGACCCCAGGCATGGCCATTTCGGTCTACCTGATCCCGGTATGGATTGTGATCCTCGGGGTGGGCTACATGTGTAAGCAGAAAAATGCTAAAACGGTAAAAGCGCACTAACCCTCTTCCCTCTGTGTCCTCCCGGACGCAGAGGGTTGTTACCTTCCTCACACTTTCCCGTCAACAGCAATTTTATCCATATCAGCGACGTTATACTGCAACGCATATTTTCCTTTGCCAGCGAATAATTCTCTCCATACCGCTACTCGGAGAAACGTCGATGGATAACAATAAATTATCAGTGAAAGAAAAGATCGGCTATGGGATGGGTGATGCCGGGTGCAACATCATCTTTGGCGCCATCATGTTGTTTGTGAATTATTTTTATACGGATATCTTTGGCCTGGCACCCGCCCTGGTGGGCGTACTGCTGCTCTCGGTACGCGTAATTGATGCCGTTACCGACCCGATTATGGGTGCCATCGCCGACCGTACCCGCAGTAAGTATGGGCGATTTCGTCCATGGCTGCTGTGGATCGCCTTCCCCTATGCGCTGTTCAGCATCCTGATGTTCACCACTCCGGACTGGACCTACAACAGCAAAGTTATCTATGCCTTCGTTACCTACTTCCTGCTCTCTCTGACCTATACGGCGATTAACATTCCTTACTGCTCGTTGGGCGGGGTGATCACCAACGATCCTAAAGAGCGTGTTGCCTGCCAGTCCTACCGCTTTGTGCTGGTAGGTATTGCCACGCTGCTGCTGTCGCTGACGCTGCTGCCGATGGCCGACTGGTTCGGCGGCGAGGACAAAGCCAAAGGTTATCAGATGGCCATGACCGTGCTGGCACTGATTGGCACCTGCATGTTCCTGTTCTGCTTCGCCACGGTGCGCGAGCGTGTGCGCCCGGCGGTACAGACCCATGACGAACTGAAAAACGATCTGAAAGATGTCTGGAAGAACGACCAGTGGGTGCGCATCCTGCTGCTGACCCTGTGTAACGTCTGCCCTGGCTTTATCCGCATGGCGGCCACCATGTATTACGTCACTTGGGTGATGGGCCAAAGCACCCACTTCGCGACCCTGTTTATCAGCCTGGGTGTGGTGGGCATGATGCTCGGCAGCGTTATGGCAAAAGTGTTGACCGACCGCTGGTGTAAATTGAAGGTCTTTTTCTGGACCAACATCGCGCTGGCGATCTTCTCCTGTGCCTTCTATTTCTTCGATCCAAAAGCCACCGTGACCATTGTGGTGCTCTACTTCCTGCTGAACATCCTGCACCAAATCCCGTCCCCGCTGCACTGGTCCCTGATGGCCGACGTGGATGACTACGGCGAATGGAAAACCGGGAAACGCATCACCGGGATCAGCTTCTCCGGCAACATCTTCTTCCTCAAGCTGGGGCTGGCCATTGCCGGTGCCATGGTGGGCTTCCTGCTCTCCTGGTACGGTTATGATGCAGGCGCAAAAGCGCAAAGCGCGGACGCCATCAACGGCATCGTCCTGCTCTTTACCGTTATTCCTGGCATTGGATATCTCATTACCGCTGGCGTGGTGCGTCTGCTGAAAGTTGACCGTGAGACGATGAAGCGGATCCAGGAAGATTTGGAGAAGCGTCGCAATAACTACCGCGAGCTGAATGACTATCAGGAACTCAAAGCCGCTGAATAAGGAAAGCCGAATGCAAACCTGGCCAAACCCGTTTATTGAACAACGCGCTGACCCGTACATTCTTCATCATGAAGGACAGTACTACTTTATCGCCTCGGTTCCGGAGTATGACCGGCTGGCGATCCGCCGCGCCGACTCGCTGGAAGGCCTGCGCAGCGCGGAAGAGGTCGTGGTCTGGCGCAAACCCGACAGCGGCCCGATGGGTAATCTGATCTGGGCACCGGAACTGCACGCTATCGACGGCAAATGGTACATCTACTTCGCGGCTGCCCACACCCAGGCGCTGGACGAGCTGGGCATGTTCCAGCACCGGATGTATGCCCTGGAGTGCACCGACAGCGACCCACTCACCGGCAAATGGGTAGAGAAGGGGCAGATCAAAACGCACTTTGATACCTTTGCGCTGGATGCCACCACCTTTGTCCATCAGGGTAAACGCTGGTATCTCTGGGCGCAAAAAGCCCCGGATATCACCGGTAACTCGAACCTTTATCTGTGCGAAATGGAAAACCCATGGACGCTCAAAGGCGATCCGGTGATGCTCAGCAAACCGGAATATGACTGGGAGTGCCGCGTTTTTTGGGTCAACGAAGGTCCGGCGGTGCTGTTCCACGGCGATCGGCTGTTTATCAGCTACTCCGCCAGCGCCACCGATGAGAACTACTGCATGGGACTGCTGTGGATCGACCTCAATGCTGACCCACGTAACCCGGCGAACTGGCATAAATCCCCGCAGCCGGTGTTCACCACCAGCTACGAGAACCGCCAGTACGGACCGGGTCATAACAGCTTTACCCAAACGCCGAAGGGGGAAGACGTGCTGGTTTACCATGCACGCAACTACACCGAAATCGAAGGCGATCCGCTGTACGATCCAAACCGCCACACCCGCCTGAAAACCGTACGCTGGAACGAAAACGGGATGCCCGATTTCGGCATCCCGTCAGCTGATACAGTCTGAAGCCTGCGGCGCGCTGGTTTAGATCAGCGTGCCGTAAATGGTCAGCAGCGCCACAATCACCACCACCACAAAAGAGGTTTTCTTAGCCATCGAAACGGCCGCTTTCGGCGTTGCGATCTTATCCGTGTGCGGCTCGCGGGCCAGGGAGAACTGGGCCAGACGTGTTAACACCAGATATTGCGAGGTGTGGCGATCGCCCAGCGAGGCGAACCATGCCGGCAGGGCTTTCTCGCCGTGGCCGATCAGGGCATACACCACGCCGAACAGCCGCACCGGCAGCCAGTCTACCACGTGCAGGATCGCATCGATGCCGGACTGCAACCGCTCGTGCGGGGTCAGATAACGTGCCAGCCAGCTCTGCCAGGCGCGTAAAAACGCATAGCCCATCAGCAGAACCGGACCCCACGCGCCGCCCACCACAAACCAGAACAATGGCGCCAGATAGAAGCGGAAGTTAATCCACAGCAGCGCATTCTGCAGTTCGCGTAAAAACTCGCGCTCATCGCACTCCGGCGGTACGCCGTGAATTAAGGTCAGCTCGCTGGCCATTGCCCCACGGGCATGGGCGTCTCCGTTAGTGGCCGCCTTCAGATAGGCATGGTAGTGCAAACGCACCTTGCCCGCGCCAATACAGAGCACACCGAGCAGGATCCACACCACCAGCAGCGGCACGTTGAAGAAGAGACCATACAGCGACCGCAGCAGCAGGAATACCACCACCATCACGCCCGCCGTCATCAGCAGTGTGCGAAGCATGGAAAAGTGGCGGATGCGACGAAACAGCACTTCCATCCGATGATCCAGATGCCAGTGCTCGCCCAGCTTAAACAAACGCTCGGCAATCAACACCAGCAGCATGGTAAATAACGTCATGTCATCTCCTTTTCTGACAGGGCGGTAAGCAGGGTTTTGAATCGTTCCCAGTCAAACGCCGGGCCGGGATCGGTCTTGCGCTGCGGCGCAATATCGCTGTGACCGGTCACGTTGTGGGCGATAGCCGGGTAGAGTGAAATCAGCGTGCGCGTTACCGCAGCCAGTTGCTGATATTGGACATCGGTGTAGGGCAGCGTATCTGTCCCTTCGAGCTCAATACCGATGGAAAAATCGTTGCAGCGTTCACGCCCCTGATACTGAGAAACGCCTGCATGCCAGGCACGTTTATCAAAAGGAACATACTGGACGATCTCGCCGTCACGACGAATCAGACAATGGGCAGAAACGCGCAGGTGGGCAATTTCTGCGAAAAAGGGGTGAGCATCGGGATCGATTGTCCCGGTGAATAACGCGTCAATCCACGGGCCGCCGAACTCGCCGGGCGGCAGGCTGATGTTATGCACAACCAGCAGTGACGGAATTTCATCCTCCGGGCGGCAATCGTGGTGTGGCGAAGGAACACGCCGAGCCTCCACCAGCCAGCCATGTTCTGAGTGCATGCAGGATCTCCTTATATATGGTGCTGATTCCCGGTTCAGAGTAGCATGTTTCAATCTTATGATTCGTTACCAATTTGGAGTTTTAACATGCCGCCACGCCGCTACAACCCCGACCACAGACGTAACGTACTGCTGGAACGTATAAATATGGATATTCCAGCAAGCGTCGCCAATGCGCTGCGCGAAGATCTGGGTGGAGACGTCAATGCTGACAACGACATTACCGCCCAGCTGCTGGCGGAAGATGCCCGTTCCCATGCGGTTGTCATCACCCGTGAGGATGGCGTTTTCTGTGGCAAACGTTGGGTGGAAGAGGTCTTTACGCAACTGGCCGGGGACGGCGTTCAGGTGACGTGGCATGTCGAAGATGGCGACAGCATTGTGGCTAACCAGCCGCTCTTTGAACTTGAAGGGCCGTCTCGCGTCCTGCTCACCGGTGAACGCACTGCGCTGAACTTTGTCCAGACGCTCTCGGGCGTAGCAAGCGAAGTGCGCCGCTACGTCAACCTGCTGGAAGGCACAAACACCCAACTGCTGGATACGCGCAAAACCCTGCCCGGCCTGCGTACCGCGCTGAAATATGCCGTGCTGTGCGGCGGCGGCGCCAACCATCGCCTGGGGTTGTCCGATGCCTTCCTGATTAAAGAGAACCACATTATCGCCTCCGGCTCCGTTCGCCAGGCGGTGGAAAAAGCCTTCTGGCTGCATCCGGATGTGCCGGTCGAAGTGGAAGTAGAAAGCCTGCAGGAGCTGGAAGACGCGCTGAAAGCGGGTGCCGACATCATCATGCTGGATAACTTCGAAACTGAGCAGATGCGTGAGGCCGTGAAGCGTACCAATGGTCAGGCCCGTCTGGAGGTCTCCGGCAACGTGACGCGTGAAACCTTACGTGAATTTGCCGAAACCGGCGTCGACTTCATCTCCGTTGGTGCACTGACTAAACACATTCGCGCCCTCGATCTGTCGATGCGCTTTCGCTAGCTGACTTCAGCCCGGTCTGCCAGGGCCGGGCTCGCCCGATTTACGACCCCTCTCGCAAACCCGCTGCACCACGCTGTAACGTCAACACTCCTCGCTGAATCCTGCTTCCCGAAATGATTTTTGCCGCTCGCTCCTGTTTTGCCGTACTGCCACAGTAGTGCCAGTTCACATAAGGAGAGACTCATGGAAAGACAAAAAGGATTTACCCTCATCGAGCTAATGGTCGTCATCGGCATCGTCGCCATACTCAGCGCCATCGGCATTCCGGCCTATCAGAACTACCTGCGAAAAGCCGCCCTCACCGATATGCTGCAAACCTTCCTGCCCTACCGTACCGCCGTTGAACTTTGTGCGCTCGATCATGGCGGAACAGAAAGCTGTGACGCAGGCGTCAACGGCATTCCCTCCCCTGCCACCTCCCGCTATGTCTCAGCCATGAGCATTGCCAAGGGTACCGTGACCCTGACGGGTCAGGAGAGCCTGAACGGTCTGGAGGTCGTGATGACGCCGCAATGGAATAATGGCAACGGCATCACCGGCTGGACGCGCGTTTGCACCATTGCCAACGACAGCGCGCTGAAGCAGGCCTGTGAAGAGGTGTTCCGGTTTACGGCTGGCGAGGAGAACGTGCAATGAATTCTGACCAGCTCACCGCGCTGTGTCAGCGTCACAACGCCTTGTTGCTGACCAGCGCCCCGGACAGAGTCACGATTGCAGTGGTCGGTAACCCGCCTGCTGAGCTGCTGGAGGCGTTACGTTTCGCGACGCAGAAAAGGATAGATATCGAATGCTGGACCAGCGAGAGAATGGAAAAGCACCGGCAAACCGCGTCAGACTCGCATCTGCCTGTGGCCGCCATCTCCACCCGCTCCGCCATTGAGATCCTCAACCGCACCCTGATGCAGGCGATGAGCCAGCGGGCATCGGATATTCACATCGAGCCCGCCGACGAGAGCTGGCAGATCCGGTTACGCATCGACGGCGTGTTGTATCCGCAACAGCCTCTTTCGTCCGAGCTGGGCACTACGCTTATCGCCAGGCTGAAGGTGCTGGGCAATCTGGATATCGCCGAGCGGCGCTTACCCCAGGATGGACAATTTACGGTTGAGCTATCCGGCGCCCCCGTCTCGTTTCGTATTGCCACCCTCCCCTGTCGCAACGGGGAAAAAATTGTGCTGCGGCTTTTGCAGCAGGAGCAGCAGGCGCTCCTGCTGGATCAGCTGGGCATGAGCACCATCCAGCAGCGATTATTCGCCGAAGCGCTGCATAAATCCCAAGGGCTGATTCTGGTGACCGGCCCCACCGGCAGTGGTAAAACCGTTACCCTTTACAGCGCCTTACAGGCCCGGAACACGCCCGCTGTGAACATCTGCAGCGTAGAAGATCCTGTTGAAATCCCGCTCGAGGGGCTAAACCAGACCCCCATAAACCCCCGGGCGGGGTTGACCTTTCAGAGCGTATTGCGGGCATTTTTACGTCAGGATCCAGACATCATCATGGTGGGCGAAATACGCGATGGCGAAACGGCCGAGATCGCCATCAATGCCGCCCAGACCGGCCATCTGGTGCTGTCGACGCTGCATACCAACTCTACCGCCGAAACGCTGGTTCGCCTGCAGCAAATGGGGGTGGCGCGCTGGATGATCTCTTCGGCATTGTCTCTGGTGATCGCCCAGCGGCTGGTACGTCGGCTGTGCCCGCACTGTCGTCAGGAGGCCCGCCGGGATACCCCTCTGCCCCAGGCGTTGTGGCCTCGCCCGTTGCCGCACTGGCAGCCGGTGGGTTGCGACCGCTGCTACCACGGTTTTTATGGCCGGGTGGCAATCTTCGAGGTGATGGTAATCACCCGCGAGCTGCGCACCGCCATTGCCAGCGGAGCATCGGTGGACGAGATCGAAAAGCTGGCCCGACAGACGGGTATGACCACGCTGTTTGAGCATGGCTGCATGGCGGTAGAACAGGGCCACACCACCCTCGAAGAGCTAGTGCAGATGCTGGGCGCGCCGGATGGCAGGTAATCAGCTCTGGCGCTGGCGGGCACTCAGCCCGCAGGGGGAACGGCAGGCGGGCGCGCTTTGGGCACCCGACAAACAAACGGCATGGGCTATCCTGCATGGCAAAGCGCTCGTTCCCCTGGAACTCAGGCGATGCGCGCAACAGACACGGTGGCAGGCGCAGCATCGCTACGACATTATCCACCAGCTGGCGACACTGCTGCAGGCGGGGTTAACCCTGTCGGCAGGGCTGGCGCTTCTGGCGCAGCAGCACCCGGCCAGGCAATGGCAGGCGTTGTTGCAAAGCGTCGCCGACGACCTCAGTGCCGGGTGTGCCTTCTCTGACGCCCTGAAAAAATGGCCGCATGTTTTTCCGCCGCTTTATGTTTCAATGATCAAAACCGGGGAGCTGACCGGCAAGCTGGATGAATGTTGTCGCCAGCTCGCGCAGCAGCAAAAAACCCAGCAGCAACTCAGCGCAAAGGTAAAAAAAGCGCTGCGTTATCCGGTGATCATTCTCGGCCTGGCTTTCGCCGTAGTGCTGGCGATGGTCACGCTGGTGCTGCCGGAGTTTGCCGCTATCTATAAAACCTTTAACACCCCATTACCTGCCCTGACCCGGGCAGTGATGGGGCTGGCAAACGTGCTTCAGGAACGGGGGGTGGCGCTACTGTTCATTCTTATAGCGATAGCATCCGGTCTGCTGTTTCTTCGCCGCAAACGACGGTGGCGATACGCTACCCAGCGTCTGCTGCTGAACAGCCCGGTGATTGGCCCGCTGGTTCGGGGGCAAAAGCTCAGCCAGATATTTACCGTTCTCTCGCTCACGCAGCAGGCGGGCATCGCCTTTATACAAGGGCTGGAAAGTACGGAGGAGACGCTGGAGTGCCCCTTCTGGCAGGAGAAATTACAGGCGATACGGCATCGCATCATGCAAGGGATGCCCATCTGGTCAGCCCTGAATGAGGCAGAAATTTTTACGCCACTCTGCATTCAATTGGTACGCACAGGCGAAGCATCGGGCGCGCTGGACACCATGCTGAGCAATCTGGCGCAGCATCATAATGAGCAGACCTTTCAGCAGGCCGACAATTTAGCCTCACTGCTGGAGCCAGTATTGTTGATTGTGACGGGGTTGATTATCGGCACGCTGGTGGTCGCGATGTATCTGCCGATTTTCCATCTGGGGGATGCGATGAGTGCGGGATAACGCTGGCGCGAAAACGCGCCAGCGAGAAGCATTACAGGCTGTTGAAAACGCGGTTTTCCTGCTCCTGAACGCGGATAAAGGTCGTGCGCTTGGTCAGCTCTTTCAGGCGGGATGCCCCCACGTAGGTACATGCTGAACGCAGGCCACCCAGGATATCACGCGCGGTATTCTCAACCGGGCCGCGCAGAGGCAGCTTAACGGTTTTACCTTCCGCGGCACGATACTGCGCAACACCACCTACGTGGCGGTTCATGGCCGATTCTGAGCTCATGCCATAGAACAGCATGAATTTTTCACCGTTTTCTTCAACAACGGTACCGCCGCTCTCGTCGTGGCCCGCCAGCATACCGCCCAGCATCACGAAGTCTGCGCCGCCGCCGAATGCTTTTGCCACGTCGCCCGGCATGGTGCATCCACCGTCACTGATGATCTGGCCACCCAGACCGTGGGCTGCGTCAGCACACTCGATCACTGCTGACAGCTGCGGATAGCCAACGCCGGTTTTTACGCGCGTGGTGCAGACAGAACCGGGGCCAATGCCCACTTTCACGATATCTGCCCCGGAGAGGATCAGCTCTTCACACATTTCACCGGTAACCACGTTACCTGCGATAATGGTTTTGGTCGGCCAGGCCTGACGCGCCTTGCTGACGAACTGAACGAAGTGCTCAGAATAGCCATTCGCAACATCAATACAGACGAAGTTCAGGTTTGGGTTAGCAATCAGGATCTGTTTCGTTTTTTCGAAATCGGCATCAGAGGTGCCGGTAGATACCATCACATGCTTCAGCACGTTTTCAGATACGGAGCCTGCAAACGCATTCCACTCTTCCACGCTGTAGTGCTTGTGTACAGCGGTCAGAATGTCGAAGGAAGCCAGCGCTTTTGCCATCGCAAACGTTCCAACGGTATCCATATTAGCGGCGATAACGGGTACGCCAGACCAGGTCTGACCGGAATGCTTAAAGGTGAATTGACGTTCAAGTTCAACGTCGGAGCGACTTTTCAGAGTAGAACGTTTAGGGCGGATAAGAACGTCTTTGAAACCTAACTTCAAATCTTCTTCGATACGCATTTGCGGATTCCTGGGGTACTGGGGTAAATGTCGAAAAACGTAACACACAACTCCAGTGACGCTATCATACGCACTAATACCTGTTGCGCAAGACTGCGAAAATCACTTTTTTTACGCTACAATCCTATAAATTTACCTGGTAAAAAGTACGTAAGCAGAGCTTACTCTTTGCTGATAAAAGATTAAATCTTAAGCAATTGATATCAATAATGAATATTTCCCAGGATTTTATTTAATGGGGTACATCGTTGCATTAACGGGAGGCATTGGCAGTGGCAAAAGCACTGTGGCTGAAGCCTTCTCTCGTCTGGGTATCACGATAATTGATGCCGACATTCTTGCCCGCCAGGTGGTAGAGCCAGGTACACCCGCACTACGCGCTATTGCAGACCATTTCGGCAGCGACATTATTGAGCCTGATGGCACCCTTAATCGTCGAATGCTGCGCGAACGCATTTTCACGCATCCTGAAGAGAAAGCCTGGCTTAACGCCCTGCTTCACCCGCTTATCCAGCAGGAGACGCAGAAACAGATAGCACGCGCCACTTCCCCTTATGTGCTCTGGGTTGTCCCGCTTCTTGTGGAAAATAATCTCCATGATAAAGCGGATCGGGTACTGGTTGTTGACGTCTCTCCGGCAACACAAATTCAGCGCACCATCGCCCGTGATAACGTCGGGCGTGAACATGCGGAAAAAATTCTTGCCGCGCAGGCCACGCGTGAAGCGCGCCTGGCCGTCGCGGATGATGTGATTGATAATAACGGCTCACCGGATGCCATTGCATCGGATGTGGCTCGCCTGCATCAGCAATATCTGGCGCAGGCCGTTTTACAGGAAAAAGCCTAATGCACACCCATGTTCTTTTCGAGCATCCCCTCAACGAAAAAATGCGCACCTGGTTGCGTATCGAATTTTTGATCCAGCAGCTTTCTGGCCTGCTTCCGATTCATGACCACACCTCGGCGCTGCACTTTTTCCGCAACGTGAGCGACCTGCTGGACGTGTTAGAGCGTGGCGAAGTTCGCACAGAACTGCTGAAAGAGCTGGAACGTCAGCAGCGTAAACTGCAGGCCTGGGCGGAAGTGCCGGGGGTGGATAACAGCCGTATCGACAGCCTGCGCCAGCAGCTGAAACACAGCAGCGGCGTATTAATGGCGGCACCGCGTATCGGCCAGTTTTTGCGTGAAGACCGCCTGGTCGCACTGGTGCGTCAGCGCCTGAGCATTCCCGGCGGCTGCTGCAGTTTCGATTTACCGACCTTACACATCTGGCTGCATATGCCCCAGGAGCAGCGCGATATCCAGGTGCAAAGCTGGCTGAACAGCCTTGAGCCGTTGAACCAGGCGCTGTCGCTGATCCTGGATTTGATCCGCAACTCCGCGCCATTCCGCAAGCAAACCAGCCTGAATGGTTTTTATCAGGATAACGGGGAAGATGCGGATCTCCTGCGCCTGCAGCTCTCCCTTGCCGATCAGCTTTACCCGCAAATTTCAGGCCATAAGAGCCGCTTTGCGATCCGTTTCATGCCGCTCGACAGTGAACATGGTCTGGTGCCGGAACGCCTCGACTTTGAACTGGCGTGCTGCTAAGGAGTTAAGATGTCTGATGTCACCACCGTGAACTGCCCCACCTGTGGCAAGCCCGTTGTCTGGGGCGAACAGAGTCCGTTCCGCCCTTTTTGCAGCAAGCGCTGCCAGCTAATCGATCTGGGCGAGTGGGCTGCGGAAGAGAAACGTATTCCCAGCTCAGGCGATATGTCTGACAGCGATGACTGGAGCGAAGAGCAGCAGTAACATCACCATGGCCTGCCGGCACCTCGCTCGCAAGCCAGTCAGTCCGCCACTAAACGCGCGATGACAGGCGCATTTGCCGGTGGGAATTTATCGGCATCCAGCGCGTTCAGCGTCACCCAGTTTCCAGGCTGTCCCTCTTTGCCCCAGGGTTCGCCTTCCCAGTTTTCCACCAGCCAGAACCACAGCGTGATATGGCGATCGGGAAAGGTATATTCCAGTTTGTCGAACAGGGTCGCACCGCGCGGCGTGATGCCCACCTCTTCCTGAAGCTCGCGGATAAGCGCCTGTTCCGGGGTCTCGCCGGACTCAATCTTACCGCCAGGAAACTCCCACTTATTCGCCATGTGCGCATCGGCCGCACGCTGGGTAATAAAAATTTGGTTATCGGAATTACGAATGATCCCGACAGCGATTTGCAGTATTTTCATTGACTTACATCCATAAAAAAGGCGCAGATATCTGCGCCTTTTCAGTTGGTTTAATGCTTAGCTCAGACGGCCATGGCACTGTTTGTATTTTTTACCGGAACCGCACGGGCACGGATCGTTACGACCGACCTTACGCTCACCGGACTGCGCGGCAATCGCGGCAGCGGCGGCTTCTTCGTCGTCCTGATGGCTGAGCTGCTGCATCTGAGCCAGACGTTCGGCTTCTTCACGACGCTGCTGTTCCATCTCTTCCACTTCTTCCGGCATGCGCACCTGGACCTTGCTCAGGGTGCTGATCACTTCGTACTTCAGGGATTCAAGCATAGAGGCAAACATGGCAAAGGATTCGCGCTTGTACTCCTGCTTCGGATCTTTTTGCGCATAGCCACGCAGATGGATCCCCTGACGCAGATAGTCCATCGCCGCCAGGTGCTCTTTCCACAGGGAGTCCAGGGTTTGCAGCATCACGCCTTTTTCGAAATGACGCATCATCTCGGCGCCAACCACTTCTTCTTTACGCTTATAGACTTCCAGGGCGTTAGCGAAAATACGCTCGCGCAGGGTCTCTTCATGCAGCTCCGGCTCTTTATCCAGCCACTCCTGAATCGGCAGATCTAGGTCGAAGTCGTTTTTCAGACGCGCCTGCAGACCTTCAACATCCCACATCTCTTCCAGAGATTGCGGTGGAATATGGTTATCGATAGTCGCTTTGAAGACATCTTCGCGAATGCTGTTGATGGTTTCACTCACGTCGGAAACGTCCAGCAGTTCGTTACGCTGAGTGTAGATAGCGCGACGCTGGTCGTTGGCCACATCATCGTACTCAAGCAGCTGCTTACGAATATCGAAGTTACGGCTTTCCACTTTACGCTGGGCGTTGGCGATGGCTTTGGTCACCCACGGGTGTTCAATCGCTTCGCCCGGCTTCATACCCAGTTTACGCATCATGCCCGACACACGGTCAGAGGCGAAGATACGCATCAACGCATCTTCCATCGACAGATAGAAGCGTGAAGAACCGGCATCACCCTGACGACCCGCACGGCCACGCAGCTGGTTGTCAATACGACGAGATTCGTGACGTTCCGTACCGATGATGTGCAGACCGCCCGCAGCCAGAACCGCATCGTGACGAACCTGCCAGTCGGCTTTGATCTGCGCAATCTGTTCCGGGGTTGGGTTTTCCAGCGCAGCCACTTCAGCCTGCCAGCTACCGCCCAGCATAATGTCGGTACCACGACCCGCCATGTTGGTGGCGATGGTCACGGCTGCCGGATAACCCGCCTGGGCAACAATATCGGCCTCTTTAGCGTGGAACTTGGCGTTCAGCACGTTGTGTTTGATACCGGCTTTGGTCAGCTCATTGGAGACCACTTCCGATTTTTCAATGGAGATAGTCCCCACCAGCACCGGCTGGCCTGCAGCGGTACGATCGCGGATATCTTCAATGATGGCCTGAATTTTTTCCGCTTCGGTCATGTAGACCAGGTCCGGCATATCCTTACGGATCATTGGACGGTTGGTTGGCACGACTACGGTATCCAGCTTATAGATGGAGCTGAATTCGAAGGCTTCGGTATCCGCCGTACCGGTCATCCCTGCCAGCTTCTCGTACAGACGGAAGTAGTTCTGGAAGGTAATGGATGCCAGCGTCTGGTTTTCGTTCTGGATATCGACACCTTCTTTGGCTTCAACCGCCTGATGCAGACCGTCGGACCAGCGGCGACCCTGCATGGTACGACCGGTGTGTTCGTCGACGATAATGACTTCGCCATCTTTAACGATGTAGTCCACGTCACGGGTAAAGAGCACGTGCGCACGCAGCGCCGCGGTCACGTGGTGCATCAGCATGATGTTGCCTGGGGAGTAGAGTGACTCGCCCTCTTCCATAATGCCCTGGGCAACCAGCAACTCTTCGATCTGCACCAGACCGCGCTCGGTCAGGTTCACCTGACGGGCTTTTTCGTCAACGGAGAAGTGACCTTCACCCTGGAAGGTGTCAGAATCCTCTTTCTCCTGACGGATCAGGTGCGGAATGATTTTATCGACTTTACGATACATCTCGGAGCTGTCTTCAGCCGGGCCAGAGATGATCAGCGGCGTACGCGCTTCGTCGATCAGAATGGAGTCCACCTCATCCACCAGCGCATAGTGCAGCTTACGCTGGACGCGCTCTTCCGGGCTGAAGGCCATGTTGTCACGCAGGTAGTCAAAGCCGTATTCGTTGTTGGTACCGTAGGTGATGTCGGCGTTATAGGCTTCGCGTTTCGCAGGCGCTGGCAAACCAGACATGTTGATCCCGACGGTCATACCGAGGAATTCGAACAGTGGACGGTTGTTTTCGGCGTCACGCTGCGCCAGATAGTCGTTGACGGTAACCACGTGCACGCCTTTACCCGACAGGGCGTTGACGTAGGCAGGCAGAGTCGCGGTCAGGGTTTTACCTTCACCGGTACGCATCTCGGCGATGCAGCGGTCGTTCAGCACCATCCCGCCCAGCAGCTGCACGTCGAAATGACGCATGCCAAACACGCGCTTACTCGCTTCACGCACAACGGCGAACGCTTCCGGGATCAGGCTTTCAACAGTTTCACCTTTTGCAAGGCGGGCACGGAATTCAGCGGTTTTGGCTTTCAGCTCTTCATCAGAGAGTTTTTCCATCGCTGGCTCAAGGCCATTGATGACACCGACGGCTTTGCGCATGCGGCGCAGGGTACGATCGTTACGACTACCGAAAACTTTAGTTAGTAATTTGATTAACATAATAAATTCTCAAACACCCCATAATGGGCAGTTAAATTAAGGTATTGAACAAGGGTTAATTTAGCTGAGGCGTTGAGGTCCGGCGCGGATGCCCTGCACCTGGCTAATCCAGGCGGAGACAGAGAAAGCGGTCTGTGGATAAAATGCTGCAAGCGCGACCTGACGGACAATAACCGGCGGCTTGCTTTGCTGCGTAAGCAGCGTTGTGAGTGTATCGAGCAGCGCCAGATGGTGCGCCTGTACCGGGAGAGGCTCTTCAACTACGGGTAACGCCTGTGGCGCCATGGCAAAGGAGAGATGCCGGATGACGGTACGAATCGCATGCTGATGCCAGTAATCCACCGTGAAGTTGGGTCGGCGGTTCGCTTCCAGCAGGGCGAGATTCGTGAAATTGACCCGCGTGCTCAGATCGTGGCGGGTGGTAGTGGTCTTTGCCGGATTTGCGGTTTCGGTGTTACTGCTGAGCGCGGGCAGGCCAAGACTCGCCGCGACCATCCCCAGAAGGAGATGCGGCCAGAAGTAACGTCTGCCAAATTGTCGCCAGCGCGTCAGAATTCCGCTCAATTGCCCCACCACAAGTAAATGAACCTTCGGCTCACCGTATGATTTTTATATTTTCGCGCAAAGATAGTAACACTAAAGCCGGGTTGCAGCAGCAGTATTGCGCCACAGAGGAGGTTAAAAATGGTGATGAAATCAGCAAACGCGCCATTGACTACAGCGATACGGGGAAGATAAAAACAAAAACGACTGGTCTCCCTGGCCGGAGAGAGTGCCAGGTCAACCAGTCGAATTTACATAACGGAATTTACCGTTACGCCAGAACCGTGCTCGGTGCTTTGAATGCCAGTGGCAGTTCAGCTTCGTCTTCGAAGGTCACATATTCCCAGGCTTCCTGTTTTGCCAGAACAGCCTGCAACAATTTGTTGTTCAGCGCGTGACCGGATTTATACGCGGTAAACGCACCAATGATGTTGTGACCACACATGAACAGGTCGCCGATTGCATCCAGCATTTTGTGACGAACGAATTCGTCTTCAAAACGCAGGCCGTCTTCGTTCAGTACGCGATAATCGTCAACAACGATGGCACAATCGAAGCTGCCGCCCAAGCACAGGCCGCGGGACTGCAGATATTCGATATCACGCATGAAACCAAACGTACGCGCTCGACTGATCTGACGCATAAACGCATCAGCAGAGAAGTTCATCGCATAGCGCTGGGTGCTTGAATCAATCGCCGGATGGTTAAAGTCGATGGTGAAATCCAACGAAAAACCATTAAACGGCTTGAATTCAGCCCATTTGTCGCCATCCTGGACACGAACGGTCTCTTTGATACGTACGAATTTCTTCGCACTGTTCAATTCTTCGATGCCGGCGTCCAACAATAGGTAGACGAACGGTGCAGCACTGCCATCCATAATCGGGATTTCCGGCGCATCGACTTCAACAATAATGTTGTCGATACCCAGACCCGCCAGGGCGGCATTCAGGTGCTCTACGGTAGAGATCCGCACGTCATGCTCATTCACCAGGCAAGTACAGAGCATGGTATCACGCACAGATTTGGCATCAGCCGGGAAATCTACCGGTGGATTCAAGTCGGTGCGACGATAGATGACCCCGGTATTGGCCGGCGCAGGGCGCAACGTCAGGGTGACTTTCTTGCCGGTATGTAAACCGACACCTGTCGCCTGAACGATACGTTTTAATGTCCTTTGTTTGATCATCGTATAATCTCGCCAAGTTACTTATCCAACCGAGAGTGTACATCACTATCGGGCGGCCAGTTTAGCACAAAGAGCGTAAATTCCCTAATTCCAGCTAATTCTTAATCAGCTTGTTTACGCAGGAATGCTGGAATGTCCAGATAATCCGGCTCTTTCTGCGTTTGTGGAGTATTGTCATTCACCACCTTAGCGGCAGGTTTCTGCTCCTGGGTCAATGGCGCCATGCCGTGCGGCTGGTAGCGATCCATCACCGGCTGCTGTGTAGTTTTGTTGGTCACCAAGGTGATCTCAGGACGTTTGTCCATGCCGATACCGGTCGCAACAACCGTTACGCGCAGCTCATCGTTCATTTCAGGATCAAGCGAAGTACCGATTACCACGGTTGCGTTATCAGACGCGAACGCACGGATGGTGTTACCCACGGTTTCGAACTCATCCAGACGCAGGTCGAAGCCCGCAGTGATGTTAACCAGCACGCCGCGCGCGCCAGACAGATCGATATCTTCCAGCAGCGGAGAAGAGATCGCCATTTCAGCGGCTTCTTCTGCACGGTCTTCACCTTTCGCCACGCCGGAGCCCATCATCGCGTAGCCCATTTCGGACATCACGGTGCGCACGTCAGCAAAGTCGACGTTCATCAGGCCTGGACGGGTGATCAGCTCGGCAATACCCTGGACTGCGCCTTTCAGGACATCGTTCGCCGCGCCAAAAGCGTCCAGCAGAGAGATGCCACGACCCAGCACTTTCAGCAGTTTGTCGTTTGGAATAGTGATCAGCGAGTCCACATGCTTGGACAGCTCGGTGATACCCTGCTCTGCAAACGCCATACGCTTCTTGCCTTCAAAGTTGAAAGGCTTAGTCACAACAGCAACAGTCAGGATACCTAAATCTTTAGCCACTTCCGCAACAACTGGCGCAGCACCGGTTCCGGTACCACCGCCCATGCCTGCGGCAATAAACACCATGTCTGCACCATCCAGTGCCGCACGCAGTGCTTCACGATCTTCTTCTGCAGCGTTACGGCCGACTTCCGGGTTTGCCCCAGCTCCCAGCCCTTTGGTGATGCCGCCGCCGATCTGAATTGTCTGGCCAACAGCCGTCTTACGCAGTGCCTGCGCATCGGTGTTCACCGCGAAGAATTCAACACCTTCGATGCGCTCGCGCACCATGTGCTCTACAGCATTACCGCCGCCGCCACCGACGCCGATGACTTTAATCACCGCGTCGTTGGTCAGTTCCATAGGTTCAAACATAGTTTCTCTCCGTTTTGTGCCTGTCGCCTGAAACCGTTAATTCTCTCCGGTCTCTTACAAAAATTAAAACTCTTTTCGCAGCCAGGTGTTGATTCGTTTAAACCACGAACCCACCGACGTGCGTTTTTCTACTTCTGCTTCGCCACTAAGATGGGTTTCCTTCCCGTAATGAAGCAAGCCCACTGCCGTTGAGTAATACGGCTCCTGAGCATAATCCGTCAGACCGGTGATGTTCAGCGGTGCCCCAATGCGCACCTGCGTATGGAACACGCGCTGAGCGCAAGCCGCAAGACCTTCAATTTGCGCCGCGCCGCCGGTTAATACAATCCCCGCCGCAAGATGATGTTTAACCCCCTGTTGGCGAAGCTGTTCCTGTAATTGCAAAATCTCTTCGTTCACGAGGTTGAGCAGCTCGGTATAACGCGGCTCAATGACCTCGGCCAACGTCTGGCGCTGCAGGCTGCGCGGCGGACGACCACCGACGCTCGGCACTTCGACGCTCTCATCTTTGCTCACGATGGAGCCCAGCGCACACCCGTGGCGCACTTTAATCGCCTCAGCATCGCTCGGTGGCGTACCAAAGGCATACGCGATATCGCTGGTGACCACATTCCCTGCATAAGGGATAACTTTAGTGTGGCGCAGCGCACCGCCGGTATAGACGGCCATGTCCATAGTACCACCGCCGATATCGACGACACAGACGCCCAGCTCACGTTCGTCTTCGGTCAGCACCGAATAACTTGCCGCCAGACCGGCGAAAATAAGTTGGTCAACTTTCAGGCCACAACGTTCCACGGCTTTAACAATGTTCTTCGCCATATCGTTGTGACATGTGATCAAGTGCACTTTTGCCTGCATACGCACGCCTGAAAGTCCTACCGGATTTTTAATGCCTTCCTGATAGTCGATGGCGTATTCCTGCGGGATCACATGCAGTACGCGATGCTCATCGCGGACACGCACCGACTTCGCAGTATGCACTACGTTCTCGACGTCTTCCTGCGAGACTTCTTCTTCTGAGATCGGCACCATACCGATCTCATTCTGGCAGCTGATATGTTTGCCAGAGAGTGCCAGATACACGGAGGAAATCTGGCAATCTGCCATTAGTTCGGCCTGATCGATAGCGCGCTGTACGCATTTCACCACCGACTCGAGGTCGTTTACCCCACCTTTATCCATACCACGGGAGGGGCAGCTGCCCACGCCAATGATATTGACCATACCGTCGGGCAGAACTTCCCCTACTAAAGCAGCAACCTTCGCAGTGCCAATCTCCAGTCCTACTACCAGTTTTCTGTCCGTCGCCTTGATCATTGTTATTCTGCCTGTGCCTGAGCCTGATTCTGTTGCTGATTAGGTTCCTCAACCGGGGCCGGGGACCACCCGACCGATGCGCCTGAGTCATAGCGCAAATCAACGTAGCTAATCCTTTTGCCTTCAGCCTGCGCCTGCTGCTGCAGAACGGGATAGAGTTCTACAAAACGTTCCAGACGCTTCATCGTGTCACCCCGCCCCAGGTTCAGCTTAATATCGTTCGTTAGCGTCAACTGCCAGGAACGACGCGCTGTCATTGCAGCCTGTTTCAGGGTAAAACGATCCTTAGCCAGCACTTTCCCCATGCTACGAAAACCTTCCAGCACTTCATTTTCGCTGCCTTCCGGCCCATACAACATAGGTAAATTTTGCTTGCTGACACGATCGGCCGGGACGCTGAAAGAAACTCCCTCTACGTCAACCATATGCTGATCATTCCAACGCGCAATGGGTACATATTCAACCAGATGAATCTTCAATTCATCAGGCCATTGCTTTCTGACGCTTGCCTGTTTAATCCATGGCAGGCGCTCAATCTGACTCTGAATAATGTTTACATCCTGCGTCATGAAGGTGCCGGGCGATCCTAATGCCAGGATCGACTGACGAATATCATCATTACGCGTGTAGTGACGGTCACCCGTTACTACCAGTTTCGACAGAGGCAGACGTTGTGCATCTTCCATCCAGCCGAGCACCATCCAGCCGCTAACAAACACAGTACACAGCACGGCGAGCAGGAAGGTGATCCCTGCAAGACGCGTTCCATTACTCCGCCGGGAAGTATATTCTTCTTCCTCGTCGCGGTTTCGCGTGTTCAGCGCAGCCTGAGACATATCAGCCCGCCTGATCCAGAATGCGAACCACCAGCTGCGAGAAGCTCATTCCCGCCTGGCGAGCCGCCATCGGCACCAGACTGTGGCTTGTCATACCCGGTGAGGTATTGGCTTCCAGCAGATAAAACTGCCCGTCGCTATCCTGCATCACATCAATTCGTCCCCAGCCACGGCAGCCAAGTACATGCCAGGCTTTAAGCACCAGAGCATTTAAAATGGCTTCACGCTCCGCTTCCAGACCACTTGGACAGAAATATTGCGTCTCATCAGAGAGATACTTCGCCTCATAATCATAGAAGGTTCCGGCAGGTTGGATACGAATTGACGGTAAAATTTCTTCACCGAGCATCGCAACGGTAAATTCCGGTCCGCTTAGCCATTTTTCCACCAGAACTTCTTCATCATGTTGAAATGCCAGCGCTAATGCAGATGATATATCGTCAGCTTTGTCTACTTTAGACATTCCTACGCTTGAGCCTTCACGGCTGGGCTTAACGATCACCGGTAAACCCAGGGCAACAATACGCTCGCTCACGCTTTCGGTAAGACCCTGCTCAAATTCACGACGGGTCAATGCCACCCACGGCGCAACCGGTAAGCCGGCGCCCTGCCAGAGCAGTTTGCTGCGCAGTTTGTCCATGGAGATGGCCGACGCCATCACGCCGCTGCCGGTATAAGGCAGGCCGATGATATCCAGCAAGCCCTGCAACGTGCCATCTTCCCCGCCGCGACCGTGCAGCGCGATAAACACTTTGTCAAAACCCATCTCTTTCAGGCGCGTCACGTCAGTCTCTTTCGGATCGACCAGATGCGCATCAACGTCACCTTCCCGCAGCCCTGCCAGCACCGCGGCACCAGAATTCAGGGAGACCTCGCGCTCAGCCGAGGTGCCGCCAGCGAGGACCGCAATCTTATCAGCCATGGCGCTCTTCCTCCGAAATTTGCGGCTTAAGTTTGATTTCGGCCAGTGTACGGGCGATTTTGCCGATATTTCCTGCCCCCTGCACCAGAATCAAATCATTGCCGGTCAATACCGGGGCAAGCATGGCTGCCGCCTGGGCATGATCGGAGACCAGAATCGGGTCGACCTTGCCGCGCCCACGAATGGTACGGCACAGCGAACGGCTGTCGGCACCCGGAATGGCCGTCTCACCCGCTGAGTACACTTCCAGCATCAGCAACGTATCAACCTGTGAGAGCACATTAGCGAAATCGTCGTATAAGTCACGGGTACGGGTGTAACGGTGTGGCTGGAACAGCATAACCAGATTTTTGTCCGGCCAGCCCGCGCGCGCCGCTTTGATCGTGGCATCCACTTCTGTCGGGTGGTGTCCGTAGTCATCCACCAGCATTGCAGTGCCGCTTTTGCCGTTAACCCCATCCAGCGGAAACTCGCCGAGGAAATCAAAACGGCGCCCGGTTCCCTGGAAGCTTTCCAGCGCCCGCAGAATCGCCTCGTCGTCAATGCCTTCCTCTGTGGCGACCGCAACGGCTGCCGCAGCGTTAAGGGCGTTATGGCGCCCTGGCGCGTTAAGCGTCACCTGCAGCAGCTCTTTATCCTGACGCGCCAGGGTGAAATGCCCCTGCGCACCGATCTGTTTGAAACTCTCTATGCGGACATCAGCATCTTCGCTGAAACCGTATGTGGTGATCTGACGTCCGACACGCGGCAGCAGCTCGCGGATCACCGGATCGTCAATGCACATGACCGCACGTCCATAAAACGGCAGGTTGTGCAAAAAGTTTATAAAGGTTTGCTTTAAATTTTCGAAGTCGCCCTGGTAGGTATCCATATGGTCGGCTTCGATGTTGGTCACAATCGCCACCATTGGCTGCAAATGCAGGAACGAGGCGTCGCTCTCATCCGCTTCCGCGATGAGATAACGGCTGTGCCCCAGACGAGCATGCACGCCCGCCGCTTTGACCAGGCCGCCGTTAACGAAGGTTGGATCGAGACCCGCTTCGGCATAAATACTGGAGACCATCGCCGTAGTGGTGGTTTTACCGTGCGTACCGGCAATGGCGATGCCGTGACGAAAACGCATCAGCTCGGCCAGCATCTCCGCGCGGCGGATCACCGGGATACGCGCTTCATGTGCCGCAACGATTTCCGGGTTATCGGCGGGAATGGCGCTGGAGACCACGACTACGCTCGCATCAAGCACGTTTTCCGGGCGGTGATTAAAATAGATGGTCGCACCCAGCGACGCCAACTGTTGCGTAACAGGGTTCGGCGCCAGATCGGACCCGCTGATCTGGTAGCCTTCATTTGCCAGCACCTCGGCAATACCGCCCATACCGGCGCCGCCGATGCCAACAAAGTGAATGTGCCGGACGCGACGCATCTCGGGCACGATTGAACGCAGTTTCGCCAGTTGTTGTGTATTCATTCTCTAAACGCCATCGACTACTTCAAAAAAATCGTGCAGCGCAACACGCGCTGCGAGGGTTACGCCTGGGCTGCCAGGCTCACTTCTTTCGCCACCCGCTCCGTTGCATCCGGGATCGCGGCGGCACGTGCGTGCTGCGCCATCGCCAGTAATGTCTCCCGGTCCCAGCCCGCCAGGGTGGTGGCGACTGCGTCGGCGGTAAACTGCGGCTGTTCAAAAATTTTCGCGGCGCCGGCTTTCTCAAGCGGCAGCGCATTCCAGTACTGCTGACGGTCTTTGTGCTGGAACGGCACAAACAGCGCCGGCAGACCAGCGGCGGCGATCTCGCTCACCGTCAGCGCGCCGGAGCGGCAGACCACGACATCGGCCCAGGCATATGCCGCCGCCATGTCGTCGATAAATTCAGTCACTTTATGCTGCGGCTGTCCGGCTTCGGCATAGGCTTGCTCTACCGTTTGCTGCGCGCCTTTTCCGCTTTGATGCCAGATGGTCACAGCGCTGCCGAGCTTCGCCGCCACCTGCGGCAGCGTCTGGTTCAGCACCCGCGCGCCCTGAGAGCCGCCCACAACCAGCACCCGCACCGGCCCTTCACGGCCAACGAGTCGCTCCTGCGGCAACGGCAGGGCCAGCACGTCAACACGCACCGGATTGCCTACCACGTCGGCTTTCGGGAATGCCCCTGGAAAAGCCTGCATCACTTTGCTGGCAATTTTCGCCAGCCATTTATTGGTCAGGCCCGCGATACCGTTCTGCTCGTGGAGCACAACCGGAATACCGAGCGACCACGCCGCCAGTCCGCCAGGACCGGAGACATAACCGCCCATCCCCAGCACTACGTCCGGCTTAAAACGCTTCATGATCGCCCGCGCCTGACGCCAGGCGTTGAAAATACGCACCGGCGCCAGCAGCAACGCTTTGATTCCCTTGCCGCGCAGGCCGGAGATACGAATAAAGTCGATCTCAATCCCGTGCTTCGGCACCAGATCGGCCTCCATGCGGTCGGCGGTTCCCAGCCAGCGTACCTGCCAGCCCTGATCCATTAAATGGTGCGCAACCGCGAGCCCGGGGAACACATGTCCGCCAGTACCGCCCGCCATCACCATTAACCGCTTCGGTTGATTCATCGTGAACCTCGTGTAAACGCCTGGGCATTTTCCAGACGCGTTTCATAATCTATGCGTAACAAGAACATAATGGCGGTCGACATGATCAACAGACTCGAACCACCGTAACTGATTAACGGCAATGTCAGACCTTTGGTTGGCAGCATACCTGCTGCAGCACCTACGTTAACCAACGCCTGGAAGCTAAACCAGATCCCGATTGAGCAGGCTAAAAAGCCTGAAAAACGGTGATCGATAACCAGCGCTTTTCGGCCAATCGACATCGCACGGAAAGCGACGAAGAATACCATTAATAGCGCCAATACCACACCGATATAACCCAGTTCTTCCCCAATAATGGAGAAGATGAAGTCGGTATGCGCCTCGGGTAAATATTCCAGTTTCTGGACCGAGTTCCCCAGCCCCTGGCCCCACATTTCACCGCGGCCAAAGGCCATCAACGACTGGGTCAGCTGATAACCGCTGCCGAACGGATCTTCCCAGGGATTCCAGAAAGAGGTCACGCGGCGGATACGATACGGCTCGGCGAGGATCAGCAGCACGACCGCGGAGATCCCCATCCCGATGATGGCGATGAACTGCCAGAGTTTCGCCCCCGCCAGGAACAGCATCGCCAGCGTGGTGACGAACAGTACCACCACGGTCCCGAGGTCCGGCTGGGCCAGCAGCAGTACCGCCAGCACCAGAATCACGCCCATCGGTTTTAAGAAACCGCGCAGGTTGTTACGCACCTCATCCACTTTACGCACCAGGTAGTTGGCGAGATAGCAGAAGAGCGAGAGCTTAGTAAATTCCGCCGGCTGAATACGCAGCGGGCCAAAAGCAATCCAGCGCGATGCCCCGTTCACCGAGCTCCCGACCACCAGCACAATCAGCAGCATCACGATCGAGGCGATGAGCATGGCGGTACTGTGGCGCTGCCAGAACGCCATCGGCAGGCGTAACGTCACCATCGCCAGACAGAACGCCAGGATGATGTAGAGCCCATCACGCTTGGCAAACAGGAAAGGATCGTTCGCCAGTCGTTGCCCGACAGGCATCGATGCCGAGGTCACCATAATAAAACCAATCGCCGCCAGCCCCAGCGTGAGCCAGAGCAGCATGCGGTCGTACATCACCAGGCTATCGGAGTCTTTATCCCGGGAGCCCATGACCCAGCCTTTTAATGCCGACGAGATCCAGACCAGGATGCCAAATCCTGGCAGGCGCGGCATTTTTGGGCGAGGGAGAGAGAAACGCATCAGCCTAACTCCTTCGCCAGGCGGGTAAAGAGATCGCCCCGCTGTTCGAAATTCTTAAACTGATCGAGGCTGGCGCAGGCCGGAGAGAGCAGCACCATATCGCCCGGCTTCACGCGAGGGGCAATCAGGCGCATTGCCTGTTCCATGGTTTCGGTCTGCTCGGCAATCTCAGGACGCAGTTCAGCCAGTTCACTGCCGTCACGACCAAAGCAGTAGAGACGGATGTTATCGCCGGAGAGATACTGCTTCAGAGAGGTGAAATCGGCGGATTTACCGTCGCCACCCAGCAGCAGATGCAGAGTGCCGTCGACGTGCAGGCCGTTCAGCGCCGCTTCGGTGCTGCCGACGTTGGTGGCTTTGGAATCATTGATCCAGCGTACCCCGTTATGCTCCAGCGCCAGCTGGAAACGGTGCGCCAGGCCGGTAAAGGTGGTTAACGCCTGCAAGCTGGAGGAACGTGGCAGACCGACGGCATCCGCCAGCGCCAGCGCCGCCAGCGCATTAGTGTAGTTATGCTGACCGGAAAGCTTCATCTCCTTCACGTTCAGCACTTTTTCACCTTTCACCCGCAGCCAGGTTTCACCCAGTTGACGGTTCAGATGATAATCACCCATGGTGATACCAAAGCTGATGCAGCGGTCATCAGCGCCACGTACTGGCATGGTCAGAGCATCATCGGCGTTAACGACGCAGACTTTCGCATTTTCATAAATACGCAGTTTGGCAGCGCGATACTGCTGCAGACCAAACGGATACCTGTCCATATGATCTTCCGTCACGTTCAGGATCGTGGCCGCGGCCGCATGCAGGCTGGAGGTGGTCTCCAGCTGGAAGCTGGAGAGTTCCAGCACGTACAGCTCACAACCTTTGTCCAGCAGCATCAGCGCCGGCAAACCAATGTTGCCGCCAACGCCGACATTTTTGCCCGCCGCTTTCGCCATCTCACCCACCAGGGTGGTGACGGTGCTTTTTCCGTTAGAACCGGTAATGGCGATAACCGGCGCCTGCGCTTCGCGGCAGAACAACTCGATATCACCGACAATCTCAACGCCCGCATCGGCCGCGGCGCTCAGTGAAGGGTGCGCCAGCGCCATACCGGGGCTGGCCACAATCAGATCGGCTGCCAGCAGCCAGTCATCATTCAGACCACCAAGGTGGCGTTCAACCTGTTCCGGCAGTTTATCCAGACCAGGCGGAGAGACACGCGTATCCATCACGCGCGGCGTGACGCCCCGCGCGAGGAAAAAGTCCACGCAGGAGAGGCCGGTTAAGCCTAACCCGATGATAACGACTTTTTTACCCTGGTAATCTGCCATGATTAACGTACCTTCAGCGTTGCCAGGCCAATCAGCACCAGCATCAGCGAAATAATCCAGAAGCGCACGATGACGCGCGGTTCCGGCCAGCCTTTCAGTTCATAGTGGTGATGGATAGGCGCCATCCGGAAGATGCGTTGTCCGCGCAGCTTGAAAGAGCCTACCTGCAGGATCACCGACAGGGTTTCAACCACGAACACACCGCCCATGATCACCAGCAGGAACTCCTGGCGCAGCAGCACGGCGATAATGCCCAGCGCGCCGCCCAGTGCCAGCGAACCGACGTCGCCCATAAAGACCTGCGCCGGGTAGGTGTTGAACCACAGGAAGCCTAAACCTGCGCCGACAATCGCCGTGCAGACGATCACCAGCTCACCGGCGTGGCGCAGATAAGGAATATGCAGATAGCTGGCGAAGTTCATGTTGCCGCTCGCCCACGCCACCAGGGCAAAGCCCGCCGCGACGAAGACCGTTGGCATAATGGCCAGGCCATCCAGGCCGTCGGTCAGGTTGACCGCGTTGCCGGTACCGACAATCACAAAGTAGGCCAGCAGAATGTAGAACAGGCCCAGCTGCGGCATCACATCTTTAAAGAACGGCACCACCAGCTCGGTAGCGGGGGTGTCTTTTCCTGCCAGATAGAGCGCGAAGGCCACGCCCAGGGCAATCACCGACATCCAGAAATACTTCCAGCGGGCGATCAGACCTTTGGTGTCTTTACGTACTACTTTGCGGTAGTCATCGACAAAACCGATAATCCCGTATCCGATCAGCACCACCAGCACGCACCAGACGTACGGGTTTGACGGGTAAGCCCACAGCAGCACCGATACCACAATCGCGGTGAGGATCATAATGCCGCCCATGGTCGGCGTACCGCGTTTACTGAAGTGTGATTCCGGGCCGTCGTTACGTACTACCTGGCCGAAAGAGAGTTTTTGCAGACGGGCAATCATGCGCGGACCCATCCACAATGAGATGAACAGCGCAGTCAGCAGGCTGACGATGGCGCGAAACGTCAGATAGGAAAAGACGTTAAAGCCGGAATAATATTTGACCAAATGCTCGGCCAGCCAAACTAACATGTCCCATTCTCCTGTAAAGCGTGCACAACCTCTTCCATGGCAGCACTGCGTGAACCTTTCACTAAAACTGTCACAATTTGTTGTTCTGCAACCAGTGCCTTAAGGCGAGCGATCAACGCCGCTTTATCGGCAAAGTGCTCACCGACGCCGCTGGCCTGGCTGATAAATTTGCTGAGATGACCGGCGCTTAATACGCGATCGATACCGGAGGCTTTTGCCGCCTCGCCTACCTGCTGGTGGCAGGCTTCGCTTTCATCGCCCAGCTCGGCCATATCGCCGACGACCATCACGCGATAGCCAGGCATCTCAGACAGCACCTGTACGGCGGCAGTCATGGAGCCGACGTTGGCGTTGTAGGAGTCATCCAGCAGCAGTTTGTTTTCCGCCAGCGGGATCGGGAACAGGCGTCCGGGAACGGCTTTGAGGTTTGCCAGCCCGCTTTTGATAGCAGACAGCGGCGCGCCGACGGCCATCGCCAGCGCACTCGCCGCCAGAGCGTTGGCGATGTTGTGGCGGCCCGGCAGCGGCAGCAGTACGTCCACATTCCCCGTTGGGGTCTGCAACGTAAATTCGGTGCCGTGAGAGGTCACATGAATGTTGTTGGCGGTGAAGTCGCTGTTCGCAGCATTAGGCGAGAAGCGCCAGGTTTTGCGATCCCCGATAACGCTTTGCCAGTTCAGCCAGTCGTTGTTGTCGGCATTCATAATGGCGATGCCGTTGGCCGGCAGGCCGGTGTAGATCTCGCCCTTCGCTTTTGCCACGCCTTCGAGCGAGCCGAAACCTTCCAGATGTGCCGCCGCCAGGTTATTCACCAGCGCCGCTTCCGGTTGCGTCAGGCTAACGGTCCAGGCGATTTCGCCCTGGTGATTGGCACCGAGTTCGATTACCGCAAACTCATGCTCGCGGGTCAGACGCAGCAGCGTCATCGGTACGCCAATATCGTTGTTCAGATTGCCTGCGGTATAGAGAGTATTGCCACACTGGGTGAGGATGGCGGCCGTCATCTCTTTAACGGACGTTTTACCAGAGGAGCCGGTCAGCGCCACAACGCGCGTCGGAACCTGCTGGCGAACCCATGCCGCCAGTTCACCAAACGCCAGACGGGTATCTTTTACCACCGCCTGCGGCAGGTCGATATCCAGTTTACGGCTTACCAGCAGCGCACCTGCGCCCGCGGCTTTCGCCTGCTCAGCAAAATCGTGCGCATCGAAACGCTCACCCTTAAGCGCCACAAACAGGCAGCCAGGGGTGATTTTACGCGTGTCGGTGGTCACCGCATCGAAACTCATCTCATCGCCGCTGACGTCTGCGCGCAGGATCGTCGCAAGCTGGCTTAGCGTTACGCTGATCATGCCACTACTCCCAGCAGACGCGCCGCGGTTACACGGTCGGAGTAATCCAGACGGTTGGTGCCGACAATCTGATAATCTTCGTGGCCTTTACCGGCCAGCAGGACCACATCGTTCTCGTTAGCCTGCATGATGGCGTTAGTCACCGCTTCTGCGCGGCCTTCCACCACGCGGGCACGGCCCGCATCCAGCATACCGGCCAGAATGTCGTTGATGATGGCGCGCGGCTCTTCGGTGCGCGGGTTGTCATCGGTCACGACCGCGATATCCGCGAATTGTTCAGCAATGGCGCCCATCAGCGGACGTTTGCCTTTATCGCGATCGCCGCCGCAGCCAAAGACGCACCACAGTTTACCGGCGCAGTGCAGGCGCGCGGCTTCCAGCGCTTTCTCCAGCGCATCCGGCGTGTGGGCATAATCCACCACCACCGTCGGTTTGCCTGGGGCGGTGAAGACTTCCATGCGGCCGCAAACCGGCTGCAGGCGCGCGGAGGTACGGAGCAGTTCCGCCAGCGGATAACCCAGCGCCAGCAGGGTCGCGAGAGCCAGCAGCAGGTTGCTGACGTTGAATGCCCCCATCAGGCGACTCTCGATTTCCCCTTCACCCCAGCTCGAAGCAAAGCGAATGGTCGCGCCGCTATCGTGATAGGTCACGTCGGTGGCCTTCAGCCAGCGGCCATGGCAGTTCGGATTGATATGATCGGCCATGGAGACCGCAACGGCATCTGGCAGCTTAGCCAGCCAGCGGCGACCCACTTCGTCATCGGCGTTGATGATCGCCTGACCGCAGTGATGCGTGGCATACAGCTGCCATTTCGCCGCTTCGTAGTTTTCCATGTCGCCATGGTAATCGAGGTGATCCCGGCTCAGGTTAGTGAACACAGAGGCGGCAAATTTCAGCGCCGCGACACGGTGCTGTACCAGCCCGTGAGAAGAGACTTCCATCGCCGCGAAGGTCGCGCCCTGCCCTGCCAGACCGGCGAGCACGTGCTGTACGTCAACGGCAGAGCCGGTGGTATTTTCCGTTGGGTTCACTTTGCCCAACAGACCATTACCCACGGTCCCCATCACCGCGCTGGTTTCACCCAGCAGTTGCGCCCACTGCGCCATCAGCTGCGTGGTGGTGGTTTTACCGTTGGTGCCGGTTACGCCAACCAGACGCAACCGGTCAGAGGGTTCGTTATAAAAACGTCCCGCCAGCGCAGAGAGACGTTCATTCAGCTGGCTGAGATAGATGACCGGCACGCCATGCATTTCACGGGCTTCACCGTCAGTGGCCTCATCTTTTGCCTCAGCAATAATGGCAGCAACACCTTGCGCTATCGCCTGCGGGATATACCGACGCCCGTCCGCCTGATGACCTACGACTGCCACAAAAAGATCGCCCGAGGCAGCCACACGGCTGTCGAGTACCATCTCTCGCAGTTCTCTCGCAGGTAAGCCTGTTACCCACGGAGCAAGAAGGTCGCGCAAATTACGATCTGCCACCTGTTCCCTCGCCTTGATTAATTACAAATTCACTTTTCTCGCCCGTTGCCAGCGCATCCGGCTCGATGTTCATGGTGCGCAGTACGCCGCCCATGATGGCACCGAAGACCGGCGCGGAAACGGCGCCACCGTAGTATTTACCCGCCTGTGGATCGTTGATGACGACCACCAGCGCAAAACGCGGATTACTCGCAGGTGCAACGCCTGCGGTATATGCAATGTATTTATTGATGTAGCGGCCATCTGGCCCGACTTTTTTCGCCGTACCGGTTTTGATCGCGATGCGATAGCCTTTGATCGCCGCCTTCACGCCGCCGCCGCCGGGCAGCGCCACGCTTTCCATCATGTGAACGACGGTACGGACGATCGATTCCGGGAAGATACGCTCACCGGGAACCGGGGGATCAACTTTGGTAATTGAGAGCGGGCGATAGACGCCATAGCTGCCAATCGTTGCATAGACACGCGCCAACTGTAACGGCGTTACCATTAGCCCGTAGCCGAAAGAGAAGGTGGCCCTCTCTATGTCAGACCACCGTTGTTTTTGAGGATATAAGCCACTGCGTTCTCCGACCAACCCCAAATTGGTCGCCTTTCCCAGCCCAAAACGTGAGTAAGTTTCTACCAACGCTGAGGACGGCATCGCTAACGCCAGCTTAGAAACGCCAACGTTACTCGACTTCTGTAAAACCCCGGTGAGGGTCAATTCGCTGTAACGCGCCACGTCTTTGATCTCGTGACCGTTGATGCGGTAAGGCACGGTATTCAGCACGGTGTTTTCATTGACGATGCCGCGCTGCAGGGCGGTCATCACCACCATCGGTTTCACCGTGGAACCCGGCTCGAAGACGTCGGTGATGGCACGGTTACGCATGGCGTCTTTGGCCGTGCCGGTAAAATTGTTCGGGTTGTAAGACGGGCTGTTGGCCATCGCCAGCACTTCACCGGTGCTGACATCCACCAGCACGGCGCTGCCGGATTCCGCTTTGTTAAAGGCAACGGCGTTATTCAGCTCACGGTAGACCAGCGCCTGCAAACGCTCGTCAATACTCAACGCCAGGTTGTGCGCCGCCTGGCTGTCGGTTGAAGAGATATCTTCAATCACGCGACCATAGCGGTCTTTACGCACCACGCGCTCGCCCGGCTGACCAGTCAGCCACTTATCGAAACTCTTCTCAACGCCTTCAATCCCCTGGCTGTCGACGTTGGTAAAGCCAATCAGGTGGGCGGTCACTTCTCCGGACGGGTAGTAGCGACGCGACTCTTCACGCAGGTGAATGCCGGGCAGCTTCAGCTTTTTGATGTAGTCGGCCATGTCAGGGTTTACCTGACGCGCCAGATAGATAAAGCGTCCTTTCGGGTTAGCATTGACGCGAGCAGCCAGCTGATCGAGTGGCATTTTCAGCGCGTCAGAGAGTGCCTTCCAGCGGTTATCCAGGGAGATCCCGCCAGCGTCATGCAGCTCTTTTGGATCCGCCCAGATCGCTTTCACCGGTACGCTGACCGCCAGCGGGCGGCTAGAACGGTCGGTGATCAGGCCACGCGATGTCGAGACTTCCTGAACGCGTAGAGAGCGCATATCGCCCTGGCGCACCAGCATGTCGGGGGCAATGATCTGCAGCCACGCCACGCGTCCCAGCAGGAAACCCAGCGCCAGTAAAATGCAGCCGCACAGCAACGCAAAACGCCAGCTGATAAAGCTGGCCTGTTCTTCCTGACGTTTTGGTTTTAGCGCCTTCGCCGCGGATTTCATGCGTCGCGTTTTTCCTTATTTTTGTACTACGATATTTTCCTGAGAGGGATCAACATGCTGCATCTGCAGCTTTTCCGTTGCGATCCGCTCCACCCGGCTGTGATCGCCGAGCGCATTTTCTTCAAGGATCAGATTTCGCCACTCGATATCCAGCGCATCACGCTCCAGCACCAGCTGTTCGCGCTGCGCCGTTAACAAACGGGTATGGTGCGCGGTGGTCACGACGGTGATCGCCGACACAATGATGCAAATAAACAGGCACAGTGGCAGCTTGCCGAAACGCAACAGATCGTCCCAGATCACGCCCGGCAACGCATGACGCTCGTTGCTGCCTAACGTCTCTTTGACCTTGCTTAAGGTGCCTGCCACTTTGCCGATCATGCACTCGTCCTTTCTGCAATACGCAGCACTGAACTACGGGCGCGTGGATTCTCTTCCACTTCTGCCTCGCCCGGCATTAACTTGCCCAATGCGCGCAGCTGACGGCCACCCAGCTTTTTAAGCTGCTCTTCCGTCATCGGTAACCCGGCCGGAACCTGCGGACCGCGGCTTTGCTCGCGCATAAAACGCTTCACGATGCGATCTTCCAGCGAGTGGAAGCTGATAATCGACAGGCGACCACCCGGTGCGAGTACGCCAAGCGAACTTTTCAGCGCCTGCTCGATCTCCTCGAGCTCGCTGTTCACCCAGATGCGAATCGCCTGGAAAGTACGGGTGGCGGGATGTTTGTACTTATCCTTCACCGGCGTTGCCGCCGCAATGACTTCTGCCAGCTCTTTGGTGCGGGTCATCGGCTCAATGCGGTTGCGCTCAACGATGGCGCGCGCGATACGCTTGCCAAAACGCTCTTCGCCAAAGGTTTTGATCACCCAGGCGATATCCGCTTCATCAGCCGTTTGCAGCCACTCGGCGGCGGACTGGCCGCGCGTCGGATCCATACGCATATCCAGCGGACCGTCGCGCATAAAGGAGAAGCCACGTTCAGCGTCATCAAGCTGCGGTGAGGAGACGCCAAGATCGAGAAGAATGCCGTCGATCTTGCCGGTTAAATCGCGCTCGCTGACGTAATCAGCCAGCGCAGAGAAAGGACCATGAACAATAGAAAAGCGTGGATCATCAATGGTTTTTGCCACGGCAATGGCCTGCGGATCGCGATCGATCGCCAGCAAACGGCCTTCCGCGCCCAGTTGGGAGAGGATTAAACGTGAGTGGCCACCCCGGCCAAAAGTGCCATCAATATAGATGCCATCAGGACGAATATTCAGGCCATTGACGGCCTCATCCAGTAGCACCGTCGTATGTTTATAATTTTCCATCATATTTATAGAGACAAATCCTGCAATCGTTCCGACAATGTCGCGGAATCAGACTGCTCAGCGTCGATATCTTCCTTGACCCGTTGATACCAGGCCGTTTCATCCCACAGTTCAAACTTATTGAACTGTCCGACCAGCATCACTTCTTTTGTCAGACCCGCATGCTGCCGCAGCACTGGCGCAATCAATAAACGCCCCGCGCTATCCATCTGACATTCACTGGCATGACCCAATAACAGCCGCTGCACGCGGCGTTCCTGCGGGTTCATGCTCGACAGTCGAGACAGCTTTTGCTCAATGATTTCCCATTCAGGCAAGGGGTAAAGCAACAGGCAGGCGTGGTTGATGTCAATGGTGCAGACCATTTGACCAGAAGCGCTCTCGTTCAGCTGGTCGCGATATCGGGTTGGTACCGACAAACGCCCTTTGCTGTCGAGATTGACTAACGTCGCTCCACGGAACATGCCAGTCTCACCCCTCCTCACCACTTTTACCCACAAATTCCCACTTAAGGGAGTTTACGGAGCGATGGAAAAGCTTGTCAAGCCAGGACTTCCGCGACATCAGTCTAAATGTTACTGATTTACGAACGGAAGTTAATCAGGCTATTAACCGTACAACTGGCGAGGCAAAATTAACGTGATGAATATTTGTGAGAAAAAACTCCAATATGCAGAGCAGCGTTAAAAATCACTCATTTCGTCGCAACCAAATATAAAGTGTCAGTTTGCGACGCGGGCGGCATTTTAAGCCATATCGTCAGGGGTGAACAGCGCCAGATTCAACGCTGCCGCCGCGTCGAACGCTGATAAGCGGATGGCGGAAAATTCAGGGGGCAAAAATGGTTGATAATTCAGCAATGATGATCGGTTGTGTAACAAAATAATACAAATAATGTCATTAATGGCTTTTAAATAAACATGAAAAGAAGTTTTAAATAGCAAAGTGAAATAAAAAGGCTGTGAGGCGATGTTTTTTATAGAATTATCTTAAAAAGAATAAGGGCATTCCTGAACGGATTAATAGCAATAAATTCAGGGCAGTTTCCACTGCCCTGTATCTCTTATGACCGGCTCAATATGCCGCGACGATAGAGGTTACGACGGATGCGCGTCAGGCCCGGTTTAGGCTTACGCGGCTCATCGAGACTCGCCAGCACAATCTCCAGCACCCGTTCTGCCACGTCACGATGACGCTGGGCGACTGCCAGCACCGGGCACTGCAGGAAATCGAGCAGTTCGTGATCGCCAAAGGTCGCAATCGCCAGATCGGACGGCAGCTTACCTTCGCGGCGCAGCGTCACGTCCATCACCCCTTGCAACAGGGCAAAAGAGGTGGTGAACAGCGCCTGTGGCATCGGATGGGTTTCCAGCCACTTCTCGAACAGCTGCGCCGAGGCTTCGCGCTCGTAACTGTTGGCATAGAGGAAATCCACTTTACGGGGATCGTCTTTCCAGGCGGTGCGGAAACCCTGCTCGCGCAGGAAGCTCACGGAGAGTTCCGGCAACGCCCCCAGGTAGAGGACATTTTCCGCCGGGAAGGTACGCAACTCTGCCGCCAGCATTTCAGCATCGTCCTGATCGGCGCCCACCACGCTGGTGAAATGCTCGCGATCTAATGCACGGTCGAGGGCGACAATCGGGAAGGAATCATTAGCCCAGCGCTGATAGAAAGGATGCTCCGGAGGTAACGAGGTTGAAACGATAATGGCATCGACCTGGCGCTGGAGCAGATGCTCGATGCAACGCATTTCGTTATCGGGCTGATCTTCTGAGCAGGCGATCAACAGTTGATAGCCGCGCTGACGCGCCTGACGCTCAAGATAGTTGGCGATCCGGGTGTAACTGGTGTTTTCCAGATCCGGGATCACCAGGCCGATCGAACGGGTACGCCCGGCACGCAGACCTGCTGCGACAGCATTCGGATGATAGTTATGTTCACGAACCACTGCCATGACTTTCTCAACGGTCTTGTCGCTGACACGATACTGCTTCGCTTTACCGTTAATCACATAGCTTGCCGTCGTTCGCGACACACCGGCGAGCCTGGCGATTTCATCCAGTTTCACAATTACCCCTTAAAAAAAAGAAAAGAGTCCATGACCTCGTCAGGGTTATGGCTAAATCTTGTAACATCTAAACGCAGAATAGTCTGTGCGGCAACCGCTTTTGTCGCGACACCAGCATCGGTGCGCAAAAAAAAGCCCGGTTAATCGCACCGGGCAATAGAGAGGCGAACTTTTTATCCTTAACGCATCACTTTGTCGCCGCGGGAAAGTCCCACAACGCCTGAACGCGCCACTTCGACAATTTTTGCCACATCCCGCACCGAGGCGAGGAAAGCATCCAGCTTATCGCTGGTGCCGGCAAGCTGAACGGTATAGATAGACGGTGTGACATCGATGATCTGCCCGCGGAAGATATCCGCATTGCGTTTCACCTCTTCACGCCCGTAACCGGTGGCCTGAATTTTTACCAGCATGATTTCACGTTCAACGTAGGCCCCCTGCCCCAGTTCGCTGACGCGTAACACATCTACCAGTTTGTGCAGTTGCTTTTCGATCTGCTCCAGCACCTTGGCATCGCCCACCGTCTGGATGGTCATGCGGGAAAGCGTGGGATCGTCCGTCGGCGCTACCGTCAGGCTTTCAATATTGTAGCCACGCTGTGCAAAGAGCCCAATCACGCGCGACAGCGCACCGGACTCGTTTTCCAGTAATACAGATAATATCCGGCGCATCAGGTTCTCTCCGTTTTGCTTAACCACATTTCATCCATACCGCCGCCGCGAATATGCATCGGATAAACATGCTCGGTGCCATCCACAACCACATCGACAAAGACCAGGCGGTTATTTTTAACGTGCTCAAGGGCTTCACTGAGCTTCGCTTCCAGTTCTGCCGGATGACTGATACGCATACCAATGTGGCCGTAAGCCTCTGCCAGACGAACAAAATCCGGCAATGAATTCATATAGGACTGCGAATGACGACCGGAATAGATCATATCCTGCCACTGCTTCACCATCCCCAGATAGCCGTTATTCAGATTGAGCACCAGCACCGGCAGCTCGTACTGCAGCGCGGTGGAGAGTTCCTGAATGTTCATCTGGATACTGCCATCGCCGGTCACGCAGACCACCGTCTCTTCCGGTAATGCCAGCTTCACGCCCAGCGCGGCGGGCAGGCCAAAGCCCATGGTGCCCAGACCGCCGGAGTTGATCCAACGACGTGGCTTATCAAACGGGTAATAGAGGGCGGCAAACATCTGGTGCTGGCCGACGTCCGAGGTCACGTAAGCGTCGCCTTTAGTCAGACGCCAGATAGTTTCAATCACCGCCTGCGGCTTGATGTTCTCGCTTTGGGTATCGTATTTCAGGCACTGACGCGCACGCCACTGCTCAATCTGCAGCCACCAGTCACGAATATCGTCGAGTGGCTGGGCATAATTTTCCTGCGCCAGCAGCTCCAGCATCTGATCCAGCACCTGACGCGCATCGCCCACAATTGGCACATCCGCCGGCACGGTTTTGGAAATCGAGGTGGGATCGATGTCAATGTGCAGCACCGTGGCATCAGGACAATATTTCGCCAGGTTATTGGTGGTGCGATCGTCAAAGCGCACCCCAACGGCAAAAATAACGTCGGAGTTGTGCATCGTCATATTGGCTTCGTACGTGCCATGCATACCGAGCATGCCGAGCGCCTGACGATGGGAAGCCGGGAACGCCCCGAGCCCCATTAATGAGGAGGCCACCGGCAGGTTCAGCTTTTCGATAAGCGCACGCAGCTGCGTTTCACACTGGGCGTTCACCGCCCCGCCGCCAACGTAGACCACCGGCTTTTTGGCCGCTATCAGGGTTTGCAGGGCGCGCTTAATCTGCCCCTTATGTCCCTGGGTAGTAGGGTTATACGAACGCATGCTGACCGACTCCGGCCAGACATAAGGCAATTTATTGGCCGGGTTGAGAATATCTTTCGGAAGATCCACCACCACCGGCCCCGGACGCCCGCTGGCCGCCAGCCAGAAGGCCTTTTTCAGCACGCCCGGAATATCTTCCGTCTGCTTGACCAGGAAACTGTGTTTCACCACCGGACGGGAGATGCCGACCATGTCGCACTCCTGAAAGGCATCATAGCCAATCAGCGAGGTTGCAACCTGACCGGAGAGCACCACCATCGGAATGGAATCCATATAGGCGGTAGCGATACCCGTAATGGCGTTCGTCGCGCCAGGACCCGATGTCACCAGCACGACCCCCACTTCACCTGTCGCACGTGCCAGTCCATCAGCCATATGTACGGCGGCTTGCTCATGACGCACCAGGACGTGATCGATACCGCCAACGGTATGTAGTGCGTCGTAAATATCGAGGACCGCGCCTCCAGGGTAACCGAACACTTGCTTCACGCCCTGATCGATTAACGATCGGACGACCATTTCGGCGCCAGACAACATCTCCATGATTTGCCTCCAGGCTTATCGTTTCAGACGGACAGGAGAAATATGCACTGCGCCGTCTTTTTTGTCAGGGTTACCCCTGGCGATTTTTATTGTGCAGAGTGACAGTTACCATAACCGCTCGCCGGAAGGCAGGCAATTAGCAAACCCCGGCTGGCGCAGGATCACAAAAGAAGAAAAACAAGGTATTAATATTTGTTATGGATAAATCGACTACGAGAACGAAGGTGAGTGAGCGTTCATCATTTAAAATGGGGGCGGCACAGTAATTCATGCATTTTTACAGCCAGCAAAGGGCAGTGAAAATATCCTCAACAGAATAAAATTTCAGAAACGAAAAAAAAGTCAGGATAAATAACAATAATACTGAAATTTATCCTGACCACATTTATCGACGGCAGACGCTAACCAACAGCTCTTCCATCCACTGATGACCTTTATCGCGACCGGCCGCTTCATGCCATGAGAGATAGCAGGTGCGTGAGTTAAGGTTCAGCGGCAACGGCATAATCCGCAGGCTTAACGGCTCGGCAAACTCTTCAGCCAGCCAGCGCGGGGCGATGGCAACCAGGTGAGTTTGCGAGACGATATTTAATACGCTGACCATCGCCATCCCCTGGTAAGCTACACAGGCCTGTTTATCTGGCGTGTCATACCACGGCTGGCTAAAAGAGGCGTAGCGATCGAGCGCAACAACCGCATGCTGTTCGCGATAAATATCGCTCTCCTGCAGCATACCATTAAGGCGCGGATGCGTTTTGCTGGTAACCAGTACCATTTCATCCTTGAATAACGGTACGCAAGAAAATTCGGGGCGACGAAATTCTTCGTAGCCAATAACAAACTCCGTTTCCTGATACCGCAGCTGATGTTCCGTATTCTGGTTAAGGGATGACTTAAAAACCAGCTGAATATTGGGTGCAACTTCCTCCACCTTATTGTAAATAAGTGAGGTCAGATAATTATCCAGAGGGCTGCAAACGCACAGATGGAAAACACGCTCGCTGCTGCGCGAGTCGAACCCGGAACCCGGTAGTTCATTCTGCACAAGCTGAAGCGCCTGCCGTACCGATGCAAACAGCTGATAGGCACGGGCTGTAGGCTGAATGCCACGGCCATAACGAACGAATAATTCGTCATTAAACATAACCTTGAGTCTTGCAACGGCATTGCTGACAGCTGGCTGAGACATCCCCAGCGACTGGGCGGCACGCGTAATATTTTGTTCCTGCATGACCGCATCGAAAACCGTTAAAAGATTCAGGTCCACCGTACGGAGCTGTGGTTTTGCCCCCTCTGATACAGGCGATTTTTCGCTACTTTCTTCACACATATCCTGCTCCATTGTCACGCTGAACTCCTTTCCTCGTGTGTAACAATAAATTTTGAAAATATGATTTATCACGCATATAAGACAAGCTAAAGAGAAATGTTACAAATTAGGAATATATAAATACCCGCCAGCCGTGACAGGACTCAGACATAAGATAAGAAAACATGTTTAAAAAACAATAAAACATATTAATTAGTTTATGTTGCGAATGAAACCATAGATCACGCAAATAAACAATATGGCTTCTCGTTAAGGCTAATTTAAGTTTTAATGAAATATTAACAGCAACTTAATTAAATTATTTAACAATTCATTATCAGGCCAATCACCTTACAACCTGTAACAACGCAATTATCATGATAACTTAATGAAAGTTAAAGGATTCAAAATGATGACTTATTGTTCCTGGGTTTTAAGCAATTGCAATAAAGTATATGCAAACGATTCAACTGATAAATTCGCACACATAATTCAGAATAAGAAAATGGCAGAAAAGGGAAAAACCAGCACAATAAGCTAATTGTTTCCACCCGGGTCTTGCGGGTGAATGGGGGTTTTCGCCTGGCAGGGGTTGACATCAATCCGCGTATCCAGTACCACTAAAAGCATATCTTATTTATCGGGAGCTGATTCATGATTCGCAGCATTCGTTTCACCGGTCTACTACTACTAAACGCATCCACTGTGCGCGGTAGACTGGCGGGCGAAATTCAGCGTTGAATCGTTCTCTGGTTAAGACAAAAAACCCGCGCCACTGCGCGGGTTTTTTTATGCTCGTAGCAAGGCGCCCAAATTCAGACAAGGACCTAACCCATGAGCCAGCAAGTCATTATTTTCGATACGACCTTACGTGACGGTGAACAAGCATTACAGGCAAGCCTGAGCGTTAAAGAGAAATTGCAGATTGCTCTGGCTCTTGAACGTATGGGCGTAGACGTCATGGAAGTGGGCTTCCCGGTCTCTTCTCCGGGTGATTTTGAATCTGTTCAGACCATCGCCCGCACCGTCAAAAACAGCCGTGTGTGCGCCCTGGCGCGCTGCGTCGAGAAAGATATCGACGTGGCCGCCGAGTCGCTGAAGGTCGCCGAAGCCTTCCGAATTCATACCTTTATTGCTACCTCGCCGATGCATATCGCCACCAAGCTGCGCAGCACCCTGGATGAGGTGATTGAGCGCTCCATCTATATGGTGAAACGCGCCCGTAACTATACCGACGATGTTGAGTTCTCCTGTGAGGACGCAGGCCGTACACCAATTGAAGATTTGGCTCGTGTGGTTGAAGCGGCTATCCGTGCCGGCGCCACCACCATCAACATCCCGGACACCGTCGGCTACACCATGCCGTTCGAATTCTCCAACATCATTACCGGGCTGTATGAACGTGTACCGAATATTGATAAAGCGATCATCTCCGTTCACACCCACGACGATTTAGGCCTGGCTGTCGGCAATGCCATTGCCGCGGTCCACGCCGGGGCGCGTCAGGTTGAGGGTGCCATGAACGGTATCGGTGAACGCGCGGGCAACTGTTCGCTGGAAGAGGTGATCATGGCGATCAAGGTGCGCAAGGACATCATGAATGTGCATACCCGCATCAATCACCAGGAGATCTGGCGCACCAGCCAGACCGTGAGCCAGATCTGCAACATGCCGATCCCGGCGAACAAAGCGATTGTGGGCACTGGCGCCTTCGCTCACTCCTCCGGTATCCATCAGGATGGCGTACTGAAGAACCGCGAAAACTACGAGATCATGACGCCGGAATCGATCGGTCTGAATCAGGTGCAGCTGAACCTGACCTCCCGCTCTGGCCGCGCGGCGGTTAAACACCGCATGGAAGAGATGGGCTATAAAGAGACCGACTACAACATGGATCACCTGTACGACGCCTTCCTGAAGCTGGCCGATAAAAAAGGCCAGGTATTTGACTACGACCTGGAAGCGCTGGCGTTTATCAACAAGCAGCAGGAAGAGCCAGAGCATTTCCGTCTGGACTACTTCAGCGTGCAGTCGGGTTCAAGCGACATCGCGACCGCCTCCGTCAAGCTGGCCTGCGGTGAAGAAGTTAAAGCCGAAGCCGCCAACGGCAACGGTCCGGTCGATGCCATCTACCAGGCCATTAACCGCGTCACTGAATATGACGTTGAGCTGGTCAAATATGACCTGACGGCGAAAGGCCAGGGCAAAAACGCGCTGGGCCAGGTAGACATCGTGGTCAACTATAACGGCCGCCGCTTCCACGGCGTGGGCCTGGCGACCGATATCGTCGAATCCTCCGCCAAAGCCATGGTTCACGTCCTGAACAATATCTGGCGCGCCGCAGAAGTAGAAAAAGAGTTGCAACGCAAAGCTCAGAATAAAGAGAACAATAAGGAAACCGTGTAATGTCGAAGAATTACCATATTGCTGTGTTACCGGGCGACGGAATTGGTCCCGAAGTTATGGCACAGGCGCTGAAGGTGCTGGACGCTGTTCGCACCCGTTTTGCGATGAAAATTACCACCAGCCACTACGATGTGGGCGGTATCGCGATCGATAACCATGGTACGCCATTGCCGCAGGCAACCGTGACCGGCTGTGAGAATGCCGACGCGGTTCTGTTCGGATCTGTAGGTGGCCCGAAATGGGAACACCTGCCACCGGCCGAGCAGCCAGAGCGCGGGGCGCTGCTGCCACTGCGTAAACATTTCAAGCTCTTCAGCAACCTGCGCCCGGCCAAACTGTACCAGGGGCTGGAAGAATTTTGCCCGCTGCGCGCCGATATCGCCGCCAACGGCTTCGACATTCTGTGCGTTCGTGAGTTAACCGGCGGCATCTACTTTGGTCAGCCGAAAGGCCGCGAAGGCAGCGGTCAGCACGAAAAAGCGTTCGATACCGAGGTGTATCACCGTTTTGAAATCGAACGTATCGCCCGTATCGCGTTCGAATCTGCCCGCAAACGCGGCCATAAAGTGACCTCGATTGATAAAGCTAACGTGCTGCAATCCTCCATCCTGTGGCGCGAAATCGTTAACGAGATTGCTCAGGAGTACCCGGACGTTCAGCTGGCACATATGTACATCGACAATTCCACCATGCAGCTGATTAAAGATCCGTCCCAGTTTGACGTCCTGCTCTGTTCCAACCTGTTCGGGGACATTCTCTCTGACGAGTGCGCGATGATCACCGGCTCCATGGGAATGCTGCCATCCGCCAGCCTGAACGAAGAAGGTTTTGGTCTGTACGAACCGGCTGGCGGATCCGCACCGGATATCGCGGGTAAAAACATCGCCAACCCGATCGCGCAGATTCTCTCTCTGGCGCTGCTTTTGCGCTACAGCCTGGATGCTAACGAGGCGGCTACCGCGATCGAAAACGCCATCAACCGCGCCCTGGAAGAGGGTGTGCGCACCGGCGATTTAGCCCGCGGCAACGCGGCGGTCAGTACTGAAGAAATGGGCGATATCATTGCCCGCTATGTCGCTGAAGGGGTGTAATCATGGCGAAGACGTTGTACGAAAAAATTTATGATGCTCACGTGGTCTATGAAGCGCAGAACGAAACCCCGCTGCTCTATATCGATCGCCATCTGGTGCACGAAGTGACCTCGCCACAGGCGTTCGATGGCCTGCGCGCGCACAAGCGTCCGGTGCGTCAGCCGGGCAAAACCTTCGCCACGATGGACCATAACGTTTCAACCCAGACTAAAGACATCAACGCCTCCGGTGAGATGGCGCGCATTCAGATGCAGGAGCTGATCAAGAACTGCAACGAGTTTGGCGTTGAGCTGTACGATCTGAACCACCCGTATCAAGGCATCGTCCACGTGATGGGCCCTGAGCAAGGTATCACCCTGCCGGGCATGACCATCGTTTGCGGCGACTCCCATACCGCGACCCACGGCGCGTTTGGTGCCCTGGCCTTCGGTATCGGCACCTCCGAAGTGGAACATGTGCTGGCGACCCAGACCCTGAAACAGGGTCGTGCGAAGACCATGAAAATTGAGGTCACCGGCGAGGCCGCACCGGGCATCACTGCCAAAGATATCGTGCTGGCGATCATCGGTAAAACCGGTAGCGCAGGCGGCACCGGACATGTGGTGGAGTTCTGCGGCAGCGCGATCCAGGCCCTGAGCATGGAAGGCCGTATGACCCTGTGCAACATGGCGATTGAAATGGGTGCGAAAGCCGGTCTGGTTGCGCCTGACGAAACGACCTTTAACTATGTGAAGGGGCGTTTGCACGCGCCGAAAGGCCAGGATTTTGACGACGCGGTCGCGTACTGGAAAACCCTGAAAACCGACGAGGGTGCGGTATTCGACACCGTGGTCACTCTGCAGGCCGAAGCGATTGCGCCGCAGGTCACCTGGGGCACTAATCCGGGGCAGGTTATCTCTGTTAACGACAGCGTTCCCGATCCGGCCTCGTTCGCCGATCCGGTTGAGCGCGCCAGCGCAGAGAAAGCGCTGGCCTATATGGGGCTGAAACCGGGCGTACCGCTGACCGACGTGAGCATTGATAAAGTGTTTATTGGCTCCTGCACCAACTCCCGCATCGAAGATCTGCGCGCCGCGGCAGAAGTGGCGAAAGGCCGTAAAGTGGCGCCGGGCGTGCAGGCGCTGGTGGTCCCAGGCTCCGGCCCGGTCAAAGCGCAGGCGGAAGCTGAAGGTCTGGATAAGATTTTCATTGAAGCAGGCTTTGAGTGGCGTCTGCCGGGTTGCTCCATGTGTCTGGCGATGAACAACGACCGCCTGAACCCGGGTGAGCGCTGCGCTTCCACCAGCAACCGTAACTTTGAAGGTCGTCAGGGGCGCGGTGGGCGCACGCATCTGGTCAGCCCGGCGATGGCCGCGGCAGCCGCAGTGACCGGCCACTTCGCCGATATTCGCAGCCTGAAATAAGGAGACCATCATGGCAGAGAAATTTACCCAACATACTGGCCTGGTGGTCCCTCTGGACGCGGCTAACGTCGACACCGACGCCATCATTCCAAAGCAGTTTTTGCAGAAGGTAACCCGCACCGGTTTTGGTGCGCACCTGTTTAACGACTGGCGTTTTCTGGACGACAAAGGCGAAGTGCCAAATCCGGAGTTCGTGCTGAACTTTCCTGAATACAAAGGCGCATCTATCCTGCTGGCGCGGGAAAACTTCGGCTGTGGCTCATCGCGCGAGCATGCGCCGTGGGCGCTGACCGATTACGGTTTCAAAGTGGTAATTGCCCCGAGCTTTGCCGACATCTTCTACGGCAACAGCTTCAACAACCAGCTGCTGCCGGTCACGTTGAGTGATGAACAGGTCGACGAACTGTTTACGCTGGTGCAGGGCAACCCGGGCATGACCTTTGAAGTGGATCTGGAAGCGCAGGTCGTAAAAGCCGGGGATAAAACCTACAGCTTCAACATCGACGCGTTCCGCCGTCACTGCATGATTAACGGTCTGGACAGCATCGGACTGACCCTGCAACACGAAGACGCCATCGCTGCCTACGAGAGTAAGCAGCCAGCCTTTATGGGCTAATCGCTTAGCCCTCACGCTAGAGAGTCCATTGCACAGTCAATGGACTCTTTTTTATTCAGACATCTTTTACCCGCCAGGTGAGCACCAGCGTTACCAGCGAAATCCCTGCTATAACCATGTAAACCACAGAGTGGCCGTAGCTTTGCGCCAGCGCGCCCTGAATCACCCCCGCCAGGATCACGCCGGTAGAGATACTGTTGGTAAACAGCGTGGTTGCCGACCCCGCCCTGCCCGGCATCAGATCCTGGAACCAGAGCATGCCAATCCCGGCGATGATGCCAATAAAGATCGCGTTAAAGAGTTGCAGGCCAAGCAAGGCCTCGCGGCTGTGAAAGAGGATCAGGCCCAGATAAAAGAGCACACTCGCCGCCACCGCGATCACCATCATCCGTCGCTTACCGACGTGTTTGACGTAATAACCTGCAAGGATCATTGCCGGGATCTCCAGCCCGGCGGCAGTCCCCATTAAGATCCCGGCCAGCTTATCCGGCAGCCCCAGATCGCTGCTGATCCACAACGGCATGTCGATGATATACATGGTGTTACAGGTCCACATTAGCGTAGACGCGATAAACAGCCTGCGGACATTTTTATCTTTCCAGCCGCTTACCTCCGTCACCGGAACAGCGGTCGCCGATTCCACCCTGGCCACAGAAGGCAGCGCGAAGGCGATCAGCGCCAGGCTGATGGCAAAAATGGCCGCCGCAATAGAGAACATGGTGGTAAAGCCGTAGTTAAGCGCCAGCATAAATGCCAGCGGCGGACCGATGACCCACGCCAGCGAAAGCTGCGCACGCATCACCGAGCTAAACATCACCACCTCACGCGCAGAGCTGTCGGCATATTCCCGCGCCAGAGCAAACAGCTGCGGCATGGCGGTATTGGCAATCGAGGCCAACAGGACACCGCAGGTTAATAAGGTCAGGTAGTGGCGGTTGAAGGCAAACAGCAGCGCGTTGCCAACCGCCATCGCGCAGCAAAAGAGGATCAGCTTGCGGCGATCGCCCTGGCTGTCCGAACGCTTCGCCAGCCCCAGGCTGACCAGGATCCCGGCGACGGCGTTGACGGTATAGAACAGCCCCACCCAGAACGGTTGGGCGCCCACCTCGCGGCTCAGGAACAGACTCAGGGTCGGCGCCTGCAGTGCTCCGGCTACGCCCATCATAAAAGCCACCATCAAAAAAGCGGCATACACACCGTTTAGACGGCGTCCCATCGTCATTAACCAGAGCATTCACTGTTCCTTTAGCGCACGAGAAAACGAAAAAAGCCAGCAGATGATACCTGCTGGCGTGGTGATTCGCACCAATACTCAGTCACACATGATCGAAGCAATTCAGCGTTCCGAGGTCGACTTTGTCACCTCCCACTGCATCAGCTCTTCCAGTATTTTCAGCCGCTGCTCTGCACACCGGCGGGCCAGCCAGGACACTCCCTTTGTCGCTGAGAAGTACTGTTGGTAAAACTGATTTGTGGCAGACCTCTTCATATTTACCTCCTCGCTTCATCGAAGTGAATTATTGGCTTAATATAGGGATTAATAAATTGCTGATTTTTTGTCAGGAGTTCCCCTTTTATGCCCTCTGGTCGTCTGCAACAACAATTTATCCGCCTGTGGCAGTGCTGTGACGGCCAGACCCGGGAGACCACGCTCAGCGAACTGGCCGACTTGCTCAACTGTTCGCGCCGTCATATGCGTACCCTGCTTAACACCATGCAGCAGCAGGGCTGGCTGAGCTGGGAAGCGGAGGCCGGGCGCGGCAAGCGCTCGCGTCTCACCTTTTTGTATACCGGCCTTGCGCTACAGCAGCAGCGGGCGGAGGATCTGCTGGAGCAGGACCGCATCGAGCAGCTGGTGCAACTGGTCGGCGATAAAGCCGCAGTGCGTCAGATGCTGGTTTCCCACCTCGGACGCAGCTTCCGCCAGGGCAAGCACATCCTGCGGGTACTCTATTATCGCCCGATGAAAAACCTGTTGCCGGGCAGCGCATTACGGCGCTCCGAAACCCATATGGCGCGCCAGATCTTCAGCGGGCTGACGCGCATAAATGAGGAAAATGGGGAACTGGAAGCCGACATTGCCCACCACTGGCAGCAACTTTCCCCGTTGCACTGGCGCTTTTTCTTGCGGCCTGGCATCCATTTCCACCATGGACGCGAGCTGGAGATGGCCGACGTCATTGCCACCCTGCAGCGTGCCCGCGAATTGCCCCTCTATTCACACATCAGCCAGGTCCAGTCACTCACCGCCTGGACGCTCGATATTCAGCTTACGCAGCCCGACCGCTGGCTGCCATGGCTGCTGGGGTATGTGCCGTCGATGATCCTGCCGCGGGAGTGGGAAACGATGCACAACTTTGCCAGCCTGCCGGTAGGTACCGGGCCGTATGCCGTTTCCCGTAATAACAATAACCAGCTGAAGATCCGCGCCTTCGACGATTACTTCGGCTACCGGGCGCTGATTGACGAAGTGAACGTCTGGGTGTTGCCGGATATCAACGAAGAGCTGAGCGTCGGCCTGACCCTGGAAGGGCCAACCGAGGGGGAAAAGGCGGTGGAAAGTCGGCTTGAAGAGGGCTGTTACTATCTGCTGTTTGACGCCCGCTCCCACCGCGGGGCCAGCGCAGAGGTGCGCCAGTGGGTAAGCCGGATCCTCTCCCCGGCGAACCTGATCTACCAGGCTGAGGAAGTGTATCAGTCCTACTGGTTCCCGGCGTATGGCCTGCTGCCGCGCTGGCACCACGCCCGCCCGGGACGCGGCGATAAACCAGCCGGGCTGGAGAGCCTCACCCTGACCTTCTACCGCGAACATATCGAACATCGGGTGATCGCCAGAATGATGAGCGAGTTGCTCGCCGCCGAGCAGGTGACGCTGAACATTCAGGAGGTCAGCTATGAGGAGTGGCATCGCGGCGAGATCGTGAGCGATATCTGGCTCAACAGCGTTAACTTCACCCTGCCGCTGGATTTCTCGCTGTTCTCACATCTCTATGAGGTGCCGCTTCTGCAAAACTGTATTAAGCGCGACTGGCAACAGGACGCCGCCGAGTGGCGCGCGGGTGAGATGAATCTTGCGGTCTGGTGCCAGCAGCTGCTCGCCCAGCAGGCGATCGTCCCGCTGATCCACCACTGGCTGATGATCCAGGGCCAGCGCAGTATGCGCGGCTTGCGCATGAATACGCTGGGGTGGTTTGATTTTAAATCGGCGTGGTTTGCGCCGCCGGAACCATAACACTTTCGTAATATTCACCAAATCATTACAATACCGCCGTTCTCAACGGGGTGCTGCGCGAAAGCGTGTGCTGAGAAAATACCCGTCGAACCTGATCCGGATAACGCCGGCGAAGGGATTTGAGGCTGTTGCTCAAAATCCTTTGCCACTCTCAAACAATGAGGTGCAAAGTGTTCAAAACTGTTCTTCCCCTGTTGGCGCTGGTTGCGCTGCCTGCCGTGGCCAGTCCTGTCCTGACGGTCTACACCTACGACTCTTTCGCTGCCGACTGGGGCCCGGGCCCGGCGGTCAAAAAAGCCTTTGAAGCCGACTGCAAGTGCGAGCTGAAGTTCGTGGCGCTGGAGGATGGCGTCTCGCTGCTGAACCGCCTGCGCATGGAAGGCAAAAACAGCAAAGCCGACGTGGTGCTGGGGCTGGATAACAATCTGCTGGAAGCGGCCACCCAGACCGGGCTGTTCGCCAAAAGCGGCGTGCCGACCGATGCGGTTAACGTCCCTGGCGGCTGGAAGAACGACACCTTTGTGCCTTTCGATTACGGCTACTTCGCCTTCGTCTACGACAAAAACAAACTGAAAAATCCGCCAAAGAGCTTGAAAGAGTTGGTTGAGAGCGACCAGAAATGGCGTGTGATCTACGAAGATCCGCGCACCAGCACCCCGGGGCTGGGTCTGCTGCTGTGGATGCAAAAGGTCTACGGCGACAAGACCCCGGAAGCCTGGCAGAAACTGGCCGCCAAAACGGTCACCGTGACTAAAGGCTGGAGTGAGGCCTACGGCCTGTTCCTGAAAGGGGAAAGCGATCTGGTGCTGAGCTACACCACCTCCCCGGCGTACCACATCATTGCCGAGAAAAAAGAGAACTACGCCGCCGCTGACTTTGCTGAAGGTCACTATCTGCAGGTTGAGGTCGCCGCCCGGACCGCAGCCAGCAAACAGCCGGAGCTGGCTGAGAAGTTCCTGAAATTTATGGTCTCGCCGTCGTTCCAGAATGCCATCCCGACCGGCAACTGGATGTACCCGGTCACCAATGTGACGTTACCGGCAGGTTTTGACACCCTGGTGAAACCGCAAACCACGCTGGAATTTACCCCGCAGGAAGTGGCCGGGAAACGTGCAGCATGGATCAATGAATGGCAACGCGCCGTCAGCCATTAATCGCCGGCTGGTTGCTGCCGGGGCTGCTGGCCGCCACGCTGATGGTGGCGGTCGCCCTGGGCGCATTTCTGGCGCTGTGGTTTAACGCGCCAGCCACCGACGTCGCGGCGCTGCTGCACGACAGCTATCTGTGGCACGTCATCCGCTTCTCGTTCTGGCAGGCGTTTCTCTCCGCCCTGCTCTCCGTCGTGCCCGCGATATTTCTTGCCCGCGCGCTCTACCGGCGTCGCTTCCCGGGCAGGCAGGCGCTGCTGCGCCTGTGCGCCATGACCCTGATCCTGCCGGTGCTGGTGGCGGTATTTGGTATCCTCAGCGTTTACGGGCGTCAGGGGTGGCTGGCCGCGCTATTCCAGGCGCTCGGGCTGGAGTGGAGCTTCTCGCCCTATGGCCTGCAGGGGATCCTGCTGGCACACGTCTTTTTCAACATGCCGATGGCAACGCGCCTACTTTTACAGGCGCTGGAAAATATCCCCGGCGAACAGCGCCAGCTTGCCGCCCAGCTCGGGATGCGCGGCGGGTCATTTTTCCGCTTCGTCGAGTGGCCGTGGCTGCGCCGCCAGATCCCGCCCGTCGCCGCGCTGATCTTTATGCTCTGCTTTGCCAGCTTCGCCACCGTGCTCTCGCTCGGCGGCGGGCCGCAGGCCACCACTATCGAGCTCGCCATCTATCAGGCCCTGAGCTACGACTACGATCCGGGCCGGGCAGCCCTGCTGGCGATGGTGCAGATGGTCTGCTGCCTGGGGCTGGTGATGCTGAGCCAGCGGCTGGGGAAAGCTATCCCCGTCGGTACCAGCCAGCTTGCCGGTTGGCGCGATCCGCAGGATAGCCTGCGCAGCCGCCTGACCGATGGCCTGCTTATTACCCTGGCGCTGCTGCTGTTGATCCCGCCGCTGCTGGCGGTGGTGGTCGATGGCCTCAACCTGAATTTGCTGTCGGTGCTGCAACAGCCGGTGCTGTGGCAGGCGCTGGGCACTTCGCTGCGCATCGCGCTGGGAGCCGGGCTGCTCTGCGTTCTGCTGACCATGATGCTGCTGTGGAGCAGCCGGGAGCTCTATGCCCGGCAGGCGACGGTGGCCGCGCAGGCGCTGGATCTCAGCGGCATGCTGATCCTGGCGATGCCCGGTATCGTGCTGGCGAGCGGCTTTTTCCTGCTGTTCAACAGCACCGTTGGCCTGCCCGAATCGGCCGATGGCATTGTCATCTTCACCAACGCCCTGATGGCGATTCCGTATGCGCTGAAAGTGCTGGAAAATCCGATGCGCGACCTCAGCGCCCGCTATACCCTGCTTTGCGACTCGCTGGGGATGCACGGCTGGCAGCGGCTGAAGGTGGTAGAGCTGCGCGCCCTGAAGCGCCCGCTGGCCCAGGCGCTGGCCTTTGCCTGCGTACTGTCGATCGGCGATTTCGGCGTAGTGGCGCTGTTTGGCAATGATGATTTCCGCACCCTGCCGTTCTGGCTCTATCAGCAGATCGGCTCGTATCGCAGCCAGGACGGGGCCGTCACGGCGCTACTGCTGCTGCTGCTCTGCTTTGCGTTATTTACCGTTATCGAAAAACTACCGGGGCGTGATGTTAAAACTGACTGATGTAACCTGGCTTTATCAGCACCTGCCGATGCGCTTCACCTTATCCGTACGCCGGGGGGAACTTATCGCCGTGCTCGGCCCCAGCGGCGCCGGGAAAAGCACCCTTCTCAATCTGATCGCCGGTTTTCTGCAACCGGCAAACGGCAGCATCACCCTTAACGGTCACGATCACACCCGTACGCCGCCTGCTGCGCGCCCGGTGTCGATGCTGTTTCAGGAAAACAATCTCTTCACTCACCTGAACGTGCGCCAGAACATTGGCCTGGGCATGCATCCCGGTCTCAGACTGAATGCTGTGCAACAGCAGAAGCTAAGCGACATCGCGCTGCAGATGGGGATCGGCGATCTGCTGGAACGCCTGCCGGGTGAGCTGTCGGGCGGTCAGCGTCAGCGCGTCGCGCTGGCGCGCTGTCTGGTGCGCGAACAGCCTGTCCTGCTGCTGGACGAGCCCTTTTCGGCACTCGATCCCGCCTTACGTCAGGAGATGTTGCTGTTGGTTAAAGAGGTATGTGAACGTCAGAACCTGACGATGCTGATGGTGTCGCACAGCGTGGAAGATGCGCTCAGGATCGCCCCCCGGTCGGTGGTGATTGCCGATGGCCGTATCGCCTGGGATGGCGATACGGAACAGCTGGCAAGCGGAAACGCGAGCGCGTCGCGCCTGCTGGGGATCCACTGATGCCGATCAGCGGCTGACAACCTTAAGCAGGATCTCACCATACACCGGCATCAGCGGGTGACGTACCAGCATCACCAGTGCCACCAGCGCCACGCCCAGGGTGACGGGGGCCAGCCAGAATAAGCGTCCACGCGGCAGATAGCGGCTGAGGCGATCCGAGGAGGCTTTCCCGCTGCGCCACAGCCGCCAGCAGAGCCAGGCCGCCAGCCACAGCAGCAGCGCGGTCGCCAGCAGCAGCCAGCGGAAGCCCCCGCTCTGCACACCGGCAGGAATATCGATTGCCGCGCCGGCCAGGATACCCGGCAGGAAGTAAATGGGCGGCCAGAACAGGCAGCCAATCAGGTTCGGCACGATAAATTTCGCCACCGGCAGATCCAGCATTCCCGCCACCATCGGCACCAGCGGGCGCGTCGGGCCAACAAAGCGTCCCACCAGAATGGTAAACATGCTGTGTTGATGCAGGGCATGCTCGGTTTTATCGAGCAGGGCTTTGTTCTTTTTCATGAATGACCAGCGGTGCAGCGGCTTTTTAAAGCGCCAGCCCAGCCAGAATGAGATCCAGTCGCCCAGCAGACAGCCGACGATCCCCGCCAGCCACGCCTGCCAGAAGTTAACCTCGCCACTGCCAATCAGCGCGCCGAGCCCGGTCATCATCACCGTGCCGGGCAGGATCAGCCCAACCAGCGCCAAAGATTCCAGGAAGGCCACGAGCGCGACGGCGACGAGCGAATAGGTAACGGACTGGGTAATAAAATGTTCCAGCAATGCCTGCATAACAGTTCCGGTCAGGTGGCGAAGCAGGGATTCTGCGAAGAGCGCCCTGCTGCGTCAAGACAACAATTGTCTGAATAGTTTACCGGGTGTGAACGACATTCAGCGAACTTGTTTAGTTTTATTTACTTTCTATTCACACCCTGCGCGAAATTCGCTGGGGCTGGCACCAGTGCATTTTTTAAAGACCCGGGAAAAGTAGAGCTGATCCTCAAAGCCGACGTTGCGCCCGACGGTGGCAATCGGCATGCGGGTGGTGCTGAGCAGCAGCTTGGCCTGGCTGATGCGCTGATCCTCGCGCCAGCTCAGCACGCTCACCCCCAGCTGCTGGCGGAACAGGTGCGACAGACGCGACGGCGACAGGCAGACATGCTGGGCGACGCTGGCGATATCAAACTGGCTGTCCGCCAGATGGTCGCTGATGTACTGACAGGCTTCGCGCACCCGATGATCCAGCGGCGGGTTGAGCGATTCATTGATCGCCTCCATCCGGCGCAGCAGCAGCTGTTCCAGCAGGTTGATAGCCAGCAGCTCGGCATAGCGTCCCCCGCCCTGTCCGGCCTCGATGATCTGGGCAAACAGTTCCCGAAACTGCGGCTGATGCGCTTCATCCGGGCGATAAAAGCCGGTATGGGCAAACATCGACGGCCAGGCCAGCCACTCCTGCCAGTAAGCGCGCGGACGGAAGTAGACCCACTGGTGATACCACTCCCGGGCATCGGGATGACGGCCATAGTGATGAATTTCACCCGGCGGGAAGAGCAGAATATCGCCCGGACGGCAGACGAAGGTCTGATCGCCATTCTTGATCACCCCCTCTCCGCGCACGGTCAGGTTGAGGATATAGCCCTTCATCCCCAGCGGTCGATCAACGTAAAAATCGAGATAGCCGTCAGCCTCAATGGGCGTCAGTCCCGCCACCAGATGCGCGTTAAACGAGTAGCCCGGCAGCAGCGGATCGCTTTGCGTTTCAGCCATATTTTCAGTCCTCCTGGCAGTCCTGAAGGAAACCATTTGTCCATATCATCAAAAGCGGCATAAAAACGGGCTGCTCAAAGATCGAAAAGGTATCAGCCCGCTTTCAGATCCGCCATCATAACGCTTCCGTTGCGATTTATCCGTAACATCGAGCGGGTCGGCGGTAACAAAAGTGTCTATAACCACGGCAGAAATGTCCACATGGATTATTTGCTCGGCGTCACACTTTCCCATGTCACAGCAAAATCATCCATAAGATTAGCGGATCCCGCCTGACGATTTTCCCCCTCACTCTCTAATGTTCATTCATATCTGTTTTTTGATGGAGCAACACCATGGCAATTGCGATTGGCCTCGATTTTGGCAGTGACTCAGTACGCGCCCTGGCAGTGGAATGCACTACGGGTCAGGAGATAGCAACCAGCGTCGAGTGGTATCCGCGCTGGCAAGAAGGGCGCTATTGCGATGCGCCAAACAATCAGTTCCGCCATCATCCACGTGACTATATCGAGTCGATGGAAGCGGCAATCAAAACCGTACTGGCGGAGTTAAGCGAGGCGCAGCGCGCTCAGATCGTCGGGATTGGCGTGGACAGCACCGGCTCAACCCCGGCGCCGATTGACGCCGATGGTCACGTGCTGGCGCTGCATCCGGCGTTCGCCGATAACCCGAACGCCATGTTTGTGCTGTGGAAAGACCATACCGCGGTGGAAGAAGCCGAAGCCATCACCCGTTTGTGCCATCAGCCAGGCAAAAACGACTACTCCCGCTACATCGGCGGCATTTACTCCAGCGAGTGGTTCTGGGCGAAGATCCTGCACGTTACCCGTCAGGATCCGCAGGTGGCAAAAGCGGCAGTCTCCTGGATTGAGCTGTGTGACTGGGTTCCGGCCCTGCTCTCCGGCACTACCCGTCCGCAGGATATCCGTCGCGGTCGCTGTAGCGCCGGGCACAAATCCCTCTGGCATGAAAGCTGGGGTGGCCTGCCGCCTGCCGCCTTCTTTGACGAACTCGACCCCATCATCAACCAGAATCTCGACTACCCGCTCTTTACCGATACCTGGACCGCTGATATCCCGGTCGGCACGCTCTGCGCCGAGTGGGCGGAACGCCTGGGCCTGCCTCAGACGGTGGCCATTTCCGGCGGCGCTTTTGACTGCCATATGGGCGCGGTCGGCGCGGGCGCACAGCCCAACACGCTGGTGAAAGTGATCGGCACCTCCACCTGCGACATCCTGACAGCGGATAAAGCCAGCGTCGGCGATCGCGCCGTGAAAGGCATCTGCGGCCAGGTTGACGGCAGCGTGGTACCTGACTTTATCGGGCTGGAAGCGGGTCAGTCCGCCTTTGGCGACATCTACGCCTGGTTTGGCCGCGTGCTGGGCTGGCCGCTGGATCAGCTGGCCGCCGCCCATCCGGAACTGAAAACCCAGATCACAGAGAGCAAAAAACAGCTGCTGCCGCAGTTGACCGACGCCTGGGCGAAGAATCCTTCCCTCGATCATCTTCCGGTCGTTCTCGACTGGTTTAACGGCCGCCGTACGCCGAATGCCAACCAGCGCCTGAAAGGGGTGATTACCGATCTGAATCTCGCCACCGACGCCCCGGCGCTGTTTGGCGGGCTGGTAGCGGCTACCGCCTTTGGCGCGCGCGCCATTATGGAGTGCTTTACCGAACAGGGGATCGCCGTCAATGAGGTGATGGCGCTGGGCGGTATCGCCCGTAAGAACCCGGTAATTATGCAGGCCTGCTGCGACGTGCTGAACCGTCCGCTGCAGATTGTCGCCTCGGATCAGTGCTGTGCCCTGGGCGCGGCGATCTTCGCGGCGGTGGCGGCGGGCGTACACACCGACATCCCGACAGCGCAGCAGCATATGGCGAGCAAGGTGGAAAGCACCCTGCAGCCGCGCACGCAGCAGGCGCAACGTTTTGAACAGCTTTATCAGCGCTACCAGCAGTGGGCGAAGAGCGCTGAGCAGCACTATCTCCCTGTCGCCGCCCCGGTTAAAAACATCCCGGAATCTACGGCAACCCTGACACATTAAGGACACGATAATGACGATTTTTAATAATTATGAAGTGTGGTTTGTGATTGGTAGCCAGCATCTTTATGGGCCGGAAGCCCTGCGCCAGGTGACTCAACACGCAGAACATGTTGTAAACGCCCTGAATGCGGAAGCAAAACTGCCGTGCAAGCTGGTACTGAAGCCGCTGGGCACCTCACCGGATGAAATTACCCATATCTGTCGCGATGCTAACTACGACGATAAATGCGCGGGTCTGGTGGTGTGGCTGCACACCTTCTCTCCGGCCAAGATGTGGATCAACGGCCTCTCCATCCTCAACAAACCGCTGCTGCAGTTCCATACCCAGTTCAACGCGGCGCTGCCGTGGGACAGCATTGATATGGACTTTATGAACCTGAACCAGACCGCGCACGGCGGCCGTGAGTTCGGCTTCATCGGCGCGCGTATGCGCCAGCAGCATGCTGTCGTCACTGGCCACTGGCAGGACAAGCAGGCGCACCAGCGGATTGGTTCCTGGATGCGCCAGGCCGTATCGAAGCAGGATACCCGTCAGCTGAAAGTGGTGCGCTTCGGTGACAACATGCGTGAAGTGGCGGTAACGGACGGCGATAAAGTGGCCGCGCAGATCAAGTTTGGTTTTTCCGTCAACACCTGGGCGGTGGGCGATCTGGTGCAGGTCGTCAATGAAATCAGCGATGGCGACGTCAATGCGCTGGTGGATGAGTACGAAAGCAGCTATCGCCTGACGGCGGCGGCACAGGTGAATGGTGATAAGCGCCAGAACGTGCTGGATGCAGCCCGTATTGAGCTGGGCATGAAACGCTTCCTGGAACAGGGCGGCTTCCATGCCTTTACCACCACCTTTGAAGATCTTCACGGCCTGAAGCAGCTTCCGGGCCTGGCGGTACAACGTCTGATGCAGCAGGGCTACGGCTTTGCCGGTGAAGGCGACTGGAAAACTGCCGCTCTGCTACGCATCATGAAAGTGATGTCGACCGGTCTGCAGGGCGGCACCTCCTTTATGGAGGATTACACCTACCACTTCGAGAATGGCAACGATCTGGTGCTGGGTTCGCACATGCTGGAAGTCTGCCCGTCTATCGCCGTGGATGAAAAACCGATCCTCGACGTTCAGCATCTCGGCATCGGCGGCAAAGCCGATCCAGCGCGTCTGATCTTCAACACCCGTACCGGCCCGGCCATTAACGCCAGCCTGATCGATCTGGGCGATCGTTTCCGCCTGCTGGTGAACTGCGTCGACGCCGTTGAAACGCCTCACGCCCTGCCAAAACTGCCGGTGGCGAATGCCCTGTGGAAAGCCCAGCCGGATCTGGCAACCGCTTCCGAAGCCTGGATCGTAGCAGGTGGCGCGCACCATACCGTCTTCAGCCATGCGCTGGATCTCAACGACATGCGTCAGTTCGCGGAACTGCACGACATCGAACTGACGGTCATTGATAACGACACCCGTCTGCCAGCCTTTAAAGATGCGCTGCGCTGGAACGAAGTCTACTACGGTTCAAAACGTTAACAGGGGAACCTTTGGCCTGCCGCAGGGCGGGCCTTTTTTCCTGGAGGATACATGCTGGAAGATCTCAAACGTCAGGTGCTTGAAGCCAACCTCGCCCTGCCGGAACATAATCTCGTTACCCTGACCTGGGGCAACGTCAGTGCCGTGGACCGCGAAGCAGGCGTGTTCGTCATTAAACCGTCCGGCGTCGACTACCGGGTGATGACCGCCGAGGATATGGTGGTGGTGAGCATCGCTACCGGTGAAATGGTTGAAGGGAAGAAAAAGCCTTCTTCCGATACGCCAACGCATCGCCTGCTCTATCAGGCCTTCCCGTCTATCGGCGGCATCGTCCACACTCACTCCCGTCACGCCACTATCTGGGCGCAGGCAGGCCAGCCGATCCCGGCGACCGGCACCACCCACGCCGACTATTTCTATGGCACCATCCCCTGTACCCGCAAGATGACCGATGCCGAGATCAACGGTGAATACGAGTGGGAAACCGGCAACGTGATTGTCGAAACCTTCGAAAAACAGGGGATCGACGCGGCGCAAATGCCGGGAGTGCTGGTTCACTCCCACGGCCCGTTCGCATGGGGCAAAAATGCCGAAGATGCCGTGCATAACGCCATCGTGCTGGAAGAGGTCGCCTATATGGGCATCTTCTGCCGCCAGCTGGCGCCGCAGCTGCCGGATATGCAGCAGACGTTGCTGGATAAACACTATCTGCGTAAGCACGGCGCGAAAGCCTATTACGGGCAGTAAAACCCGCCCGGTGGCGCTACGCTTACCGGGCCTACAGGTCTCCCAGGCCGAATAAGCGCAGCGCCATCTGGCAAAGCACACCTGTATAAAACCCCAGCAAAACAACCTTAACCAGGCTATAATCAGGCCTGGTTTTGTTTTATGAGAGAACGGCGTGGCGCAGGCGCAACAAGGCTTTTTACTCACCCGACACTGGCGGGATACGCCCCAGGGTACCGAAGTTGAATTCTGGCTGGCGACAGATACCGGCCCGCTAAACGTCACCCTGCCTGTCCAGGAGTCCGTTGCGTTTATTCCCGAGCCTGACGTCGAAAAAGCCCGCCAGCTGCTGCAGGGTGAAAACGGCTGGCGGCTGACGCCCCTTGAGCTGAAAGATTTCCACCGTCGTCCGGTTTACGGCCTTTACTGCCGTGCCCACCGCCAGCTGATGCGTTATGAAAAACTGCTGCGCGAGGCGGGCGTGACCCTCTTTGAGGCCGATGTTCGTCCCCCGGAACGCTTTCTGATGGAGCGCTTTATCACCGCCCCGGTCTGGGTGGACGGTACGCCCAAGGGCGAACGGCTGATCAACGCCCGTCTCAAACCCAACCCGCACTATCGTCCGCCCCTGAAATGGGCGTCGGTGGACATTGAAACCACCCGTCACGGGGAGCTGTACTGCATCGGCATCGAAGGCTGCGGCCAGCGGGTTGTCTATATGCTGGGCCCGGCCAACGGCGACGCTTCGGGGCTCGATTTCCAGCTGGAATACGTCAACAGCCGTCCGCAGCTGATCGAAAAACTGAATGCCTGGTTTGCCCGGCACGACCCGGACGTCATCATCGGCTGGAACGTAGTGCAGTTTGATTTGCGCATTCTGCAAAAACATGCCGAGCGCTACCGCATCCCCCTGCTGCTCGGCCGCGGCAACAGCGAGCTGGAGTGGCGCGAGCACGGCTTTAAAAACGGCGTCTTTTTTGCCCAGGCGAATGGGCGCTTAATCATCGACGGCATCGAGGCACTGAAATCCGCCTTCTGGAGCTTCTCGTCATTTTCGCTGGAATCGGTATCGCAGGAGCTGCTCGGGGAAGGTAAATCCATCGACAATCCCTGGGACAGGATGGACGAAATTGACCGCCGCTTCGCCGAAGATAAACCGGCCCTGGCGACCTATAACCTGAAAGACTGCGAGCTGGTGACGCGGATTTTCCACAAAACCGAGATCATGCCGTTTCTGCTGGAGCGCGCCACGGTCAATGGCCTGGCGGCCGACCGGCACGGCGGCTCCGTGGCCGCCTTCAGCCATCTCTACTTTCCGCGCATGCACCGGGCGGGCTATGTAGCCCCCAACCTCGGTGACGTGCCGCCCCAGGCCAGCCCCGGCGGCTATGTGATGGACTCCCGCCCCGGCCTGTACGACTCGGTGCTGGTGCTGGATTACAAAAGCCTCTATCCGTCGATCATTCGCACCTTTCTTATCGATCCGGTCGGACTGGTGGAAGGGCTCGCCCAGCCGGATGAGCAGCACAGCACCGAGGGCTTCCTCGGGGCGCGTTTCTCCCGGGAAAAACACTGCCTGCCGGAGATCGTCAGCCAGATCTGGTACGGGCGCGAAGAGGCCAAGCGCCACGGCAATAAACCGCTTTCCCAGGCGCTGAAGATCATCATGAATGCCTTTTATGGCGTGCTCGGCACCAGCGCCTGCCGTTTCTTCGATCCTCGCCTGGCCTCGTCGATTACCATGCGCGGCCACGAGATCATGCGCCAGACCAAAGTGCTGGTGGAATCCCAGGGCTATGACGTGATTTATGGCGATACCGACTCGACCTTCGTCTGGCTCAGGGGGGCGAAAAGCGAAGCGGAGGCGACCGCCATCGGCCAGGCGCTGGTGGCTTACGTGAACGACTGGTGGCGAACGCATCTGCAACAGGCTGGCTTAACCAGCGCCCTGGAGCTGGAGTATGAGACCCACTTCTGCCGCTTTTTAATGCCCACCATCCGGGGAACCGATCAGGGCAGCAAAAAGCGCTACGCCGGGCTTATCCAGGAGGGGGAAAAGCAGCGAATGGTATTTAAAGGGCTGGAAACCGTCCGTACCGACTGGACCCCGCTGGCGCAGCGTTTCCAGCAGGAGCTTTATCTGAAAATTTTTCGTCGCGAACCCTATCAGGAGTTTGTGCGCGAGACCATCGCCAGCCTGATGGCGGGCGAGCTGGATGACCAGCTGGTCTACCGCAAGCGGCTGCGTCGCCCGCTGGCGGAGTATCAGCGCAACGTGCCGCCCCACGTTCGTGCCGCCCGGCTTGCCGATGAAGAGAACGTCCGCCTTGGGCGCGCGCCGCAGTACCAGAACCGAGGCACCATCAAGTATGTCTGGACCACCAGCGGCCCGGAGCCGGTGGATTATCAGCGTTCGCCCCTTGACTATGAGCACTACCTCACCCGCCAGCTACAGCCCGTCGCCGAGGGAATTTTACCGTTCATGGACGACGACTTTGCTACACTGATGACAGGTCAGTTGGGGCTATTTTGACAGGTGACGAAATCGCTGCCATCCAGTACCATAGCGCCCTTTCCATTCCCGGACCCATTATTCGATTACCGTCATTTCTGATCGGTGGTTGAACTATTGCCTGCAATTAAAGATTAGAGCCGAACAAATATGCCTTTTACACTTGGTCAACGCTGGATCAGCGACACAGAAAGCGAACTTGGATTAGGAACGGTAGTGGCGCTGGATGCGCGTATGGTCACTCTCCTCTTCCCCGCCACCGGTGAAAACCGTCTGTATGCTCGCAATGATTCCCCTGTTACCCGCGTGATGTTTAACCCGGGCGACACCGTTACCAGCCATGAAGGCTGGCAGCTGAAGATTGAAGACGTAAAAGAAGAGAATGGACTGCTCGCCTATATCGGAACCCGACTGGATACCGAAGAGACGGGCATCATGCTGCGCGAAGTGCTGCTCGACAGCAAACTGGTCTTCAGCAAGCCGCAGGATCGCCTGTTCGCCGGTCAGATCGACCGCATGGATCGCTTCTCGCTGCGCTACCGTGCGCGCAAGTTCCAGAGCGAGCAGTACCGCATGCCGTGGAGCGGTCTGCGCGGCCAGCGCACCAGCCTGATTCCCCATCAGCTCAACATCGCCCATGACGTTGGCCGCCGCCATGCGCCGCGCGTCCTGCTGGCGGATGAAGTCGGTTTAGGTAAAACCATCGAAGCGGGCATGATCCTGCACCAGCAGCTGCTCTCCGGCGCGGCCGAGCGCGTGCTGATTGTGGTGCCAGAAACCCTGCAGCACCAGTGGCTGGTGGAGATGCTGCGTCGCTTCAACCTGCGTTTCTCCCTGTTTGACGACGAGCGCTACGCCGAAGCCCAGCACGACGCCGATAACCCGTTCGAAACCGAACAGCTGGTGATCTGCTCCCTGGACTTCGTGCGCCGCAGCAAGCAGCGTCTTGAGCACCTCTGTGATGCCGAGTGGGACATCATGGTAGTCGATGAAGCGCACCATCTGGTGTGGAATGTCGACGCGCCGAGCCGTGAATATATGGCGATTGAACAGCTGGCCGAGCGCGTACCTGGCGTACTGCTGCTCACCGCTACGCCGGAACAGTTGGGTCTGGAAAGCCACTTTGCGCGTCTGCGCCTGCTGGATCCAAACCGTTTCCATGACTTTGACCTCTTTGTCGAAGAGCAGAAAAATTATCGCCCGGTGGCGGATGCTGTTGCCCTGCTGCTGGCGGGCAAGCACCTCTCCAACGACGAGCTCAACACCCTGAGCGATCTGATTGGCGAACAGGATATCGAGCCGTTACTCCAGGCGGCCAACAGCGATCGTGAAGGCGCCGACGCTGCACGCCAGGAGCTGGTCTCCATGCTGATGGACAGGCACGGCACCAGCCGCGTGCTGTTCCGTAACACCCGTAACGGGGTGAAAGGCTTCCCGAAACGCGAGCTGCATACCGTTCGTCTGCCGCTGCCCACCCAGTATCAAACGGCGATCAAGGTCTCCGGCATCATGGGCGCACGCAAAACAGCGGAAGAGCGCGCCCGGGACATGCTCTATCCGGAACAGATTTATCAGGAGTTTGAAGGCGATACTGGCACCTGGTGGAACTTCGACCCGCGCGTTGAATGGCTGATGGGTTATCTGACCGCCAACCGTTCCCAGAAAGTGCTGGTCATCTGCGCCAAAGCCACCACCGCGCTGCAGCTTGAGCAGGTTCTGCGCGAGCGGGAAGGTATTCGCGCGGCAGTGTTCCATGAAGGCATGTCCATTATCGAGCGCGACCGCGCGGCGGCGTGGTTCTCCGAAGAGGACAGCGGCGCCCAGGTGCTGCTCTGCTCTGAGATCGGCTCCGAGGGGCGTAACTTCCAGTTCGCCAGCCGTCTGGTGATGTTCGATTTACCGTTCAACCCGGACCTGCTGGAGCAGCGTATTGGTCGTCTGGACCGTATTGGTCAGGCGCACGACATTCAGATCCACGTTCCGTATCTGGAAAAAACCGCCCAGTCGGTGCTGGTGCGCTGGTTCCACGAAGGGCTGGATGCGTTTGAACATACCTGCCCGACCGGTCGTACCATTTACGATAGCGTGCATAACGAGCTGACGGGCTATCTGGCGGCGCCGGAAAACACCGAGGGCTTTGACGAGCTGATCAAAACCTGCCGTGAACAGCATGACGCCCTGAAAGCGCAGCTGGAGCAGGGCCGCGACCGCCTGCTGGAGATCCACTCCAACGGCGGCGAGAAAGCCCAGCGGCTGGCAGAGAGCATTGAAGAGCAGGATGACGATACCAGCCTGATCAGCTTCGCCATGAACCTGTTTGATATCGTCGGTATCAATCAGGACGATCGCGGCGAGAACCTGATTGTGCTGACCCCGTCCGATCACATGCTGGTGCCGGACTTCCCGGGCCTGCCGGAAGATGGCTGCACCATCACCTTCGAACGTGATGTGGCGCTGTCCCGGGAGGATGCCCAGTTCATCACCTGGGAACACCCGCTGATCCGCAACGGTCTGGATCTGATCCTCTCCGGCGACACCGGCAGCAGCACCATCTCGCTGCTGAAGAATAAGGCGCTGCCGGTGGGTACCCTGCTGCTGGAGCTGATCTATGTGGTGGAGGCCCAGGCACCGAAACAGCTGCAACTCAACCGCTTCCTGCCTGCCACGCCGGTGCGTCTGCTGCTGGACAAAAATGGTACCAACCTGGCGGCGCAGGTCGAGTTTGAGAGCTTTAACCGCCAGCTGAGCGCGGTGAATCGCCATACCGGCAGCAAGCTGGTGAATGCGGTGCAGCAGGATGTCTACGCCATCCTCCAGCAGGGTGAGTCTCAGGTTGAGAAAGCAGCGCGCGCCCTGATTGACGCGGCGCGCAGCGAGGCGGATGAAAAACTGTCTGCGGAGCTCTCTCGTCTGGAGGCCCTGCGTGCGGTGAACCCCAATATTCGTGACGATGAACTGGCGGCGATTGAAACCAATCGTCAGCAGGTGCTTGAGAGCCTGAACCAGGCGGGATGGCGTCTGGATGCGCTGCGCCTTATCGTTGTGACGCATCAGTAAGCGGAGCGAAACATGTTGATGGAACCCTACAATCCGCCGCAGGATCCGTGGCTGGTCATTCTCTATCAGGATGAGCATATTATGGTGGTCAACAAGCCAAGCGGCCTGTTGTCCGTGCCGGGCAGGCTGGATGAGCACAAAGATAGCGTGATGACGCGCGTTCAGCGTGATTTTCCGCAGGCGGAGTCCGTCCACCGTCTGGACATGGCCACCAGCGGAGTGATTGTAGTGGCGCTGACCAAGGCGGCAGAGCGCGAACTGAAGCGTCAGTTTCGTGAGCGTGAGCCGAAGAAGCAGTACCTGGCGCGCGTCTGGGGACATCCACAGCCTGCGGAAGGGCTGGTTGATCTGCCGCTGATCTGCGACTGGCCTAACCGCCCGAAGCAGAAGGTCTGCTACGAGACCGGCAAGGCGGCGCAAACCGAGTATGAAGTGCTGGAGTACGCGGAGGACAACAGCGCCCGCGTGCTGTTAAAACCGATTACCGGCCGCTCGCACCAGCTGCGTGTGCATATGCTGGCGCTGGGTCACCCGATTCTGGGGGATCGCTTTTATGCCACGCCGGAAGCCCGGGCGATGGCGCCGCGTCTGCAACTGCATGCGGAAATGCTCACCATCACCCACCCGGAATACGGTACGCCGATGACCTTTAAGGCACCGGCAGACTTTTGATCCGTTGCCCGGCAGCACCTTGCCGCCGGGCCAACCGCTTCCTTACTTAAAGCCCTTCTGCTCTTTGATGAGCTCGTAGGCTTTCTGAATCTCCTGCGCTTTTTGCTTCGCCATCTCCATCATCTCTGGCGGTAAACCTTTCGCCACCAGCTTATCCGGATGATGCTCGCTCATCAGCTTACGATAGGCGCGCTTAATGGTTGTCGGCTCATCGGTCGGCTTCACGCCCAGCACATTACAGGCATCTTCCAGGGTTGGCCCGCGCTGCGCCTGCTGCCAGCCGCCTCCACCCGCCTGCTGTTGCTGATAGCCGCCGCCAAACTGTGCGCCGCCCTGCATCATGCGCAGGAACTGATCGAACTGAGTGCGGGAAATGCCCAGCTCTTCGGCGATAACATACAGCACCTCACGTTCGTTCGGGTGGAGCGACCCATCGGCAAACGCCGCCTGGATCTGAATCTCCAGAAACATCCGAATTAAGTCGAAGCGCCCGAAGCAGATACTGCGGAACTGACGCATTTTTTCGCGCAAGGGATAGTTATCCGCCTTACCGATACGAAATGCGTTTTGCGCGGCCGCCCGGGAGTCACCGTGCAGGTTCATGCGATCCATAAACTGGCTGGCGACATGGATGTCGGCCTCGGTGACACGCCCTTTCGACTTGGTCAGATGGCCCATTACCTCGAAGGTGGTCGCAAAAAAAAGCGCCTGGCGTTCACGCTGGTTAGCGAACCAGGCCATCTTGCGACTGCGCGCTTTATCAAACATATGGCCGATAAGCAGCCCCAGAACGATACCCCAGAAGCCCGCGCCCATCAGTAAAGCGAACGCTACGCCGATAATTTTTCCCCAATACTGCATATACTCCCCAAATGGTGATCGATTTGATCCAGCGCAACGCCATCATTCCGGTGGCCTGGCCACGGTCAAGTGAAGGACATCGCCTATAATTTGCATTATCATACTCGTCATTCAATAACGAGCCTATCACCATGGCTCGTTTACGGGCAGGATTAACGCTGGCACTGTGATGATGAGTAAGATAGTCTCTGACCGTTTGCCAGCGATAAGCCACTGATGACGGAACAATAAATAAAACGTATGAAAAAACGTATCCCCACCCTTCTGGCCACGATGATAGCTACGGCTCTGTACAGTCAACAGGGTCTGGCAGCCGATCTCGCCTCGCAATGTATGCTGGGTATCCCCAGCTATGATCGCCCGCTGGTACAGGGTGATACGAACACGCTACCGGTTACCATCACCGCTGACAACGCAAAAGGGAATTATCCTGACGACGCCCTGTTTAGCGGGAATGTGGATATTAACCAGGGCAACAGCCGCTTGCAGGCCGATGAAGTGCAGTTGCACCAGAAACAGCCAGAAGGCGCAGCCGAACCGGTACGTACAGTCGATGCGCTGGGTAATGTGCACTATGACGATAATCAGGTCATCCTGAAAGGTCCGAAAGCCTGGTCGAACCTGAATACCAAAGACACTAACGTCTGGGAAGGTGATTACCAGATGGTTGGCCGTCAGGGGCGCGGTAAAGCGGACCTGATGAAACAGCGCGGTGAAAACCGCTACACCATTCTGGAGAACGGGACCTTTACCTCCTGTCTGCCAGGCTCGGATACCTGGAGCGTGGTAGGTAGCGAAGTGATCCACGACCGTGAAGAGCAGGTTGCGGAGATCTGGAACGCCCGCTTTAAGCTCGGCCCGGTGCCGGTCTTCTATAGCCCCTATCTGCAACTGCCCGTGGGTGATAAACGTCGCTCCGGTTTCCTGATCCCGAACGCCAAGTACAGCACCTCAAACTACTTTGAGTTCTACCTGCCGTACTACTGGAACATCGCGCCCAACATGGACGCCACGATCACGCCGCACTATATCCACAAGCGTGGCAACATCATGTGGGAAAACGAGTTCCGCTATCTGACGCAGGCGGGTTCGGGTCTGATGGAGCTGGACTATTTACCATCGGATCAGGTCTTTGAGGACGAGCATCCTACCGAGGGCGATCGTCACCGCTGGTTGTTCTACTGGCAACATGGCGGGGTAATGGATCAGGTATGGCGCTTCAACGTTAATTACACCAAAGTCAGCGACCCTTACTATTTCAACGACTTCTCGTCGAAATACGGTTCCAGTACCGACGGTTACGCCACACAGATCTTCAGCGCAGGCTATGCGGTTAAAAACTTTGACGCCACGGTATCAACCCGTCAGTTCCAGGTGTTTAGCAATCAAAATGCCAGTACCTACGGTGCGGAACCGCAGCTGGACGTCAACTGGTATCAGAATGATGTCGGTCCGTTTGATACCCGCATTTACGGTCAGGCGGTACATTTCGTCAATACCAATTCCGATATGCCGGAAGCCACCCGCGTTCACCTTGAGCCGACTATTAACCTGCCGGTATCGAACGACTGGGCGAGTCTGGATACCGAAGTGAAGCTGATGGCGACCCACTATCAGCAGGAAAATCTGGAGACGTACAACACGAACAGTGGTAGCCATCTGGAAGAGACCGTTAACCGTACGCTGCCGCAGTTTAAAATGGACGGCAAGCTCGTCTTCGAGCGCGACATGAACTGGAGCGAGGGGTATACCCAGACGCTGGAGCCGCGCGCCCAGTACCTGTACGTACCTTATCGCGATCAGAGCAAAATCAATAACTACGACTCTTCCCTGCTGCAATCCGACTTTAGCGGCCTGTTCCGCGACCGTACTTACGGCGGTCTGGACCGTATTGCCTCGGCTAACCAGGTCACAACCGGTGTCACAACTCGCGTATTTGATGATGCTGCAGTTGAACGTTTTAACGCTTCCATTGGTCAAATCTACTATTTCACCGAATCGCGTACGGGTGATGACAACATCAACTGGGAGAAAAACGACAAAACCGGCTCTCTGGTCTGGGCAGGAGATACTTACTGGCGCATGACAGATCGCTGGGGTCTGCGCGGCGGTCTGCAGTACGATACGCGTCTGGATAACATCGCGAACAGCACGGCCACAATTGAATATCGCCGTGATGAAGACCGACTGGTCCAGTTGAATTACCGGTATGCAAGCCCTGAGTATATTCAGGCTACGCTGCCGAAAGACAAAAACGATCAGACGTGGAACGCGCCACAATATAAAGATGGTATTTCGCAAGTAGGTGCCGTCGCCAGCTGGCCAATTGCCGATCGCTGGTCCATCGTGGGGGCGTACTACTTTGATACCAACCAGAGTAAAGCGGCAGACCAGATGCTGGGTGTACAGTACAACTCCTGCTGCTACGCGATTCGCGTTGGATACGAACGTAAGCTTAACGGCTGGGATCCAGACAAAAATCAGAGCGAGTACGATAACGTCATCGGCTTTAACATCGAACTGCGCGGTCTGAGTTCCAACTATGGTCTGGGTACTCAGCAGATGCTGCGCTCACCGATTCTGCCGTACCGTAGTTCATTGTGATGTACTTGATTTAACACGTAATCCGCTTTGCGGTTAATTGATATGGAAAAAGTATGAAGAACTGGAAAACGCTGCTGCTCGGTATCGCTATGGTCGCGAATACCAGCTTCGCGGCCCCACAGGTTGTCGACAAAGTCGCTGCCGTTGTGAACAACGGTGTGGTACTTGAGAGCGACGTTGATGGTTTAATGCAGTCTGTGAAGCTCAACGCGGGTCAGGCAGGTCAGCAACTTCCGGATGATTCCACGCTGCGTCATCAGATCCTGGAGCGTTTGATCATGGATCAAATCGTTCTGCAGATGGGTCAGAAGATGGGTGTGAAGATCTCTGATGAGCAGCTCGATCAGGCTATCGCCAACATTGCGAAGCAGAACAATATGACCCCGGACCAGATGCGCAGCCGTCTGGCCTATGACGGCATCAACTATTCGACCTACCGTAATCAGATCCGTAGAGAGATGCTGATTTCAGAAGTGCGCAATAACGAAGTGCGTCGCCGTGTCACCATCCTGCCGCAGGAAGTCGATGCCCTGGCCAAACAGGTCGGCAATCAGAACGATGCCAGTACCGAACTGAACCTGAGCCACATCCTGATCCCACTGTCAGAAAACCCATCCTCTGACCAGGTGGCTGAGGCGGAAAGCCAGGCGCGTTCCATCGTCGATCAGGCACGTAACGGTGGTGATTTCGGCAAACTGGCGATCACCTATTCCGCTGACCAGCAGGCGCTGAAAGGCGGCCAGATGGGCTGGGGTCGTATTCAGGAGCTGCCTTCTATCTTTGCCCAGGCGCTGAGCACGGCGAAAAAAGGCGACATCGTAGGGCCAATCCGTTCCGGCGTGGGCTTCCATATTCTGAAAGTCAACGATCTGCGCGGTCAGAGCAAGAGCATCTCCGTGACGGAAGTTCATGCCCGTCACATTCTGCTGAAAACCTCCCCGATCATGTCTGATACGCAGGCGCGGACCAAACTGGAGCAAATCGCCGCCGATATTCGCAGCGGTAAAACCTCCTTCGCCAACGCCGCGAAAGAGTTCTCTCAGGATCCAGGTTCCGCGAATCAGGGCGGCGATCTGGGCTGGGCGGCTGCGGATATTTACGATCCGGCCTTCCGCGATGCGCTGATGAGAATGAACAAAGGTCAGATGAGCGAACCGGTTCACTCCACCTTCGGCTGGCACCTCATTGAGCTGCTGGATACCCGCAATGTGGATAAAACCGATGCGGCGCAAAAAGATCGTGCGTACCGTATGCTGTTCAACCGTAAGTTCTCTGAAGAAGCCGCGACCTGGATGCAGGAACAACGCGCCAGCGCTTACGTCAAAGTCCTGAGCAACTAATGAAACAACATCGTGTTGTCATCACTCCCGGCGAACCCGCCGGGATTGGTCCCGACCTGGTCGTCCAGCTTGCCCAGCGCAGCTGGCCTGTCGAACTGGTGATCTGCGCCGATGCCAGCGTGCTCGAAGCGCGAGCAAAACAGCTTAATCTCCCGCTCACGCTTCTGCCGTATCAGGCAGAAAACGCTCCCCTTCCCCAGCAAGCAGGCACCTTAACGCTGCTACCTGTCCCGCTACGCACACCGGTTATCCCCGGCCAACTGAGCACCGAAAATGGCCATTACGTGGTGGAGACGCTGGCGCGCGCCTGCGATGGCTGTCTGAGCGGGGAATTTGCCGCGCTGATCACCGGCCCGGTCCATAAAGGGGTGATCAACGATGCCGGCGTGGCCTTTACCGGTCATACCGAGTTTTTTGAAGAGCGGTCGCACAGCGCAAAAGTGGTGATGATGCTGGCAACCGAGGAGCTGCGCGTTGCGCTGGCGACCACGCACCTGCCTATCAAAGCCATTTCTGACGCCATTACGCCGGATCTGCTGCGCGACGTCATTACCATCCTGCATCACGATTTACGCACTAAGTTCGGTATTGCCGATCCGCACGTGCTGGTATGCGGCCTGAATCCCCACGCGGGTGAAGGCGGCCATATGGGTATGGAAGAGATCGACACCATCATTCCGGTGCTGGAAGAGATGCGCGCGAAAGGCATGAATCTCAGCGGGCCGCTGCCTGCCGATACCCTGTTTCAACCGAAATACCTGGATCATGCAGATGCCGTGCTGGCGATGTACCACGATCAGGGCCTTCCCGTGCTAAAATACCAGGGATTTGGCCGCGGGGTGAATATTACCCTCGGTTTACCCTTTATTCGCACTTCTGTTGACCACGGTACTGCGCTCGATTTAGCAGGCCAGGGAAAAGCAGATGTCGGCAGTTTTATTACGGCGCTTAATCTCGCCATCAAAATGATTGTTAATACTCAATGAATAATCGCGTCCACCAGGGCCATTTAGCCCGTAAACGTTTCGGGCAAAACTTCCTCAACGATCAGTTTGTGATCGAAAGTATTGTTTCGGCTATCAACCCACAGAAAGGCCAGGCGATGGTCGAGATCGGGCCGGGTCTGGCTGCACTGACCGAGCCGGTTGGCGAGCGTCTGGATCAACTGACCGTTATCGAACTGGATCGCGATCTGGCAGCACGCCTGCAGACGCACCCGTTCCTCGGGCCGAAACTGACTATTTATCAGCAGGATGCCATGACCATGAACTTCGGCGAACTGTCGGAGAAAATGGGCCAGCCGCTGCGCGTCTTCGGTAACCTGCCCTATAACATCTCCACGCCGCTGATGTTCCACCTGTTTAGCTATACTGATGCCATTGCTGACATGCACTTCATGTTGCAAAAAGAGGTCGTTAATCGACTGGTTGCAGGGCCGAACAGTAAAGCGTATGGTCGTTTAAGCGTGATGGCACAGTACTACTGTAACGTGATCCCGGTACTCGAAGTACCGCCATCGGCGTTTACGCCGCCGCCAAAAGTTGACTCAGCGGTTGTGCGCCTGGTGCCGCACAAAACGAAGCCGTATCCGGTCAACGATCTGCGCGTGCTGAGCCGCATCACCACCGAAGCCTTTAACCAGCGTCGTAAAACGATTCGTAACAGCCTTGGCAATCTGTTTACTGTTGAAGTGTTAGCTCAGTTGGGTATCGACCCGGCGATGCGCGCGGAGAACATTTCCGTAGAGCAATACTGCAAGCTGGCTAACTACATCAGCGAAAATGCGCCGCCGAAGGAGAGCTAAGCCATGATTAATTCGCCCCGCGTATGTGTTCAGGTGCAAAGCCTTTACATCGAGTCTCAATCCACACCGGATGAAGAACGTTTTGTTTTTGCTTACACCGTGACCATTCGCAATCTCGGGCGAACCCCTGTCCAGCTGCTGGGGCGTTACTGGCTTATCACTAACGGCAATGGTCGTGAAATTGAAGTGCAGGGCGAAGGTGTGGTGGGTGAACAGCCGCACATTGCGCCCGGCGAAGAGTATCAGTATACCAGCGGCGCAGTAATTGAGACGCCGCTGGGAACCATGCAGGGCCATTATGAAATGGTCGATACCGAGGGCAATGCATTCCGCGTTGCTATTCCTGTTTTCCGTCTGGCTGTACCAACACTCATTCACTAAACATGTCTACATATCTCATTGGCGACGTTCACGGTTGCTACGATGAACTGATCGCATTGCTAAAGCAGGTGGATTTTACCCCAGGTACAGACACGCTGTGGCTTACGGGCGATCTCGTTGCCCGCGGTCCTGGCTCGCTGGAAGTCCTGCGCTATGTCAAATCGCTGGGCGACAGCGTGCGGATCGTCCTCGGCAACCATGACCTACATCTGCTGGCGGTCTACGCCGGGATCAGCCGCAATAAACCGAAAGACAGGATCACCCCGTTGCTGGATGCGCCCGACGCCGATGAGCTGATTAACTGGCTGCGTCGCCAGCCGCTGCTGCAGATCGACGAAGAGAAAAAACTGGTGATGGCGCACGCGGGCATTACCCCGCAGTGGGATCTGCAAACCGCCAAAGAGTGTGCCCGGGACGTCGAAGCGGTGCTCGCCAGCGACTCTTACCCATTTTTCCTCGATGCGATGTATGGCGACATGCCCAACAACTGGAGCATGGAGCTCAGCGGCGTTGCGCGTCTGCGTTTTATCACGAACGCCTTCACCCGCATGCGCTACTGTTTCCCGAATGGTCAGCTGGATATGTACTGCAAGGATGTGCCAGAAAACGCGCCGACGCCGCTCAAGCCGTGGTTTGCGATCCCTGGCCCGGTAACGGAGCAGTACAGTGTCGTCTTCGGCCACTGGGCATCGCTGGAAGGGAAAGGCACGCCTGAAGGCATTTATGGGCTGGATACGGGTTGCTGCTGGGGGGGAGAACTCACCTGTCTGCGCTGGGAAGATAAAGCCTGGTTTATGCAGCCTTCGAACCGGCATCTGGATTTGGATGAAAATGAAGCCGTAGCGTCGTAGAAGAGCGCTGCACCTCTCCCGGCGGGAAAGGTGCAGTAACCACATTAGCGGCGTTCAAGAATCTCGAAGCAGTAGCTATGGGAGTTTTGCGCATCCGCATCGTGGAATTCGCTGAACACCGATTCCCACTCGTCAGGATCGTAGTCCGGGAAATGGGTATCCCCTTCCACTTCAGCATCAATGTGGGTCAGATATAATTTCTGCGCTTTCGGCAGGAATTGCTCATAGATACGCCCCCCGCCAATCACCATAATCTCTTCAGCATCGCCGCAGGCAGCAATGGCTTCGTCAATGGATTTAACCCACTCAACACGATCGTCCGTGCCGGGCTGGCTGCTTATTACGATGTTTTTACGGCCCGGCAACGGGCGCCCGATTGACTCCCAGGTCAGGCGACCCATTACTACCGGCTTGTTCAACGTTGTACGTTTAAACCACGCGAGATCGGCAGGCAGATTCCACGGCATAGCATTTTCCATACCAATCACGCGATCTACCGCAAGCGCCGCAATCAGACTGATCATTGATTATTTCCCGGATGCAAAAAATTGCCGCCACTATACGGAAAGCTTAATCTTTCGTCGACTGGCGGCAGAGTAAAGAACAGGAAATTTTTTATATTTGCTGGCAACCCCTCTTCACGCCACAGGTTTACTCTCCGGCTCATCCTGCGGATCACCGGTATGCTTACCCTCTTCCGTTCCCTGCCAGCCATGACGCTGAGTCAGCGAGAGGTGATTACGATCTTCATTGATGATCTCGGTCAGCATGGCGCTGGTGCGTTTAACGACCGCCGCGCGTGATGTGGCATCGTTTTCCGCCATTTCAGCCATCTCCTCCAGCATCTCAATATTAAAGCGACGGAACAGATCGGCCCGCTCCCGGGCTTCATATGCCCCGAGCCCGAGACTCTCCAGCGCCAGCCGTCCGGATTTGAGCGCCCCTTCAAAGGTTTCACGCTCCGGGGCATCGACACCCGTCTGACGCAGCTTGATGTAGTGATCGATATCGCGTGCGCGGGAGATGATTTTTAGATGCGGGAAATGGGTCTTCGCCAGCTCAACCAGCTGCAGGCTGTTCTTCGGATCGTCTATCGCGTTGATCAACACTTCGGCCTTGTGCGCCCCGGCGGATTCCAGCAAATCCACGCGGGTGGCATCGCCGTAAAAGACCTTCATATCAAACTTACGCAAGGTTTCAATATGATCGGGATCGTGATCGAGGATGACCATTTTTACCCCACTGGAGAGCAACAAACGGCCCGCGATCTGACCGAAGCGACCAAACCCGGCGATAATGACCCGCGGTTGCTCTTCATCAATTTCATCAGCCTCGTGCTGTTGACCACTGTTGGCAGCGTCGAGACGGGTCAACACCACCAGCAGCAACGGAGTCACCGCCATTGACAGCGCCACAGCCAGCGTCAGCGCCTTCGCCCATTCGGGATCGAGCACATTCGCCATGTTCGCCGCACCAAACACCACAAACGCAAACTCACTCCCCTGCCCCAGCAGCACTGCAAACCAGCGCCGCTGTTTCGCGGGAACCTTCAGCGGGCGAGCCACCAGCCAGAGCATGAGCATTTTAATGGCCAGGAAGCCCACCAGCAGGATCGCGATGCGCAGCGGATGGGTGACTAACGTCCCGAAATCAACCGACATCCCCACGCCAATAAAGAACAGCCCCAGCAGCAGCCCCTTAAAGGGCTCGATATCGCTTTCCAGGGCGTGGCGGTACTCGGAGCTCGCCAGCAGAACGCCTGCCAGAAACGCCCCCATCGCCATAGAGAGCCCGGCCTCTTCCAGCATCAGACCAAAGCCGAAGACCAGAAACAGGGCTACGGCGCTGAACACTTCGCGCAGGCCGGAGCGGGCAACAAAACGCAGCAACGGTCGGCTGACGTAACGCCCAAGCAGCACTACCAGCGCCAGCGCCCCGACCACTTTCAAGGCCGAAAGAGCAAAGGCGCCCAGGGTAGTTGACGCTCCGGAAGCGGCCAGCAGCGGGATCATCGCCACCAGCGGAATGGCAGCGATATCCTGAAACAGCAGCACCGAGAAGGCGCTGCGTCCCATCTGTGAAACCGTCAGGTTGCGTTCATTCATGGCCTGCATGGCGATCGCCGTGGATGAGAGCGCCAGCGTCATGCCGATCAGCTCCGCCACTTTCCAGTCCATGCCCAGCAGGATGCAGAACCCGCCCAACAGCAGACCGCAGGCCAGCATCTGCAATGCCCCGCCGCCAAATACCGAGGCGCGCAATTTCCACAGACGACGCGGATCCAGCTCCAGTCCAATCACAAACAGCATCAGCACCACGCCAATTTCCGCAAAGTGCAGAATCGACTCGGCATCGGTGACCAGCCGGAATCCCCACGGGCCAATGACGCAGCCGGCAATCAGATAGCCCAGCACCGACCCCAGCCCCAGACGTACCGCAACCGGCACAATCAGCGCCGCGGCGCCCAAATAGATCAGCGCCTGAATCAGCGTGTGGCTATCCATGGTGCGCCTCCTGCCAGTCGAGTAAACGTTGTTTGTAGTGGCGCGCCTGCGCCTGAAGGGTTTCGTCGTCGCAAACGAAGGTGCAGTGCATAGCAAATGGGGGAAGCCAGTTGAGCCCACAATAGAGCGCTGTCGCCTGCAGCGGCTGCGCCAGCACCTCAAAACCGGGGAAGGAACCGATATCAAAATGTCTTTCGCCGCCACCGGTGGTCACCGCCCACAGCAGGCTTTTACCCTTGAGCGCTCTGCCGTTATGACCGTACGCCCAGCCGTGCGAGAAGACTTTATCGATCCACAGTTTCAACAACGGAGGTGTGCTGTACCACTGCATCGGATGCTGCCAGACGATGAGATCGGCCCTGGAGATAGCCTCCTGCTCAGCAGCGATATCAATATTAAAGTCAGGATAGAGCTGATAGAGCGAGCGGATCTCTACACCTTCCAGCGTCTTTATTTGTTCAAGCATTCGCTTATTCGCATGCGAATGATGTGGATAAGGATGGGCGTAAATAATGAGTATCATGATTAACCTGGGCAAACTGCTTCTTGTTGTGACTGTCAGTGTAGTCAGGAAAGCGAAGCGTTTGAAGGGCTCAGTCCCGCCGCCAGGCTTAACAGCAAGGATTGGCAAACCGTGCCAGGATGAAGGCTATACTTTGCATCAAATTAATAATTTGAAATTATAATATTTAAAATACAGATCAATAAACCAGTAAAAATAAAAAATACTGAGCAATTAACTTTAAATTAATTCATCATTTAATATGAATTGATATACACAAGTGGTTTTAGAATCAATAATTTCAATTTTAAGCAATTTAATTAGCCTTATAAAACAAGTATTTACAATAATTTACCCCCTTATTAAAATACACGTCCTTTTATCACAAAATGGATGTGGCAATGAAAAGCAAAACCCCGCAATTAAATAAGACTACAAGATTACTAAAAAGTCTTTTCCCCGCTTTACTCTTAGTTACCCCGTTAATGGCAACCGCCGAAACCACCATTAGTGGCTCAACGGATAGCCCCCAAATATTTTCTTCTGACAGTGCCTACATCATCCTTGAAGGCATCAGCATTAATAACTCCACTAATACTCCCACTGTAACTATTACTGATGGTGTTGTCGTCAGTGTCACCAACGCCGGACAGGTGAGCGGCGTGGGAGACGGAATGTGGATATCTGCAGGTTCACAAACAATGGAGGTGAATAATCAGGAAAACGCGCTGATCGAGTCCACCGGTGCTAACGGAATTAGCGTCGTCAACATGGGCGGGGAAATAAACAACGCAGGGAAAATTAGTGGCGCAGAGTATGGTATTAAAATTCTGGAAGATTCAAGCAACGTCACCATCGCTAATACCGCAACAGGCACTATCGAAGGTAAAACCGCGCTCTCAGCCGACGCGAGCATCATACTCAATAATGCGAATATTTTAAAAGGCAGCACGGGGAACGGTGCTGAGTTTGTTAATGCAGGCAAAAGTACCCTTAATAATAACGGAACGATAGAAGGTGCCATTAACGGTGTTATCACGTCCGGTAATCACAGACTTCTACTCAGTAACAATGGCCTGATAAAGGGCTCAGAGAGTGCAGTATTATTTGAAAGTAACCAAACTAACACGTTGACCCTGGGAAAGGGATCTGTGCTTGATGGCGATGTCATCTCAACAAATTCCAAAACAAATACCTTAACATTACGTGATGAAGGCTCAGAAGACAGTAACTTCCGCGGCCTGACGGAAGGTGACGGCTTTGCGTCGCTGACCATGAACGGCACTGACTGGACCCTGACTGGCAATGTCGATGTGATCGGTTCAGACGACTCGATTAAGGTCAACACGGGTAAACTGACGCTGGCAGGCGATGTGAAAAATAGCGCCGGAAATACCCTTATTGCCAACGACGCTACGCTGCAATTAGGTGATGGCACGAATACCGGCTCATTGACCGGGGCCATAACCAATAACGGCACGTTCACCTTTAATCAGGGCTCCGATTCTACCTTCGCTTCTGATATTACCGGCACAGGCAGCGTCACCAAAACCGATGCTAACATCCTGGCCCTGACCGGCAACAACAGCTACACCGGCAATACGCTACTGAGCAGCGGCACCACGCTGGTGGCCGAGGGCGCAACCCTGGGCAGTGCAGGCAACACGGCCACCATTACCGTTGACGACGGCGCAACTTTCGCCAGCGCAGGCGTTGTTAATAACAATATCGATATCCTGAGCGGCGGCGTGCTGGCCTCATGGAATGCCGTAGCCGGTAACAACGCGACCAGTTCTCCGACGGCTAACACCATCAACGGAAACGTTACCAACAGCGGCACGCTGCAAATTAGCGGCCTCAACAATTACGTGGGTAATAACTTCACCATCAACGGCGATTACACCGGCGTGAGCGGCAGCAAGCTCGTAATGAATAGCATTCTCGGTGATGACAGTTCAAGTACCGATCACTTGACTATCACTGGCAATAGCGCCGGCGCATCCGGCATTCAACTCAGCAACATTGGTGGCCTCGGCGCGCAAACCGTTAACGGGATCGAGATTATCAGCGTGGGAGGCAATTCCGAGGCGGCATTTACCTTAGCTAAACCTGCCGTTGTAGGCGCCTGGGAATATAACCTGAACCAGAAGAGTGATGGCAACTGGTATCTGGAATCCAAAACCCCACCTTCCGACGACAACCAGGACGGTGGAGACGACAACAATGACAACGGCGGTGATAACGGCGGCAACGGCGACAACGGTGGCAATGGCGACAACGGCGGTAACGGCGACAACGGCGATAACGGCGGCAATGGCGGCAACAACGATAATGGCGGGGATAATACGCCTGACGTTCCAGAGGTGATGGCACCGGAAGTCGGTGCTTACCTGGGTAACTATCTTGCCGCTCAGAATATGTTCCTGCATAAACGTGACGACCGCGATCAGCTGACCCTGCGCAATGGCGAGGATCTGAATACCTGGATGTATGTCAAAGGCCGTTATCACGATAACGATATCGCTGGCGGCAAAGTGAACTACGACACGACCGAACTCGTTATGCAGGTCGGTAGTGATTTTATCAGTAAGCAGATGGATCAAGGGGTGCTGCACGCCGGGATGATGTTCGGTGCAGGTCAGGCGAAAACCGACTCCACAGCACGCTACAACTCCCGTAGCGCGCAGGGTAAAGTCGATGGTGTGAACGTCGGGCTGTACGCTACCTGGCAGGAAGATCCGGCATTACGCACAGGCAACTATATCGATACCTGGACCGCGTTTAGCTGGTATCACAATACGGTGAATGGCGATAAGCGCAGCAGCGAATCCTATGACAGCAACGGTTTCGCTGCGTCGATCGAAATGGGCCATGCCTGGGTGGTTGCCTCTGAGAACGAAAGAACCTGGAAAATCGAGCCGCAAATCCAGGCTATCTATAGCTATCTGGATCAGGAAAATCATAAGGATGCCGATGGCGTACGGATCTCCACCCTTGATAATGACGGCGTACTTGGCCGCGTAGGGGTGAAAACCAGCTACTTTGACCAGAAAGATGTGCAGGCGTGGCAGCCTTACGTCGCGGTCAACTGGCTGAAAGGCGCCGGACAGAACGACATCGCCTTTAACGGCGAAGCGTTCAGCAACGATACGCCGGACGATCGGGCGCAGCTGGAGCTGGGCGTAACAGGCAAGCTGAATGAAACCACTCTGATTTCACTGCGTGCCAGCGGCGAATGGGGTGAAAACAGCTACGACGCCTATGGCGGTCATATCCTGTTAAATCACCGCTGGTAATCCTGTTACCGCAATAACCGATGCAGTGGCGCAGGCCACTGCATTTTTTTATCAGTTATCCAGCTCACCCATGGATTTCACCTGATCGCGGTTAATCTGTTCCGTCTGACCGGTTTCGGCATTATCAATAGACATCATTCCAGTATCGTCATCTACCTGCGGTTTTCCATCGGTGACGATAGTTTTACCGTCAGTAGTTTTCACCGCCTGGTTAGACGAACAACCTGCAACGGTGAATAGTGCTGCGGCAGTAAAAATTGAAGTCAGAAAAAGATTCTTTCGCATGGTGTTCTCCCTGCTTTTCAGTTGGATTTAATTATCGACCTGATAATTTTAGGCTAACTGACTGATGGGAGATGAGAAAGCAGAAGGTTCTGAAGAGGGAGGCAGCCATCGTAGGGCGGGTAAGCGAAGCGCCACCCGCCGTTTGCCCGGCGTCGCTTTCGCTTACCGGGCCTACGATAACAGGCTTGTTACTTGCTAATCTGCGCGTGCATCTCTTGCACAGAAATAACCTTCTCGGTGGCATCCGCGTTCAGCGCCATCGCTGTCGCAAAACCGCCGTTCAGGGTAGTGTCGTAATGCACTTTGTACTGCAGCGCGCTGCGGCGAATCAGCTTGGAGTCTTCAATCGCCTGACGCCCTTCGGTGGTGTTGATGATGTAGGTATATTCGCCATTCTTGATACGGTCCTGAATGTGCGGACGACCTTCATGCACCTTGTTCACCAGACGCGGATTGATACCCGCTTCACCCAGCACAATCGCGGTGCCGTGGGTCGCATCCAGCTCAAAGCCATACTTCAGCAGCTTCGCCGCCAGGTCCACCACGCGCTCTTTGTCGCCTTCGCGCACGGAGAGCAGCGCACGGCCCTGTTTCTTCATGGTGGAGTTACTGCCCAACTGCGCCTTGGCGAACGCTTCCGCGAAGGTACGGCCCACGCCCATGACTTCACCGGTAGAGCGCATCTCTGGCCCTAACAGCGGGTCAACGCCCGGGAACTTGTTGAACGGCAGCACCACCTCTTTCACCGAGTAGTACGGCGGGATGATCTCTTTGGTTACGCCCTGCTGCGCCAGCGTCTGGCCAGCCATCACGCGCGCCGCCACTTTCGCCAGCGGGATGCCGGTGGCTTTGGAGACGAACGGGACGGTACGTGCCGCACGTGGGTTGACTTCAATCAGGTAGACTTCGTTGTCTTTCACCGCAAACTGCACGTTCATCAGACCGCGCACCTGCAGCTCGAAGGCCAGTTTCTGCACCTGCTCGCGCATTACGTCCTGAATCTCTTTGCTCAGCGTATAGGCTGGCAGAGAACATGCGGAGTCGCCGGAGTGCACGCCCGCCTGCTCGATGTGCTCCATGATGCCGCCAATCAGCACCCTTTCGCCGTCGCAGATGGCATCCACGTCCACTTCGACCGCATCGTCCAGGAAGCGGTCCAGCAGAACTGGCGCATCGTTAGAGACGCTGACTGCCGTCTGGAAGTAACGGCGCAGGTCGGCTTCGTCGTAGACGATTTCCATTGCGCGGCCACCCAGCACGTAGGAGGGACGCACCACCAGCGGGTAGGTGATCTCTTTAGCCTTCTCAACCGCCTGCTCAATGGTGGTGACGGTGGCGTTAGCCGGCTGTTTCAGTTTCAGACGGTCTACGGCGTGCTGGAAACGTTCGCGGTCTTCTGCACGGTCAATCGCATCCGGGCTGGTGCCGATGACCGGTACACCTGCCGCTTCCAGCGCACGGGCCAGCTTCAGCGGAGTCTGGCCGCCGTACTGCACGATAACGCCTTTTGGCTTCTCGATACGCACGATTTCCAGCACATCTTCCAGCGTTACCGGCTCGAAGTAGAGGCGGTCGGAGGTGTCATAGTCGGTCGAGACGGTTTCCGGGTTACAGTTGACCATGATGGTCTCGTAACCGTCTTCGCGCAGCGCCAGGGAGGCATGTACGCAACAGTAGTCGAACTCGATGCCCTGACCGATACGGTTTGGACCGCCGCCCAGCACCATGATTTTGTCGCGGTCAACGGACGGGTTCGCTTCACATTCGTCTTCATAGGTGGAGTACATGTAGGCGGTGTCGGTCGCAAACTCTGCCGCACAGGTATCCACGCGCTTGTAGACCGGGTGCAGGTCGTACTGGTCACGCAGCTTGCGGATCTCCGCTTCGCGTACGCCCGCCAGTTTAGCCAGACGCGCGTCGGCAAAGCCTTTACGCTTCAGCATGCGCAGGAAGTCAGCGTCGAGGCCGTTGATACCCAGCTCTGCCACCTTCTCTTCCAGACGCACCAGCTCTTCAATCTGCACCAGGAACCAACGGTCGATGTTGGTCAGGTTGAAGACGCCATCGACGGACATGCCCGCACGGAAAGCGTCGGCGATATACCAGATACGCTCAGCGCCCGCGTCTTTCAGCTCGCGACGGATTTTGGTCAGCGCTTCCGGGTCATCCAGGCTCACTTTCGGGTCGAAACCGGTGGCGCCCACTTCCAGGCCGCGCAGCGCTTTCTGCAGGGACTCCTGCTGGGTGCGGCCAATGGCCATCACTTCGCCGACAGATTTCATCTGGGTGGTCAGACGGTCGTTCGCACCAGCAAATTTCTCGAAGTTGAAGCGAGGAATTTTGGTCACAACGTAGTCGATAGACGGTTCGAACGAGGCCGGAGTACGCCCGCCGGTGATGTCGTTCATCAGCTCGTCGAGGGTGTAACCCACCGCCAGTTTCGCCGCCACTTTAGCAATCGGGAAGCCGGTGGCTTTCGATGCCAGCGCAGAGGAGCGGGACACGCGCGGGTTCATCTCAATAACAATCAGACGACCGTTCTTCGGGTTAACCGAGAACTGCACGTTAGAGCCGCCGGTTTCGACGCCAATCTCACGCAGTACCGCCATCGAGGCGTTACGCATGATTTGGTACTCTTTGTCGGTCAGGGTCTGGGCGGGCGCCACGGTGATGGAGTCACCGGTGTGGATGCCCATGGCATCGAAGTTTTCGATGGAGCAGACGATGATGCAGTTGTCGTTTTTATCACGCACCACTTCCATCTCGTACTCTTTCCAGCCGATCAGTGATTCATCAATCAGCAGCTCGTTGGTTGGAGAAAGATCCAGACCACGGGCGCAAATCTCTTCGAACTCTTCACGGTTGTAAGCGATACCGCCGCCGGTGCCGCCCATGGTGAAGGAAGGACGGATGATGCACGGATAACCCACGTCAGCGGCAACCGCCAGCGCCTCTTCCATATTGTGTGCAATGCCGGAACGTGCGGTGTCGAGGCCGATTTTTTTCATTGCCACGTCGAAGCGACGACGGTCTTCTGCTTTATCAATCGCGTCGGCGGTGGCGCCAATCATGGTCACGCCGAACTCAGCCAGCACGCCCTGACGCTCCAGCTCCAGCGCACAGTTCAGCGCCGTCTGTCCGCCCATGGTTGGCAGTACCGCATCCGGACGCTCTTTTTCGATGATTTTGCGTACCACTTCCCAGTGAATCGGCTCGATGTAGGTCGCATCGGCCATTTCCGGGTCGGTCATGATGGTGGCCGGGTTGGAGTTCACCAGGATAACGCGATAACCCTCTTCACGCAGGGCTTTACACGCCTGGGCGCCAGAGTAATCAAATTCACAGGCCTGGCCGATAACGATCGGGCCAGCGCCAAGGATCAGGATGCTTTTTATGTCTGTACGTTTTGGCATGGTCTTCTCGGCTCCTGATTATTTAGCGGTCTTACGGTATTGCTCGATAAGTTCGATGAAGTGATCGAACAGCGGCGCGGCATCGTGCGGGCCTGGGCTTGCCTCCGGGTGTCCCTGGAAGCTGAACGCCGGTTTGTCGGTACGATGAATGCCCTGCAGAGTGCCATCGAACAGCGACTTGTGCGTGACGCGCAGGTTGGCAGGCATGGAGGCTTCATCGACGGCAAAACCGTGGTTCTGTGCGGTAATCATTACCGTGTTGTTGTCGATATCTTTCACCGGGTGGTTACCACCGTGGTGACCGAACTTCATCTTCACGGTTTTCGCACCGCTCGCCAGCGCCAGCAGCTGATGGCCGAGGCAGATGCCGAATACCGGAATGTCGGTTTCAAGGAAAGCTTTAATCGCGTCGATAGCGTAGTCGCACGGCGCCGGGTCACCCGGGCCGTTAGAGAGGAAGATCCCGTCCGGGTTCATCTTCAGTACTTCGTCTGCCGGGGTTTTGGCCGGCACAACGGTCAGGCGGCAGCCGCGATCCACCAGCATACGCAGGATGTTGCGCTTGGCGCCGTAGTCGTAGGCCACCACGTGGAACGGCAGCTCTTCCTCTTTTTTCGCTTCCGGCAGTTCGCCAGCCAGCGTCCAGCTCCCCTGCGTCCAGCTGTAGGACTCAGCGGTGGTCACTTCTTTTGCCAGATCCATACCGTTCAGACCCGGGAAGGCTTTGGCTTTTTCCTGCGCCAGAGCCGCATCCAGATTGTCGCCAGCGATGATGCAGCCGTTCTGGGCACCTTTTTCACGCAGCAGACGCGTCAGCTTACGGGTATCGATATCGGCAATCGCCACGATGTTATGGCGTTTCAGGTAAGAAGAGAGGTCTTCGGTATTGCGGTAGTTGCTGGCAATCAGCGGCAGGTCACGAATGATCAGACCTTGTGCATGTACCTGGGAGGACTCTTCATCAGCGGCGTTAGAGCCGACATTACCAATATGGGGATAAGTTAAAGTGACGATTTGGCGGGAATAGGAAGGATCAGTGAGGATTTCTTGATAACCGGTCATTGAAGTATTGAAAACGACTTCCCCAACCGCCGAACCTGTTGCCCCAATGGCCCGACCGATAAACTGGGTTCCGTCTTCCAGAACCAATAGCGCTGACTTAATCAAAACACCCTCCAGAGAATATTCACTCACTTTATTTGCATATTAATTCATAACCAAGGTTCAAATCAATGCAAATCTGCTGCCAGTGGATTTTCGGCAAACGGCGGCATTCTGGAGATTTAGCAGGGGAAAGTCAACTTAAAAAGTAGGTTTTGTCTGTCGTTTTTATGCCACTGGTGGGAAAGAGAGTTGTTAACGGGCAAAAAGATCAACTAAATCACCTGGGAAAACGCTTGCGAACCCATTTTATTGTTAGAACTGCCGTTGCGGTCCAAAAAAGTGGACCATTTGGTCAAAATTCACAAGAATGAAACAAAAATAGAGGGGAAAAAGAAGAGTTATAGAGGTTTGACTTAGAAATGACGCTAAAAATCTTAAAATTAAAGGGCAATAAAATATTGCCCTCTGCAATCAAGTAATTACGACTGCAATAACCACATCACGAAGGGTAACTATGATTATAAATTGTTAAGATCGAGCACATCACGCATGTCAAAAAGACCATCTTTTTTGCCTTTCAACCAAACAGCAGAACGAACAGCCCCATTTGCAAAAGTCATACGACTGGAAGCCTTATGGGTGATTTCAACGCGCTCACCAATATCGGCAAACATCGCGGTATGTTCGCCTACAATGTCACCGGCACGCACCGTGGCAAAACCAATGGTGCCCGGGACGCGTTCACCGGTATGGCCTTCACGGGTGTAGACGGCACACGCTTTCAGATCCTTATCCATCGCCTGGGCAATCGCCTCGCCCATCGCCAGGGCCGTACCTGACGGTGCGTCCACTTTGTAGCGGTGGTGAGCTTCAACGATCTCGATATCGGTATAGTCACCCATCACCTTCGCCGCTTTCTCCAGCAGCTTGAGCATCACGTTCACGCCCACGCTGAAGTTGGCCGCAAATACGACGGGGATGACTTTCGCCGCATCCTGAATCGCCTGTTTGCCCGCGTCGTCAAAACCGGTGGTGCCGATCACCATGCCCTTGCCGTGCTGGCGGCAAAACGCCAGGTGATGCAGCGTGCCTTCCGGGCGCGTAAAATCGATAAACACGTCAAAGTCATCTTTTACTGCATCAAGGCTGCTCTGCACGGTGACGCCCGTCTTAGCCACGCCTGCCAGCTCACCGGCATCCGCGCCTAATAAAGAAGAGCCTTCGCGCTCCAGCGCGGCGCCAAGCGCAACGCCGTCCATCTGCAGCGTAGCCTGAATTAACTGACGGCCCATACGGCCACCCGCGCCCGCAATTGCGACACGGACCTGTGCATCATGCATAGTTATTCTCTTACGTTAAAATGATGTAAATCGCTTCCAGAGTAACCAGCCAGCAAGATTGCCGCCATCTGAAAACGCCGATAATTAGAATTTAATGATAAAACGGGTCAGATATCAGTAAAAAATATAGGCGTCAGCGAAAACCGCACGATTCATGCACCGCCAGCGTAGGGGGCAGGAGGTTATCTCCGGCCCGGGCAGGACAACATGGCAAGCTTACAAGATTAACAGCCCTACCTCCTTTCAAGCCTTGCGCCCTGTCGGATTAATCACACTCCAGTTAAGCCTGCTCGTGAAGGGCATAAGTGACCACCAGCTGCCCTTTTTTTATTTTCATCCCCAGGATCTCCATTTCACCTATTTCCGCCAGTTGGCTAGCATGCGTTCCGCCACACGAATAAGCCGGAAGATCGCCAAAGCGAACCTTGCGTCTGCCCGCTTCCATTTCTGTATGACGGGGCAGATTATCCGCTTTCCAGCCGTTGATAAGGGCGATTAGCGCGCTGGCATCAGGCATTGCGCTCTTAAGGTCCCGGGCCGTAAAGGTAATTCGTCCTTCACCGGGCCAGTGGTGGGCTTTTACCGGTTCCCAACCGCATCGCTCACCGGCATAACCGATCAAATGGCCTGCGCTGTGCCAGCGGGAATGTCGCACCCGCGCACTTTTATCCACCTGAATGTCCACCTCGCCTGGCACAAGCGGCCGGGCCAGAATGTGAATGACCTGCTCTCCACGCAGGTTCACGCTCTCCACCGCGATCCCGGCGATGTAGCCCCGATCTGCTGGTTGTCCGCCGCCCTGCGGATGGAAAAGGGTTTGATCCAGCTCGACGGCGTAACGGCCATCCGCCTCTTCAGTGCAACGGATGACTTTCGCGCGGCCTTCCGTCGCTTCACTGGTGTAATAAAGTCGTTCTGTCATGGTTGTTCTCCTCTGTATCCTGACAGTATATTCATCACTTAAGCATCGATAATTGGCCTTTCAAACAATGCACTCTTGCCTGGTACGCACAAATGAAACCTGCACTGCTTCCCGATCTCGCAACCTTCGTGACCATCGTTGAACACGGCAATTTTTCAACCGTAGCCCGTATTACGGGCGCGACCCCCTCGGCGATCAGCCGTTGTGTTTCACGCCTGGAGAAGGAGATGGGGTGTAAGTTACTGAACCGTACCACGCGCAAGCTGGCACTTACCGAAACCGGAAAATCGGTTTATGAACATGCCCTGGATATGCTGGACGCGGCCCAACAGGCAATGGATTCCGGCAGCAGTCTGCAAACCATTGCGCAGGGAAAGCTCACGATAAGCGTACCGAAAGCCGTGGGACGCTTCGTGATCCATCCGCTGATGCCTGCATTCCTGGCGCGCTATCCGCAAATAGATGTCTGCCTGCGCCTGGAAGATCGCTACATGGATCTGATCGATGACGGTGTCGATCTGGCATTACGGATCACCGATACCCCTTCGCCAGGCCTGTACGGAAAACCGCTGATGCCGGTAACCCATATTATTTGCGCGACGCCAGAATACCTTCGTCGCGCAGGCACGCCTCAGCATCCGCACGACCTCCGGGGGCATAGCTGTATTTCGCTCGGTGAAACCCCGGCCGATTCACGCTGGAAATTTACCTCGCAGGGAAAAACGGAGATTGTCCAGACGCACGGCCGCTACGCGGCCAACCACACGGGCGTGCGGCTGGATGCGGTCAAACATCATGTAGGCATCGGGAGTTTACCGCTGTTTACGGCACGTGAGGCGCTTGAAAAAGGGGAAATTGTACAGGTTCTGCCGGAGTGGACGTTTATCAGCAGCTATTCGGGCGATTTATGGCTGCTCTGGACGCGTAACAAGCATATGCCAGCCAGAATGCGAGCCATGATCAACTATCTGAATGAAAAAATGCCAGTCATCTGATGACTGGCATTTTTAAATCTTATTCTACTTCGCGGGCGTCGATACGCAGCTCTTTCGGGACTTCGAAGACGATGTTCTCTTCGCGCCCTTCCAGCGGAACGGCTTCACCTCCACCCAACTCCTGAAGGCGGGCAATCACGTTCTGCACCAGAATATCCGGCGCGGAAGCCCCTGCGGTGACACCGACACAGGCTGCGTTTTTAACCCACGCTTCCTGGATGTCCGTCGCGTCGTCGATCAGGAACGCCGCCTTGCCCATTCGCTGTGCCAGTTCGGCCAGGCGGTTGGAGTTAGAGGAGTTTTTCGAGCCGACCACCAGCACTACGTCCGCCTGTTCTGCCAGAGCGCGCACCGCTTCCTGACGGTTAGTGGTTGCGTAGCAGATATCATCTTTACGCGGCCCGACGATTTTCGGGAAGCGCTGGCGCAAGGCGTCAATCACATCCGACGTATCATCAACCGAAAGCGTGGTCTGCGTCATAAACGACAGACGGGCTTCGTTTTTCACGTTCAGCGTCAGGACATCTTCCGGGGACTCAACCAGATACATCCCCCCTTCCGGGTTGCTGTACTGTCCCATGGTGCCTTCGACTTCCGGGTGACCGGCGTGACCAATCAGGATCGATTCCTCACCACGGCGGCTGGCGCGGGCCACTTCCATATGCACTTTCGTTACCAGCGGACAGGTAGCGTCGAAGACGGTCAGATCGCGGCTTTTGGCTTCGTTACGCACGGCCTGGGAAACGCCGTGCGCGGAGAAGATCAGAATAGCGCCGTCCGGCACTTCGCTGATTTGCTCGATGAAGATCGCCCCACGCTCGCGCAGGCTATCCACCACGTAGCGGTTGTGTACCACTTCATGACGCACGTAAATCGGCGCGCCGTAGATCTCCAGCGCGTTTTCAACAATGCTGATAGCGCGGTCTACACCGGCGCAGAAGCCGCGCGGGTTAGCCAACAGGATCTGCATTTCAGGCCTCCAGTGCCGGATCGATTTCCAGCACTTCTACATCAAAATGAACGGTACGCCCGGCAAGCGGATGGTTGAAGTCAACGGTAATCGAGTCGCCGTTGATTTCACGGATCACACCTGGCATTTCGCTGCCATCCATAGCGGTAAAGAGCATAATCGCCCCGATCTCAGGCTCTCCTGCATCCATAAATTCACGACGCGAGAAGTACTGGATCAGGTCCGGGGACGGCACGCCAAACGCCGCATCCGGCTCCAGTGAAAAGCTTTTTTTATCCCCCTCTTTCAGCCCCAGCAACTGTTGCTCAAGACCTTCAGACAGAGAGGTGTCACCCATACGGAACAGCGCCGGTTTGCCGTTATTGCGGGTAGACTCCGCCGTGGAGCCATCATCGAGTTTCAGCGTGAAATGAACCAGCATCGCGCTGTTGGACTGTACGGATTTAGACATGCAGAGTGCTCACTCATTTTGCCCGGTAGCGCTGCGCTTACCGGGCCTACTCATCGTAGGCCGGTGCAAGCGTAGCGCCGCCCGGCGGGTTTGTTACGCCTGCTCTTTCGCTGCGGGCTTCGGCAAGAAGCCTTCCAGCACAATCAGCGCCGCACCGATACAAATCGCCGTATCGGCCAGATTGAAGGTGGCGAAGTGCCAGTTGCCGACATAGAAGTCGATCATATCGACCACAAAGCCGTGCCACAGACGGTCGAACAGGTTACCCAGCGCGCCGCCAATGATCAGCGCGTAGGCGATGTTGTTCAGCTTTTGCGTGGCTTTTCCGCGGTACATCAGCACGGCCAGCACTACGCAGATACCGAGAGCGATACCTGCAAAGAACCAGCGCTGCCAACCGCCGCTATCCGCCAGGAAGCTAAACGCTGCGCCATAGTTACGCGCATAGTGCAGATTAAGCGACGGGAACAGCGGAACCGTATCCCCCAGAGCAAAGTTCTGGAGGATCAGGTACTTGCTGCCCAAATCAATAATCAGCACGACTACCACCAGCCACAGCCAGCGCAGCCCTGTTGAAGAGAGTGATTTACTCATCAGGCAAACTTACGTTTTTCGCCATCACCGGCGACGTTGCTGACACAGCGTCCGCAGATCTCTGCGTGTTCCGCCACCTTGCCGATATCGGTCGTGTAGTGCCAGCAGCGCGGGCACTTCTCGCCGTCGGCTTTCGCCAGCGCCACTTTCAGCCCTTTGAGCAGTTCGCTCTGCTGGGCATCAGCGCTCGCATCGGCATAATCCGCAACTTTTGCACCGGAGGTCAACAGGACAAATCGTAATTCATCGCCCAGCGCCGTCAGCTTCGCTGCCAGTCCTGGTTCAGCGTACAGGGTTACTGCCGCTTCCAGAGAGCCGCCCACTTTCTTGTCAGTACGCGCCTGCTCGATGACCTTGTTCACTTCGCCGCGCACTTTCAGCAGCTCGTCCCAGAAGGCATCGTTCATGGCTTCGGTTTCGCCCAGGCCAAACAGACCTTCATACCACTCGCCAGTGAAGACATACTTCTCACGGTCGCCTGGCAGGTAGCCCCAGATCTCATCTGCGGTGAAGGACATGATCGGCGCCATCCAGCGCACCAGCGCTTCGGCGATGTGGTACAGCGCTGTCTGGCAGCTACGACGCGCCACGCTGTCCGCTTTGGCGGTGTACTGACGGTCTTTGATGATGTCGAGGTAGAACGAGCCCATCTCGATGGAGCAGAAGCGCATCAGGCGCTGCACCACTTCGTGGAAGTCGTAGGAGTCGTACGCCTTAACGATATCTTCCTGCGCCGCCTGGGCACAGCCTACCGCCCAGCGATCCAGCACTACCATCTCTTCCGGTTTCACCATGTCTTTTGCCGGATCGAAACCATTGAGGTTCGCCAGCAGGAAGCGCGCAGTGTTACGGATACGACGATAGCTGTCGGCTGCACGCTTCAGGATCTCGTCGGACACCGCCATTTCGCCGGTGTAGTCGGTGGATGCCACCCAGAGACGCAGAATATCCGCGCCCAGCTTGTTCATCACGTCCTGCGGAGAAACGGTGTTACCGATAGATTTGGACATCTTGCGGCCCTGACCATCTACGGTGAAACCGTGGGTCAGTACCTGACGGTAAGGCGCTTTGCCCTTCATGGCGGTGGAGATCATCAGAGATGACATGAACCAGCCGCGGTGTTGGTCAGAACCTTCCAGATACATGTCGGCAGCGTGACCGGCAAACTCAGGACGCACGTCAACCACGGAGGCGTGGGTGGATCCGGAGTCGAACCAGACGTCCAGCGTATCCGGCACTTTCTCGTAGTTATCCGCATCTGCGCCCAGGATGTCGCGGGAATCAAGATCCCACCACGCCTGAATGCCGTCCACTTCAACGCGCTTAGCGACTTCTTCCATCAGCTCAAGCGTGCGTGGGTGCAGCTCCTGGGTCTCTTTATGCACGAACAGAGACATCGGTACGCCCCAGGTACGCTGACGGGAGATACACCAGTCAGGACGGTTCGCCACCATGGACTCGATACGCGCCTGGCCCCAGTCCGGGATCCACTGCACACCTTTGATCTCTTTCAGTGACTGCGCGCGCAGCCCTTTCTGATCCATGCTCACAAACCACTGCGGGGTCGCACGGAAGATGATTGGCGTTTTGTGGCGCCAGCAGCATGGATAGCTGTGCTGCATTTTTTCAACGTGCAGCAGCGAGCCGTTGTCGCGCAGCATGTTGACGATGATATCGTTGGCTTTAAAGACGTTAACACCGTCCAGCGTCGGGTATGTGCCAGGCAGGTAAGCACCATCCGGGCCAACCGGGTTAGCGATTTCCAGCCCGTACTGCAGGCTGATGTTGTAGTCGTCCGGGCCGTGGCCACCGGCGGTATGTACCGCACCGGTACCCGCTTCCAGAGTAACGTGCTCGCCCAGGATCGCCGGCACATCGAAATCGAGGAAGGGATGCTTAAAGCGCATCAGCTCCAGCTCAGCGCCCTTCACGGTGCCGAGTACCTGGTAATCAGTGATGTTCGCGCGCTTCAGCACACTCTCAACCAGATCTTTCGCCAGGATCAGCGCACGGCCTTCAACCTGTACCAGCGCGTATTCGAACTCCGCAGAGAGGGAGATCGCGCGGTTGGCAGGCAGGGTCCACGGGGTGGTGGTCCAGATGACCAGCGAGATTGGGCCGTTGACGCCCGGCAGACCAAATTTGCCCTGCAGCGCATCCTGATCGACGCCTTCAAAGGCTACGTCGATGGACGGGGAGGTCTTGTCGTAATACTCAACTTCTGCCTCTGCCAGCGCTGAGCGGCAGTCCACGCACCAGTGCACCGGCTTGGCGCCTTTGTGCAGGTGGCCGTTGCCGATGATTTTACCCAGCGCACGGATGATGTTGGCTTCGGTTTTGAAGTCCATGGTCAGGTACGGATGCGACCAGTCGCCCAGTACGCCCAGACGGATAAAGTCTTTACGCTGACCATCAACCTGGGTGGCGGCGTATTCACGGCATTTAGCACGGAATTCAGCAGCGGTGAATTTCTCACCCGGCTTGCCAAACTCCTGCTCCACTTTCAGCTCGATCGGCAGACCGTGGCAGTCCCAGCCTGGAACGTAAGGCGAGTCATAGCCCATTAAGCCTTTGGACTTAACGATAATGTCTTTCAGAATCTTGTTTACAGAGTGACCAATATGAATGCTGCCATTCGCATAGGGAGGGCCATCATGCAGAATGAAAGTTTTTTTACCTTTTTTGGCTGCACGGATGATGCCGTACAGGTCATCATCGGTCCAACGCGCCAGCATTCCCGGTTCGCGCTTGGCGAGATCGCCGCGCATCGGGAACCCTGTTTCCGGCAAATTCAGGGTTGATTTATAGTCACTCATCAGATTCTCGGTTCCGTATTTATATCTCAGGCATTAAGCCGGGTTCGATAGCCCAAATATTTCGCGGGCTGTTAATTCATCTCTCGCGATTTGCGCTTTCAGCTCATCAAGCGAGGCGAATCGCTGCTCATTGCGTATTTTTTTACGCAGGATTACATCTATATGGCGACCGTAGAGGTCCATTACAACGTCCAGCAAATGCACTTCGAGCTGCTGGCGCACGCCAGCAACTGTCGGACGGGTACCAATATTGGCAACACCCGGTAAAGGCTTATCACCCAGTCCCGTCACTTCTACCGCATAAACCCCTTTGACCGGGGAAACCTGACGGCGCAGCGGTACATTCGCCGTAGGGAAACCAATGGTGCGACCCAGTTCATCGCCATGCACGACCCGTCCGGAAATGGAGAACGGGCGGCCGAGCAGTTTTGCGGCGGTATCCAGATCGTCATCGGCTAGAGCCTGGCGAACCGCCGTGCTGCTGATGCGCACGCCGCCTTCGCAAAAGGTCTGGGTGCTGGTGACGTCAAAGCCATACTCCAGACCAGCCTTCTGTAATAGCAAGAAATCCCCCTGACGACCAGCGCCAAAGCGGAAATCATCACCCACCGCCAAAAACTGTACCCCGAGGCGATCGACCAGCAGGTCGCCAACAAAATTTTGTGCCGTCAGGGCGGCAAAGCGTCGGTCGAACCGGACGCACAGGACATAGTCCACGCCACACTGCGCCAGATAGCGTAATTTTTCACGCAGACGGGTCAGTCGCGCAGGCGCCTTTTCGCTGGCGAAGAGCTCCAGCGGCTGCGGTTCAAAAATCATTACGACGACCGGCAGACCCCGTGCCCGTCCCTCTTCACGCAATCCCTGCAACAGCACCTGATGCCCACGATGCACGCCGTCGAAATTACCAATAGTCAGCACACACCCGTGCGGGGCCTGACTGAGATTATGTATGCCGCGTATCAGCTTCATGACTGGCTCAAAACAGTGAAAATCGCCAGAGTATACCTTGTACAGCGGTTAAGGTTAACCGGCGATTGTTGCCGCAAAACAGAAAGCTGTAATGATTTCATCATGCTGACCTTTCAGAGCGAAAAAAACTGTCGGCAGATAACGTTTTTTGTGCCGAAAAGCTGTATTCAGACACGACAAGCTGGTAGAATCCTGCGCCATCACTACGTAACGTAGCGTCGCCACCTTAACGGCGCTTATTTGCACAAATCCATTGACAAAAGAAGGTATAGAGGGCATATTCCTCGGCCTTTGAATTGTCCACATAGATCATATTTGGGAGTTGGACCTTGGCTAATATCAAATCAGCTAAGAAACGTGCTATCCAGTCTGAAAAGGCTCGTAAGCACAATGCAAGCCGTCGCTCTATGATGCGTACTTTCATCAAGAAAGTATACGCAGCTATCGAAGCTGGCGACAAAGCTGCTGCGCAGAACGCATTTAACGAAATGCAACCAATCGTGGATCGTCAGGCTGCTAAAGGTCTGATCCACAAAAACAAAGCAGCGCGTCATAAGGCTAACCTGACCGCGCAGATCAACAAACTGGCTTAATCGCTATTTGTTGTTGCTTGTTTTAAAAGAACCCGCTTAACGCGGGTTTTTTTATGCCTTCAGAGTACCGGTGGCGTAAACAGCGCAGCGTAATCCTGATTACAGATACGCTGTACTGCCGGATGCTGGATCATCCTTTCGGCAAAAATGGCGTGATACTCTTCCATCACGTTGTCCACCCGGCCAATCTCGGTAATCTTCTCATCCGCATAGAGATCCTGCGCATAGAGCGTGGGGGCGACAAAAATGGCGTTATGCGCTTCGCCGAACGCTTTCATCAATGCAGCATCGTCAAACTCACCCAGAATTTCAACGTTAAGCCCCTGGGAGTTAAACCAGTTCAGCAGCTTGCGTCCCAGCATCGAACGACGCCCGGGAACCAGTAAACGTCGCTCTTCCAGACAGGCGGGGAACGGTTTTTCTGGCGGCGGATTGCTGCACCAGAAGCTGACGCCGCATTCACCAATCTTCACCGAAAAAAGGCCTTCCTGCTGCGTGGAGTCGATGGGGCAGTCAGAGATAATCATATCCAGCTTATGCTGGCTCAACTGCTCCAGCAGCATCTCGTGCGTCGATTCAAAACAGCGCAGGTGGATCTGCTCATCCTTTACGACTGCCGCATCCAGCACCCCGCTGACCAGCCGCTTTGATAGTGCATCCGCAATGCCCACATCAAAGAGCAGGTTCGACTCCTTACGGTAATTCACAATATCCAGCATCTCCTGGCTCAAGGTGAACATTTTGTCGGCGTAGCGAAACACCAATTCACCCAGTTCGCTTGGCTCAATACCGCGCCCCTTACGCTTGAAGAGCTTGCCCTGCAGGCGCTCCTCCAGCGCTTTGATCTGCCCGGTAATCGTCTGCGGCGTCAGGTAGAGCGCCTCTGCAGCGCCGACAACCGACCCCTCTTTATAGACATGCCAGAAGTAGTAAAGATGGTTGTAGTTAAGATGAGACATACGATCCTCGCTCCCTGATTGTGTTAACGGGAGGGCTGCCTGTCCCTCCCGGAGTCCCGTTACGCCGGATGCGCCTGCGATGGCAGTTTCGTCTTCAGCAACATATAACCTACAAACGCAGCCAACAGCGATCCGGTTAAGATAGCCAGCTTAGCCCAAATGATAAGCTCAGGGGCATTCGCGCCAAACGCCAGTGTTGAGATAAAGATCGACATTGTAAAGCCGATCCCGCACAGCACGCCAACGGCCATGATCTGCCGGCAGGTGGTTCCGTGCGGCAAGGTAGCAAGCTTCAGTTTCAGCGCCATCCAGCAGAAGAGGCCAATCCCCAGCGGCTTACCGATAAACAGCCCGGCGATGATCCCCAGCGGCAGCATCGACATCAATCCATCCAGCGTGACGCCCTCAAGGGAAACACCCGCGTTTGCGAAGGCGAAGAGCGGCAGGATCATAAAGGCGACCCACGGATGCAGCACGTGCTCAAGCTGCTTCGCCGGCGATTTACCCTCTTGCGCCTTCAGCGGCATGAAGAAACCGATAATCACGCCGGCCAGAGTGGCATGCACGCCCGATTTCAGTACAGCCGTCCACAGCACCATGCCCACCAGGAGATAGATACCAATGCGACGGACATTGCAGATATTGAGCAGCGCCAGCACCGCGATGGCCGCCGCCGCAACCGCCAGCGACAGCACCGACAGTTCGCTGGTATAGAACAGGGCAATAATGACGATTGCGCCCAGGTCATCAATGATCGCCAGCGCCATCAGGAAGATTTTTAACGCCATCGGCACGCGTTTACCTAACAGCGCCAGAACGCCCAACGCAAAGGCGATGTCCGTTGCTGCCGGGATCGCCCAGCCATCCCGGGCAATGGGATCCTGATAGTTAAAGGCCAGAAAGATGAGGGCCGGGACCACCATCCCGCCGATGGCGGCAATCACCGGAAACGCCGCGCGCTGACGGCTTGCCAGGGAGCCCTGGACCAGCTCACGCTTGACCTCCAGCCCCACCAGCAGGAAAAAGACCGCCATCAGTGCATCGTTGATCCACAGCAGCATGTTCTTGTTGATTTCCAGCACGCCGACGCGTAACTCAACGGGTGTTTCCAGAAAAGCGTGATACAGGCCGCGGGTTGAGCCCAGGTTTGCCAGCAGCATAGCGATGGCTGCGGCCAGCATGAGTATGATGCCCCCAGAGGCCTCATTGCGGAAAAAACGATTCAAAAGTTTCACTATTACCCTCTCTTTTTACGACAATCCTTCGTTAAAATCATCATACGCACGGATATTCATCGGTAAAAGCAGGTTAATGTTAACTATAGACTCAGTTTTTTCGAACTGATTATTTCAGGGATAAAAAAGCCCGGAATCGCTTCCGGGCTTCGGGGACAACGTTAGCTCAGCGTTAGCGAGTCAAATCGTCAAAAAATTTTTTCACGCCATCAAAGAAACTTTTGGAGCGCGGGCTGTTGTTTTCACCGGTTGGGCCACCAAAGCTATCCTGCAGTTCTCGCAGCAGTTGCTTCTGTTTTTCGTTCAGGCCAACCGGGGTTTCTACCACCACACGACAAAGCAGGTCGCCCTGCGCGCCGCCACGGACGGATTTCACGCCTTTGCCGCGCATACGGAACAGCTTGCCGGTCTGGGTTTCGCCAGGCACTTTCAGGTTTACACGGCCATCCAGCGTTGGCACTTCAATCTCACCGCCCATCGCCGCCATCGCAAAGTTGATCGGCACTTCGCAGTACAGGTTGTTACCTTCACGCTCAAATATCGCGTGCTGCTTCACCTGTACCTGAACGTACAGATCGCCTGCCGGTGCGCCATGCTCGCCTGCTTCGCCTTCGCCAGACAGACGAATACGATCGCCGGTATCCACGCCCGCCGGGATTTTAACGGAGAGGGTTTTGGTCTTCTCGACGCGACCGTGACCGTGACATTTGTTGCACGGATCCTTGATCAGCGTACCGCGACCCTGACAGTGCGGACAGCTCTGCTGCACCGCGAAGAAGCCCTGACGCATCTGCACCTGACCGGAGCCGTGACAGGTAGGACAGGTCTGTGGCTTGGTGCCCACCTTCGCGCCGCTGCCGTGGCAAACGTCACACTCTTCCAGCGTCGGGATGCGGATCTCTTTCGTCACGCCACGGACCGCCTCTTCCAGCGTCAGCTCCATGTTGTAACGCAGGTCTGCGCCACGGGCTGCACGCTGGCGACCGCGGCCGCCGCCGAAGATATCGCCGAACACGTCACCAAAGATATCGCTGAAATCTGCGCCGCCGCCGCCAAATCCGCCGCCGCCCATACCGCCCTGTTCAAACGCGGCATGACCGTACTGATCGTAAGCCGCACGTTTCTGCGCATCGGTCAGGACTTCGTAGGCTTCTTTGATCTCTTTAAATTTGGCTTCGGCCTCTTTGTCACCCTGGTTGCGGTCCGGGTGATATTTCATGGCCAGGCGCTTGTACGCCTTTTTGATTTCACGCTCTTCCGCTGTTTTGGAAACGCCTAAAATCTCGTAATAGTCTTGCTTTGCCATCTTGTTTTATCTGCCCCTAACATGCGTGCACGGGCGGAGAGGAAACCTCTTCGCCCGTGCCAGTGTATTACCCGTTCAAAGGGCGATTATTTTTTGTCTTTCACTTCTTCAAACTCTGCGTCGACAACATCGTCATCTTTCGCGTTGTTCGCAGAAGCGTCAGCGCCTGCGCCAGCCTGCTGCTGTGCGTGCTGCTGCTGTGCGATCTCCATCAGCTTCCCGGAAACCTGCGCCAGTGCCTGCATTTTCGCTTCGATATCAGCTTTATCTTCGCCCTTCAGGGAAGCTTCCAGCGCGCTCAGTGCAGACTCGATAGCGGTTTTATCGTCAGCTGGCAGTTTATCGCCCGCTTCTTCAACCTGCTTACGGGTGCTGTGCAGCAGATGGTCACCCTGGTTGCGGGTCTGAACCAGCTCTTCGAACTTACGGTCAGACTCGGCGTTCGCTTCTGCTTCGCGAACCATTTTCTGGATCTCTTCTTCGTTCAGACCAGAAGAGGCCTTGATGGTGATCTTCTGCTCTTTACCGCTGTTTTTGTCCTTCGCGGAAACGTGCAGGATACCGTCAGCATCGATGTCGAAGGTGACTTCGATCTGAGGCATACCGCGCGGCGCCGGGCTGATACCGTCGAGGTTAAACTGGCCCAGATCTTTGTTATCTGCGGCACGTTTACGCTCACCCTGCAGCACGTGGATGGTTACCGCAGACTGGTTGTCTTCAGCGGTAGAGAACACCTGGCTGTGCTTGGTCGGGATAGTGGTGTTTTTGGCGATCAGCGGAGTCATCACACCGCCCATGGTTTCGATACCCAGAGACAGCGGGGTAACGTCCAGCAGCAGTACGTCTTTAACATCACCGGTCAGTACGCCGCCCTGAACAGCAGCACCGATAGCAACGGCTTCGTCCGGGTTAACGTCTTTACGCGGCTCTTTACCAAAGAATTCAGCAACTTTCTTCTGAACCATTGGCATACGAGTCTGACCACCTACCAGGATAACGTCCTGGATTTCAGATACGGAAAGGCCCGCATCCTGCAGCGCAACTTTCAGCGGCTCGATGGAACGGTTAACCAGGTCTTCTACCAAGCTTTCCAGTTTCGCGCGAGTCACTTTGATATTCATGTGTTTTGGACCGGTGGCGTCTGCAGTGATGTACGGCAGGTTCACGTCGGTCTGCTGCGCAGAAGAGAGCTCGATTTTCGCTTTTTCTGCGGCTTCTTTCAGGCGCTGCATCGCCAGCGGATCGTTACGCAGGTCAATGCCCTGATCTTTCTTAAATTCGTCAACGAGGTAGTTGATCATACGGCTGTCGAAGTCTTCACCACCCAAGTGGGTATCACCGTTGGTTGCCAGAACTTCGAAGGTTTTTTCGCCGTCAACTTCGTCGATTTCGATAATAGAGATATCGAAAGTACCACCACCAAGGTCGTATACCGCGATGGTGCGGTTGCCAACTTCTTTATCCAGACCGTAAGCCAGTGCCGCTGCGGTTGGTTCGTTGATGATACGTTTGACTTCCAGACCCGCGATACGGCCTGCGTCTTTGGTCGCCTGACGCTGCGCATCGTTGAAGTAGGCTGGTACAGTGATAACCGCTTCAGTTACCGGCTCACCCAGGTAATCTTCCGCCGTTTTCTTCATTTTTTTCAGCACTTCAGCAGAGATCTGCGGCGGTGCCATTTTCTGACCTTTAACATCAATCCAGGCGTCGCCGTTTTCAGCGCCGATGATTTTGTACGGCATGATGGCTTCATCACGCTGAACTTCTTCGTCCTGGAAGCGACGGCCAATCAGGCGCTTAATCGCAAACAGCGTGTTTTGCGGGTTTGTCACTGCCTGACGTTTAGCCGGCTGACCAACCAGAGTTTCACCATCCTGGGTATAGGCAATGATAGAAGGCGTGGTGCGATCGCCCTCGGCATTCTCCAGCACACGTGCAGTAGTGCCGTCCATAATCGCTACACAAGAGTTGGTAGTACCCAGGTCGATACCAATAATTTTACCCATCTAAACGTCTCCACTATAAATTCGGTCAACATGTGGTTGTGTACCTGTAATAAGGGCAAAAGGTGCTTTTTCAACTGCCCAGATTTGAATTTTTTCAGGTCCACACACTGCGGTTGACTACAAGATGGGGTCGCAACGGCATCCATCAAGGGGGATGGATAAAAAATTTTTTAATTTCACCCTGATTAGATCATAGACGGCATCGATGGCGCCCATTATGATGCCGCGCCCCGCCAGGGAGTATTGGCGTGGGAACCACTATTTCACCATATTAATGATGATTTTTTTGAGGACTTATGGGCAACACTAAGTTGGCTAATCCGGCTCCGCTGGGCCTGATGGGTTTTGGCATGACCACCATTCTGCTGAACCTGCATAATATCGGGATGTTCCCGATGGATGGCGTTATCCTGGCGATGGGCATTTTTTATGGCGGTATCGCACAGATCTTCGCGGGCCTGCTGGAATATAAGAAAGGCAACACCTTCGGTTTAACCGCATTCACCTCTTACGGCTCTTTCTGGCTGACCCTGGTCGCCATTCTGCTGATGCCGAAAATGGGCCTGACCGATGCGGCTAATACACCGTTCCTGGGTGTCTACCTGGGCCTGTGGGGCGTCTTCACGCTGTTCATGTTCTTCGGCACGCTGGTAGGTAACCGCGCGCTGCAGTTCGTCTTCCTGAGCCTGACCGTGCTGTTCGCCCTGCTGGCAGTGGGTCACCTGGTGGATAACGGCGAAGCCATTATCCACGTGGCGGGCTGGGTTGGCCTGATCTGCGGTGCCAGTGCCATCTACCTGGCAATGGGTGAAGTCCTGAACGAGCAGTTCGGTCGCATCGTTCTGCCGATTGGTGAAAAACACTGATCCCCTTCGTGCCCGTTCCGCGGGCACGAAATCTCTCCGGCGTTTATCCGCGAACGGAGCTAGCCAGTTCCGGCACCTCTTTCTCTATCATCCCCTGCCGTAGCCAAATTCCCAGCGCCAGCCCCATCAACGAGAGCGCCAGCACATACCAGGCGGGTGCCATTGGCGACACGCCCATCAGCAGGGTTACGGCAACCGGCGTCAGGCCGCCGAAGATGGCGTACGAGACGTTATAGGAGAACGAAATACCGGTGAAGCGTACCTCTGGCGGGAAGGCGCGGACCATCACGTACGGCACAGCGCCCACCACACCCACGCAAAGCCCCACCGTGCCATACAGCAGGAACAGCTGTTCAGGATGGCTGCCAGCAAGATGGTAAAACGCCCAGCTCGACCCGGCCAGCAGCAGGCTGCCAATAATAAAGGTCAGGCTGGAGCCGATACGATCCACCGCCAGCCCGGCAATCAGGCAGCCGAAGCAGAGCATGATGGTGGCGATGCTGTTGGCCTGCAGCGTCACCGCCGGCGCAAAGCCGTACTGTTTTTGCAGCCAGACCGGCGACATCAAAATCACCACCACGATACCCGCCGAGAGCAGCCAGGTGAGCAGCATCGATACCACCACCGCCTTTCTGTGCCGCACCACCACCGCTTTCACCGGCAGCTCCTGCGCCAGCGCCTTACGCTGCTGCATCTCAAGGAATACCGGTGTCTCCTGCAGCCAGCGGCGCAGATACATGGCGACCAGGCCAAACGCGCCGCCCAGCAGGAATGGAATACGCCAGCCCCAGTCGTGTACCGCCTGTTGGGTCATGCTGGTATTCACTAGCGTCGCCACCACCGAGCCCAGCAGAATGCCGACGGTTAACCCTGCGGTCAGCGTGCCGCAGGCGATGCCGATCCGCCGGGCCGGAACATGTTCCGCCACAAATACCCATGCCCCTGGCACTTCACCGCCGATCGCCGCCCCCTGCAGGATGCGCATCAGTAACAGCAGGATCGGCGCGAGAATGCCCATGGAGGCATAGGTTGGCAACAGGCCAATCGCCAGGGTGGGTACCGCCATCAGTAGGATGCTAAGGGTGAACATCTTCTTGCGCCCGACCAGATCGCCGAAGTGGGCCATCACGATGCCGCCCAGCGGACGCGCCAGATAACCGGCAGCGAAAATGCCAAAGGTCTGAACCTGACGCAGCCATTCGGGAATGTCAGGCGGGAAGAACAGCTCACCGACGACAGCGGCAAAGAAGACGAAAATGATGAAGTCATAAAACTCCAGCGCGCCGCCGAGTGCGGCAAGCGTGAGGGTTTTATAATCCTGACGAGTGAGAGGCCGGTTGTAATGTGACATAGCGAACCATTCTGAGCTGAATTATTGGATTATATTTACAGCGATCGTAAAGAAAAAATTACTATACCGTAAATCAATCAGCACGCTACCATCGTTACAGCTTATGTCACATTATTGTTAATTTCAGGAGATTGTTTCACGCCTCGCGCTTTTCGGGCGAAAAGCTGCTACCACCTGCGGATCGGTTTCGACATAAGGCCCTTCAAGAAGCTGTACACAATACGGTACACTGGCAAAGATCCCCGTCACCACCACTTTGCCGTCAGCCTCTTTAACACCTTCCAGCGTCTCTTTAATGGACTTCGGCTGGCCTGGTAAATTGAGGATCAGCGCCTGCTTGCGGATCACCCCGACCTGGCGTGACAGGATTGCCGTTGGCACAAAGTGTAGACTGATCTGGCGCATCTGTTCGCCAAAGCCCGGCATTTCGCGGTCGGCAATGGCAAGCGTTGCGTCCGGGGTCACATCGCGTCGTGCCGGACCGGTACCGCCGGTTGTCAGCACCAGGTGGCAGCTCATTTCATCCACCAGTTCACACAGGGTTTGCTCAATGACGGCCTGCTCGTCAGGGATCAGACGGGTTTGTACTTCAAACGGCGTAGTCAGGGCAGACGCCAGCCAGGCTTCCAGCGCGGGGATGCCTTTATCTTCATAGACACCGCTGGAGGCGCGATCTGAGACGGAAACTAAGCCAATGCGTAAGGTATTCATATCCATTCCATTCAAACAATACAGATTGAGGGGAATGATACACGCAGGAAGGCGATTCAGACAGGGTATGAGAGAGGTAGCGTGACCGGGAGCCCGGTCACGCTGGAATGATTACAGCAGGTCGCCGATCATTTTTTCCAGTTTTTCCTGGTCGATGGCAAACTTACGGATACCGTCCGCCAGTTTGTCTACCGCCATTGGATCCTGGTTGTGCTGCCACAGGAACTCAGATTCAGTGATGCGCTCTGGACGGGCTTTCACTTCACCGCTGAAGCTCAGCTTACGCTCGATGGTACCTTCGCTTTCTGCCAGCTCTTTCAGCAGCGCAGGTGCGATGGTCAGGCGGTCACAGCCAGCCAGTTCCAGGATCTCACCCACGTTACGGAAGCTTGCGCCCATCACCACGGTTTCATAACCGTGCTGTTTGTAGTACTCGTAAATCTCGGTAACGGAAACCACACCCGGATCTTCCGCTGCCGCGTACTCTTTCTTATCGGTGTTGGCTTTGTACCAGTCCAGAATACGGCCCACGAATGGCGAGATCAGGTAGACGCCCGCTTCTGCGCACGCACGCGCCTGCGCGAAGGAGAACAGCAGGGTCAGGTTACAGTTGATGCCCTCTTTTTCCAGCTGCTCAGCAGCGCGGATGCCCTGCCAGGTGGAAGCCAGTTTGATCAGGATACGGTCGTTGCTGATACCCGCATCGTTGTACAGTTTGATCAGGCGTTTGGCTTTCGCGATGGAGGCTTCGGTGTCGTAAGACAGACGCGCATCCACTTCAGTGGAGATACGGCCCGGAACCAGTTTCAGGATCTCCAGACCGATGTTCACAGCCAGTTTGTCGGTAGCATCCACTACCTGCTGTGCGCGATCGCTGCTCTGGCTTTTCGCCCAGGCAACAGCATCGTCGATCAGTTTACGGTATTCAGGGATCTGTGCAGCGTTAAGGATCAGAGAAGGGTTCGTTGTGGCATCCTGCGGCTGGTACAACTTCATTGCCGCGATATCTCCGGTGTCAGCGACAACAGTCGTGAACTGACGAAGGGAGGTTAATTTATCCGTCATGATAGTGTTTCTCTTTAACTTGCCCTGGATAATTCGCGTTACCAGCAAGATGCCAGAAACGGAAAAATGACAGGTTTACTTGTTAGGGGGATGTAACCGGTCTGCCCTGATGATAACACGACGGAAGGTCAGCGCAACCGCAGACAATGCGCTGAAGGATACTGTGATAAACTCAGCAAAATAACAGATTACCCATTCACTGTTTGTTCAATCGTTCGAAGCGATTACCTATGCACTTTGGCATCAACACGAGGGACGTTAGTGCCTGATTATCTGTCGTTTATTAATGAAATCCTGTGGGGTTCGGTGATGATATACCTGCTTTTTGCGGCAGGTCTTTGGTTCACTGTTCGCAGCGGGTTTATTCAATTTAGCGCCCTTCCTCAACTGCGCATTAATCTGAAAAATAGCCTGAGCCCGCAGCCGGGAGGCTTAACCTCATTCCAGGCGCTCTGCACCAGTCTGGCGGCCCGGCTCGGCAGCGGTAACCTGGCCGGGGTTGCGCTGGCCATCTCCGCTGGCGGCCCGGGGGCGATATTCTGGATGTGGATGACCGCCATTATCGGTATGGCGACCTCCTTCGCAGAGTGCTCGCTGGCACAGCTATATAAGGAAGCGGATAAACAGGGGCAATTTCGCGGTGGCCCAGCCTGGTACATGGCCCGGGGTCTCGGCATGCGCTGGATGGGCGTGCTCTTTTCACTCTTTTTGCTCGTCGCTTACGGTCTTATTTTTAACACTGTCCAGGCCCACTCGGTGGCCCATGCGCTGCGCTTCGCCTTTGACTGCCCGGAAATCATCACCGGCGGCATGCTGGCCGCGTTCACGCTGCTGGTGATCGTCACCGGCATCAAAGGCGTCGCCCGGCTGATGCAGTGGATGGTGCCGGCGATGGCGCTGCTGTGGCTCATGACCAGCCTGATCATCTGCGCCTGGCATGCCGAACAGTTACCTGCCGTCTTCAGCCTGATCGTCAAAAGCGCCTTTGGCTGGCGCGAAGCAGCCGCCGGGGCGCTGGGCTACACTCTGAGTCAGGCCCTGACGGCGGGTTTCCAGCGCGGCATGTTTTCCAACGAAGCGGGCATGGGCTCAACCCCGAATGCCGCAGCCGCCGCCGCCTCCTGCCCCCCTCACCCGGCCTCTCAGGGGCTGGTGCAGATGATCGGCGTCTTCGTCGATACCATCATTATCTGCACCGCCAGCGCCATGATCGTGCTGCTGGCAGGGCCGATGGATCTGCCAGCAGATACCGCAGGCATACAGCTGCTGCAACAGGCGCTGATAAACCTGACCGGGGGCTGGGGAGCCGGATTCGTAGGGTTTATCCTTATCCTGTTCGCGTTCAGCTCCATCGTGGTGAATTACATCTATGCCGAAAATAATCTGATCTTTCTGCATCCCGATGCCCGGCGATCGCGCTGGGTATTACGGGGCGGCGTTGTGCTGATGGTGCTGCTCGGATCGCTGTTAAGCCTGCCGATGGTCTGGCAGCTGGCGGATATCATCATGGCCCTGATGGCCATCGCCAACCTGACGGCTATCCTGCTGCTCTCCCCGGTGGTGACCCTGATTGCCCGGGACTATCTGCGTCAGCGCAAGCTGGGCGTCCAGCCGGTCTTTGATGCCTCGCGTTATCCCGAGATTGAAGAACAGCTCGCCCCTGGCGCCTGGGATGATTTGCAGCGTCAATAACAGCCATCGATCACCCAGAGCGTTTTTTTTGCTAAAGTCGCACTCATTCTTCTGCAAGGACTGGATATGCTGATTCTGATTTCACCTGCCAAAACGCTCGACTACCAGAGCCCACTTGCCACCGAGCGCTATACCCAGCCGGAACTGCTGGATCACTCGCAACAGCTGATCCACGAGGCGCGGAAACTTTCGGCTCCGCAAATTGCGACCCTGATGAGCATCAGCGACAAGCTGGCGGATCTGAATGCCACCCGTTTCCACGACTGGCAGCCCGATTTCACCCCATCCAACGCGCGTCAGGCGATTCTGGCCTTTAAAGGCGATGTTTATACCGGTCTGCAGGCAGAAACCTTTAGCGAAGCGGATTTTGATTTTGCCCAGCAGCATTTGCGCATGCTCTCCGGCCTGTACGGGGTATTGCGCCCGCTGGATCTGATGCAGCCTTACCGCCTGGAGATGGGGATCCGCCTGGAAAACGCGAGAGGGAAGGACCTCTATCAGTTCTGGGGCGAGACCATCACCGACACGCTGAACGCGGCGCTGAAGGCGCAGGGCGACAATGTCCTGATCAACCTGGCATCCGATGAATACTACAAATCGGTCAAACCGAAAAAGCTGAACGCGGAGATCGTCAAGCCTGTCTTCCTGGACGAGAAGAATGGCAAATTCAAAGTGATCAGCTTCTACGCCAAAAAAGCGCGCGGGCTGATGAGCCGCTACATCATTGAAAACCGTCTGACCCAGCCAGAGCAACTGAAAGCATTCGACAGCGAAGGTTATTTCTTTGATGAAGAAGCATCAGGGAAAGGTGAGCTGGTGTTTAAGCGCCACGAGCAGTAAAGCAAAACCCCGCCGGTTGGCGGGGTAATTTTAATGGTGCTTCCGGTCCGGTCCCGGACGGTGATCGTCATGACGATCGTGATGGCGATTATCGTGATGCTCGCCATGCGGATGCCAGCGATTGTCCCGCCACTCGTAGTGAGATTTCCACCAGTCATGGTCACGCCAGTGGCCGCCATCCCAGTAGTGTCCTTGCTTGTCCCGATCGCCAATTTGCAGTTTGACCGCCGGTACCAGGGTGATTTCAGAGGCCTGAGCCGCCATCGGAGCCACCAGCATCAGAGAAAGCGCGATCAGCACAGGTTTCAGTTTCGACATAGGTTACTCCTTATTGATCTTGCCCGTTGTGGGCCGATGTAAGGAGATTACGTGAGGGAGAGGTAGGATGTTATTCTCTGCAATCCTATTCTGTAAGTATCCGCATTTATTGGGAATTTCTACTTTTTCCCTGCTATTTCTCTCCTTAATTTCTCCATAAAAAAGCCGGGTAACGCAGAGGTCCCCGGCTGGATTGTGCGGCCTGATGCCCAGCGGCGCTGTGCCTGCCGGGCCTACAATTCGAGCTCGTGTAGGCCGGGTAAGCGAAGCGCCACCCGGCAACAAACAATCACCCGCGCGTCATCATCAACTGGCGCAGCGCCGCAAAATCGGCCGGCAGATTGTGCGACAGCAGCGGCAGATCGGCACGTTCGGCCAGCTCTTTCGGCAGCGGCAGGGAATCACCCAGGATCGCGTCCACGCTCTCTTTGAACTTCGCCGGGTGCGCGGTGCCGAGGAACAGGCCGTACTCGCCCGGGTTCAGCTGATCGCGCAGGGCGCGATACGCCACCGCGGCATGCGGTTCAGAGACGTAGCCCAGCTGCTTCAGCTCACGCATGGTCTCTTTGGTGGTTTCGTCAGTCACCGCAGCGTAACCCAGCTCATTCAGACGCCAGATTTTACGGCGGAACAGCTCCTCCACACGCGGCCAGTTGTTAGGCTGTGACACATCCATCGCGTTAGACAGGGTGGCCTGCGTCGCGTTTGGCGTCCACTTGCCCTCTTTCAGGAAACGAGGAACGGTGTCGTTGGCGTTGGTGGCCGCGATAAAGCGTTTCACCGGCAGGCCCAGAGACTTCGCCAGCAGGCCAGCTGTCAGGTCGCCAAAGTTGCCGCTCGGCACCGAGATCACCAGCTGATTACGCGCTTCCTGCGGCAGCTGGGCCACCGCTTCGAAGTAATAGCAGATCTGCGCCAGCAGGCGGCTGATGTTGATGGAGTTGGCGGAGTTCAGACCCAGCGCCACTTTCAGTTCTTCATCATCGAAGGCCTGCTTAACCAGCGCCTGACAGGCATCGAAATCCCCGTCGATAGCGACGGTTTCAATGTTGCCGCCGAGCGTACAGAAGAGTTTTTCCTGCAGCGGGCTGATTTTCCCCTGCGGGTAGAGGATCACGACGCGGACGTTTTTCAGGCCGTAGAAGGCATGCGCTACCGCCGCCCCGGTATCGCCGGAGGTGGCGGTCAGGATGGTAACCGGCTTATCGCCGCTGATGTGAGTCAGCATCTGCGCCATAAAGCGGCCGCCGAAATCTTTAAACGCCAGCGTCGGACCGTGGAACAGCTCAAGGCAACCGACGTCCGGCTCGACCTGGCTTACCGGTGCCGGGAAGGCAAAGGCCGCGCGAACGCGCTCTTCCAGCAGCTCCTTCGGGATTTCGTCGCCAATAAACGCGGAAAGAATTTTGGTGCTGCGGGTGACGAAATCCTCCTTCAGCATCTCGTCAATTTCGGTCAGACCGAATTCCGGCAGATCGTGCGGGAAGAACAGCCCCTGGTTTTTGCCCAGCCCCTGCGTTACGGCCTGTGCAAAACTTACCTGCTCGTTATGATCTTTAAGATTGTAGAGTTTCATCGTTTATCCCAGTACTCGTGCGCCCGCCGTATCCAGACGGCAAATATGAACAAAGCCTTCCTGATTTTGCAGGTAATTTTTCTCCAGCCAACCTGCCACCCGCTCAGCCGTATCCGGTTTGTCGCACAGCGCAAACAGGGTCGGTCCGGAACCGGAGATGCCGCAGGCCAGTGCGCCAATTTCCAGCGCGGCGCTGCGTGCCTCGTCAAAGCCAGGCAGCAGTTTAGTGCGGTACGGCTCGGCAATAACATCTTTCATCAGTTTTGCTGCAAGCCCTGGCTGACGGGTATAGCAGGCATGAATAAAGCCCGCCAGATGACGGCCATGAGCGATGCAGTCCTGACGGCGATACTGCGCCGGCAGAATAGCGCGCGCTTCCGCGGTCGACACTTTGATGCCCGGATAGGCCAGCACCCACAGCCACTCATCAAAGCCTGGCACCTGCTGGCTGATGATGCCGTTCTCTTCGATCATCAACTGCATGCCGCCCAGGAAACAGGGGGCAACATTATCATAATGAATGCTGCCGGAGATGCGCCCTTCCAGCTCGCCCATCAGGGCCAGCAGGCGGGTGTTATTCAGCGGCTTGCCGCAATGTTCGTTCATCGCTACCAGCGCGGCGACGACGGAACAGGCGCTGGAGCCCAGCCCGGAGCCAATCGGCATGCTTTTTTCCAGCGTCATAGCAACCGGGACGTTTTTACCGATCTCCTGACAAAAACGCTCCCAGCACTGATAGACAATATTTTCCCGCGGCTCGCTCGGCAGCTTGCTGGCGAAACGCCCGACGTTGTTCAGACTGTAGCTGTCCGCCGATTCTACCGTAACCGTATCACCCAGCAATGCGCCATTCACTGGCGTCACCGCCGCACCCAGCACATCAAACCCGACGCTCATATTGGCGCTGGAAGCCGGGGCATAAACTTTGACCATGTTAAACTCCTAACTTCCATGACAGGGTACGCAGCAGATCGGCAAACACGCCCGCCGCCGTCACATCATTCCCCGCGCCATAGCCGCGAAGGACCAACGGCAGTGGCTGATAATAGTGGCTGTAAAACGCGAGGGCGTTTTCGCCGTTTTTCACTTTGAACAGCGGATCGTTACCGTCGACCGCCGCCACTTTGACACGGCAGACGCCATCTTCTTCAATGTTGCCAACATAGCGCAATACCTTGCCTTCATCACGGGCTTTTGCGACCCGGGAGGCGAAAGCGTCATCCAGCTGCGGCAGATTCGCCATAAAGGTGGCGACATCGCCAGCGTGGTCAAAACTCTCCGGCAGAACCGGTTCGATCACGATATCTGACAGCTCCAGCTCACGTCCCGTTTCGCGGGCGAGGATCAGCAGCTTGCGCGCCACATCCATGCCGGAGAGATCGTCGCGGGGATCGGGCTCGGTGTAGCCCAGCTCACGCGCCATTTTGGTCGCTTCCGACAAGCTCATACCTTCATCCAGCTTGCCAAAGATAAAGGAGAGCGAACCCGACAGAATGCCGGAGAAACGCTGCAGTTCATCCCCGGCATTGAGCAGGTTTTGCAGGTTTTCGATAACCGGCAGCCCGGCGCCGACGTTGGTGTCGTACAGGAACTTACGGCGGGATTTTGCCGCCGCGTGGCGCATCTGATGGTAGTAATCCATCGACGAGGTGTTGGCCTTTTTATTTGGCGTCACCACGTGGAAACCTTCGCGCAGGAAGTCGGCATACTGATCGGCCACCGCCTGGTGGGAGGTACAGTCGACAATCACCGGGTTCAGCAGATGATACTCTTTGACCAGGCGGATCAGGCGGCCCAGATTAAACGGCTCTTTCGCCTCCGCCAGCTCTGCCTGCCAGTTCTCGAGGTTCAGCCCATGAACGTTGGTCAGCAGCGCTTTGGAGTTCGCAATGCCGCAGACGCGCAGATCGATATGCTTTTTCTTCAGCCACTCCTGCTGGCGCTTCAGCTGCGCCAGTAACGCACCGCCGACACCGCCGACGCCAATCAGGAACACCTCGATCACCTGATCGGTGTTAAACAGCATCTGGTGGGTGACGCGCACGCCGGTGGTCGCATCATCATTATTCACCACTACGGAGATGGAGCGCTCTGAGGAGCCCTGGGCGATGGCAACAATATTGATGTTCGCCCGCGCCAGCGCTGCAAAGAACTTCGCGGAGATGCCGCGCAAGGTGCGCATACCGTCGCCCACCACCGAGATAACGGCCAGGCGTTCCTGTATGGAGAGCGGCTCCAGCAACTCCTCTTTCAGCTCCAGGTAAAATTCCTCTTCCAGCGCCCGGCGCGCGCGCAGGCAGTCGGCCTGGTGTACGCAGAAGCTGATGCTGTATTCCGAGGAGGACTGGGTGATCAGCACGACAGAGATACCGTTGCGGGACATGGCCGCAAACACGCGGGCCGCCATGCCAACCATCCCTTTCATGCCTGGCCCGGAGACGCTGAACATCGCCATATTATTGAGGTTGGAGATGCCTTTTACCGGCAGGCCATCTTCATTGCTGCTGGCGCCAATCAGCGTGCCTGGCGCCTGTGGATTACCGGTGTTTTTAATCAGGCAGGGGATCTGGAACTGGGCAATCGGCGAAATCGTACGCGGGTGAAGCACTTTGGCGCCGAAGTAGGAGAGCTCCATCGCCTCCTGATAAGACATCGACTTCAGCAGGCGGGCATCGGGCACCTGCCGGGGGTCGCAGGTATACACGCCGTCGACGTCAGTCCAGATCTCACAACAGTCGGCCCGCAGGCAGGCGGCCAGCACGGCGGCGGAGTAGTCGGAACCGTTACGGCCCAGCACCACCAGCTCCCCTTTTTCATTCCCGGCGGTGAAGCCCGCCATCAGGATCATGTGGTCGGCAGGAATTTTGCCTGCCGCAATGCGACGGGTAGATTCGGCAATATCTACGGTTGATTCGAGGTAATGGCCAACAGCGAGCAGTTTTTCGACGGGATCGATCACCGTGACGTTATGGCCGCGGGCTTCCAGCAGGCCCGCCATAATGGCGATAGAGAGTTTTTCACCGCGGCAGATCAGCGCCGCGTTAATGCTGTCCGGGCACTGCCCCAACAGGCTGATACCATGCAGAACGTGTTTAATCTGAGCGAACTCTTGCTCAACGAAGGCTTTCAGTTGGGCGTGGGGAAAGCCAGGCTGTGCATCCGCCAGGCCCTGCAGCAGGCTGGCAAAGATCTGCTCAGCGTCGCTGATGTTCACCAGTGCATCCTGACCCCCGATGGTTTTTTCAATCATCGCCACCAGGTGATTGGTAATTTTAGCCGGGGCAGAGAGAACCGTCGCCACCTGCCCCTGCCTGGCATTGCTCTCCAGGATGTCGGCAACACGCAGAAATCGTTCTGCATTTGCCACTGATGTACCGCCGAACTTCAACACTCGCATGCTTGTTACCTCGTGATCTTTAGCCGAAAAAAAAGCCCGCACTGTTCAGGTGCGGGCTTTTTTCTTTTCTTTCCTGTACGCGTCAGCCCGCACCGTTACCTGTGGTAATGATGATGGTGGTGGTAATGGTGGTGATGCTGATGCGTTTCATGGATGTTGTGTACTCTGTCATTATTATCTGTCTGTGCTGTCTGACTCTATTGGTTAAAGCATACGTGCCGGTAAGTCAACGAATTTCTAATTTGATCACATTTTCCGGCCCTTTCACGTATCTCTGCCTGAGTTTTTATTTCCGTCCGAATCGGACCGTGCACAGCACATTTTTTGGAGCATTCAACCATAACAAAAAAGTATGACAGCGTTTTACTCTGCCAGTTTTTTTTCGATATCGTGCAGTAATCTGTGCAACATTGCCGTGTCTCGCTGACCTAACAGACCTAACCGCTGCTGTAGCCACTCCGCCATCTTCTGATCGTCGGCGACATTCAGCGAGGTCAGCAGGCGTTCGGTACGCGTACGCAAAGCAGAAAGCTGGTTTTCATCCACCTCAGCCGGAGGTGAAGCAGGATTTTGCATCAAGGATGCTAATTGATAGCAATACACCATCACGGCCTGACCTAAATTTAGCGACGGATAATCCGCCACCATCGGCACGCCGGTCAGCACGTCCGCAAGTGCCAGTTCCTCGTTCGTCAGGCCGGAATCTTCCCGGCCAAAAACCAGCGCCATGTTGGGCAGCCACTGGCTTTTTTCTGCCAGTAACGGCACCAGTTCAGCGGGCGTGGCGTAGTAATGAAACTTAGATCGGCTGCGGGCGGTGGTAGCGACGGTAAAAGAGATATCGTGCAGCGCGTCGGCCAGAGTTTCGTAAGTAGTTAAATTATCAAGGATATCTCCCGACCCATGGGCAACCCAACGTGCCGCAGGTTCGTTGTGCGCATCGCTGGCGACAATACGTAAATCGGTAAACCCCATGGTCTTCATTGCCCGTGCGGCGGCGCCGATATTTTCTGCTCTTGCTGGGGATACCAGTACGATAGACAAATGCATTTATGCTCTCTTTTTAGGCAGTTAGCCGATAAAAATGTGATACGCATCATCATATTACGCATCACGAATTTACAAATTCGCAACAGAAATCACCGAAATAGCGTTTCACTACAAATTAAAAATACTAAACTATTTCATGAATGAACTTTAAGGGATAATGTTAATGAATAACGCTTATCCCTATGTTTAATAATGATAATGATTTCTCAGGTTCAATGTTGACATTGGATTCACCTTGTTTATTAATTAACGGTCGCAACTAGTTGGTTTGTTGAAAATTTGTGACAAAGGCTAGCGATCCGCTACGATGATTTCATCAAACTGTTAACGTGCTACAATTGAACTTGATATATGTCAACGAAGCGTAGTTTTATTGGGTGTCTGGTGTCACTTAGCCTGTTATGTTGCTGTTAAAATGGTTAGGATGACAGCCGTTTTTGACACTGTCGGGTCCAGAGGGAAAGTACCCACGACCAAGCTAATGATGTTGTTGACGTTGATGGAAAGTGCATCAAGAACGCAATTACGTACTTTAGTCACGTTACGCCGGTCATGTTAATTTGTGGCATGTATCAGGCAGGTCAGGGACTTTTGTACTTCCTGTTTCGATTTAGTTGGCAATTTAGGTAGCAAACATGCAGACCCCGCACATTCTTATCGTTGAAGACGAGTTGGTAACACGCAACACGTTAAAGAGCATTTTCGAAGCAGAAGGCTACGATGTCTTTGAAGCGACCGATGGCGCAGAGATGCATCAGATCCTTTCTGAAAATGATATCAACCTGGTTATCATGGACATCAACCTGCCGGGTAAAAACGGCCTTCTGCTGGCACGTGAACTGCGTGAACAGGCGAACGTTGCGTTAATGTTCCTGACTGGCCGCGATAACGAAGTTGATAAAATTCTTGGCCTGGAAATCGGCGCGGATGACTATATCACCAAACCGTTTAACCCACGCGAGTTAACCATTCGTGCACGCAACCTGCTGTCCCGCACCATGAACCTGGGCACGGTCAGCGAAGAGCGTCGTAGCGTAGAGAGCTACAAATTCAACGGCTGGGAACTTGATATTAATAGCCGTTCTCTGGTGAGCCCGCAGGGCGACCAGTACAAACTGCCGCGCAGCGAATTCCGCGCCATGCTGCACTTCTGCGAAAACCCGGGCAAGATCCAGTCCCGTGCAGAACTGCTGAAAAAAATGACCGGCCGTGAGCTGAAGCCGCACGACCGTACCGTTGACGTGACTATCCGCCGTATTCGTAAACACTTCGAATCCACGCCGGATACACCAGAAATCATCGCCACCATTCATGGTGAAGGCTATCGTTTCTGCGGCGACCTGCAGGAATAATTCTGCACATAAGTCATAAAAAAACGGCGCCAGGGCGCCGTTTTTTTATTTCCATAACCGCATCGTATCTTTATCCGTTGACCCGGATGGCGCCGTGCGCTTCGGCTGGGAGAGCGAGTACCAGTCAAAGTGGCGCGTGAGATACATTACCGCGAACAGGGCCAGCGCCAGCACCGCAGAGCCCAGCAGCAACGCACTCTCTTCTGAACGCAGCAGGAACCACATCACCACGTCCAGCCCCAGCAGCGCCAGCACAAACAGGCCACTGCGTTTCCAGCTTTTCAGCACTGCCTGCAGATAGACGCCGTTCATTAGCGCCCCCACCAGGCTGGCAATAATCCATGCGGGAGTAAAGCCCACATGCTCAGACAACGCCAGCAGCACCAGATAGAACAGCACCAGCGCCAGTCCCACCAGCAGGTACTGCATCGGGTGCAGCCGCAATCCGGTTAAAGTTTCAAAGACGAAGAAGGCCATAAACGTCAAAGCAATCAGTAAAATGGCGTACTTAATCGCGCGGTCGGTCAGCTGATACTGATCCGCGGGGGTGGCCACCGTGACGCTAAACGCCGGGATCGCACTCCATTCAGGGACCTCGTTGTCGTTGAACCAGCCCGCAAGATTGTTCGCAAACCAGCTACTTTTCCAGTTTGCCTGGAAACCAGACGCGCTAATCTCGTGCTTAACCGGCAGGTAATTGCCCATAAAGCTCGGGTGCGGCCAGTTACTGTTAAGGGTCATTTCGCTGTTACGTCCCACCGGAACCACGGCAAAGCTGCCGGTACCAGCCAGATTGAGCGACATCTCCAGCGAGACGGTTTTTGCCGCCAGCGCGTTGTCGGTCAGTGGGATGTGAATGCCGGATAACGCCCCGTACACCCCGGCGCCAGGCTCGATGCTTAACGTCTCACCATTGATTTTTGAGATGCTCACTGCCCCTATTCCGCGCGCATCCCCGACACCGACCACGATAAACGGCTTGCCGAGCGTCATCGTCCCACCCTGCAACTCCGCCAGTTTTTCCGTCGTAAACTGCGCCTTAATGTTGAGATCGGTATTCCAGATTTGCCCGTCATAGATGCCGATATTGCGCGTCTGCACGTGCTGATTGCCCTCGACCTGTAGCGTCTCCGGCAGGATAAAGTGCATATAACGCTTCTTATACTCCACCTTTTTCGCCTCTTCCTGTTTGTAATAGACCTCCGTTACCGGAATGGCGATCAGCGGGCCCACCAGCTGCTGCGGGCCGCTGGTACTCTGGCGAAGGGTGTTTTCGACCTCGTTGCGATAGCTCTCGCGCTCCGAAATCAGGTTGCCCACCAACATCAGTGGGACGAGTAACAGCAGAATGCACCCCAACAGGGTGCTAACTTTCCAGAACAGGGGGGATTTCATATCAGGTCTCCTTTGTGATGAGGAGAGCCTAACCAGGCTATGTGGGGTCAGTTTGAAGTTATGTGAAGGGACGGTGAAGTATCAGGGTGGCCGTCACGCCGCCGTCAGTCCGGTTGCGCAGATCGATGCTCCCCTGATGCAGACGCGCCACCTCCAGCACAAAGGCCAGCCCGAGCCCGCTGCTTTTCAATCCGTTCTCGCGCGGGAGGGAGTAGAAGCGCTCAAAGATTCGCGCCTGCGCATAATCCGGGATACCGCTTCCGTTATCCGTCACGGTGATGGTGACCTGCCTGAACGCCTGCGTAGCGGCAAGCTGGATCGCCCCACCCGGCGGGGTAAAGTCGATAGCGTTATCCAGTAAATTGCCCAGCGCCTGCTCAAGCAGATCGGCATCGCCCTCCACGCAGCACCCGCTCCTTTGCCAGTTCAGGGTGATGTTTCGGGAGGCCAGCGTCGCCGTGCGCGCATCGGCAAGGCGTGTAAACAGCTCATCAATGCTGACACTGACCGGAACGATCTCGACCCTGTTTTCCAGTCTGGCCTGAGCGAGAAGTTTTTCAACCAGCGACTGCATGCGCGCGTTTTGCGCCAGGATATTATCAATAAACCGCGCCGCCACCTGCGGCGGGGGCTGCTCTGCCAGGATCTCCGCCGCACCGCGGATCGCGGCCAGCGGGCTCTTCAGTTCGTGAGTGAGCGCATGCACATAATTTTCGATATCATTTTTTCCCTCCAGACGAACACGCATGTTCTCCAGCGCCTGCGCCAGTTTGCGCAGTTCACTGCTGCCCGGATCGGGCAACGGCAGCGGGGTATCATTGGTCACCGAGTCGGCATAGCGCGACAGGGTGTTAATCGAGCGGTTGATCCACCATGCCACCGCCAGACCAATGAGCAACGCAATCCCCAGCAGCGCCCCGCCGGCCCACAGGATCCGTCGCTCGCTGCGCTGGATCACCGGCGCCATCGCGCTGTTGGGCTTGCCAACCGACAATACGCCGATAATCTTGCCCCGATCGACCACCGGCGCGGCAACGTACATGACTGTGCTCTCCGGATTCTGCGGATCGCTCGGCGTACTGCGGGCGCCATACTCCCCGCGCAGCGTCAGCCAGACGTCGTTCCAGCGCGCGTAATCCTTCCCCACGGCCAGGCCGGCGGAATCAAATACCACCCGGCCGCGGGCATCGGTCATGTAGACGTGATACTCGTTACGCACCTTATGAATGCCGCCAATATTGGCGCGAAACGGGCGCTGGTGGAGGCGGGAAAAGGCCTGCGCCAGCTTGCCCTCCTGCGGGTTGCCTGCCAGCAGATCGTCTCGTCCCACTTCCGCCAGCAGCGTCGCAGTGTCAATCAGCGTGCCTTCGGTTGCCCTGCGCACGCCGGGCTTGATCTCCTGAACAAAGATCGACAGCACAAACCACGCCGCAATGGCCACAATCAGGAAGTATCCCAGCAACAGCCGCATGCCTATGCGCATTAATATAATCCCAGGCTATAACCCATGCCGCGGTGGGTGCTGATAGGGGAAAGCTGGTCATTCACTGCCCGCAGCTTGGCGCGCAGGGTTTTAATATGGGTATCCACGGTGCGATCGAAGCTGTCGCCCTCCTCTCCCCAGACTTTATCCATCAGTTGCTGGCGGGAATAGACACGGCCCGGCGCGTTCAGCAGCGTTTTAAGCAGCAGGAACTCGTAGCGTGTCAGGGGTAATGGCTCACCAAACCAGCTGATTCTGGCGGCAGGTTCATTCAGTTCAAACTCGCCGATACGGACAATCTCTGAAGGCGCAGCGGACTTTTGCATGCGCCGTAAAATGGTCCGCACCCGGGCGCATACCTCCCGGGGCGAGAAGGGTTTGGCGACGTAATCATCGGCGCCGATCTCCAGACCGAGCAGCTTGTCCACTTCATCGCTGCGGGCCGTAAGGAACAGCACCGGTAGCGAAGGATGCCGGGCCAGCAGCTGACGGCAGAGCTCAAAACCGCTGATATCCGGCAGCCCCACGTCCAGGATGGCGAGCGCCGGGCTTTGTCGGCGCGCTTCCTCCAGCACCGGCAGGCCACGTTCAAAGGCCTTTACCGCAAATCCCTCCTGCTGGAGCATGTAGATCAGCGTATCGGCGATGCTGATTTCGTCTTCAACCAGCCAGACCACAGGTTGCTGCATGGCGTGTCCCTGAGTTAATGCCACGGCATAATGGGCACCGCGCTGAGCGCGTTTTTCGGTGAGCCTTCAACGACCTTGTCCGAGTAGGCCAGATAAGCCAGCGCGTTACGTTTCGCATCATAGAAACGCACCACCTGCAGTTTTTTGAACACCAGCGAGGTGCGTTTCTGAAACACCACGTCGCCCTGCGCCTTACCGTTTTTGATCTTCTCGCTCAGCTCAACCGGCCCCACCTGCTGACAGGAGATTGCCGCGTCGGAGGTATCTTCCGCCAGCCCAAGGCCCCCTTTTATCCCGCCCGTTTTTGCCCGGCTGATATAGCAGGTCACGTTTTTTACATCGGGATCGTCAAAGGCTTCGACAACAATTTTATGGTCCGGCCCGAAAACTTTGAACACGGTATCGACAGAGCCAATCTCCTCTGCCTGCACGGCGCGCCCCATTAATAACAGCAGCGTCGTGACGATCAATGTCTTGTATTTCATATTGTTACCATATTTGAAAATTGAACTGCGTAATTATTCAACAATCATATAAAAAAAGCAGCAAGATCACAGCATTAGAAAATATTCTCCTGGATCACCAGGAAAACCGCATTTAAGCGCAAAAAAAACACTGAATGCTAAAACATCAAAAAATGCTATTATCCGCTAACCTGTTAGCAGGGTACCTGCTGTATTAAGGATGAGGATAGTATATGGATCAGGCTGGAATTATTCGCGATCTTCTTACCTGGCTGGAAGGCCATCTGGATCAGCCTTTGTCACTCGATAATGTGGCGGCAAAAGCGGGATATTCTAAGTGGCACTTACAGCGGATGTTTAAGGATGTCACCGGTCATGCCATTGGTGCTTATATCCGCGCACGTCGCCTGTCCAAGTCCGCCGTGGCGCTTCGCCTGACTGCGCGTCCGATTCTGGATATCGCTTTACAGTACCGCTTTGATTCACAGCAGACCTTTACCCGCGCGTTCAAAAAACAGTTCTCGTTGACCCCTGCGCTCTACCGCCGCTCGCCGGACTGGAGTTCGTTCGGGATGTGTCCGCCGCTGCGCCTCGGCGAATTCACCCTGCCTCAGCATGAGTTCGTCACTCTGCCAGAGACGCACCTGGTCGGTACGACGCAAAGCTACTCCTGCTCGCTGGAGCAGATCTCCGAATTTCGTCATCAGATGCGCGTTCAGTTCTGGCGTGATTTCCTCAGCCATGCGCCGGCCATTCCGCCGCTGCTGTATGGCCTGAACGAGACGCGTCCAAGCCTGGAAAAAGATGACGAGCAGGAAGTGTTCTACACCACGGCATTAACGCCGGAAATGGCCAATGGCTATATTCAGGGGTCGAAACCGGTGGTGCTGGAAGGCGGTGAATATGTGATGTTCACCTATGAAGGGCTGGGTACCGGCGTGCAGGACTTTATCATGACGGTCTATGGCACCTGTATGCCGATGCTGAACCTGAACCGCAGAAAGGGGCAGGATATTGAGCGTTACTATCCGTCAACGGATGTTAAACCGGACGAACGCCCAATCGATCTGCGCTGCGAATACCTGATTCCTATCCGCCGTTAACGCTGCAGCTCATCTAACGCAGGGGCATCGAGATGCGAGATATCCCCTGCCATCTCCACAATCCATCCTGATGCCAGCCACGGACTTTGCTGATAGTCGATGCGGGAAAGCGAGCAGTTACGCAGACGCAGGCGACGTTCAGCCCAGGCTGGAAGCCCAAGGATGGTGCTGACCAGACAACCCAACGCCATTCCGTGACTCACCAGCAATGGCCGACTGCCCTCGGGAAGGTCCAGGCAGGCTGCCAGTGCCGCATGCATACGCTCGCTCAGTTCCAGCATCGATTCGCCTTGTGGAATACGGCCATCTTCGCTGCCGTTAACCAGCGTACGACGCCAGGACTCTTCTTCTTCCGTCAGGGTATCGATAAGACGTTGTTCCAGCACCCCCATATCCAGCTCACGCAGGCGGGCATCCACGGTGACATCGCAGCCGCAGGCCTGCGCGATAATCTCCGCTGTGCGTCGCGTGCGACCTAAATCGCTGGCGATGATATGGGTAATGCCCAGCGTTCTGGCGCGTTCGCCAACCTGCCGGGCCTGTTCCTCACCCTTGGCAGTAAGTGGACTGTCTGACTGGCCTTGAATACGTCGCTCGGCGTTCCACTGCGTTTCACCGTGGCGAACAAGGTATACCTGTAACATGCTTTTTTTCCGTTATACTGCGATGATATTTTTAGAGTTAGGCTTAATTATGCACCAGGTTGTCTCTGCTACCACTAATCCTGCCAAAATTCAGGCAATTCTAAGGGCATTTGACGAGATCTTCGGCGAAGGATCCTGCCACATTACATCCGTCAGCGTCGAGAGCGGCGTCCCGGAACAACCATTCGGCAGCGAGGAAACGCGCGCTGGCGCACGGAACCGCGTAGCCAATGCGAAGGCCGCCTGTCCAGATGCGGACTTTTGGGTGGCGATTGAAGCGGGCATTGACGAAGGCGCAACCTTTAGCTGGGTGGTTATCGAGAGCCGGGATCAGCGCGGCGAAGCCCGTTCCGCTACCCTGCCCCTTCCGGAGATCATCCTGGATAAAGTGCGCGAAGGGGAAGCGCTTGGGCCGGTGATGTCGAAATACACCGGCATTGATGAGATTGGGCGCAAAGAGGGGGCGATTGGGGTCTTTACCGCCGGGGCGCTGACGCGCTCAAGCGTTTATCATCAGGCGGTGATCCTGGCGTTGAGCCCGTTTCATAACGCGATATACAGGTAATTACGCCTTATCCGGCCTACGGTACACACGTCTTGTGTAGGCCTGATAAGCGCATCGCCATCAGGCGTTTTTCAGCAGCACCTGCTCCAGCCACTGGCGCAATTCAACCGGCGCCGATTTCAGGCTGTTCGATCCGCGGGTGATGGTGGCGATCCCCGCCCCCAGCTCGCTTTTCAGTTCGCGCTGGCTCATCTCACCGCGCAGTAACTCTTCGATAATCCGCACCCGCGTGCCCAGCGCCTCGCGCTCGTCGGGGGTGAGCATCAGCTGCAGCAGCGGCAGATGCAGATCCTGTTCATAAGACTGACGAAGCAGCTCCACAAAACGAAGCCACTCCTGATGACGTTGCTCGGCCATCGCCGATGAATAAGGGGAATGCTGGGTCATGTTATGCCGCCTTTCGTACTCTTAAACGAGTACAAGCATAACATAACCCCACCGATCAGTAACGTCGCTGCCACTCACTGTCGCTCATCAGGGTATCTTTCTCTCCCATGAAGTAGCGATAGTAAGCATCATACGCCAGGACGTTTTTCACATAGCCGCGGGTTTCCGAGAACGGAATGCTCTCGACAAACGCCACCGCGTCAATGCGTCCGGCGCTGTTGCCAAGCCAGGTGCGCACGCGTCCCGGACCGGCGTTATAGGCCGCCGAGGCAAAGATGCGGTTATCGCCGAACTGATCGTAGACGCTCTGCAGATAGGTGGTGCCAATATTGATATTGGTCTCCGGATCCAGCAGCTGCGACGGGCTGCTATAGCCCGGTAGATTAAACTTCTTCACCGTATGGGCGGCGGTGGCAGGCATCACCTGCATCAGACCGCTGGCCCCCACCGGCGAGCGCACTTTCGGGTTCCAGGCGCTCTCCTGGCGGGCAATCGCCATCGCATAGCTCTGCGGGATAGTTTTGCCGCGGGTATAGCGTTCGAACAGATCGTTATAGGCCAGCGGGAAACGCTCCTCGAGATGATCCCACAGCTTGCCAGCGATCGTCGCCTGCACGCTGAGATCCCACCAGTGATTATCAAAGGCATAGCGCGCCAGTTGCGCTTTTTCCTCTACCGTGCGGCTGGTAACCAGGTTCGCCCATTCGCTGCGGGCGGTGTTGTCCAGATTCCAGTACATCAGCTCGCGCACCCGCGCCATCTCCGGCCCATTTACCAGGGCCGCGTTGACGCCGGATGGCGCTTTATCAATCTTTAAGATGTACTCCTCGCCGAGCCTCTGGGCCGCGACCATCGGATAGAAACCGCGCTGCTGCATCAGGCTGTGCAGAATCGATTTCGCCTCCTCCTCACGCCCCCGCTCCAGCAGAAGATCCGCCTGCCAGTAGCGCCACTCGTCCTTCTCTTTCGCCTCCATCGGCAGACGCGCAAGCCAGGTGTTCAGGCCGCGGCGATCGCCATTCCCCAACGCCATGCGCACACGGCGTTCCACCAGCGAGGTGGACTGGGAACGCATGATGGCGTCATCGCGCCAGCGCGCCTGTTCATCGGTGACATCGCTGCCCATCAGTCGCCACGCAACAATATCGCGCAGCTCCTGGGTCTGATCCTCATTGAGCTGCTGCGCCTGGGCAAGGGATGGGATCATCAGCCGGGCGTTTTCCACGTCGTCACGCGCCACGCTGGTGAACGCCACTGCCGCCATCTGGCGGGTAAAATCGGTAGCACCCGTGGTGCGGGCAAAGTCCATCACCGTCTTCGGATCGTTCGCCAGCTGGATCAGCGCGCTGGAAATGGTCTGATACTCCGGTGGCATCTGTCCGGCGAGCGCGGTCACCAGACGGGTGTTGCCCGCTTTCATCGCCAGACGGATGCGCTCCAGATACGCTAAAGGATCCTGCTTGCCGGAGGCGCGCCAGGCGCCGAACAGCGAGTCGCAGGCGTTCGGCTGGCTTTTCCCGGTGAGCCATAGCTCTTTGGCGCCGTTCCAGGCCTCTTCCTGCTGGCCTGTCGCCCATTTTGCATAATAGTAGTTACACTGCGCTTCGGTAGTGCCCGGCTTCTCCGGGCTAAAGGCCAGCAGGCCGCGCCAGTCTTCACGACGCGCCAGCTCGTTGACAAAGCGCGACTGCAGGGTCCGCGCCGGAGGCAGCGTCGGGTTGGCCTGAATAAAGTTTTTGACGGTGATCGTCGGCTGGTTCATCAGGTCGTCGGTGAGCTGGCGGTATTCCAGATAGGGGTACAGCGGGTAATCTTTCAGCGTCGGCATCAAGGCCTGCACCGTCTCCATCTGTCGCTGATCCCATGCCTGTTTGATCTGGGCATAGCGGTTACGTTGTTCATCCAGTGAATCGGCTCGCGCTGCGCTGCTGATGGTCAGCACGCAGACGCTGGCAGCCAACAGTCGCCAGCCCACTTGTTTGGCTTTTACCACACGCTCATCCTCTGTTAATCGTCATAAAATGCAGCATCGTGCCGCGCAAAAATGTAATTAACTTATGCTAACCAGGCATCCCGCAACGCGCCACGTTACCGACACATTTTTACCTTTCTTGCGCGTTTTAACACTCCTGCCGTCGATGGCTGGGATTAGGCGGGGAAAAAGGCTACACTTCGCCACTATTCTCATCACGATAAAAGAGGCGAAGTCCAACGTGGCTCAATTCGTTTATACCATGCATCGTGTCGGCAAAGTGGTACCGCCGAAACGTCATATTCTTAAAAATATCTCGCTGAGCTTCTTCCCGGGCGCAAAAATTGGTGTGCTGGGTCTCAACGGTGCCGGTAAGTCCACCTTGCTGCGCATCATGGCGGGCATCGATACAGAGATCGAAGGTGAAGCCCGTCCGCAGCCTGGCCTCAAAATCGGTTACCTGCCGCAGGAACCGCAGCTGAACCCGGAGCACACCGTTCGCGAATCTGTTGAAGAAGCCGTTTCCGAAGTGGTTAACGCGCTGAAAGGTCTGGACGAGGTGTACGCGAAGTACGCAGAGCCGGATGCAGACTTCGATAAGCTCGCGGCCCAGCAGGGTAAATATGAAGAGATCATCCAGGCACACGACGGCCATAACCTGAACGTGCAGCTGGAGCGTGCGGCCGATGCCCTGCGCCTGCCAGACTGGGATGCAAAAATCGCCAACCTCTCCGGTGGTGAGCGCCGCCGCGTCGCACTGTGCCGTCTGCTGCTGGAAAAGCCAGACATGCTGCTGCTCGACGAACCAACCAACCACCTGGATGCGGAATCTGTGGCGTGGCTGGAACGCTTCCTGCATGACTTCGAAGGGACCGTTGTGGCGATCACCCACGACCGTTACTTCCTCGATAACGTTGCCGGCTGGATCCTGGAGCTGGACCGCGGGGAAGGTATTCCGTGGGAAGGTAACTATTCCTCCTGGCTGGAGCAGAAAGATCAGCGTCTGGCGCAGGAAGCCTCTCAGGAAGCGGCCCGTCGCAAATCCATTGAGAAAGAGCTGGAGTGGGTTCGTCAGGGCACTAAAGGCCGTCAGTCTAAGGGCAAAGCCCGTCTGGCGCGCTTCGAAGAGCTGAACAACACCGAATACCAGAAACGTAACGAAACCAACGAACTGTTTATTCCACCTGGAGCCCGTTTGGGTGACAAAGTGGTTGAAGTCAGCAACCTGCGTAAATCCTACGGCGACCGCGTGCTGATCGACGATCTGAGCTTCTCGGTACCGAAAGGCGCGATCGTGGGCATCATCGGCCCGAACGGCGCGGGTAAATCGACCCTGTTCCGCATGATGTCCGGTCAGGAACAGCCTGACAGCGGCACCATCACCCTCGGCGAAACCGTGAAGCTGGCCTCCGTGGATCAGTTCCGCGACGCAATGGATAACAGCAAAACCGTCTGGGAAGAAGTTTCCGGCGGCCTGGATATCATGCGTATCGGCAACACCGAAATGCCAAGCCGTGCCTATGTGGGCCGCTTTAACTTTAAAGGGGTTGATCAGGGTAAACGCGTGGGCGAGCTGTCCGGCGGTGAGCGTGGTCGTCTGCATCTGGCCAAACTGCTGCAGGTTGGCGGTAACATGCTGCTGCTCGATGAACCGACCAACGACCTCGACATCGAAACCCTGCGCGCGCTGGAAAACGCCCTGCTGGAGTTCCCGGGCTGCGCCATGGTGATCTCCCACGACCGTTGGTTCCTCGACCGTATCGCGACCCACATTCTGGATTACCAGGATGAAGGTAAAGTGGAGTTCTTCGAAGGTAACTTCACCGAATACGAAGAGTACAAGAAACGCACGCTGGGCGCTGACGCGCTGGAGCCAAAGCGTATCAAGTACAAGCGTATCGCCAAGTAAATGCAAAACGGCAACCCACGGGTTGCCGTTTTTATGTGTGCCGGGTGGCGGCTTCGCCTTACCCGGCCTACAAAAACGTAGGCCGGGCAAGCAGAGCGGCAGAGGGCTTATCCCTTCTCGCCCATCATCTCTTTCACCAGCTCCACGCAGCGCAGGAATCGGTTGTCATAGTCCGCCTCTTCCACATGCACAAAGTCGATATTGTTCGCTTCAAGCATCTCCACCAGCATGGTCTGGAACTCTCTCCTGTCCACCGAACTGCCCAGGCTGCGCATCCCGTCCGCCACCCAGGGGGTGTTGTTCTCCAGCAGGATCACTAAGTCGAAGCGGTACTCGTCGATCAGCGCCTGCACAAACGGGTGCTCGCGCCCTTCATATTTTTTACAGAACGCCTGGGTGGTGACGAAATCGGTATCGACAAACGCCACTTTATTGGCGTATTTCACTGCAAAATCAATGTACTGGGCATGCCCCAACGCAATCTTGTCGTAGTCGGAATATTGCAGCGCCATCTCGTCGCCGCCGAGGTGCGAGAAGACATAATCCCGGCCATACTCCCAGGCGCTGGTGGTGTTGAAGATGTTCGCCAGCTTGTTGACCAGCGTGGACTTACCGCTGGACTCACCGCCGAGGATCGCCACGGTGCGCACGAAGAACGGCTTCACTTCCGTCGGGATGTACTCCCAGTAGCGGAACGGATTTTCGCGGATCTGGGCGCCACTGATATTCATAAAGGTGCGTTTAGGGTCGATCAGCACCGTTTCGGTGCCCAGATGTTCGGGATATTGCGAAGCGTCAGACTCTTCAGAGGTGTAGATCCAGTTTGGCTGGATCCCTTTCTCTTCCATAAAGGCTTTTATGCCGTTGCTCCAGACATCCCAGCCGTGGGGATAGGGCTCCATCCCCTCTTCGTTAAAGGCATGAATGCGGATATTTTTCTGGTACTTGAAGGTCTGTAACAGCCAGCGCAGGCGGTCCGGGACGGTGGGCTGCTGGGACATGGCGCTCGCTTCGAACAGCTCGCGGTCGCGCTTGTCGTCGTAGCCCATGATGATGTGCAGCTCGTCCACCTGGCTACAGGCGCGCTGGATGAGGTAGATATGCCCGGTATGCAGCGGATAAAACTTGCCGAACACCACGCCGATGTTCTTCTGCATACGTGGAAACTCAAGCCCCAGAAAGCGGTGCAGCGCTTCCAGCTTCTGCGCGCTGGGGCTTTTGATTTTGGCATTCAGCAGCTGGCTTAAATAGCCCTTGGTCATACCGCTGGCTTCCGCCACCTGCTGCAAGGTGCAGCCTTTCTGGCGGATCGCGGTCTTGATATAGTCAAATGACGACATAAATTACGGTGCCTCCTGCAACATCGAATAGATAATTATAAGTCGTCAAAGACATTTAACGCATCAGCAAGTTTTTTAACCCCAAAGACCTTCATCCCTTCCGGCACTTTTTTCGGCACGTTGGCGGCGGGCACAATCGCCCGGCGGAAGCCATGTTTTGCCGCCTCGGAAATGCGCTCCTGACCACTCGGTACCGGGCGGATTTCGCCAGCCAGACCGACCTCGCCAAAGACCACCAGATCCTGCGGCAACGGGCGGTCACGCAGGCTGGAGACCATCGCCAGCAGCAGTGCCAGGTCGGCGCTGGTTTCGGTGACCTTCACGCCGCCGACCACGTTCACAAACACATCCTGATCCGCCATCTGCAGGCCGCCGTGACGGTGCAGCACCGCCAGCAAAATCGCCAGACGGTTTTGCTCCAGCCCCACCGCCACGCGACGGGGATTGCCCATCATCGAGTGATCGACCAGAGCCTGGATCTCCACCAGCAGCGGGCGCGTCCCTTCCCAGACCACCATCACCGAACTGCCGGAGGTCACTTCGTCGCCGCGGCTCAGGAAGATGGCGGACGGGTTGCTCACTTCACGAAGCCCCTGCTCGGTCATGGCAAAGACGCCCAGCTCATTCACCGCGCCAAAGCGGTTCTTATGGCTGCGCAGGGTACGGAAACGGGTATCGGCATCACCATCCAGCATCACGGAGCAGTCGATACAGTGCTCCAGCACTTTCGGACCGGCCAGCGCGCCATCTTTGGTAACGTGGCCGACCATGATGATCGCCACGCCGCGCGTTTTCGCAAAGCGCGTCAGATAGGCGGCGGTTTCGCGCACCTGGGCGACGCTGCCCGGCGACGACTGGATATCGGCCATGTGCATCACCTGAATGGAGTCGATCACCATCAGCTTCGGCTGCTCTTCTTCAGCAATCATGCAGATCTGCTCGATGCTGGTTTCGGAGAGCATATTCAGCTCGCTGGTAGGCAGCCCTAGCCGGTGGGCACGCATCGCCACCTGCTGCAGCGACTCTTCCCCGGTGACGTAGAGTGTTTTCATCTGCGCCGCCAGCTTGCAGAGGGTTTGCAGCAGCAGGGTCGATTTCCCGGCACCCGGGTTCCCGCCAATCAGAATGGCACTGCCCGGCACCACGCCGCCGCCCAGCACCCGGTCAAACTCTTTAAAACCGGTTGAGAAGCGCGGCAGGGCTTCAAGGCTGATGTCGGAGAGCTTCTGGACTTTCGATACGCCTGCGTTGCCCGCATAACCGCTCAGGCGCTCGTTACGGGCAACGGTGGGTGAAGCGGCAACTCCGCGCACTTCGGTGATGGTGTTCCAGGCATGACAGGCGCTGCACTGCCCCTGCCAGCGCGGATAATCCGCACCACATTCATTACAGACAAATGCGCGTTTTGGAGCTTTCGCCACGTTTTACCTCTTTATTTCTGGTTTACGCTGCCAGAGAGAATGCAGAACACCCCCATCAGGTCAGCATGACGGATAGTGACTTCCGTCTTTTCGTTCACGGTCGGTTTGGCATGGTAGGCGATGCCAAGCCCGGCCACTTTAATCATCGGCAGATCGTTCGCCCCGTCGCCAATGGCCACCGTCTGGGCAACCGGGATCTCATATTTTTCCGCCAGACGCGTCAGGGTGTTGGCCTTGAACTGGGCATCAACGATATCGCCAACCACGTTTCCGGTCAGTTTGCCGTCGCGGATCTCCAGCTCGTTGGCGACCACAGCATCCAGACGCAGTTTGTCGCGCAGGTACTCAGCAAAGAAGGTAAACCCGCCGGAGGCGATGGCCACTTTCCAGCCCAGGGTTTCCAGCTTCAGCACCAGCTGCACCAGCCCCGGCATCAGGGGGAGCTTTTCCCGGACCTGCATCAGGATATTTGCATCTGCATCTTTCAGGGTCGCCACGCGCTGTTTCAGGCTGGCGGTGAAGTCCAGTTCGCCACGCATGGCGCGTTCGGTCACTTCGGCCACCATCTCGCCGGTACCCGCCAGTTTAGCAATTTCGTCGATGCACTCGATCTGGATGGCGGTTGAATCCATGTCCATCACTAGCAAGCCCGGCGTTTTCAGGTGTGGGATTTTACCCAATGGCGCGACATCGAGACCCGCATCATGCGCCAGACGGGTAGCACGCTGGGTCAGGGAACCGGCCAGACGAATCACCTGATAATCTTCCACACACCAGGCCGCCACGATCACCATTGCCGCGCCCAGCTTGCGCTGATACGTCGTTAACTGCTGTTTATCCAGGCCGCGTCCATACAGCAGCCAGCCGCTACGACCAGCATGGTAATCCAGTGGCATTACCTCATCACCACTTAATGAGAGCGGCAATCCTGGCCAGAGAGAGACATCATTGGGCAGGTCGCACCAGGTAATGTTTGGCATTAAAGCTCCTGTAAAATCGTTCGCGCCGGGAATCATCCAGGGGAGGGAAAATAACGCATGAGGCTACCTTGTAACCATCACTTCTGGCAACATTAACCCCGAAAATTTTCAGCAGGTGGAATATGGCTCGTGCAAAACTGAAATTCCGGCTTCATCGTGCCGTGATTGTCCTCTCCTGTCTCGCCCTGTTAGTGGCGCTGATGCAGGGCGCATCGTGGTTCAGCCAGAATCATCAACGGCAGCGTAATCCGCAGCTTGAAGAGCTGGCGCACACCCTTGCGCGTCAGGTGTCGCTCAACATCGCCCCGCTGATGCGCACCGAAACGCCGGATGAAAAGCGCATCACCCAGGTGCTGCATCTCCTGACGGAAGAGAGCCGCATCCTGGATGCCAGCGTTTACGATGAAGAAGGGGCCCTGATTGCCCGCTCCGGCGAGCATGTCGACGTGCGCGACAGGCTGGCGCTGGATGGTAAAAAAGCGGGCGGCTACTTTAACCAGCAGCTGGTGGAGCCGATTCAGGGTAAAAACGGCCCGCTCGGCTATCTGCGTTTGACGCTCGACACCCATACCCTGGCCACCGAGGCCAAGCAGGTGGATAACACCACCAATATTCTGCGCCTGATGCTGCTGTTGTCGCTGGCGATCGGCGTGGTGCTGACCCGCACGCTGCTGCAGGGCAAACGCACCCGCTGGCAGCAGTCGCCGTTCCTGCTCACCGCCAGTAAATCGGTGCCTGAAGAGGAAGAGAGCGAAAAGAAAAGCGAGTGATTGAGTCGATAACCGTTTCAGGAGAGGAAATCTGCATGTCTACATTGCGTTTGCTTATCTCAGATTCATATGATCCCTGGTTTAACCTTGCGGTAGAAGAGTGCATCTTCCGCCAGATGCCCGCCACGCAGCGCGTGTTGTTCCTGTGGCGCAACGCCGACACGGTGGTCATTGGCCGGGCGCAAAACCCGTGGAAAGAGTGCAACACGCGACGCATGGAAGAGGACAATGTGCGTCTGGCCCGTCGCAGCAGCGGCGGTGGCGCGGTATTCCACGACCTCGGCAATACCTGCTTTACCTTTATGGCCGGAAAGCCAGAATACGACAAAACCATCTCCACCAACATCGTGTTGAACGCGCTGCAGGCGCTGGGGGCCACGGCGGAAGCCTCCGGGCGCAACGACCTGGTGGTAAAAACAGATGAAGGTGACCGGAAAGTCTCCGGCTCGGCCTATCGCGAAACGATGGACCGGGGTTTCCATCACGGCACCCTGTTATTAAATGCCGATCTCAGCCGCCTGGCGAACTACCTCAATCCCGACCAGAAAAAGTTGCAGGCCAAGGGCATCACCTCCGTGCGCGGGCGGGTTGCCAATCTGGTGGATCTGCTGCCGGGCATCACCCATGAGCGGATCTGCGACGCTATCCGCGAGGCGTTTTTTGCCCATTACGGCGAGCGGGTTGAAGCCGAACTCATTTCACCTGACAAGACGCCGGATCTGCCAAACTTTGCCGAAACCTTTGCCCGCCAGAGCAGCTGGGAGTGGAACTTCGGTCAGGCGCCTGCCTTCTCGCACCTGCTGGATGAGCGCTTTACGTGGGGCGGCGTGGAGCTGCACTTCGACGTCGAGAAGGGCCATATCTCGCGTACCCAGATCTTTACCGACAGCCTGAACCCGGCGCCGCTAGAGGCGCTGGCGGCGCGTCTGCAGGGCTGTTTGTACCGTGCGGATAGGCTGCAACAAGAGTGCGATGCCCTGATCGGCGATTTCCCGGAACAGGAAAAAGAGTTGCGGGAACTGTCGGCATGGATTGCGCGGGCGGTACGGTAACAAAAAGCCCGCTTGCGCGGGCCTGTAACCGTAGGCCGGGTAAGGCGAAGCCACCACCCGGCAGAACATTCACGCCATTCTCTGGACCATTACCGCAATATCGCTTAACCGCGTTTTCATTCCCGCGGCGATTGTGCGGAAATTTTCACTTATCCGTTTTTCATCCATCACCTGCTGCCAGAATTGTGCCGCCAGTGGCAGGGCAAATTCCCATGCCTGGCGCGATATTGTGCTATCGAAACGCAACTCGCACGCCTCTTCCCGCATCATACCTGCACTGGAAGGCGCAAACGCCATGGGCAACATGTCATAAACCGGGGCAAGGGATAACGGGAACGCGGAATAGTAAAAAGAGAGGTTCCCCGCGTGCATATCGCTGTTAGCGATAAGGCGCCCAAACGCCCATATTTTTTCGACCTGTCCCGCAGCGGTTGCCTCTACGATGCCAGCCTGCACGAGCTTCTCAACCGTGTGCGACCATGCTCCGCTCGCGGTGACAAATTCACTTTGTACCGCCTCAAGGGAGACGATGGCGCGTCTGCCCGTTACGCCTTCGCAGTCAAAGCGTTTAGCCTCAAGAAAAACCTGGCCGCTTTCCCCTTGTAGCGCGATGGCATCGCTTGCCGCGAGCCCTGCCCGGGTAAGTGTGCTGTGCGCGATAGCCTCGGCAAACAGCAGATCGCCCCATCGTACAGAGACTGCGCTACTTTGTGACGCAGTAAACTTGACCAGCACATGCGCGTCACCTGTTGCCGTTTGGGCAAAGCAGGAGAACTTGGGTTGTTCCCCACCCGCAGAAGAACCTACGATCTCCCCTGCCAACGCCTCCTGAGATAGCTGCGCATAGACCCGGTTTTTTTGAACGTCGGTAATGGGCTGCGGAGGGGTTGCACAGAGCCAACGTTGGTAGTTCTCCTCACCCACCAGCCAACCGCCGGAATGCTCACCAGAAAACTGGCTAAGGGCATAAAGCACATCGCTTTCCTGCCAGAGACGAATATCTTCCGGCAGCGAGAATTGCTGTGCCAGGCGGCGACCCCACGCCCGTCCTAAAAAACCTTGCGGGCGAAGGTCGGTCAGGTACCAGGGAAGACTATCAAACCATTGCCATTGCCCATCAGCCTGAAGCACAAGGCAGCTTCCCTGCGGCCAGGTGGGGTAAATCTCCCCGCCTTTAATGGCCCGGCCCTGAGCATTCACTTGCCAGAAAGGAAATACGCTGATACCCCGCACAGGTCGCAGCAGGGCGTAGCGCGTGGCGCGCGCTTTCCCAAACTGGATCACCTGTTGCTGGGTAGCCACCAGACGCGAAAATGTCGCCTGGCTGATGCCCAGATGCTGGCGAAGCTCAGGCGCTCTGCATGGGCCCTGTAGCAGCAAATCACTTATCGTCGTCATCAGTGAATGGTTTTATGAATAGATACTTGAATAAACTTCATAGCATATTTAGATGAAATGTAAAGAAAAATGGGGAAGCAGGATGTAAAAGGTGAATAGATAAAAAAGGGGGCAGAACGCCCCCGAAGGAAATCTTACTCTTTATCGCCCAGCAGAACGGATTCCAGCGCGATCTTGATCATGTCGTTGAAGGTGGTCTGACGCTCAGCGGCAGTGGTCTGCTCGTGAGTACGGATGTGGTCAGACACGGTGCAGATGGTCAGGGCTTTCGCACCGAACTCAGCCGCCACACCGTAGATACCCGCCGCTTCCATCTCCACGCCCAGGATGCCATATTTTTCCATCACGTCGAACATCTCGCCGCCGTCTGGCGCGTAGAAGAGGTCCGCAGAGAAGATGTTACCCACGCGCGCGTCCACGCCCAGCGCTTTGGCGGCGTCAACGGCGTTGCGCACCATGTCAAAGTCGGCGATGGCCGCGAAGTCATGATCTTTGAAACGCATGCGGTTAACTTTGGAGTCGGTGCAGGCGCCCATGCCGATCACGATGTCACGCAGCTTAACGTCCATACGCACGGCGCCGCAGGAGCCGACGCGGATGATTTTCTTCACGCCAAAATCGGTGATCAGTTCTTTGGTGTAGATGGAGCAGGATGGGATACCCATGCCGTGACCCATGACGGAAATTTTGCGACCTTTGTAGGTACCGGTGAAGCCCAGCATGCCGCGAACGTTGTTCACTTCACGCACCTCTTCGAGGAAGGTTTCGGCGATGTGCTTCGCGCGCAGCGGGTCGCCCGGCATCAATACGACGTCAGCGAAATCACCCATCTCTGCATTAATGTGAGGAGTTGCCATCTTCAGTTCCCTTATTAGTATGTTGTTTTGCCGGGCGACGGCTGCGCCTTACCCGGCCTACAAAAAACGTAGGCCCGGCAAGCCACGCGCCGCCGGGCAGCGTCATCAGAACATGGCTTTGCCATATTCCATGTCAGACGTACCAAAGTATTTCGCAATCGTCTGGCCGATATCCGCGAAAGTTTCGCGATGGCCCAGAGAGCCTGGTTTCACTTTTGGGCCGTACACCAGCACCGGAATGTGCTCGCGGGTGTGGTCGGTACCGGTCCAGGTTGGGTCGCAGCCGTGGTCGGCGGTCAGGATCAGAATGTCATCTTCACCCACCAGCTCCATCAGCTCCGGCAGACGGCGGTCGAACAGCTCCAGACCGGCAGCATAGCCAGCCACGTCGCGACGGTGGCCCCAGGAGGAGTCGAAGTCCACGAAGTTGGTAAAGACGATGGTGTTATCACCCGCCTCTTTCATCTCTTTGACGGTAGCGTCAAACAGCGCGTCCAGACCAGTGGCTTTCACTTTTTTGGTGATGCCGCAGTTAGCGTAGATATCGGCGATCTTACCGACAGAGACCACCTGGCCCCCTTTCTCATCAACCAGTTTCTGCAGTACGGTCGGCGCTGGCGGTTCAACGGCCAGGTCGTGACGGTTACCGGTACGCTGGAAGTTGCCAGGCTTGTCACCCACAAACGGACGCGCGATCACGCGGCCAATGTTGTAGCCGCCTTCGGTCAGCTCTTCTCGAGCGATTTCGCACAGCTCGTACAGGCGATCCAGACCAAAGGTCTCTTCGTGGCAGGCAATCTGGAACACGGAGTCAGCGGAGGTGTAGAAAATCGGCTTCCCGGTTTTCATGTGCTCTTCGCCGAGCTGATCCAGAATGACGGTACCGGAAGAGTGGCAGTTGCCGAGGTAACCCGGCAGGTTCGCACGCTCAACCAGTTTATCCAGCAGCTCCTGAGGGAAGCTGTTTTCGTGATCGGAGAAATAGCCCCAGTCAAACAGAACCGGCACACCGGCGATTTCCCAGTGACCTGACGGGGTGTCTTTCCCGGAAGAGAGCTCGTGCGCCCAGGCGTACGCGCCCACCACTTCCGCGTTAGCGTCCATACCGGCGGCAATTTTGCCGGTAGAACCTTCGTGGGCCTTAACCAGACCCAGACGGGTCAGGTTTGGCAGATTCAGCGGGCCCTGACGCCCGTTGTTCGCTTCGCCTTTTGCACAGGCTTCTGCGATGTGACCCATGGTGTCTGCACCTGTGTCACCAAAGCGACCAGCATCTTCTGTAGCGCCGATGCCGAAAGAGTCCAGCACCATAATAAATGCACGTTTCATATGTTCTCCGTACTCAGTGCTTATAAAAAAGCGATCAGATCAGTATACCGCTATTCGGTAATACGACGATAGACCGAAGGCGAGCTTTCTGGGGCATTATCTGCCAGGGTAATGGCCGCTTTCACCGCTTTCGCCGCCTCCTGCCAGCTGTTTTCATCTTTCGCGTGGATCACCGCCAGCGGACGTTGACCGTCAACGCTGTCACCCAGACGGGCCATATCGGTAAAGCCGACGCTGCAATCAATGCTGTCCGAGGCCTGACGACGACCGCCGCCCATCGAGACCACCGCCATACCCAGCGCACGGGTATCCATCGCCGAGACAAAGCCTTCGGTATCCGCGTAGACCGCTTTGCTGAGCATCGCAGTAGGCAGGTATTTGGCGTAGTTTTCCACGAAGTCGGTCGGGCCTTTCTGGGCGGCAACCATGCGGCCAAAGATCTCCGCCGCTTTGCCGTTGTCCAGCACCGCCTGCAACTTCGCGCGGGCTTCGGCGTCATCTTTCGCCAGGTTACCGGAGAGCAGCATCTCGACGCAGAGCGCCATGGTGACGTCAAACAGACGCGGGTTACGGTACTCACCGGTCAGGAACTGCACCGCTTCGCGGACTTCGACCGCGTTACCCGCGCTGGAGGCCAGCACCTGGTTCATATCGGTAAGCAGCGCGGTGGTGCGCACCCCTGCACCGTTAGCCACGCCAACAATCGCTTCGGCAAGCTGGGCAGAGAGTTCATAAGTCGGCATAAAGGCGCCGCTGCCCACTTTGACGTCCATCACCAGCGCATCCAGCCCTTCGGCCAGCTTCTTGGCGAGGATCGAGGCGGTGATTAGCGGGATGGAGTCGACGGTCGCGGTAATGTCACGCGTGGCGTAAAAACGCTTATCCGCCGGAGCAAGAGAGCTGGTCTGGCCGATAATCGCCACACCCACATCTTTAATAATGTCGCGGAAGCGGTTGTCATCCGGGAAGATATCGAAGCCCGGGATGGCTTCCAGTTTGTCGAGCGTGCCGCCGGTATGACCGAGGCCGCGCCCGGAAATCATAGGAATGTAGCCGCCGCAGGCAGCGACCATTGGCCCCAGCATCAGCGAGGTGACGTCACCCACGCCGCCGGTGGAGTGTTTATCCACGATTGGGCCATTGAGGTTAAGGCTCTTCCAGTCCAGAACGGTTCCTGAATCCCGCATCGCCATGGTCAGCGATACGCGCTCCGGCATCGCCATATCGTGGAAGAAAATGGTCATCGCCAGGGCGGCAATCTGCCCTTCAGAGATGGTATTGTCGCGAATGCCGTTGATAAAAAAGCGGATCTCTTCGTCGCTTAACGCATGACCATCACGTTTTTTACGAATAATTTCTTGTGCGAGAAACAAAATAACCCCCTGAGGAAGTGAGTCGAAGGCTAACCGTAGGCCGGGTAAGCGTAGCGCCACCCGGCGAAGCGGAATAACGCCGGAGGGCGGCTACGCCTTATCCGGCTTACAACGAGTAGTGCTATTAGTAGCTGCTTGCGCTCTTACCGTCGCCGTGACCCAGCGCTTTCAGCAAGCTCGCCAGCAGGCTGGATGCGCCAAAACGGTAGTGACGAGCATCGGCCCAGTCGGCACCGAACAGCTCATCGGCGATCGCCAGGAACTGCTGCGCATCTTCTGCGGTACGCACGCCGCCCGCCGGTTTGAAGCCCACGGTTTTTTCCACGCCCATATCGCGGATCACTTCCATCATGATGCGTGCGCTTTCCGGGGTGGCGTTGACCGGCACTTTACCGGTGGAGGTTTTAATAAAGTCTGCCCCGGCTTTGATGGAGATTTCAGACGCTTTGCGAATCAGCGCCTCTTCTTTCAGTTCGCCAGTTTCGATGATCACTTTCAGCAGTACGTTTGCCGCGGCGCAGGCTTCTTTACAGGCTTTCACCAGATCGAAACCGACCTGCTCGTTACCCGCGATCAGCGCGCGGTACGGGAAGACCACGTCCACTTCGTCAGCGCCGTAGGCAATGGCGGCGCGGGTTTCTGCCAGCGCGATCTCGATGTCGTCGTTGCCGTGCGGGAAGTTCGTCACGGTGGCGATACGCACCTCCGGCGTACCCTGCTCTTTCAGGGTTTTACGCGCGATGGGAATGAAACGTGGGTAGATACAGACAGCCGCGGTGGTGCCCACCGGGGTTTTCGCCTGATGACACAGCGCGATCACTTTTTCGTTGGTGTCGTCATCATTCAGGGTGGTCAGATCCATCAGTTTCAGTGCGCGCAGGCTGCTGGCGGTTAAATCGGTCATAACATTCTCCGGGCGTATAGCCGTAAAATTTCACCTTGCGGGTCTGTAAGTATTCTAACATTCACCCGCATTCTCACTTCGACATTCATCACAGTTAATGAAAAATGCATACAAATTTGCATTACTGTAATGCGATCAACTTCAAATAATTAAGCTGCAACTGCGGATTAAAGCGTCAGGCACCCGCGCAAGATCAAAGGCAGCCGGTGGGACTCTTTTTACACTCTTCCTCTGTCCATGCAGAACAATAAGGAAGCGACAATGTCCCTCTCCACACCCGCCGCCCTGCAACAACGTTGCCAGAAAATTGTGACAAGCCCGATGTTAAGCCCCGAACAAAAACGCCATTTTCTGGCGCTGGAGGCGGAAAACAACCTGCCTTATCCCGCGCTGGATAACGATGCGCGCCTGGCGCTGGCCGGGGGATTTATCTGCGATATGTTTGAAGGCCATGCGCCTTACAAACCGCGCTACGTGTTGCCCGACTATGCGCTGTTCCTGAAACAGGGTTCGGCGTGGCTGGAGCTGGAGGGCGCTCAGGATCTGGATGATGCGCTGTCGCTGCTGACCATCCTTTATCACCATGTTCCCTCCGTCACCGGCATGCCGGTCTTTCTCGGCCATCTCGATACGCTGTTGCAGCCGTATGTTAAAATTCTAACACAAGAAGAAATCGATATTCGAATAAAACGTTTCTGGCGCTACCTCGATCGCACCCTGCCGGATGCCTTCGTCCATGCCAATATCGGCCCGGCAGAGGGGCCTATCACGCGCGCCATCTTACGCGCCGATGCAGAGCTTAAGCAGGTTTCACCCAACCTCACCTTTATTTATGATCCTGACATCACACCGGATTCGCTGCTGCTGGAGGTGGCGAAGAACATCTGCGAATGCAGCAAGCCGCACATTGCCAACGGTCCGGTGAATGATAAAATTTTCACAAAAAAGGGCTACGGCGTGGTCAGCTGTTACAACTCGCTGCCGCTGGCGGGTGGAGGCAGCACCCTGGTGCGCCTCAATCTGAAAGCCATCGCCGAACAGAGCGAGACGGTGGAGGCGTTCTTTACCCGCACTCTGCCGCACTACTGCCAGCAGCAGATAGCCATTATCAATGCGCGCTGCGACTTCCTGTACCAACGTTCCGGCTTCTTTGAGAATAGCTTCCTGGTTAAAGAAGGGCTGATCGATCCCGACAACTTTGTGCCGATGTTCGGTATGTATGGCCTCGCTGAGGCGGTGAACGTGCTGTGTGAAAAGGCCGGGATCAGCGGGCGCTACGGCCAGGATGACCAGGCCAATGCGCTGGGATATCGCATCAGCGAACAGCTGGCGGCGTTCGTGGAAACGACCCCGGTTAAACATGGCTGGAAAAAACGCGCCATGCTGCATGCCCAGTCGGGGATCAGCTCTGACGTCGACACCACGCCGGGCGCGCGCCTGCCGTATGGGGACGAGCCCGATCCTATCAGCCACCTGCTGGCGGTGGCCCCGCATCACCGGCATTATCACGCCGGGATCAGCGACATCCTGACGCTGGATGAAACCGTAAAACGCAATCCGCAGGCGGTGGTGGAACTCTGTCTGGGTGCCTTCCGCGCCGGAATGCGTGAATTCACCGCCAACGTGTCGGGCAACGATCTGGTTCGCGTGACGGGCTATATGGTGCGGCTGTCCGATCTGGAAAAATATCGCGCCGAAGGTTCCCGCACCAACACCACCTGGCTGGGAGAAGAGGCCGCCCGCAACACCCGCATTCTGGAGCGCCAGCCGCGCGTGATAAGCCATGAACAACAGATGCGCTTTAGTCAGTAAGGTTATCCCGTTCTCCTGCGTTGACGGGCCCGGCAGCCGCCTGGCCCTGTTTCTGCAAGGGTGTAACCTGCGCTGCAAAACCTGCCACAACCCGTGGACAATAGGACGTTGCAACGACTGCGCCGCCTGTGTGCCGCACTGCCCGCATGAGGCGCTGAACGTTCAGGCCGGGCGCGTCTGGTGGGATGAGGCACATTGCCAGCAGTGCGACACCTGCCTGCAAATGTGCCCGCAGCAGGCGACGCCTATGGCGCAGCGCTATAGTGTGGAGGAGATGGTGGCGCAGATCCGCAAGGTCGCGCCGTTTATCTCCGGCATTACCGTTAGCGGCGGGGAAGCCACCACTCAACTGCCGTTTCTGGTGGCGCTGTTTTCGACGCTAAAAGCCGATCCGCAGCTACAGCATCTGACCTGCCTTGTGGACAGCAACGGCCTCCTAAGCGAAACCGGCTGGCAAAAACTGCTCCCGGTGTTTGATGGCGCGATGCTGGATCTCAAAGCCTGGGGTAATGAACACCACAGCTATCTGACCGGACGCGAAAACCCTCTCATCAAGCACAGCATCCGCTGGCTGGCGGCGCACAAAAGGCTGAGCGAGCTGCGCCTGCTGGTGATCCCGGATCGGTGTGATTACCTGACGCACCGTCGCGAACTGATCAAATTTATCCGCCAGTTGGGGAATGTTCCTGTCAGGATCAACGCCTTTCACGCGCATGGCTCCTATGGCGAAGCCCGGCACTGGCGCAGCGCAACGGCTGAGGATGTTGAGCCCCTGGCGCAGCTGCTGGAGCGCGAGCAGATCAGCGTGATCCGCCCGGCGCTTTATCTATAACGACAGGCCGAACAGCGCGCGGGTATTGTCCAGCAGCGCCTGGGCGATCTCCTCCGCGGGCTCCGGGCGCAGTTCACACAGGGTGGTAAAGACCCTTGCCGCCTGCTCCGGGCGGTTCGGCTGCCCCTGAAAACCGTTGAGCGGCATATCCGGGGCATCGGTTTCCAGCACCAGCGCGGAGAGGGGAAGCTGCGCCATTACCCCACGGGTTTTGTTGGCCCGGGGATAGGTAATGGTGCCGCCGACGCCAATGTTATAGCCCAACGCCACAAAGCGCTGCGCCTGCTGCAGGCTGCCGGCAAAGCCGTGTACCACCCCGGTACGCGGCAGATTGTGGCGCTTAAGGTGCATCGCCAGCTTGTCATGGGTGCGCCGGGAGTGGAGGATCACCGGCAGATCGTAGCGTTTCGCCAGCTTGAGCTGCGCATCGAGGATCGCCTCCTGCCGCTCGAAGTGAGGATCCTCGCGATAGAGATCGAGGCCGATCTCCCCCACCGCCACCAGCCTTTCCGGACGTGCCGCGAGCGCCGCCTCCAGCTTTTCCAGATCGGCATCCTGATGGTTTTCGATCACAATCGGATGAAGACCCAGCGCCATATAGAGCGCCGGGAAGCGCGCGCCGAGATCCAGCACGCGATCGATACTCGCCGCATCAATGGCTGGCACCACGATCGCCATAACGCCCGCCCCGGCGGCACGCTGGATGCTGGCGGGCTCATCGCCGGTGAAGGGTGAAAAATCAAAGTGGCAATGGGTATCAATAAAACGATAAGTCACGCCAGATCCTCATTATCAAACAGAGTGTCGTTCGCCTGCGGGGCATCGATCAGGGGTGTGGCAACAACATCATTGGCCACGCTTGCCGGGGGAACCACCACCGTAGCAGGGGCGATGATCCGCTGATGACGGCGAAGCGGTGGACGCTCGGCCAGCATTTTGCCCACCGTCGCCAGGAAATAGCGTCCGCATAGACGCCCGGTTTTGTAATCGTCCCGCAGGGCCGGTACGCGGCTGCCCAGCGCCATGCTGTTGAGCGGCTTTGGCGGATAGATTTCAAAGATCCTGAGTTTACCCGGTGGCTTTTCAATAAACTGCTGGATGGCGTGATAGCTCGCCTCATGGTGCGACACCAGATTGAGCATCGGTTGCAGACTGCTTTCACCCAGCCAGCGTTCCATTCGCTTAAACCACTGCGGCGTATAGTACATCTGCGAGGGCACGGTGCGTATCACCACAATGGTGTTCGCCCCGCGCCGGGCCGCTTCCTGCACCGGAACCGCATCGCTGACACCGCCATCGAGATAGCAGATCCCATCCAGCAGCGCCCCCGTCCGGTAGAAACCGGGGATGGCGCTGGTGGCGCGAAGAATATCGAGCCAGTTCTCTTTTTGCGGCGAAAAATAGCTCGCCGAGTAGTCATCTCCGCGGCAGGCGCACATCCAGAAGGCTTTGCCGGTATCGAACAGGCGCGAGGCGTTGTCCATCGCCAGCGGCATTTTGCTTGCGGTAGCATCCAGCAGCCAGTCGAGATCGATAAGATTTCCCCCGCGCACAAAGCGCAACGGATCGAAGAAGTCGCGGGAGGTGGTGTAACGCATGATCACTTTGCGGGCGTAACCCGGCTGGTTACAGACATACGCCGAGAGGTTTTGCGCCCCGGCGGAGGTACCAAAATAGAGATCAAACGGGTTAAATTGCGCACGCATAAACTCATCCAGCACGCCAGCCGTGAAGATCCCTCGTTGCCCCCCGCCTTCGCAAACCAACGCAATCTGGCCTGGCCGAAAGGGTTTCAGTGCTAACGGCGCAATATTGCCGAGCGTAACCGGAATTCGCTGCCCCACCTCTGCTTTCCTGTTTTTTATTTGTTATGTCACTACACAGTAGCCTACACCGGCGGGTTTCCCAAACAGGATGTATGCGAAAACGTCAGCCAAAGAAAAAGGCCCATGCTTAACATGGGCCTTTTCATCAACATACGGTTACCTGAGCTATGGACGACGACGTCCGGTGAACAGGCTTACCAGGAACAGGATAATACCGACGACGAAGACAATTTTCGCCGCGCCCGCCGCGGTACCCGCCAGTCCACCAAAACCCAGAGCGGCGGCAATTAACGCGATAACCAGAAAAATGATGCCCCAACGAAACATATGACTCTCCTTTACCATAGTTAATGTCGACCGCATGGTGAGCGCTCAGGTTGCTCACGGCGATATCTACATGTGTAATTCTTATCTCGCCTTCTGGCCTCAGCCAGAAAGACGAATTTTGGAGTTTTATTTCACTTTCAGATCGTTTTTAACGCTTTTCACACCATCAATGGCTTTAGCGATACTTTCAGCACGGTCGCTCTGTGCTTTAGACTCTACTTCACCGCTGAGCTGTACCACACCGTCGGTAGTTTCCACTTTCACATTACGTGAAGGGACGATGTCATCGGCAAGCAGTTTCGCTTTGATTTCGCTGGTAGTCGCAGCGTCACCGGCATAGCCTTTAGCAGACTGTTCCTTGCCATCACGAACATGCAGTTTATCGCTGACAGATTTTACGCCTTCAATGCCTTTCGCCACGGAGACCGCTTTTTCAGCCTGCGCCTGGCTTTCAACGAAGCCACTCAGCGTGACGACGTTTTTATCGGTTTCTACAGAGATATCGGTGCTTTTAATGTCATCAGCATCTACCAGTGCAGCTTTTACTTTTGCTGTGATAGAGCTGTCATCCATGAAGTTACCGACTTTATTCATAGAGTTATCGATTTTTTCCCCTGCGGTGTTCGCGGTGGATTGCGCTTTATCCGTTGCGGTGGTTTCTGCCATTGCAGAACCGCATACCAGAGCACTACCCATCATTACCGCCAGCAGAGTTTTCGAAATCTTCAGTTTTTTAGTATTCATCGATGTATTCCTGTGGTTTGCTCCGAATTCGAGCGTCAAACATCACGTGCAAGTAGTCTTTAGTACTACCAATCAACACTCGGGCGAGATGAGAATCTTATCAACACGCATTGAATGAAACTTTCATCTGCGCCCGGTGTTAAACACTGAGTTAAATATAGATCACTCTCACAGGTCCGCTTTCAGAATTGGGCAAAAAATGAGCAATAAGCAGCAAAAGTCGTTGAATTAAGAACATTCCGCAAGGGATTAATAAGGCAGGGATTTAAGCAGAGCACGGCGGCTGCCGTGCTCCGGGAAGGGATTAATGCTCGCGGGTTTTGCGGAACTGAATATCCGGATAACGTTCGTGCGCCAGGTTCAGGTTAACCATGGTTGGGGCAATATAGGTGAGGTTATCACCGCCATCGAGCGCCAGCTGAACCTCGTTCTTACGCTTGAACTCTTCGAATTTCTTCACGTCAGAACACTCTACCCAGCGCGCCGTCGCCACGTTGACCGATTCGTAAATCGCTTCAACGTTGTACTCGCTCTTCAGACGGGCAACCACCACGTCAAACTGCAGCACGCCCACGGCGCCGACAATCAGATCGTTATTGGCGATAGGACGGAATACCTGCACTGCCCCCTCTTCCGACAGCTGAACCAGCCCTTTCAGCAGCTGTTTCTGCTTCAGCGGATCTTTCAGGCGGATACGACGGAACAGCTCCGGTGCGAAGTTCGGAATACCGGTGAACTTCATCATCTCACCCTGAGTAAAGGTGTCGCCAATCTGGATGGTGCCGTGGTTATGCAGGCCAATGATGTCGCCCGGATACGCCTCTTCCACGTGGGAACGGTCACCGGCCATAAAGGTCAGCGCGTCGGAGATCACCACATCTTTACCGGTACGTACCTGGCGCAGCTTCATGCCTTTTTCATATTTACCGGATACCACACGCATAAACGCTACGCGGTCGCGGTGTTTCGGGTCCATGTTGGCCTGAATCTTAAAGACGAAGCCGGTGAACTTCTCTTCGCTGGCAACCACTTCACGGGAGTCGGTATTACGCGGCATCGGTTGCGGCGCCCATTCCACCAGACCGTCCAGCATATGGTCCACGCCAAAGTTACCCAGCGCGGTACCAAAGAAGACCGGCGTGATTTCACCGCTCAGGAACAGCTCTTTATCAAATTCGTGGGAAGCACCTTTAACCAACTCCAGTTCTTCACGCAGCTGTTCTGCCAGCTCTTCGCCGACAGCCGCGTCCAGATCCGGGTTATCCAGCCCTTTAACGACGCGCACTTCCTGAATGGTGTGACCTTTACCGCTCTGGTAGAGGTAGGTTTCATCTTTGTAGAGATGATAAACGCCTTTAAACAGCTTACCGCAGCCAATTGGCCAGGTGATTGGCGCACAGGCGATCTTCAGCTCACGCTCCACCTCATCCATCACCTCCATCGGATCGCGGATGTCACGGTCGAGTTTGTTCATGAAGGTGAGGATCGGCGTGTCGCGCAGACGGGTAACTTCCATCAGCTTACGGGTACGATCCTCAACGCCTTTTGCGGCATCGATCACCATCAGACAGCAGTCCACCGCCGTCAGGGTACGGTAAGTATCTTCGGAGAAGTCTTCGTGCCCCGGGGTATCGAGCAGGTTCACCAGGCAGTCGTGATACGGGAACTGCATTACGGAGGTGGTAATCGAGATCCCACGCTGCTTTTCCATCTCCATCCAGTCCGATTTTGCATGCTGGCTGGAGCCACGGCCTTTTACCGTACCGGCGGTCTGGATCGCCTGTCCGAACAGCAGCACCTTTTCGGTGATGGTGGTTTTACCGGCATCCGGGTGAGAGATAATGGCAAAAGTACGGCGTTTCGCCACCTCTTGCAGATAAGGAGACAACGTCATAATTCAATCTTCTTTAAAAAGCGCGGCAGCGAGCCGCGCATCATGAATACGAAAATGCGGCTATTTTACCCATCAATGGGGGGCAGGCAATCAATGTTTACACAGGAGTTGCTCCAGTTCGCTCAGGGAGGTCACGGTCCAGGTCGGAGTGATCCCCTCCGGCAGGGTGCGGTTGTGCGCGTTCAGCCAGCAGGTGGAGAGCCCGGCGTTCATCCCACCAAGGATATCCGACTCCGCCGTATCCCCCACCATCAGCACTTTCGCCCGATCAGGGTTTCCGGCCTGGGCCAGCGCATAATCAAAGATTTGCGGGGCCGGTTTCGCCACGCCCACCTGTTCTGAAATCACTAATAAATCAAAGTAGTCACGGAAACCGGTCCGCTCAAGGCGGATCTGCTGGAGCGCGGTAAAGCCGTTGGTAATGATCCCGAGCTTCGCCTTGCCTTTCAGGGAGGGGAGCAGCGACGCGGCGCCCGGCAGCGGGGCGCAGATTTCAGCCATTGCATTAAGGAAGGCGTCGTTCAGATCGCCTGGCGGAACGTTCAGGCGCTCCGACCACCCCTGAAAACGCTGGTGCTGCAGCTGTAACGCGGTGATCGCCCCGTTCTGGTAATCCACCCACAACGGTTTATTCACCATCTGGTAAGCCTGGAAATCTTCAGCAGTAAAGGTCACGCTGTAGTCGAGAAACATCCGCTGTAAGCCGCCGTACGAATCGAAGGTAAACAGCGTTTCATCGGCGTCAAAGAAAATCCAGTCCCAGTTCATTGTTACAACCTTTTTAGTTATCCAAGCGGCAGAGCCATGATGATGGCGTCTTCACGTCCTTCTGCGGTGGGGTAATAGTTACGGCGGATCGTCGCCTCGTTAAAGCCCAGGCTTTCATAGAGTGCGATGGCGGCGACGTTCGAGGCCCGTACTTCCAGCCACAGCGTGAACACGTCTCGTGCTTCCAGCTCGCGAATTAAATGTTCCAGCAGTTCTCTGCCCAGCCCACGGCGCTGGAAAGCAGGATCCACAGCGATGTTAAACAGCGTCGCTTCATCCAGAACGACCTGCGTGATGGCAAATGCCGCCAGCTGGTTATCGACATCCAGCCGATAGTTCAGGTAACGCTCACCCTGGTTGCTGGCAAAGGTTTTTTCACTCCACGGAAAGGCGTGGGCGCGTTTTTCGATCTCAAAAGCCTGCGCTAAATCAGTCGTCGTGAGGGAAGAAATTGTGTTCATGTTCGCAGATTTGTTGCCACAGCGCGCGACGTGCCGCCGGGTTTACGTTAAGTTCGTCCAGCGCCGGAGAGGCCATACTCGCCCCCTCCAGAGCAATCTCTTCTCTTACGCCAAGCTGCCAGCTGTTGCAGCGGCTGCCCTCGGGCAGCATGGCCACGCGATCAGGCGTCAGCTGCAGCACCTGATCAGCACTCAGCCTCAGCGCCCGAAGTACGTCGGCGATCACCGGCTCACTGAGGGCGGGCAGGCTCTGCGCCACCATCACCAGACGAATATGCGCCGGGAGCGAGATAGCGATTTCGCCCTGCAAGGCCGCCGGGCGGCGCAGCGCCCACTGGGTGATGCCCAGTTGCTGTAGTTGCCTGTCTCGTCGGGATGCCATTGCGAAAACTCCTGTCTGTCAGGCGCGCAAATATAGCAAATGTGTCGAATCTGCGCCATCTACCTACTATAATCCCCCCCTGTGTTTATTGAGGAACAATTCATGTCTGCATTTACCCCGGCAAGTGAAGTCTTGCTGCGTCACAGTGATGATTTCGAACAAAGCCGTATTCTGTTTGCCGGAGATATGCAGGATGACCTGCCTGCCCGTTTCGAGTGCGCCGACAGCCGTGCGCACACCCAGCAGTATCACCACTGGCAGGTCCTGAGCCGTCAGATGGGTGAGCGCGTCCGTTTCAGCCTGGTGGCTGAGCAGAGCGACGTGGCCGACTGCGATACGCTGATCTACTACTGGCCGAAGAACAAACCCGAAGCCCAGTTCCAGCTGATGAACCTGCTCTCCCTCCTGCCGGTGGGTTGCGATATCTTCGTGATCGGTGAAAACCGCAGCGGCGTGCGCAGCGCCGAGCAGATGCTGGCGGAGTACGTCACGCTGAACAAAGTCGACAGCGCCCGTCGCTGCGGCCTGTACCATGGCCGTCTGGACAAAAAACCGACCTTCGACGCGGAAAAATACTGGGGTGAATATCAGCTGGATGGCCTGACCATCAAAACCCTTCCGGGCGTCTTCAGCCGCGACGGTCTGGACGTGGGCAGCCAGCTGCTGCTCTCCACCTTTACGCCGCACACCAAAGGTAAAGTGCTGGATGTCGGCTGTGGCGCAGGCGTGCTCTCCGCGGTCCTCGCAAGCCACTCGCCGAAAGTGCGTTTAACCCTCACCGATGTGGGCGCATCCGCCATCGAAGCCAGCCGCGCGACCCTTGCGGCCAACGGCATCGAGGGCGAGGTGTTCGCCTCTAACGTGCTTTCCGATGTTACCGGCCGTTTCGATATGATTATCTCCAACCCGCCATTCCATGACGGTGTGGAAACCAGCCTCGAAGCCGCGCAGACCTTGATTCGTACCGCGGTACGCCATCTGAACAGCGGCGGTGAGCTGCGAATCGTGGCGAACGCCTTCCTGCCGTACCCGAAAGTGCTGGATGAAGTCTTCGGCTTTCACGAAGTACTGGCGCAAACTGGCCGCTTTAAGATCTACCGCGCCATCATGACCCGCCAGGCGAAGAAGTAACGTCTCCCGCTGGCCTGAGCCGCCCGTTCAGGCCATTTTTGCAGCAAATAATAGCTCCCGCACAATTATCTGTTGACGAAAAGCTGAAAACATCTAGAATGCGCCTCCGTGGTTACGATACTTTTACTGTATCGATGGTCTGCGAAGGTGGCGGAATTGGTAGACGCGCTAGCTTCAGGTGTTAGTGTCCTTACGGATGTGGGGGTTCGAGTCCCCCCCCTCGCACCAATAACCATGATTGATATTGCTCGCACTGGGCGAAGGTGGCGGAATTGGTAGACGCGCTAGCTTCAGGTGTTAGTGTCCTTACGGATGTGGGGGTTCGAGTCCCCCCCCTCGCACCAACGAGGCGATATCAAAAAATAAGATGACTGTGCGAAGGTGGCGGAATTGGTAGACGCGCTAGCTTCAGGTGTTAGTGTCCTTAGGATGTGGGGGTTCGAGTCCCCCCCCTCGCACCAATTATCTTATCTCTCCTGCTTTTCTCTCTTCTTTTCCCGTTAGTTCAGATTCATTACCAGCACCCACATTCCCGCAATCAGCGCAACACATGATGGCAGCAGCACGAAATGCCGCAGTTGTTTATGCCAGATCATGGCGGATGAAATCAGCAAGCCCGACGCGATAATCACTTTCCAGACCGCTAACGACAGATCGGTACACGCCAGCCCGGCCATGACCATCCCCGGCAGTATCACGCCCCATCCACTTCCCAACGCTCTGCTCAACATGATTCGTCTCTCAAATCGATAATGATAACCAATATCATATGATAGATTTTCTCATTTGTCAGCGTTAAGGCCGGATGTGTAAAAAGCCTTGCGCACGGTTTTATCTATAGTTAGGATTGGCAATCATTATCATTTAGATTTTTATCCAGCTAACTTATGGCCACACGTTCCGCACACGCTGTTGAGAATATTATCTGGCAAACGCCGCTGTCGGCCGGGCCTTCAGGGCTTGCGGACGCGATGCGTGACGCTATCGGTCAGACGCGTGCCTATCTGCTGGATGTCATCAAGCTGGATGAACCCCATCCTCATCACGCCATGACGCTGGCGCAGTGGCAGCGTCCTGCCGAACTGCAGTCATTACTGGCGACCTACTCCGATCATATCTACCGCAACCAGCCCACGATGGCGCGGGAAAACAAGCCGCTGCTGTCGCTGTGGGCACAGTGGTATATCGGGCTGATGGTCCCACCGATGATGCTGGCCCTGCTGACCCAGGATGTGGCGCTGGATATTTCCCCGGAACATTTCCACGTTGAATTTCACGAAACCGGACGCGCAGCCTGCTTCTGGATCGACGTTCAGGAAGACAGCAAGGCAACCTCGCTGTCGCCCCAGCAGCGTATGGAAATGCTGGTGACGCGCGCCCTGGTCCCGGTGGTTGACGTGCTGGAAGCGACGGGTGAGATCAACGGCAAACTTATCTGGAGCAATACCGGCTATTTAATTCACTGGTATCTGACCGAAATGAAACCCCTGTTGGGGGATGAGAAAGTGGACGCGCTGCGTCAGGCGATTTTCTTTGCCCGCCAGCTCTCCGATGGGCGTGACAACCCGCTTTACCGCACCGTTGTTCCACGCGACGGCCTGCTGGTGCGTCGTACCTGCTGTCAGCGCTATCGCCTGCCGGACGTTCAGCAGTGCGGCGATTGCACGCTGAAGTAGTTTGTCAGGTCCAATAGATGAAAACGGCAACCCGAGGGTTGCCGTTTTGCTTTTATTACGCGACCTGCTGACTTTCTTCTTCTGCACGCTGGGCCTCTTCGGCCTCCTGCGCCAGCAGCTGCTTCTCGTAGACCTTAAAGAACGGGTAGTAGATGATGGCGGAAACCATCGCTAACAGCAGGACCAGGATCGCCGCACGGAAATCCCAGCCCAGCGCCCAGGCAGCCCCCACCGGCGCAGGAGCGGTCCAAGGAACCACCGAAATCACGCGACCAATCAGATCCAGCTTCATCGCCGCCCACGCCAGCACCGCGTTGACCATTGGCGCCAGCAGGAACGGGATAAAGAACACCGGGTTCATCACGATAGGCGTCCCGAAGATGACCGGTTCGTTGATGTTGAAAATACTCGGCACCACGCTCAGACGTCCAATAGAACGCAGGTGCGCCGAACGGCTACGCAGATAGCAGAACACCAGCCCCATCGTCGCCCCGGAGCCGCCAATCACAATGAAAAAGGTCCAGAACGCCTCCATAAAGATGTGCGGCAGCGGCGCGCTTTGCGCCAGCGCGGTCTGGTTCATCCCCAGGTTGGTGAGCCAGAACATCTGCAACATCCCGGAGACAATCGCCGCCCCGTGGATACCTGCAAACCACAGCAAATGACCAATCAGCACCGCCAACAGGATCGCCGGCAGCGAGTCCGCCGCTGCCACCAGCGGCTTAAAGATGGCCATGATCGCCTGCGGGATCAGCATGCCAAACTGCGACTGAATAAGCAGGCTCAGCGGATAGAGGGTGAGCACCACCACCAGCACCGGGATCAGCAGATCGAAGGAGTTCTTGATCATCGGCGGCACCTGGTCGGGCAGGCGAATACCAATGTTGTGTGCCTTCAGAAAACGCATCATCTCCACACAGTAGATTGCCACCAGAATGGCGGTGAAGATCCCCGTCCCACCGAGGCTATCCACCGGCAATGCGCCTTTAGTTTTTGGCGCGGCGATCAGCAGGAAGGCCATCAGCGACAGCATGGCGCACATGAAGGGGTCGAGCTGATGCGACTTAACGTAGTGCTTGCCGAGGTTGTAGGCGATAGCGGCACAGATATAGAGGGACATCACGCCCATCGTCATATCGAAGGGGGTGAGGATCTGGCCTTCAAACTGTTTTGCCATATCCAGCCAGGCGCGGGCAAAGCCCCATGTGGTGTCCGGCGAAAACGGCGGGTAAGCAAACACTAATAAGAACGAGCCAACAATCATAAACGGCATCGCGGAGATAAAGCCGTCGCGGATCGCCATCACGTGACGCTGGGAGGAGATGCGTCCGGCAATGGGGCTGACATAGTTTTCAACAAATCGGAATATCAGGTTAAACGCAGCATGGTTGGCAGACATAACGGCTCTCCTGTCAGACGATCGTTTCGGGCGCTGTGACGCCGCACGGTGTTCCATATACCACTTTCACCACCTTGCTGGTTCGCTTACCAGCGGTACTGCTCAAACGGATAGGTTTCATAATCGACTCTTATTATTGGATACAGGGGAAGTGACGTAATCAGTATTAATCTCCATATCATGGTCTGCAACCGGTTACTGTAACCGGTTTCCGTGATTGTGAAGAGGATCCAGAAATCGCTGATATAAGAAGTGTGTGACCTGGTAAATATTTACAGAGCATAATTTCTTATGACCGACTACACAGAGTATTTTCTGGAGGAAACAATGAGTTTGCAGTCTGTGCGCCAGTTTTTTGCTGACCACGCCCCGGATGTTGAAGTCATCGAACTGGGTCAGAGTACCGCTACCGTTGCGCTGGCTGCCGAGGCCCACAACGTCGCCCCGGGTCAGATAGCGAAAACGCTGTCGCTAAAAATTAAAGATGAGGTGATCCTCGTGGTCGCTAAAGGCGATGCGCGTCTTGATAACAAAAAGCTGAAGCAGACGTTTGGCGCAAAGGCCAGGATGCTGAGCAGTGACGAGGTGGTGACAATCACAGGGCATCCTGTGGGTGGCGTCTGCCCTTTCGGACTGGAAACGCCGCTGGCGGTCTATTGTGACATCTCGCTAAAACAGTATGCGGAAGTGCTGCCCGCTGCCGGGGCGATCCACAGCGCGGTGCGTATTTCTCCGGAAAGAATGGCCGAACTCACTCAGGCGACATGGGTAGACGTTTGCCTGTAAGTCCCGCGCCAGAAACCGTTCTGGCGCAGACTTTCGCATGGGCTATGAAAAGTGCTGGGACATGAAGCGCGAGTTGCGGGGATCCGGGACGGGAAAATGCGTCAGGATGTCCGCCGCGTGCAGTAATCCCACGTCGGAACGCACACCGAGCTTAATCATGGCATTAAATTTATGCGCACGAATGGTTTTGATGTTGCGATCGAGCCGGGTGGCGATTTCCGGGATGGAGAAGCCGCACGACATAAACTGCAAAATGGCGCGTTCGGTTGGGCTCAGCAGTCTCCCACGATGGATATTCCAGTGGTTATTGTGACTGTCATTGACCCGTCGGTTCTCACTCAATATTTTGCTGAGTTGCTCCTGCAGTTCGGCGAGCGGCTCAGATTTGAGAATGACGCCATGCAGGCGTGACGGCGAAAGCTGATTAATCAGGCTCGCTTCTGCCTCATCTGATGCGAGCACAATTCGCTGAATCATGCCGTAAGTGGTGGCCACTTCCTTAATACAGACCAGGCAATTACGCCGTTCTTCCCGCTCATCCGAGAGTGAATAAATTAACGACGTGTATGGAACAAAACTAAGTGATGACTGGAAACTATTAATATTATTAAAAAGGTGAACTTCATAACCTTTAAGTGAGGGACTGGCAAAAAGATGCTTCAGCCCCATAGCACTCATCATGCACTTTTCGACGATAGCGATATGTCTTTTTGGCGCGCTCTTTTCCATTCGTCTTGCTCTCCATAGGCAGAGAATAAACTCAGCTCTTTCATTCCCTTAGTGCTGTTAATCCACGCGTACATTTCGGCATTACTCGTTAAAGCAAGTCTTCTCATGGCACTGTTTTTTTGCGCGCTTACCGTTTTATTACTCTTTTTCAGCAATGCGGCGATTTGATTAATACCCCAACCTTTTCCCAGTAAGCGTAATACTTTACGCTCCGAGAAGGTCAACATGACTTCGTCCTGATTGTCATATAAATCATCTGGATCGGGGATTAATAGCGTCTGGCTAATACGTTCAGCGTTTTCACTACCCGCCCGGATAGCCTTAACCACGCTTTCGATGGGCTCCATGTTGGATAGCAACGTGCTTTCTGGACGCATTAAGTGCTCAACAGCGAGGGGGTAAATTGCCCGAGAAACCAAAAATATCCAGTGAATATCCCGATACTGATTTTGTAATACGTGATACTGATTGCAAATATTACGCGAATTACGCTGTTCATCTGAAATATCAACGATGACCACGCCTGCACGACGCAATTGAAGAAGCGTCAGCTCTTCATGGGTCCGACAGTATGAACGATCGTAGTCCGGGAAATAGCGAGACATAATGCTGCCGAGGCCGGTCTGCATTATGGGTGACTTTCCAATTATTATTACACTCTTACAGATCAATGACGGCATTTTCGCTCCGAATCCATTCATACGTTCATTCCACGTCTTTCATCCAATTGAAATACCTGTTTGTCTAACAGGGCGACGTAAAAATGTAATGTCTTTCCTTTTCTATTAGCTGAACGAAATGAGATTGCGATAAGAATCAGCATCACAAATGTATACACCGCCAAAACGGCATTAATATCGCAAAATAACGCCGCAATGTTAACCCCTGGCGCGCGATATTTTTAAAAAGAGCAAATTAGATATTCTAAATATAAATTAAATAAATATGTAAATATAAAATGCATAGAAATTAATAATTAATCAGCTGAACGTAATACCTGTTTACAGTACTAATCTGCTTAAACCTTGATCTGGCCCAGAGCAAACGCCACCGGGTTGTGTGCTAAAAGTAGACATTCCGGCTATCCACTCGTCACTCTCTCCTCAGGGCAACAGATGCAGGCAGATCAATCCTCACAACGCGCCGTTACGCGACTGTGTATTCAGTGCGGCCTTTTTTTATTGCAACACGGCGCCGAAAGCGCCCTGGTCGAGGAGCTCTCTACCCGACTGGGGCTGGCCCTGGGGATGGACAGCGTAGAGAGCTCCATCTCCTCTAACGCGATTGTGCTGACCACCATTAAAGCGGGCCAGTGTCTGACCTCAACGCGTAAAAACCACGATCGTGGGATCAACATGCACGTCGTCACCGAGGTGCAACACATTGTGATCATGGCGGAACACAAGCTGCTGGATGCGCAGGGCGTCGAAAAACGCTTCAGCCAGATCAAGCCGCTGCGCTATCCACGCTGGCTGGTGGCGCTGATGGTGGGTCTCTCCTGCGCCTGCTTCTGCAAACTTAACAACGGCGGCTGGGACGGCGCGATGGTGACCTTTATCGCCAGCACCCTCGCCATGTACGTGCGTCAGGTGCTGACAGGCCGGCATCTGCACCCACAAATTAACTTCTGCATCACCGCCTTTGTCGCCACCACGGTCTCCGGCCTGCTGCTGCGGCTGCCAGGCTTTGCCACCACCCCGACCATCGCCATGGCCGCCAGCGTACTGCTGCTAGTGCCGGGCTTTCCGCTGATTAATGCCGTGGCCGATATGTTCAAAGGTCACATCAATACCGGCCTTGCCCGCTGGGCGATAGCCAGTTTACTCACCCTCGCCACCTGTATTGGGGTGGTGATGGCCATGACGTTATGGGGGCTTCGCGGATGGGCGTAATCGATTTTCTCTGGGCGCTGGCCCAGGACATGATGCTTTCGGCCATTCCGGCAGTGGGCTTTGCTATGGTGTTTAACGTTCCCCATCGCGCCCTGCCGTGGTGCGCGCTGCTGGGGGCTATTGGCCACGGCTCACGCATGACGATGATGACCGCCGGGCTGAATATCGAATGGTCGACCTTTATGGCCTCGATGCTGGTGGGCAGCATTGGGATCCAGTGGTCGCGCTGGTATCTGGCCCATCCGAAGGTCTTTACCGTTGCGGCGGTGATTCCGATGTTTCCGGGCATCTCTGCCTATACCGCGATGATTTCGGCGGTGAAAATTAGCCACTTTGGCTACAGCGAAGCGCAGATGATCATGCTGCTGACCAACTTCCTGAAAGCCTCGTCCATCGTCGGCGCCCTCTCAATCGGGTTGTCGATCCCCGGCCTGTGGCTCTACCGCAAACGCCCCCGGGTTTGAGAGTTGTGTTCTCCCGCTGCCGTGGTGATAATCCTCTGCTCTCATGTGGCTAAGTAAGGAGCAGATGTGTCTAACCCCGGCAGCGAAAACGCGGAAAACGGCGACGGCTCCCGCCTGAAAGACAAAATCTTCCTCAGCGCCCTCTCGCTGTTTGCCGAGTACGGGCTTAACGGCGCACGCATGGAGCAGATCGCCGAGAAAGCGGGCACCACCAAACGGATGGTGGTGTATCACTTTAAGACCAAAGAGAACCTCTATCTGCTGGTGCTGGAATATGTCTACACGCAGATCCGCGCCAGTGAAAAGCAGCTCAGTCTGGATGCAATACCGCCCGTAGAAGCGCTGGTACAGCTGGTGGAAACCACCTTTGACTATCACGCCGACCATCCGGACTACATTCGCATTATCTGTATGGAGAACATGCAGCGGGGCCGGTTTATGCAGCAGTCGGCCTTGCTGCGCCAGGTGAACCGCAGCGCGCTGGATCTGCTGGAAACCATCCTCAAACGCGGCAAAGAGAAGCAACTCTTTAACCAGACGGTGAACGCCCGGGATCTGCACCGCCTCATCAGCAGTTTCAGCTTTCACTATGTGGCTAACAGCTACACCTTCACCCTGCTGTTTGAGGATGGCGCCGATGAGCAGGCCCAGCGGCAACACTATCGAAAAATGGCGGTTCAGGTTGCCTTGCGTTATACCTGTCCTTAGCGCAAACAACCCTGAGATAAGGAACCCACCATGTCTTTAGAAAAAGTTGTCTATACCGCCAAAGCCAAAGCCACCGGAGGCCGTGATGGCCGCGCCACTTCGTCCGACGGCGTACTGGATGTCAAACTGGGCGTCCCCAAAGAGATGGGCGGCGCGGGCGGTGAAGTGACCAACCCGGAACAACTGTTCGCGGCGGGCTACTCAGCCTGTTTTCTCGGCGCCATGAAATTTGTGGCTAACCGCGACAAAATCACTATGCCGCAGGACGCCTTTATTGAGGGCGAAGTGGGGATCGGGCCGCTGCCAACCGGGTTTGGCATTGAAGCGAAACTGAATATTCACCTGCCGGGAATGGACGCCGATGAGGCGAAAAAGCTGGTGGATGCGGCGCACATTGTCTGCCCGTACTCTAACGCCACCCGCAACAATATCGATGTGACGCTGAATATTATCTCCTGATTTTTCAGGGGGTCAGGGAGCGGGTTTCAGACCCCTGCCTGCCCCCTCCTCTCTGTGCTACCATAAGCCCATATCTCGTCCGCAGTAACTCAGTAGAGAAGTATTATGTCCTCCAGAATCCTGACCACCAGCGTCACTGGCATTGATGCCTTTATGCACGATCCCCGCGGCGTGCTGTCCAGGGCGCAAGGCGGTACTGTCGCCGTTTTCGCCGACAATGCACCGGCTTTTTACGCCATCACGCCGCAGCGTCTGGCCGAGCTGCTGGAGCTGGAAGCGCGCCTGTCGCGCCCGGCCAGTGACGTCACTCTGGATACCCAATTCTTCGAGGAACCCACCAGCGCGCCGGTGGCAGTGCCGATGGGCAAATTCGCCATGTATAACGGCTGGCAGCCGGATCCCGACTTCCAGCGTCAGGCGGCGCTGTGGGGCATTGCCCTCACCCAGCCCGTCGCCCCGGAAGAGCTGGCCGCCTTTACCGCGTACTGGCAGGCGGAAGGGAAAGTCTTCCATCATATTCAGTGGCAGCAAAAGCTGGCGCGCAGCGTACAGATCAACCGGGCCAGCAGCGGCAACCAGGCCAGACGCGATGTGAATACCTTTTCAGAACCGGATAAACAGATCCCCCACGGATTCCGAGGTGCCAAATGAAAGAGTTCGGCGAACTGATGAAACGTCTGCAGAAGATCATGCCCGCTAACGTCAAACCGGCCTTTACCACCGGTGAAGAGCTGCTGGCGTGGCAAAAAGAGCAGGGTAAAATCCGCGCGGCGGCGCTGGCACGGGAGAACCGCGCCATGAAGATGCAGCGCACCTTTAACCGCTCCGGCATTCGTCCTCTGCATCAGAACTGCTCCTTCGACAACTACAACGTCGAGACCCAGGGACAACTCCAGGCGCTGCAACAGGCGCGCCAGTACGTAGAAGAGTTCGACGGCAACATCGCCAGCTTTATCTTCAGCGGCAAGCCGGGCACCGGCAAAAACCATCTCGCGGCGGCCATCTGCAACGAGCTGCTGCTGCGCGGTAAATCGGTGCTGATCATCACGGTTGCAGACATCATGTCGGCGATGAAAGATACCTTCAGCAACCGGGAAACCAGCGAAGAACAGCTGTTGAACGATCTGAGTAACGTCGATCTGCTGGTGATCGACGAAATCGGCGTGCAGACCGAATCGCGCTATGAAAAAGTGATCATCAACCAGATTGTCGATCGTCGCTCCTCCTCCAAGCGCCCGACCGGCATGCTGACCAACCATAACGTTGAAGAGATGACCCGTCTGCTGGGCGAGCGGGTGATGGATCGCATGAAACTCGGTAACAGCCTGTATGTGATTTTTGACTGGGAAAGCTATCGCAGCCGCGTTACCGGTAAAGAGTATTAGGATATTTACCCAAGTTCTGCGCTGTCGCGAGGTTTATACTGGCTGCCACTCCGCCCCGGCGGGCAATCGACAGAGTAGGTCTTATGAAAACACATTTTCTTCTTAGCGCCGCAGTCAGCGCCCTCCTGATGACGGGTGCAGCCCAGGCGGCCTCTTCCTGGCAGGATACGCTTAACAGTGCCGCCAGCCAGCTCAGCGCGGGCAGTAGCAGCAACAGCACCGCCACAACGTCCCAGAACGGTGGCCTCTCCCTCTCCTCGCTCACCGGTCTGCTCAACAATGGCGGCCAGTCGCTCTCTGCCAGCAACATGAATAACGCGGCCGGGATCCTCGAGTACTGCGCGAAAGAGAAGCTGGCTTCGATGACCGACGCCACCAACATTAAAAATCAGGTGCTGGGTAAGCTGGGTCTCGACACCCAGGAAGAGCAGCAGCAGGACACCAACTATCTGGAAGGGATCCAGGGTCTGCTGAATGCCAATAACGGTGAGCAGCTGAATCTGGAAACCATCGGCAACTCGCCGCTGGCGAAGAAGGTCAAAGCCCAGGCCTGTGATTTTGTCCTGAAACAGGGCATGAGCTTTATCTCTTAATCTCCGATACGCCGCGACGACTGCCGCGGCGTTTCTCCCCTTCCCCGCAGAAAGCGACGCCCGTCAAACATTCGATTTTCTAAACCAAATCCTAACAACAGCACAATTGCGTGACACTACAATTGCAGCTTGATGGCATCGCCATTACATTGGATCACCCAAAAATTAAACAGTTAATCCGCCGATCGGCGGATGCCTTTGTTGAGGATAAGCTGTTGTCAGAGTTCATTTCTATTGCCCTGTTTATCGCCTCGGTTGTTATCTATTCCCGCAAAGCGGGTCGTAACACGTGGTGGTTTGCCGTCACCCTTCTGGTGCTGGGGCTGTTTGTCGTACTGAACATTACTCTCTACGCCAGTGACTACTTTACCGGCGATGGCATTAACGATGCCGTCCTCTATACCCTGACCAACAGTCTGACCGGTGCCGGGGTTAGTAAGTACATACTTCCTGGTATTGGCGTGGTGGTTGCGCTGGTGGCGGTATTTGGCCTGCTGGGCTGGATCCTGCGCCGCCGTCGCCATCATCCGCATCACCTCGGCTACAGCCTGCTGGCGCTGGTGTTGGCCCTCGCCTCGGTGGATGCCAGCCCGGCGTTTCACCAGATCACCGAGCTGGTGAAATCCCAATCCCGCGATGGCGATCCCGACTTTGCGGCCTATTACAAAGAGCCGGGTAAAACCATTCCGAACCCGAAACTCAACCTGGTCTATATCTATGGCGAGAGCCTGGAGCGCACCTACTTTGATAATGACGCCTTCCCGGATCTCGCGCCGGAGCTGGGTGCTATCAAAAATGAGGGGATCGATTTTAGCCACACCGCGCAGCTGCCCGGCACCGATTACACCATCGCAGGCATGGTCGCCTCCCAGTGTGGCATCCCGCTGTTCGCCCCGTTTGAAGGCAACGCCTCGGCCTCGGTCTCGAGCTTCTTCCCGCAGAATATCTGTCTCGGCGATATCCTGAAAAACTCCGGGTACGAGAACTATTTCATGCAGGGTGCCAACCTGCGTTTCGCCGGGAAAGATGTATTCCTGAAGTCCCACGGTTTTGACCATCTGTACGGTGCAGAAGAGTTAAAAACCACCGTCGCGGATCCGACCTACCGTAACGACTGGGGTTTCTATGACGATACGGTGCTGGATGAAACCTGGAAAAAATTCGAGGCGCTGTCACAGTCCGGCAAACGCTTCTCGCTGTTTGCCCTGACGGTGGATACGCACCACCCGGATGGCTTTATCTCCCGTACCTGCCAGCGCAAGAGCTATGCCCTTGAGGGCAAACCCAATCAATCCTTCAGCGCGGTGGGCTGTAGCCAGGAGCACATTGCGGCGCTGATCGAAAAAATCAAAGCCTCGCCGTACTTCAAAAACACGGTGATCGTGGTTTCCTCCGATCATCTGGCGATGAAAAACACCGCCTGGGATGCGCTGAACAAACACGACCGCAGCAACCTGTTCTTTATCCTGCGTGGCGATAAGCCGCAGCAGGAGGTGATGGCCGTGAAGCGCAACACCATGGATAACGGCGCAACGGTGCTGGATATCCTCGGCGGGGATAATTTTATCGGCCTGGGCCGCAGCAGCCTCTCCGGGCAGTCGCTGTCTGAAGTGTTCCTCAACATGAAGGAAAAAGTGCTGGCGTGGAAACCGGACGTCATTCGCCTGTGGAATTTCCCGAAAGAGCTGAAAGAGTTCACCATCGACAGCCAGAAAAATATGATGGCCTTCTCCGGCAGCCACTTCCGCCTGCCGCTGCTGCTGCGCGTTTCCGATAAGCGGGTCGAACCGCTGCCGGAAAGCGAATACTCCGCTCCGCTGCGCTACCAGCTGGCGGACTTTGCCCCGCGGGATAACTTCGTCTGGGTTGACCGCTGCTACAAGATGGGTCAGCTCTGGTCGCAACCGCTGGCGCTCTCTACCGACTGGTGTGTTTCTCAGGGCCAGTTAGGCGGCGAGCAGACCGTGCAGCATGTCGATAAAGCGCAGTGGAAGGGCAAAACGGCCTTTAAAGATACGGTGATCAGCACCGATCGCTACCAGCGCAACGTCGATATGCTCAAGGTGTCCGACAACGACATTCGCTACAAGGCTGACAGCTTCGTCTTTAACGTGGCCGGTGCGCCCGAAGAGGTGAAGAAGTTCAGTGGCATTTCGCGCCCGGAATCCTGGGGACGCTGGTCCAACGCCCAACTGGGTGATGAAGTGAAGATCGAATACAACCAGCCGCTGCCGGCGAAATTCGATCTGGTGATCACCGCCAAAGCCTGGGGGCCGAACGCCAACAAACCGATTCCGGTACGCATTGGCGATAAAGAGCAGACCCTGACGCTGGGGAATGAGGTTACTACCACGACGCTGCATTTCGACAACCCGTCGCACAGCAGCACGCTGGTGATTGTTCCGCCTGCACCGGAGTCCACTAACGAGGGGAATATTCTCGGCCACTCTCCGCGCCAGCTGGGGATCGGCATGGTGGAGATCAAAGTGGTGAACGCGGAAGGGTAATCGAAGGAGAGTGCCGGGTAGCGCTGCGCTTACCCGGCATGGGAAATCGTAGGCCCGTGCAAGCCAAGCGCCGCCGGGCATAAAAAGCGCCCTGCCTGAACAGGGCGCTTTTTTACATCAGAAGGTTTCCCAGTTGTCACCGCTGTCGGTAACGGCCGCTTTGCGCGTCGTCACCGGCGACATCACGGTTTTCACCGCCGCGTGTGAATGGGCTTTCTGCTGCTCCTGCTGAATGCGGAACACCGCCACCGCCTGAGTCAGACGGCTCGCCTGCTCTTCCAGTGCCGCCGCTGCCGCCGCAGATTCCTGCACCAGCGAGGCGTTCTGCTGGGTGACGCGATCCATCTCGGCCACCGCCAGACCCACCTGGTCGATCCCGCGGCTTTGCTCGTCAGAGGCTGAGGCGATCTCACCCATGATGTCGGTCACGCGGGTCACCGCGCTGACGATTTCACCCATGGTCTCACCGGCGCTTTCCACCAGCGTGGAACCCACTTCGACGCGACCCACGGAGTCTTCAATCAGGCTCTTGATCTCACGTGCCGCCTGGGCGCTGCGCTGGGCCAGGTTACGGACTTCACCCGCTACCACCGCAAAGCCACGACCCTGCTCACCGGCACGCGCCGCTTCTACCGCCGCGTTCAGCGCCAGGATGTTGGTCTGGAAGGCAATACCGTCGATCACGCTGATGATGTCAGCAATCTTCTGGGAACTTCCGGCGATGTCACGCATGGTTTGCACCACGTTATCCACCACTTTGCCGCCTTTCTGCGCGGTTTCGGATGCGCTCAGCGCCAGATGGCTCGCCTGACGGGCGTTCTCGGCGTTCTGCTTCACGGTGGCGGTCAGCTCTTCCATGCTGGCTGCGGTCTCTTCCAGCGAGGCCGCCTGCTGCTCGGTACGGGAGGAGAGATCGTTGTTACCCATGGAGATTTCGCTCGCGCCGCTGTAGATGGCGTTAGCGCCATTACGCACGTCGCCGACGGTACGCATCAGTTCAGCCTGCATGTGACGCAGCGTATCGGCCAGCTGGCCCATCTCGTTAGAACCTTCCACTTCGATGCGTTTCACCAGATCGCCGCCGGCGATATGACGAATGCTGTCGGTCAGACGGTTCAGCGGAGAGATCAGGGCGTGACGGATACCCAGCCACACGCCGACAATCACCACCAGCACCAGGATCAGCACGCTGAGCAGGATCCAGAGGGCCTGGCTGTAAGAGCTGTTACTGTCGTCCACGGCGGTCTGATACAGATGATCGTTCTGCTGCAGATAGTTAACGTACTGCTTCTCAAAGCCATCCTGATAGCTCTGGGTCGGCTGATCGAAGAACTCATTGATCTTGCCTGCGCCCAGCAGCTGGATCAGTTCGGCCAGCGCACCATGATAGATATCGTAGTTACGTTTGATTTCCAGCGCGGCGCCTTCACTCTGACGCGGGTCACGCGGCAGGGCTTCGTACTCCGCCCAGCTTTTTTCCGCCTGCTTCAGTGAAGCAGCAGCAATCTGCATCAGATCGTTCACGGTGGCACCGCTACCGATGTTGTTCTGATCCATCATGTAGCGGATGCCCGCGCGGTTCAGGGTGTTACGGGTTTGCAGCAACGCTACCCAGCTGCTGTTAAGCGTGGACTGTTGCTGACGAATGGTTTGCAGGACGGTGAAATTTTCTTTGTCATGCTTCAGGGCATTAAAGAAAAGGCCACCGGATGTTAGCTGTAATAAGCCAAAAATAACTAATACCAGCAATAAGCTAGTAACAATTTTGATACGATTTAACATGATTTCTCATTCCACCAGACAGGTACAGAATTTTCGGCCTGGAATGGGAAAACTTTACGGAAATTGTGTTAATGACCGCAGCGATCTACTCCTCTTCCTGGCTGTTAACCTGCCCATCGCCCAGCGCAATAAACTCCTGTAGCAGGGCCGTCAGCTGCTGCATTTTCTCCGGTGTGTACCGCGCCTCAATCTGCTGATAGGCCTCTTCCACCTGCGCCTGGGCGCGTTCATACAGGGCGTTCCCCTCTTTGGTGAGGGAGACATAGAGCTTGCGCTGGTCGTTGAGCGGCTTTAAGCGCAGCACCAGCCCGTCGCGCTCCATACGCGTCAGGATCCCGGTCAGGCTCGGGCGCAGAATACAGGTGCGGAAGGCCAGGTCATGAAAATCCATCGACGGATGTTCCGCCAGCACGCGCACGATCCGCCACTGCTGCTCCGTCAGATTCTGCTGCTTGATAATCGGGCGAAAAAAGGTCATCGCGGTTTCCCGCGCCTGGAGTAGTGCAATAGTTAACGAATCGTGCATGGCGCCCCCACCTCAACATCATTAATAACGAAACAATCAATGCATAACGCTCTCTCTGCGCACCAGCGGCGCGACTGAAAAGTCTAACAGATATCACATTAAAATATTAACTTACTGATATATATAATTAATATATCGTAAATGTAAATTTATTGTTATCACTATCACAAAATATTCACTTCTGTTTGCCAAACACACATCGAGGGGCTAAAACCTAATCATTAACATATTAATGAACTCAAAACCCGTAAACCGGGCCAGAGGAGAAAGTGATGAAAGGTACTGTTTTCGCGGTGGCACTCAATCACCGCAGCCAGCTTGACGCCTGGCGTGACGCATTTAACCAGCCCCCATACAACACGCCACCGAAAACCGCCGTCTGGTTTATTAAACCGCGCAATACCCTGATCCGCGCCGGTGATGCCATCCCGCATCCTGAAGGGGAACAGGTTCTGAGCGGTGCCACGGTGGCGCTGATTGTCGGCAAGACCGCGAGCAAAGTCAGCCCGGAAGAGGCCGCCGACCACATTGCCGGGTACGCGCTGGCAAACGAGGTAAGCCTGCCGGAAAAGAGCTTCTACCGCCCGGCGATCAAAGCCAAATGCCGGGACGGCTTTTGCCCGCTGGGTGAACTCGCCGCCGTCGACAACGTGGATAACCTGACCATCATCACCGAGATCAACGGCCGCGAAGCAGACCACTGGAACACCGCCGATTTGCAGCGTAACGCCGCTGAACTGCTGAGCGCCCTGAGTGAGTTTGCAACGCTCAACCCCGGCGACGCGATTCTGCTCGGCACTCCGCACTCGCGCGTGCCGCTCCAGCCAGGCGACCGCGTGCGCATTCTGGCGGAAGGCTTCCCGACGCTGGAAAACCCGGTTGTCAATGAACGCGACGTCGCCATCGCTCAGGGTGCAAACCCTCACCCCACGCTGTTTGCCCTCGGCCTGAACTACGCCGATCACGCCAGCGAGCTGGACTTCAAGCCCCCCACCGAGCCACTGGTGTTTATCAAAGCGCCGAACACCTTTAACGGTGACAACCAGACTTCGGTGCGTCCGGACAACGTTGAGTACATGCACTACGAAGCGGAGCTGGTGGTGGTGATCGGCAAAACCGCGCGTAAGGTCAGCGAAGCCGAGGCGATGGCCTATGTCGCGGGCTATACGGTCTGCAACGACTACGCCATCCGCGACTACCTGGAAAACTACTATCGCCCCAACCTGCGGGTCAAAAGCCGCGACGGGTTAACCCCCATCAGCCCCAACATCGTGCCAAAAGCGGCCATTCCTGACCCGCATAACTTAACCCTGCGCACCTTCGTCAATGGCGAGCTGCGCCAGCAAGGGACCACGGCCGATCTGATCTTCAGCATCCCGTTCCTGATTGCGTACTTAAGTGAGTTTATGACCCTGCAGCCGGGGGACATGATCGCCACCGGCACGCCGAAAGGGCTCGCCGACGTGCGCCCGGGGGATGAAGTGGTGGTGGAAGTGGAAGGCGTTGGCCGTCTGGTCAACCGGATTGTCAGCGAGGAGGCCAAATAATGAAAAAGATTAACCACTGGATCAACGGTAAAAACGTCGCGGGTAACGACTATTTCCACACCACCAACCCGGCCTCCGGCGAGGTGCTGGCAGAAGTCGCCTCCGGCGGAGAAGCGGAAATTCATCAGGCCGTCGCCGCCGCCAAAGAAGCCTTCCCGAAATGGGCCAACCTGCCGATGAAGGAGCGCGCGCGCCTGATGCGTCGCCTGGGCGATCTGATCGACCAGAACGTGCCGGAAATTGCCGCGATGGAGACTGCCGACACCGGCCTGCCGATCCACCAGACTAAAAACGTGCTGATCCCGCGCGCCTCGCACAACTTCGAATTCTTCGCCGAGATGTGCCAGCAGATGAACGGCAAAACCTACCCGGTCGACGACAAGATGCTCAATTACACCCTCGTGCAACCGGTGGGCGTCTGCGCCCTGGTCTCGCCATGGAACGTGCCCTTTATGACCGCTACCTGGAAGGTCGCCCCCTGCCTGGCGCTGGGTAACACCGCGGTGCTGAAGATGTCCGAGCTGTCGCCGCTCACCGCTGACCGCTTAGGCGAGCTGGCGCTGGAGGCGGGTATTCCGGCGGGGGTGCTGAACGTGGTGCAGGGCTACGGTGCGACGGCAGGCGACGCGCTGGTGCGCCATCATGACGTGCGGGCCGTGTCGTTCACCGGCGGCACTGCCACCGGACGGCGCATCATGCAGAGCGCCGGGCTGAAAAAATACTCCATGGAGCTGGGGGGCAAATCGCCGGTGCTGGTGTTTGAAGATGCCGACATCGAACGCGCCCTGGATGCCGCCCTGTTCACCATCTTCTCCATCAACGGCGAACGCTGCACCGCAGGCTCGCGCATCTTTATCCAGCAGAGCATCTACCCGGAATTCGTCAAACGCTTCGCCGAGCGCGCCAACCGCCTGCGGGTGGGCGATCCGACCGATCCGAACACCCAGATCGGGGCTCTCATCAGCCAGCAGCACTGGGAGAAAGTCTCCGGCTATATCCGCCTCGGCATTGAAGAGGGTGCAACCCTGCTGGCGGGTGGCCCGGACAAACCAACCGATCTGCCTGCCCACCTGAAAGGCGGCAACTTCCTGCGCACGACCGTGCTGGCGGATGTCGATAACCGCATGCGCGTGGCGCAGGAGGAGATCTTCGGCCCGGTGGCCTGCCTGCTGCCGTTTAAGGACGAAGCGGAAGGGCTGCGTCTGGCGAACGACGTGGAGTACGGTCTCGCGTCCTACATCTGGACCCAGGATGTCAGCAAGGTGCTGCGCCTGGCGCGCAACATCGAGGCGGGCATGGTGTTTGTGAACACCCAGAACGTGCGCGACCTGCGCCAGCCGTTTGGCGGCGTGAAGGCCTCCGGCACCGGGCGCGAAGGGGGCGAATACAGCTTTGAAGTCTTCGCGGAGATGAAGAACGTCTGCATCTCCATGGGCGACCACCCGATCCCGAAGTGGGGGGTATGAGATGGGCAAGTTAGCGTTAGCCGCAAAAATCACCCACGTGCCGTCGATGTATCTCTCTGAGATCCCCGGTAAAAACTTTGGTTGCCGGCAAGGCGCCATCGACGGGCACAAAGAGATCAGCAGACGCTGCCGCGAGATGGGCGTCGATACCATTATCGTCTTCGACACCCACTGGCTGGTGAACAGCGCCTATCACATCAACTGTGCGGACCATTTTTCAGGCGTCTACACCAGCAACGAGCTGCCGCACTTTATCCGCGACATGACCTACGACTACAACGGCAACCCGGCGCTGGGTCAGCTGATTGCCGACGAAGCGGTGAAGCTCGGCGTGCGCGCCAAAGCGCACAACATTCCGAGCCTGAAGCTGGAGTACGGCACACTGGTGCCGATGCGCTACATGAACGCCGACAAGCACTTCAAAGTGGTCTCCATCTCGGCCTTCTGCACGGTACATGATTTCGCCGACAGCCGCAGGCTGGGCGAGGCCATCCTGAGCGCCATCGAGAAATATGACGGCACCGTGGCGGTGCTCGCCAGCGGCTCGCTCTCGCACCGCTTTATTGACGACCAGCGCGCCGAAGAGGGTATGAACAGCTACACCCGCGAGTTTGATCGCCAGATGGACGAGCGGGTGGTGAAGCTGTGGCGCGAAGGCCAGTTTAAAGAATTCTGCAGCATGCTGCCGGAGTACGCCGACTACTGCTACGGCGAAGGCAACATGCACGACACGGTGATGCTGCTGGGCATGCTCGGCTGGGACAAATACGACGGTAAGGTGGAGTTTCTCACCGAGCTGTTCCCCAGCTCCGGCACCGGCCAGGTTAACGCCGTTTTCCCTCTGCCCGCATAAGGACGCCCTATGCCGCACTTTATTGCTGAATGCACCGACAACATCCGCGACCAGGCCGACCTGCCAGGCCTGTTCGCCAAAGTCAACGAGGCGCTGGCCGCCACGGGCATCTTCCCCCTCGGCGGTATCCGCAGCCGCGCCCACTGGCTGGATACCTGGCAGATGGCCGACGGCAAGCACGACTACGCCTTTGTGCATATGACGCTGAAAATCGGCGCCGGGCGCAGCCTTGAAAGCCGGGAAGAGGTGGGTGAAACGCTGTTCACGCTGATCAAAACGCACTTCGCGGAGCTTATGGCGAGCCGCTATCTGGCGCTGTCGTTTGAGCTGGACGAGCTGCACCCGACGCTCAATTACAAGCAAAACAACGTGCACGCGTTGTTTAAGTAACACGCTCGATCGATCCCCTCTCCCCTTTGGGGAGAGGGTTAGGGTGAGGGGAAATCTCTGCGGCCTGATGCCCTCACCCCGGCCCTCTCCCACAGGGAGAGGGAGAAACAAATATAAAACAGGATATCGCCATGCTCGACAAACAGACCCATACCCTGATTGCCCATCGCCTGCATCAGGCGGAACAGACCCGGGAGCAGATCCGTGCGATCTCGCTGGATTACCCGCAGATCACCATCGACGACGCCTACGCCGTCCAGCGCGAATGGGTGAGCCTGAAAATCGCCGAAGGCCGCACCCTGAAAGGCCACAAGATCGGCCTCACCTCGAAAGCGATGCAGGCCAGTTCGCAGATCAGCGAGCCAGACTACGGCGCCCTGCTGGATGACATGTTCTTCCACGACGGCAGCGATATCCCTACCGACCGCTTTATCGTCCCACGCATTGAGGTGGAGCTGGCCTTCGTGCTGGCAAAACCGCTGCGCGGCCCGAACTGCACGATGTTCGACGTCTACAACGCCACGGATTATGTTATCCCCGCGCTGGAGCTGATCGACGCCCGCTGCCACAACATCGATCCGGAAACCCAGCGCCCGCGCAAAGTGTTCGACACCATCTCCGATAACGCCGCCAACGCCGGGGTGATCCTCGGTGGCCGCCCGATCCGCCCGGACGAGCTGGATCTGCGCTGGATCTCTGCCCTGCTCTACCGCAACGGCGTGATCGAAGAGACCGGCGTTGCCGCTGGCGTGCTCAACCACCCGGCCAACGGCGTGGCGTGGCTGGCGAACAAGCTGGCGCCGTACGACGTGCAGCTGGAACCCGGCCAGATCATTCTCGGCGGCTCCTTTACCCGCCCGGTCGCGGCGAGCAAAGGCGATACCTTCCACGTGGACTACGGCAACATGGGCTCCATCAGCTGCCGCTTTGTGTAAGGAGACGACCATGGAAAATGCATTCAAAGCGGCACTGCAAGCGGGCAACCCCCAGATCGGCTTATGGCTGGGGCTGACCAGCAGCTACAGCGCCGAACTGCTGGCGGGGGCAGGCTTCGACTGGCTGCTGATCGACGGCGAGCACGCCCCTAACAGTGTGCAGACCATTCTCACCCAACTCCAGGCCATCGCTCCCTATCCCAGCCAGCCGGTGGTGCGCCCATCGTGGAACGATCCGGTGCAGATCAAACAGCTGCTGGACGTGGGCGCGCAAACCTTGCTGGTGCCGATGGTGCAGAACGCCGATGAAGCCCGGCTGGCGGTACGCGCAACCCGCTACCCGCCGGCGGGTATTCGTGGCGTCGGCAGTGCGCTGGCCCGCGCGTCACGCTGGAATCGCATTCCCGATTACCTGCATCAGGCCAACGACGCCATGTGCGTGCTGGTACAGATTGAAACCCGCGAGGCGCTGAAAAACTTGCCGCAGATCCTGGATGTGGAGGGCGTCGACGGGGTGTTTATCGGCCCGGCGGACCTCAGCGCCGATATGGGCTTTGCTGGTAATCCACAGCATCCGGAGGTGCAGGCCGCCATCGAACAGGCGATCGCGCAGATCCGGGCTGCGGGCAAAGCGCCCGGCATCTTGATGGCGAACGAGCAGCTGGCGAAACGCTATCTCGAACTCGGGGCGCTGTTTGTCGCTGTCGGTGTCGACACCACCCTGCTCGCCCGCAGCGCCGAGGCGCTGGCGGCACGTTTTATCGATAACCCGGTTACGTCAGTTAATAACAATAAATCCGTCTATTGAACGGACACTGTGGAGCGCAACATGACGACCTCTACCCTGCACCCTGATAATAAAAAAGCCGTTGAACATCGCGTCATTAATAAGCTGTTTCGTCGTTTGATCGTGTTTCTCTTTATTCTCTTTGTCTTCTCGTTCCTTGACCGCATCAATATCGGCTTTGCCGGGCTGACAATGGGCAAAGATCTGGGCCTCACCTCCACCATGTTTGGCCTGGCCGCAACGCTCTTTTACGTCACCTACGTGCTGTGCGGGATCCCCAGCAATATCATGCTGGCGAAGATTGGCGCGCGCCGCTGGATCGCCGGGATCATGGTGGTGTGGGGCATCGCCTCCATCTGCACCATGTTCGCCACCAGCCCCGAAACCCTCTATGTGCTGCGCATGCTGGTGGGCATTGCCGAAGCCGGTTTTCTGCCAGGGATCCTGGTCTATCTCACCTGGTGGTTCCCCGCCTATCACCGCGCCCGCGCCAACGCGCTCTTTATGATCGCCATGCCGGTGACCATGATGCTGGGCTCGATCCTCTCCGGCTACATTCTGGCGATGGACGGGCTGTGGAACCTGAAGGGCTGGCAGTGGCTGTTCCTGCTGGAAGGTCTGCCGTCGGTGGTGCTTGGGGTGGTGACCTGGTTCTTCCTGAACGACACGCCGGATCAGGCCACCTGGTTGGACGACGAAGAGAAGCAGACCCTGAAAACGATGATCGCCCGCGAGCAGGAGAACGCCATTGCCCATGCCGCCACGCCGCGCTCGACGCTGCGTGAAGTGCTGACTCCGGCAGTGCTGCTCTACACCCTGGCCTACTTCTGCCTGACCAACACGCTCAGCGCCATCAACATCTGGACGCCGCAGATCCTGCAAAGCTTCAACACCGGCAGCAGCAATATCGTGATTGGCCTGCTGGCGGCGATCCCGCAGTTTTGCACCATCCTCGGGATGATCTGGTGGAGCCGTCGCTCCGACAGGATGAAAGAGCGAAAAAAGCACACCATTCTGCCGTATCTCTTCGCAGCGGCGGGATGGATGCTGGCGTCGGCGACCGATCACAGCCTGATCCAGCTGCTTGGCATCATCATGGCCTCAACCGGATCGTTTACCGCCATGGCGATCTTCTGGACCACGCCAGATCAGGTTATTAGCCTGCAATCCCGGGCGGTGGCGCTGGCGGTGATCAATGCCATCGGCAACGTCGGCTCCGCCGTCAGTCCGCTGCTGATTGGCATTCTGCGCGACGCCACCGGCAGCTTCAGCTCCGGGCTGTGGTTCGTGGCCGGGCTGCTGGTGGTGGGTGCGCTGGTGCTGACGCGTATTCCGATGACCCGGCAGGAGAGCCGTGCAAACGTGCCGGACATGGCGACGCAGAAGATCCATTGAGGAGCGGTTATGTGCCAGAGCCCGATTACCAATATCGACATCAGCAAAGAGTACGACGAGAGCCTGGGAACGGACGATGTGCATTACCAGTCCTTTGCGCGTATGGCGGCCTTTTTTGGCCGCGATATGCAGGCCCATCGTCACGACCGCTATTTTCAGATGCACTTTCTTGATACCGGGCAGATAGAGCTGCAGCTGGACGATCACCGCTACTCGGTGCAGGCCCCGCTGTTTGTCCTCACCCCGCCCTCGGTGCCGCACGCATTTTTCACCGAATCGGACAGCGACGGGCACGTGCTGACGGTGCATGAAGATCTGATCTGGCCGCTGCTGGAAGTGCTCTACCCCGGCACCCGGGAGACCTTCGGGCTGCCGGGCATCTGCCTGTCGCTCGCCGATAAACCCGATGAGCTGGCGGCGCTTTCTCATTACTGGCGGCTGATTGAACGCGAATCCACCGCCCAGCTTCCCGGACGGGAGCACACCCTGGCGCTGCTGGCGCAGGCGGTGTTCACCCTGCTGCTGCGCAACGCAAAGCTCGACGATCATGAGGCCTACGGCATGCGCGGCGAACTGAAACTGTTCCAGCGCTTTACTCAGCTGGTTGACGCGCACTTCCACCAGCACTGGACGGTGCCGGAATATGCCAGCGAACTGCACCTCACCGAATCGCGGCTGACTGACATCTGCCGCCGCTTCGCCAACCGACCGCCGAAACGGCTCATCTTCGACCGCCAGCTGCGCGAAGCCAGGCGGCTGCTGGTCTTCTCCGACAGCGCCGTGAATGAGATTGCCTGGCAGCTGGGATTCAAAGACCCGGCCTATTTCGCGCGGTTTTTTAACCGCTTAGTGGGGTGTTCGCCAAGCAAGTATCGGGCACAGAAAGTGCCGGTGTCGTGAGTTTTGCCAGGGGGACGGTGGAGGTTGAAAACAGATGGTCTTGACATCTCACGCAGCGGGTAGTTTACTTTTTTTATTATAGTGACACCCTGAGTTAATCTATGCCATCAAAATTAAACTGGCTACTGCAAAACACCTCTCCTGGCAGCCTGGTTTTGCAGTCCTGGCTGACACGAAACGACATCTCACCCTCTCTGGCATTCAAATATGCGCAAAATGGTTGGTTAAATAAACTGCGTGCCGGCGTTTATGCACGCGCGGGGCGTGAACCGGACTGGAGCGATGCACTGGAATGTCTACAGAACCAGCTTGCTGCCCCTGTTTATCTGGCCGGACTAACCAGCTTGTCCTGGCAAGGCCGTTCTCATTATCTACAGCTTAACCAGAGTCAATGCTGGCTTAGCGCTGAAAACAAAACGCTGCTTCCAAAATGGTTCAAAGAATTTCCCGATGTTGACTGGCGAGTGGTATCAGGTCTGAAGCTTCCTCAACTGGACGAAAAGTACCGTACTGAGCTTGAGATAAAAGGAAAAAAATTAACAGCCAGCGGGCCAGAACTAGCAACTTACGAACTGTTAAGCGCAGTGCCTCAGGACATCTCATTTGAACACGCAGCCGAGCTTTTTCAGGGGCTGGTTAATCTTAACCCGCGTAAAATAGAGAGTTTGCTTGTGCTCAGCCAGGCAGTTCAAACCAAGCGTCTGTATTTATTTTTCGCCAGTTTCTATGAGCATGCCTGGCTCAAACGCATTGATATCAGCAAAATTGACCTGGGGTCAGGCAACCGGCAGATCGTTGCCAATGGCAAGCTGAACACGCAATACCAGATCACCGTACCCGAAAATTTCAATCTGAAGGGAAGAAACTATGGATAGAACCTCCCCCTACCACCGCCAGGTCGCTTTGCTGGTGCGCACACTCCCCTATGTTGCCAACGAGTCCTGTTTTGCGCTCAAAGGTGGAACTGCGATCAATCTGTTTATTCACAATTTTCCCCGATTGTCAGTTGATATCGATCTTGCCTACATACCTCTGGAAAGCAGGGAGGTGGCTCTGCCCAATGTACGCGATGCACTCACCCGCATCGCTAATGAACTGGAGGCTCAATCGGGGATCAGCGCAGTGCTGCAAACGAATAATCCCGACGAGATGCGCATCATTGTCACCACTGACGATGCACAAATTAAAATTGAAGTTTCACCTGTCGCCCGGGGAACGTTGTATCCCCCGCAAGAACGGGATGTCGTGGAAACCGTAGAAGATGAATTTGGGTTTGCCGCGATCCCGGTCGTCTCACTCCCTGATTTGTATGGCGGCAAGTTATGCGCCGCGCTGGATCGTCAGCATCCCAGAGACTTTTACGATGTAAAAATGCTTCTTGATACACAAGGTATCGACCGCGCTATTTTCAATGGTTTTATCGCTTACCTGCTCAGCCATAATCGTCCTCTATCCGAGGTTCTTAGCCCGCGCTGGAAGGATATTACCGGGCCCTTTCAAAACGAATTTAACGGCATGACTATTCAGGATGTATCCCTTAAGGAGCTGGTTAACGTTCCGGAAAGAATGTTAAACGCGTTGAAAGAACATTTCACTCATCAGGATTTCGATTTTCTTATGTCCTTTAAACGTGGTGCTCCTGACTGGAATTTAGCGCCTGAAAGCCCAATTCAACATTTGCCAGCCGTTCAATGGAAATTGCGCAATATCAGCAGGATGTCAGAAGAAAAACGCGCTCAGTCACTGAAGAAACTGGAAAGGGTTCTGGAAAAGTGGATAAGCTAATTTATTAAGCGCCTTCTCCCGCTTGCGCTGCGCTTACCGGGGCTACGGATTGTAGGCCGGGTAAGCGCAGCACCACCCGGCAAAACCCACCCCGATCACAAATCTTGCACCCGCCTGAAAAGTACCCGTCGTTGACCTATTCGTCCCTTCACGTCTTGCCGCTCTCACGCTTCAATTAAACAACAAAAAGAACACATAAATTTAACAAACCTATTCCGATACGAGGTCCCTATGAAACCTGAAGATTTCCGCGCGAGCACCCAACGCCCGTTAACCGGCGAAGAGTATCTGAAAAGCCTGCAGGATGGCCGGGAGATCTATATCTACGGCGAGCGCGTGAAAGATGTAACCACCCATCCGGCGTTTCGCAATGCGGCGGCCTCGGTCGCACAGCTGTACGATGCGCTGCACAAACCTGACATGCAGGACGCGCTCTGCTGGAACACCGATACTGGCAACGGTGGCTACACCCATAAGTTCTTCCGCGTGGCGAAAAGTGCCAACGATCTGCGTCAACAGCGCGATGCCATCGCCGAGTGGTCACGTCTGAGCTACGGCTGGATGGGGCGCACCCCGGATTACAAAGCGGCCTTCGGCTGTGCGCTGGGGGCGAATCCGGCCTTTTATGGTCAGTTCGAGCAGAACGCCCGCAACTGGTACACCCGTATCCAGGAAACCGTCCTGTACTTTAACCACGCCATCGTCAACCCGCCGATCGATCGCCACAAACCGGCTGACGAAGTGAAAGATGTCTACATCAAGCTGGAGAAAGAGACCGACGCCGGGATCATCGTCAGCGGCGCGAAAGTGGTTGCTACCAACTCGGCGCTGACCCACTACAACATGATCGGTTTTGGCTCGGCACAGGTGATGGGCGATAACCCTGACTTCGCCCTGATGTTTGTCGCCCCGATGGACGCCGAAGGGGTGAAGCTGATCTCCCGCGCCTCCTACGAACTGGTGGCAGGCGCAACCGGCTCGCCTTACGACTACCCGCTCACCAGCCGCTTCGACGAGAACGATGCGATCCTGGTGATGGATAATGTGCTGATCCCATGGGAAAACGTACTGATCTACCGCGACTTTGACCGCTGCCGTCGCTGGACCATGGAAGGCGGTTTCGCCCGCATGTATCCGCTGCAGGCGTGCGTACGTCTGGCAGTGAAGCTCGACTTCATTACCGCTCTGCTGAAAAAATCGCTGGAATGTACCGGCACCGCCGAGTTCCGCGGCGTGCAGGCCGATCTTGGTGAAGTGGTGGCCTGGCGCAACATGTTCTGGGCGCTCAGCGACTCCATGTGCTCAGAAGCCACACCGTGGGTAAACGGCGCCTACCTGCCGGACCACGCGGCGCTGCAAACCTACCGCGTGATGGCCCCGATGGCCTACGCGAAGATCAAAAACATCATCGAGCGCAACGTCACCAGCGGCCTGATCTACCTGCCGTCCAGCGCCCGCGACCTGAACAATCCGCAGATCGACAAATACCTCGCGAAATATGTGCGTGGCTCCAACGGCATGGACCACGTGGAACGCATCAAGATTTTAAAACTGATGTGGGATGCCATCGGCAGCGAGTTTGGTGGTCGTCATGAGCTGTACGAGATCAACTACTCCGGTAGCCAGGATGAAATACGCCTGCAGTGCCTGCGCCAGGCGCAGACCTCCGGCAACATGGACAAAATGATGGCGATGGTCGACCGCTGCCTGTCTGAGTACGACCAGAACGGCTGGACGGTTCCGCACCTGCACAACAACACCGATATCAACCTGCTGGACAAGCTGCTGAAATAAGGCAGCGGGAGGTCAAGATGCAACATGATGAACAACGTCTGCGTTTTCGTGACGCGATGGCCAGCCTCTCTGCGGCGGTCAATGTGATTACCACCGATGGTGAAGCCGGACGCTGCGGCATCACCGCTACCGCGGTCTGCTCGGTAACGGATACGCCCCCCTCGGTGATGGTCTGCCTGAATGCCAGCAGCGCCATGAACCCGGTTTTTCAGGGTAACGGCAAGCTGTGCATCAATGTACTCAACCATGAACAGGAGCTGATGGCGCGCCATTTTGCCGGAATGACCGGCATGGCCATGGAGGAGCGGTTCACCCTCTCCTGCTGGCAGAAAGGCGTGCTGGCCCAGCCGGTATTAAAGGGGGCGCTGGCAAGTCTGGAAGGTGAGATTAGCCAGGTGCAGACCATCGGCACCCATCTGGTCTACCTGGTGGAGATCAAAAACATCCACCTGAGCCAGGAGGGACACGGGCTGATTTACTTTAAGCGCAGATTTCATCCGGTCTTAATCGATCAAGAAATAACCGTTTAATATTCTTTCCACGCCAGTTGCGCCCGCCACTGGCGTTTTTTTATACAATTTAATTTCACTTAGAAATATTTACGAAAGTTATATTTCATAATTCATCCTATTTCTCCCATCCCCCACCAAAGTTAATAGTTGTGTGCTTTCGGATAATGCTTAGTGACAAAAACGAATGAAATTCCAATGACAGAAACCCTCTAATTATGTAATCTTCTGCGTACAAACATTTTAGTGAATAATAAAATCCATATTAGTTGTTTACTGAATAGTCCCCTTGTGGCACTACAGTAAAAACTGCGCACATTTTAACCGGAATCGTCCATTTCCGTGCGGTAGCCTACTCTTTTTTTGGCATTCCTTGCCCTAATTCTGCGTTTTTTGCTTTTCCTGCGCCTGCATGACACCTCAACTGCGTAGCTATTAAGCGCGGTTGATTACCATCGACATTTTATTTCGCCTTCCAGTTACTGATTTGTTGGAAAATATTGATCTATGAAGAACGCAACTCGCCTTCTGGTGATTTCGCTCGCCCTCATACTGAGTGGCTGCGCATATTCACCGAAGCAGGTTGAAGCATCCCGACCACTTGTGAATCAGACTGCTTCGACCAACCTCCAGGCTATGGCAGCCAATCTGCAACAACCTTTGAACACCCTGCCGCAAGGCGCCGCGCTCAGCGCGAATGGCAATACCTGGATTCTGGGTCAGCGTTATGTCTCCGCCCTGGGGCTGGAATGCATTGAACTGCTACGTAATCGCAACTACAACCAGTCGCAGCGCGGTGTGACCTGTAAAAACGGTGATACCTGGTATCTGGTACCGCAGCTGGAACAGGCTTCTGCCAGTAACCTGCTTGCCGTGCAATAATTTTGAAGAGAAATGTTGTGAAGATAACGAATTTTCGGCAATTGAGTGCCGTCCTGTTGCTGGCCTGCGTCTCCTGCGCATCTTTAGCCGCCCCCACCCAGCAAGAAGCCCAGGCTTTTGGGATGAACGCCCCGGCAGATAACGGCGATGGCCGACAGCAGCTTGGCGGTGAGCAGGCGATGAGCGGCCAGGCCAATACCTCCTCCACTACCGGTACTTTCGCGCAGCAAAACCGCCAGGGCATGTTACTGCCGGGCGAGTCCGACGTGCGTAAATTACTGCCGCAGTCCGAGTCCGGCCTTCCCCCTCCGTACGGTGCCAACCTGTTTGCCGGTGGTTATGAAACCGAGCGCAGTGACGGCTTAAACGATAATTATCTGATCGCTCCCGGCGATAAGCTGAATATCTGGATCTGGGGTGCAGTTAATTTCTCCAACGTCGTCACCGTTGATAATCAGGGCAATATTTTCATTCCTGATGTCGGGCCGATTAATGTCAAAAATGTGGCGGCCAGCAAGGTTAATAACCTGGTGACCAGCCATATCAGCGAAGTTTTCACCAATAACGTTAATGTTTACGTTAATTTACTTACCGCGACGCCGGTCAGCGTATATGTCACCGGGCCAGTGATCCGCCCTGGACAATATGCCGGACAATCTTCCGACAGCGTTTTATATTTCCTGAAACGCGCTGGCGGCATTGACTCCGACCGCGGAAGCTATCGTCACATTAAGGTGTTACGTCAGAACCGTGTGATCCAGCAGATCGACCTGTATGAGTTTATGCAGCAGGGCAAAATGCCGAAGCTGTCCCTCAAAGATCAGGACGTGATCCTGGTGGAACCGCAGGGGCCGATGATCAACGTGGCCGGTAAAGTGCGCAACCCGTTCCGCTTCGAGCTGAAGAACAGCACTGCGCTCGGCTCGGAACTGATCGATTACGCCCTGCCCCTCGCCAAAGTGAGCCACGTGGGTGTGATTGGCGATCGCGCCAACGGTCCGTTCTCGGTCTATATGCCGTATAAAGATTTCGACCGCGTTCAGCTGAGCGACGGCGATAAGGTGCTGTTCAATGACGATATGCACGCGCAGGTGTACGATGTGCAGGTGATGGGCAGCTATCGCGGGCCATCTTACTTCACCGTGCGTAAAGAGACCCGTCTGCACGATCTGCTGAACCATATCCCGATTGATCCGAACATGGCGGATTACGGCTCGATCTACATCATGCGTAAGAGCGTGGCCGCGCGGCAGAAAGAGATGCTGGAAGATTCCCTCAACCGTCTGGAGCGCAGCGTGTTTACCGCGCCAGCCAATTCTGACGGTGAAGCCTCTATCCGAACCAAAGAAGCCGAGCTGGTGATGCGCTTTGTGGAAAAAGCCCGCAAGGTTCAGCCGCTGGGTAAAGTGGTGGTGGCGGATAAGGGCGTGATCGCCAACATCCTGCTGGAACAGGGCGACCAGATTGTGATCCCGAACAAAACCGACCTGATTCAGGTGGGTGGCGAAGTGATGATGCCGCAGGCGGTGGTCTACAACAAAAACGCCAGTCTGGAAGACTACGTAGCCTGGGCAGGCGGCTATACCGACCGTGCGAACGACAAGCGTATTGCCGTGGTGCATGCCAATGGGCTGATGGAGTTTAAAGACGGCGGTGATGTGATGCCAGGCGATCAGATTCTGGTCATGCCGAAAGTGGACAGCAAAATGATGCAGTCCATCAAGGACATTACCCAGGTCATCTATCAGGTTGCCGTGGCGGCCAACGTGGTCCTGAACTAACCCTCAATGCGGGCTCGCCACATCGCGAGCCCGTTCTGTTATATCGGCCTTCTTATGCTTAAACCTGTTCTCAACCAAACGCCCCGCAGCTCGTTCCAGGTGCTGAGAGATGTAACGTTTGGCCTGCTTATTCGTGAACTGAAAACGAGATTTGGCAGTTACCGGCTGGGGTATGCCTGGGCGCTGTTGGATCCGTTGTTGATGATTAGCCTTTTTAGTGTTGTGTTTGGAATGCGTAGCCAAAGTGGTTTCGGTGGCGTTCCCGCACAGGTTTTTATTACGGCGGGTTATCTTCCTTTTATATTTTTCAACAAGGTAGTTCTCCAGCTAAAGTCTGCAGTTAAAGCCAATATGGGGCTTTTTTGCTATCGACAGGTGACCCCTTTCGCTACTTTTGTTGCTCGTTTTATGCTTGAAGCTATGGTAGGGATGGTTGTAGGAGGGATTCTAGTACTAGGTCTCCTTTGGTTCGGTTTCGATGCCAGTCCAGCTGATCCTTTACAAGTAATACTTGGTTATAGCTTGCTTATGGTATTTTCTTTTTCGCTTGGCGTTATTTTCTGTGTGATTGGTACCTTAGTGCCAGAGGCCGATAAATTACTTAGTCTAATAATGATGCCCTTAATGTTTATATCTTGCGTAATGTATCCCCTAGCGACCATACCAGCACAATATCAACATTGGTTTTTGTGGAATCCCCTTGTGCATGCAATTGAACTAATCCGAACTGGTTGGATAGCCGATTATAGAAGTCCAAATGCAAGTTGGATTTATTTTTCTGGGGTGACACTGATAATCTTGACTTTTGCCATGAGTTGCTATCGTTTGAGTCATCGTCGACTGATTGCCAGCTAAAGTAAAATAACATGATCATTTTAGATAATGTTTCAAAATACTATCCTACCAAATTTGGCCGCAACTATGTGCTACGCGATGTGAACATCACACTACCTCGCGATCGAAACATCGGTATTTTGGGTGCTAATGGCGCAGGTAAATCTACTTTACTAAGGTTACTCGGTGGGATGGATACACCGAGCAAGGGCAAAGTTACACGTCATTGTCGTGTATCATGGCCACTTGCATTAGGTGGTGGCTTCCAAGGCAGTATGACTGGGCGGGAGAATACACGCTTTGTCTGCCGAATTCATGGGGTTCGTGAAACCAAAGCGATCGAGGAATGGGTAAAGGAGTTCTCGGAAATTGATAAGCATTTCGAGTTACCAATTAAAAGTTATTCTAGTGGTATGAGATCCAAGTTTTCTTTTGCCGTCAGTATGGCATTCGATTTTGATATTTACTTAACGGATGAAATTATGTCAGTGGGTGATGCTCGATTTAAACAAAAATGCATGGATACATTTATGCAAAAACGCGAAACAGCCAGCCTGATTATGGTTTCACATGATATGAAAAATTTACGTCAACAATGCGACATGGGTATTTTGCTGCGTAATAGCAACCTCGAGATATTCGAAAACATTGACGACGCCATCCATATTTATCAGAACTTATAACAAGTCCAAAAATTATGATCCAGCCAACCCGCTCTAATAAATCTTCTGCCTTGATGCGCAAATTGCACAAGCTAAAGACCAAACCTAAACATTTTCTAGTTGATTCTAGTGGATATAAACTTGCTCACCGTTCTTGGAAAAAAAGTCTTAAGCTGGGTAGTTTTCTGTGGGTTGTGGCTTGTTTTATCATTGCCGTTATTTATTTTGGATTAATTGCCTCTGATCGCTATGTTAGCCGGGCAGAAATAGTGGTAAAGCAAGCGGACCAACTAAAAATGCTACCTGATGCCCTATCGATGCTGGGACTAGGCGGCAGCAACCATCAGGATGTGCTGTTAATCCAAGATTACCTCAAGTCTACGGATCTTCTTAATAAATTAGATAAACAATTGGGCCTAAAAGCCCATTATCAGAGCCGCAAAGTGGATTATTTTTCCCGGTTACCGGAAGGTGTTAGCCGAGAAGAATTCGTTGAGTATTATCGTGAGCACCTTACATTACATCTCGATGAGTTATCCGGTGTGCTCACGATTGAACTACAGGCATTTGACCCTGTCTATGGTCAACGTGTCGTCGGCTTGATGCTAAAGGAATCAGAGATTTTTATTAACAAACTCGGTCATCAAGTCGCACTGGAACAGCTAGCCTTTGTTGAGAAAGAGGTGGATCGTGCTTATCAACGAGTACAAAAAGAGAAAGCGAAGGTTCTGGAATTTCAAAACACCCATCATTTAATAAGCCCAGAATCAACCAGTAGCGCCCGCCTTGGGGTGGTAAGTCAGATTGAGGCTCAGCTAGCTCAGCAACAAGCGCAATTAAAACAATTGCAAAGCTATATGAGAGAAACCGCGCCAGCTGTTGTATCTGTGAAGGCCAGAGTAGATGCTTTGGCAAAGCAACTAACTCAGGAGCAATCAAGACTTACTGGTGCGGATAAAGATGCGATGAACGAAGTAACAGCTAGTTACATGGACGTACAAACGCAAGCAACTCTCGCAACAGACCTTTATAAAACAGGCCTTATCAGTCTTGAACAAGCCCGAATAGAAGCGTATAGAAAGCTTAAGCATTTGTTGATTGTTAGCAACCCTACATTGGCCGAGGATGCCGAATATCCACGCCGCCTTTATAATCTTGCCACTATTGGTGTGCTACTCTGTCTTTTTTATGGATTAATTATCATGGGGATTGCTACACTTCGTGAACATCAAGATTAGCTGTAATAAATAGACAATCAATCACCATCATACGGAATATTTTTATAATTAATTTTATATTATATCGTAGCCATATCATTATTTATTTCTCCGCCTCTACCAAACAGTTATTTGATAAGGCATGCCTTTATTAACATATTTAACGCATAGTAAGGGCATTTTAGATATAGGCTATCGAATACACTACAATCCTACACATAGCTTAAGCTAAATACACACGAAAAATTAGAATCTAATTGGACAAAATCATGAAAATTATTAGCAATGTATTTGCAAAAAATAAGAAAAAAAACTTTAAAGGTTGTATCGATAACTTAGATCAAAAAATCCTAACAGGCTGGGCTTGCAGTAAAAACCATAAAAAGATAGAAGTGCAATTATTTATAAACGGAAGTTTACATTGTTCAATTGTACCAGATCTATATCGTGAAGATTTAAAAAATGCAAATATTGGCACAGGCCATTACGGCTTTGCCATTGAAATCCCAAATGAAATTTTATTAACTCCAGAACTCGCTATTAAAATGGTCACACAAGAGCGTGGAAAAAAAATTGAAATATATAATAAAACGATTATAACCAAGCATGATAGTTTCTCCAAATTAAAAAACAATTCCATAGGCAATATTGATCGTTTCGTTGCAGATACAGTTTATGGATGGTTAGGCTCATCGGAACACGAAGTATTCCCTTATCTTACGGCAAATGGCAAACCTTGTGTCATTGAACTCACTGGTATTGATCGTGCTGATGTTGAAGCACAATATGGAATAGCAAATTCCGGATTTGTGGCAAAAATTCCCCAATGTGAATATGGGAATATCAAATTTGAATTGCACAGTATTTCTATAACAGCCATAGATCATGTTCAAACAAAAATCATTCGTGGCGGAGCTCTGGTTCCCGATTCAATAGCAGCTATTTTTGAAGCCGCAAAAATAGCCCGTCAAGAAAACTCGGTTGGTATAGTGGTTTGGGAAGGAACACATAATCCAATAGGCCGTGCACAAGTATTGTATAATATTTTAAAAGAAAAAAGACCTACTTTAATAATTTCATTCAATATTGGTTTTTCTGATAAGCCTGTATGGCAACCTCTTTTAAACTCAGATTGTAAAGTATTGATGCTACCCTGGAAAGACAGGGAAATGTATAAGACACTTTTTCAAGAACTAAAGCTCAATTTTGATTTAGTCTGGATTTGTAAACCTCGTTACCCAGCACTTGTTCTTGCAGAATACATTAGCCATTCAAATACACGCTATATCATTGATTTAGACGATAATGAACTTGAAATGTCCTCGTCAAAAAATGCTGAAGATAAACCATACGGGTTATTATCAGCAAAAATGGCACAACGTTATATCGATCAAATTCCGGTAAGAAGTGTAGCAAGCAAAACGTTGCAGAGTGACTTCGGTGGAGAACTTATTCGCCATGCACGAAGCAAAAATCGCGTTAAAAGATCTCGCGTCACAAATCTTACACAAGAAATAAGAGTAGGTTTTATAGGTACAGTAAGGCCACATAAAGGGGTGGTTGAAGCAGCCAAAGCGATAAAGGCTTTGAATGAGCGACAAAAGTATAATATTAAATTTGTTGTAGGTGGTATTTATGATCCAATTTCGATAAGAAGCGAATTAATCTCATTAGGTTGCGAGATTCATAATGAAATTGACTCCAGCAGACTAGAATATCATCTTCAAAATCTTGATGTTGTAATTACCGGATTCCCAGATAACAATGCGAACAAGGAAATTCTTCGCTATCAAATTTCATCAAAGATTGGTGATGGATTATCTAACGAGAGACCAGTTTTAGTACCTAAAGGTCTGTCAGTTGATGACCTTGAGAATGTTCCAGGAATATATCTTTTTGATACTTTGAATTTCGAAAGAATGTTGATCAAGGCTATTACTAATGAATCAACAATACAATTGGATGCTCAATTTTCGATGGAATGGAATTACGAGCAATTTTCTAAATTAGCCGAAGATGCCAGAAAAACATCACCAACTGGAGAACAACTTTTCAGAATTAAACCTCATACATCAACGCCATCTTATAATAAACATGTTGTTCTTGTTTGGAAACAGCATGATAGTGGTCTATATGGCCGAAGAGTTGATCATGTTGCGCGATTATTAGCAGCCAATGGTATAAAAGTAACTTGCCTTGAAATTATGGCTCAAGAGCAATTTAAAAGATATGAAAAAGAATCAGCAAGAATTGATGTTGATTATAGATATATTGTTGATGATTATAGAAAAAAACGTGAAGGCTACTATGAAGATGGGATTTTCTATAAAACTATAAGCCTCGATTATAGTCAAAACACCGAACTGGCCTTAAAAAAATATTTAATTGAACGCCGAATTCTGCCAGATAATAGTGCTGTGATTTTATTTCCTGCTGTTCCGGATTGGAAAATTGTAACAAAAGCTTTTGATGGTTATCAAATTATATGTGATGTAGTCGATAATCAGTTGGGTTGGGAGAAAAAACAACCATTAGCTTTGCTACAGCAATATAAATATATGATGGATATTAGCCAATGTATTGTTTTTAATTCTCATGAAAATAAAGAGTTCTTTGAAAAGATTGGCTTCCTTGACAACATGGTTGTTAAGGTAATTCCAAATTGGTACTCATTACCAGTATCTTATAAAAAAAGACCTAAGGTTATAAATCTTAACAAAGATATAATTGATATAGTTTATTCTGGCAACATGAATGATCGCTTCGATTGGGATACCATTTCACGAATTCCAAAAGAAATCCATAAGCCTGTCCGAGTTCACTTAATCGGCAACTGCCAAAGGGCTTTAGATAAAATGAATCTTATTCTGGATGATCCATCAATTATTTACCATGGACCAATGCGTGAACATGACCTGCTCACTTTTATGGAAAATTGTGACATCGCAATAATGCCGCATATCCACGATAAACATTCAGGATTTATGAATCCTATGAAGGTCAATATGTACTCATCATTGAATATTCCATCAATTGTCAGTGCAATGCCGGGGGTAGACTTCACTAACAATGATTACATTCAAGCCATAGACTCAGATGATTTCATAATGAAATTAAATAATTTAATTAACAATTATGATTCATTTAATTTCCAAAATACAGATAAGCCATGCGCATCTTTTGATTATTTAGATATCTTAAACATCTTTAAATAAAAAATATTATTAATTGGCAATATATAAATATATTTACTATAATATATTCCTTATGTTTGATGAAAGCTTAAAAATCGCTTTGGCAATAACTTCTCGACAAACTCACACGTATCTTTTATATATTAACGCCTAATCTAAAAAACGCAATATCTTTCATTAAAATGGCAAAAGGCGTTTCGCGCCATGATTAATACAAGGCTTTACATTTATGTTTAATGGTCCGGCATTCTCTGCGAAAATGAGCGAATTATTGTACAACGGTAATTTTGCACAATTTGAAACCGAAATGGACAATGCGGTATATCCTAGCGAAGAATCTACCAGAATCAACAGAATGCTAAATTTATATTCTGAGATCAAAGATTGCTTAAGTAAAGAATATCCTGGCACTATAAAAATAACACTAGAAGATTTTAACGACAAACCAATTTCACTTGATAACATAAGTATTACTGAATTAATAAATAAAGAGGACGGTTTATATTCCGAACCTGGCACCTATATAATGGCATCATCATTTGAAAATGACATGAAGGATGTTCCCGAGGCAACGAAACAGCAATTAATTAATTGCTATTTCCAAAGTGACATACCCCAATCATGGACATATAAGTATAGAGTAATGAGTGATGTTACGTTTTGCACAGAAGAAAGAAATATTCACGCATGTATATCTAAAGGACGGTATTACGATAGATTAATTTCAAGTAGAATATCTAGGTCATGCGCAGTTAATTTTGTTCGAGAAACTAAAGAAATTATTGAGCAAGCTATTGTTCTCACGATTCCATATCAATCAAGAAATTATTATCATTCTATGGCGGAAATGGCATATGCTTTACGTATTTGCAAAGGGAGCAATTTGCCAATAATTTATTCAGAAGACAATTTCAAAATAATCCCATTCATTTCCAAATTGCTAGGCATTGAAAGTTCGAGGTTTATAAATTTTAACTCCGCGAAAAATGTCATGGTTAAGAAAGCCATCATGCCTCACCCTCCTTCATTTACTTGGGATCCAAAGTTATTTGAATTTTTCTATAATTTAATACAGAAAGAGCGCGGCAAAATCCAACCTTTTGCAAAGATTTATATATCAAGAAGCTTTAGTAGTCGCGGGCCTACTAATGAAACTTCATTAGAAAAAGAATTAATAAGAAATGGATTCATTATTATTCATCCTGAGTTTATGCCATTGGAGGAACAAGCCCTAATATTTAATTTAGCAAAGATAATTATTTCCCCGCATGGTGCTGGTTTGACAAATATTATATTCTGTGCCCCTAACACTCCGTTTATTGAACTTCAAAACTCCTCCTATGTTAACCGCGATTTTTATCTACGTTCAAGACATAATAAAATGCCTTACTATCCAATAGTATTTGAAAGTGATATCGATATCAAGGAAGTAGTTGAGGCAACTAAAAAAATGCTCGGAAATTAACACGCTGAAGAAGATGTTTTTGAATAAAAACCATCGCTATATTCTTTAACGCTTTCAATATTGTTGCCATTTTAAAAAAATAAGGTTAGCAAACTAAATGATCATAGCTGTTGTTGGTACTGGATATGTTGGACTTTCAAATGCTGTTCTCCTGGCGCAGCACCATGAAATAATAGCATTGGATGTAATACCGGAAAAAGTTGAGCAGATTAACCAGCGTATATCTCCTATCGTTGATAAAGAGCTTGAGGAGTACCTAGCCAACAAAAGCCTTAAGCTTAAAGCGACGCTCGATAAATACGAAGCATATAAAGATGCAAAATTCGTTATTATTGCAACTCCAACAGATTACGATTCTAAATCTAATTACTTTAATACCAGTACGGTTGAAAAAGTAATTAGTGATGTCATGAGCATTAATCCACAAGCAATAATGGTAATAAAGTCTACTATCCCGGTGGGCTTTACTGAGCGGATGCGCAAAGAATATGGAACTAGCAATGTAATTTTCTCGCCCGAATTTTTACGGGAAGGTCGTGCTCTTTATGACAATCTTCATCCATCACGGATCGTGGTAGGTGAATGCAGCGATCGAGCCCGAGAGTTTGCTGGCTTACTTAAAGAAGGCGCTATAAAACAGGATGTGCGGGTTCTATTAACAAATAGCACCGAAGCCGAAGCAATTAAGCTCTTTGCTAATACTTATCTTGCCATGAGAGTAGCCTATTTCAATGAACTTGATACTTACGCTCAAGTTCATGGGTTAGATAGTCGACAGATCATTCATGGCATTGGTTTGGATCCGCGCATTGGCACGCACTATAACAACCCTTCTTTTGGTTACGGCGGTTACTGCCTTCCGAAAGATACCAAACAATTGCTGGCTAACTATCAAGAAGTCCCAAACAACTTAATTCGTGCAATTGTCGATGCAAACTCCACACGCAAAGATTTCATTGCTGACAGTATCATTAACCGCAATCCAAAAATTGTTGGCATTTACCGTCTGGTAATGAAAGCAGGCTCCGACAACTTCCGCTCATCTGCTATTCAAGGGATAATGAAGCGTATCAAGGCTAAGGGTATTGAGGTTGTTATATTTGAACCAACCATCAAAAATGACAGTTTCTTTAATTCAGGTGTGATTGACAATTTAGATGAATTTAAAAGAATGTGTGATGTAATACTCTGTAATCGGATGGCAATAGAGCTATCTGATGTAACTGATAAGGTTTATACACGCGATCTTTTTGGATCGGACTGAATATCATTTCATAGAAATTATATTATTATGCATCCAATTATTTAATAACCATATCATGCATTTTCAGCTATCTTATTAAGAATTAAGCGCAACACTATTAATGCTTTTGTTTAATTAAATGGTGATATCCTTTGTTTTGAATTTTATTAGATGATATAAGGAAATGTTTTCTAAAAGTTAAAGCACACTATGTTATTTATGAAAAATATGAGAAATGAAAAATGATAGCAATTTGCGCTATTTTTAAAAATGAATATCCATTTATACTTGAATGGTTAGCGTATCATCGGTGCTTAGGAGTTCATAATTATTATATAGCAGATAACATTAGTTCAGATGGTAGTAGTGAAATGTTAATTGCGTTAGAAAAAAAAGGTTTGATCCACCGTTTTCCCTATCCAACGGAAAATGGGGTTGCACCTCAAATAGGTGCTTACAATACCATCTTGGAAAAGGCAGAAGATGATTGGCTCTTTTTTATTGATGCAGATGAATTTATTACTCCCAATAATTTTGAAAATGGATTAGTAGATCTTTCCGCATTTTTAGAAGATGATAAAATAAGTGCGATTGCATTAAACTGGGCTGTATTCGGTTCTTCTTATTCTGTAATACCTGATAATTCCCTTGTTATTGAACGTCTTAATAAAAGGGCGCATAAAGACCACCCTGTAAACAAGCACTACAAATCTATCATTAGAAAAAGAGATATAATTAGCACAGGTAAAACCCCTCATAACTTTATACTTAGAGATAACAAAAAATATATTAAAACAACAGGTAAAGCAGAACCTGACAATCACGGCTTAAGCATAGATGTAGACTGGGATAAAGTTCGAATCAACCATTATGTGATAAAATCAAGATGTGAGTTCGTAACAAAAAAAGCAAGCAGAGGTAGAGCAACCACTTTAGATTCGCAACTAAACAGGACACTTTCCTTTTTTAGAAGTCATGATCTTAATCAGATTGAAGATAATATCCCACGTTGGTTTGTAAATAAGGTACGAATTGAGAAAGAATCATTGATTCACCAATTAAAATCTGTCGATTTTGATTATGATGAAGTTAAATATCCATCGGCTTTATATAGAACAGCCTTAGGGATGGGGAAAGGACATATTGATTTTTTAACTATTACAGATAATTCTATTGAAATAAGAGGGTGGGCGATAGATAAATCGGCTCTTCCCGTTTCTGATATCATTGCTGTTGTAAACACAAACACCATTGTAAAATGTTCAAATTTAGTTTTCCGAAATAGAAATGATTTATCCTCTGCAGGGTTAGGTAGTGGAAAGAATGCTGGCTTCAATGCTTCCATCCCGCGCCCCAATAAGTTAATAGACAATATTGATATTTACGGACTTGATAAAAACGGTCTTATTATCGCAGAGATTAAGAGTAACATAGATGTTATAAGTGAAATTAACAAAACAATTGCATCTTAGCTTTACCCATTATTAGTTGGTTTATTTTAACATACAGAAAAATAAAAAATTTGAGAAATATCATGCGTGCTATATCTAAAATGCTAAGCTGGCTAAATTTTTCTTTCAAACCCAAACTAAAACCAAAAAAAGATTTAATAAAAATTACGAGCAGTACCTGGAGTGCTATATCAGAAGATCCTGCCTTTCTTGTTCTTACAAAAAACGTTAAGCTTTGCGATTGGTATATGGTTAATTTAAACTTAACCCTGAGTTGTACTATTGCCAATGCTAAATTATATATCGATAATGGAAAAGATTATAATCAAGAAGAGCAAATTACACTCCCTCTTCATTCAGGAAAGCTTGCAAAACGTATTCTTTATCTCAAAACTCCACCAAAGCGATTAAGGTTTGATCCTTGCGAAGCGCCTATGGAGTTTAGCATCAATGAATTCAGCCTAACTAAACTCACTGCAGCCAAAGCCAAAGCACTTATGCTTAAAAAGCTTAATGGTAATGTATGTGCTAAAATAAATATTAACGAGCTTTATCAGCAGTACAATATTTTTCTTGACGTAAAATATTCGCCTATAACTTATCAAAACTGGTTGGCTAAAAACAGCTTGGCCACTTATGCTGCATCGCTTCCAGTTATAGCAGATTCGAATTACCAAGATAAGCCATTATTTAGTATTGTACTTGCAACGTACAACTCGGATATCAACTATCTCAAAGCCTGTATCGACTCGGTTCAACAACAACGTTATGAAAACTGGCAGTTATGTATTGCTGACGATGCTTCTATCAATAAAGAGATCCATGAACTTCTTATACAATACAGTACATTGGATCCACGTATAATTGTTACTATACGTAATCAAAACGGTCATATATCTCAAGCAAGTAACTCCGCTCTCTCTCTGGCAACGGGAAACTACATTGCCTTTATTGATCATGATGATTTACTTTCCCCATTTGCTCTTCAGGTAATGGCGTATGAAATTAATAAAAACACTTCTGCACAATTTTTTTATTCTGATGAGGATAAGATTGATGAATATGATCAACGATTTTCGCCTCATTTCAAACCAGACTGGAATCGTGACCTTTTCTATTCACACAACTATATTACCCATTTCACTATAATCAAAAAAAGTTTAGTTGATAAAGTTGGTGGTTTTAGGACAGGCGTTGAAGGTAGTCAGGACTATGATCTATTTTTAAGAGCAATTGCTCAACTAGAAGATAATCAAATCATACACGTTCCACATATTCTTTATCACTGGAGAGCCATATCAGGTTCAACTGCCTTAAGTTCGGCAGAAAAAAATTATACTAGTGATGCCGGGCTGAAAGCACTGTCTGAATTTTTCACTCGCAATCATCCTGATGTTTCTGTTACACAACATGAGCTAAATAATTGCTACCGAGTTGAATGGCCAATTCCAAAAACATTGCCTCTCGTCAGCTTATTTATACCCACTCGTGATCGCGTTGATTTACTTGAAAGATGCGTAGAAACTATCTTACATAAAACCACTTATTCTTTTTATGAAATAATCATTATTAATAACCAAAGTACCTGCACTAAGACGCTCAACTATCTGAGAAAAATTAGTGATAACAAGAAAGTGCGTGTCATAAATTATGAGCAGCCTTTTAACTTTTCCTCCATTAATAATTTTGCCGCCACTCATGCTGAAGGTTCCATATTTGGACTGATAAATAACGACATAGAAGTGCTTTCTCCTGGCTGGCTTGATGAAATGGTAAGACAGGTTTCTCGTCCTGATATTGGTTGTGTAGGTGCCAAACTTTTCTACCCTGATATGCGTATCCAACATGCTGGTGTGGTGCTTGGGATAGGTGGTGTAGCAGGCCACAGTCATAAGTTTTTCAGACAGCACCATCATGGTTATCATTCCCGCTTAAGTCTTGTACAAAATTACTCCGCAGTAACAGCAGCCGCCCTCCTTGTGCGAAAATCAGTTTTTGAAGAAGTAGGCGGAATGGAAACGGAACTGAGCGTTGCATTCAATGATGTCGATTTTTGCCTGAAAGTGCGCGAAGCCGGTTATCGTAATCTCTGGACTCCTTTTGCAGAACTAATTCATCACGAATCCGTAAGTCGTGGCTATGAAGATAATCCAGAGAAACAGGCTCGATTTAAGCAAGAAGTAGATTACATGGTTAACAAGTGGGGCAGCATGCTAGTAAACGACCCATGCTATAACCCTAACCTGTCGTTAACCCATGAAGATTTTTCCTACCGTATCTAATTAACGAGTCTCTAAGTTTATGAGACATATATTTATAGCTCGCAGCATGTCTTGGTAATCTGAACATGGACGAACTAATCAGAAAGGCACTCTTTAAACCGTATCTGAAGTTGAATAAGCAAAGCAGCGAGACACATGCTGGCAGCTGGGAGTGCCGCTCCCTGTTGATTCTGCATGAAGGGAATTCACCGACGCTAGCCTATTTTGAAGCGGCCATCCGGAGTCGCTTTCCCGGCGCGGCCTGTCAGCTGATGGATACCTTAACCACGCCCGCTATCGAAGTGGATAAAGGAACGGCCATTGTGGTCATCCGCTTTATCTCCGCCGAGTGGCAGCGCGAAATTGCGCGCAACATCGACGATCTCTCCCAGGTGGTCTACTTCATGGATGACGATCTGTTTGATCCGTCCGCGTTAGGGGCGCTACCCAAAGCCTACCGGACAAAGATCATTCGTCGTTCTGCAGCCCAGCACCGCTGGATCACTTCGCACTGTGACAGCATCTGGGTGTCGACGCCCTACCTGGCCAGTAAATATGCCCACCTCAACCCCGATGTGGTGTCTGCCCAGCCCACGCCGCGGCTGCTGGCGGTTAAACAGCCGGTAAAAATTGCCTACCACGGTTCAAGTTCACATCAGGCCGAAAAGTACTGGCTGCGTGAAATAGTAGAAAACGTGCTGGCACAGTGTCCACAGGCCAGCTTCGAAATCTTTGGCGAACACGAAATCTATAAGCTCTATCGCGATCTGCCGCGCGTGACGGTACTGCATCCCATGAGCTGGCAGAACTATCTGGATTACACCCAGCACCACCGCATCGATATCGGTCTGGCGCCGCTACTGGCGTCAGAATTTAATATGGCGCGCGGGCCGGTAAAATTTTATGATTTCGTTCGCATGGGCGCAGTGGGGGTTTACAGCAACTGCGCGCCCTACAGTGACTTTATTGAACAAAATATCAACGGCGTGCTGCTGAATAACGATCCGCAGAAGTGGATCGATACCCTGGCGCTACTGGTGAATTCCGGGCAAAAACGTCAGACGCTGGCGAATAATGCAAAGGAATACTCGTACTCGTTAATCAGTTAAAAACGGGACGACAAGGGAAATAATCATTTCCACCCTGTAACAGGCATTGTATTTCAGACGGCCTGCCGCTAAAACACGGTCTGAACGGATAGCAGAGACTGTGTTCTGGTGACCATTTCATCCAATAGAAAAAGTAAAAATCGCTTATGAAAATCCTTGTAACCGGTGGAGCCGGTTTTATCGGTTCTGCTGTTGTTCGCCATATCATCCGGGATACGCAGGATGCGGTGATCAACCTTGATAAGCTTACCTACGCGGGCAATCTGGAATCGCTGGCCGAGGTCGCAGCGAGCGACCGTTACGCCTTCGAACAGGTGGATATCTGCAATCGTGCAGAGCTGGATCGGGTCTTTGCCACCCATCAACCGGATGCGGTGATGCATCTGGCCGCCGAGAGCCATGTGGATCGCTCCATTACCGGCCCGGCCGATTTTATCGAAACCAATATCGTCGGCACCTACACGCTGCTGGAAGCGGCTCGCGCTTACTGGAGCGAGCTGGATGAAGCCCGCAAACAGGCGTTCCGTTTCCACCACATCTCCACTGACGAAGTCTATGGCGACCTGCCGCACCCGGATGAAGTGAGCGCAGGTAGTGAGCTGCCGCTCTTTACCGAAACCACCCCATACGCGCCAAGCAGCCCGTACTCGGCGTCGAAAGCCTCCAGCGACCACCTGGTGCGCGCGTGGCGTCGTACCTATGGTCTGCCGACCATCGTCACCAACTGCTCCAACAACTACGGCCCGTATCACTTCCCTGAGAAGCTGATCCCACTGGTGATCCTCAATGCGCTGGACGGCAAAGCGCTGCCCATCTACGGCAAAGGCGATCAGATCCGCGACTGGCTGTACGTGGAAGATCACGCCCGTGCGCTCTACACCGTGGTTACTACCGGCGTGGTGGGCGAGACTTACAACATCGGCGGCCACAACGAGAAGCAGAACCTGGAGGTGGTCCACACCATCTGCGACCTGCTCGACGAGATGGTGCCGAAGGCCGGTTCCTACCGCGACCAGATCACCTACGTGACTGACCGCCCGGGCCACGACCGTCGCTACGCGATCGATGCCAGCAAAATGAGCCACGAGCTGAACTGGCAGCCGCAGGAGACTTTCGAGTCCGGTATCCGCAAAACCGTGCAGTGGTTTCTGGATAACCAGCAGTGGGTTAACAACGTGAAAAGCGGCAGTTATCAGGACTGGATCGCAAAGAACTATCAGGAGCGTAACTGATGCATATTCTGCTGTTCGGCAAAAATGGCCAGGTGGGCTGGGAGCTGCAGCGCGCGCTGTTGCCGCTGGGTCGTATTACGGCGGTGGATTTTGACTCCACCGACTACTGCGGTGATTTCAGTAACCCGGAAGGCGTGGCTGAAACCGTGCGTCTGTTGAAGCCGGACGTGATCGTCAATGCCGCCGCCCATACTGCGGTGGATAAAGCCGAGAGCGAGCGCGACTTTGCCGAGCTGCTCAATGCCACAAGCGTTGCCGCTATCGCCAAAGAAGCCGAGGCGCTGGGCGCCTGGCTGGTACACTACTCCACCGACTACGTCTTCGATGGCAGCGGTGAAAAACCCTGGGTCGAGACAGACCAGACCGCGCCGCTGAACGTCTACGGTGAAACCAAGCTGGCAGGCGAGCAGGCGGCTGCGCTCTGCTCCCGTCACCTGATCTTCCGCACCAGCTGGGTCTACGCCGCCCGTGGCGCTAACTTTGCCAAAACCATGCTGCGCTTTGGCAAAGAGCGCAGCGAAATGTCGGTGATCAACGATCAGTTTGGCGCGCCGACCGGAGCAGAGCTGCTGGCCGACTGCACGGCGCATGCGATCCGTATCGCCCAGGATAAACCGGAGGTCGCCGGTCTTTATCATCTGATCGCCTCCGGCACCACCACCTGGTTCGAGTATGCCCAGCGGGTCTTCGCGACTGCACGGGCGGCAGGCGTTGAGCTGGCGGTCAACCAGGTGAATGCAGTGCCGACCAGCGCGTTCCCAACGCCGGCGAAACGTCCGCATAACTCACGCCTCGATACCAGCAAGTTCCAGCGCACCTTCGGGCTGACGCTGCCGGACTGGACCATCGGCGTCGATCGCATGCTTGCCGAAATTCTTGGAAAGTAAATGCATCCGGGTATGCTATGCATGCCTTGTTTTATCGACACGGACCTTTGTCAGGGAGCGGCACGTTTAGCTCCCTCTACAGCAATCAAACAGATGCCGGGTGGCGGTTCGACGTCATCCGGAGCAAAACAGAAGAAATGAAGAATTATGAACAAGCGTAAAGGTATTATTCTGGCCGGTGGGTCAGGGACTCGTCTCTATCCGGTCACCATGGCGGTGAGCAAACAGCTGCTGCCAATCTACGACAAGCCGATGATCTACTACCCGCTGAGCACCCTGATGCTGGCCGGTATCCGCGACATCCTGATCATCAGCACCCCGCAGGATACGCCGCGCTTTGAGCAACTGCTGGGCGACGGCAGCCAGTGGGGCCTGAACCTGCAGTATAAAGTGCAGCCAAGCCCGGACGGCCTGGCACAGGCATTTATCCTCGGCGAAGAGTTTATCGGCGGCGACGACTGCGCGCTGGTGCTGGGCGACAATATCTTCTACGGCCACGACCTGCAAAAACAGCTGGAAGCCGCCGCAGCCAAACCTGCGGGCGCTACCGTCTTTGCCTATCATGTACACGATCCTGAGCGTTATGGCGTGGTGGAGTTCGACCGTGAAGGCACCGCGATCTCCCTGGAAGAGAAACCGCTGGAACCGAAGAGCAACTATGCGGTAACTGGTCTCTACTTCTATGACAACCGCGTGGTTGAGATTGCCAAAAGCCTGAAACCGTCCCCGCGCGGCGAGCTGGAAATCACCGACGTGAACCGCATCTACCTTGAGCAGGGCGATCTGTCGGTCGCCATGATGGGTCGTGGTTATGCCTGGCTTGATACCGGCACCCATGAGAGCCTGATTGAGGCCAGCAACTTCATCCAGACCATCGAAACCCGTCAGGGGCTGAAAGTGGCCTGTCCTGAAGAGATTGCTTACCGTCTGAAGTTTATCGATGCCGACCAGGTGCGCAAGTTAGCTGCGCCGCTGGCGAAGAATGCTTACGGGCAATATCTGCTGAAAATGCTCAAGTAGTCACCATTAACACCTGGGGCGTCATGCCCCATTTATCAATCAGGCCGTAATCATGAACGTAATTCAGACCGCAATCCCCGACGTCTTTATCTTTGAGCCAAAAGTGTTTGGCGATGACCGTGGCTTCTTCTTCGAAAGCTTTAACCACAAGCAGTTCGAAGCCGCCATTGGCCGCAGCGTAAACTTCGTGCAGGACAACCACTCCAAATCCTCAAAAGGCGTTCTGCGTGGCCTGCACTACCAGCTGGCGCCGCATGCGCAGGGCAAACTGGTGCGCTGTGTGGCCGGTGAAGTCTTCGACGTGGCGGTGGATATCCGTAAAAGCTCCCCGACCTTTGGTCAGTGGGTGGGCGTACATCTGTCTGGCGAGAACAAGCGCCAGCTGTGGATCCCGGAAGGTTTCGCCCACGGCTTTATGACCCTGAGCGACACCGCGGAATTCCTGTATAAAACCACCAACTACTACGCGCCAGAGAGCGACCGCGGCATCCGCTGGAACGATGAGACCATTGGTATTACCTGGCCAGAGATCGACAGCGAGATCCTCACCTCCGCCAAAGACAGCGTTGCCAAATCCTTCCCTGACGCAGAGTACTTCTGAGTCCCACGCCCCGCAGTGACGCGGGGCGTTTTCTGATGCACAGAGCGCACATGACATTCTATACAGGTTCAGCCGGGATCCTGGCCCGAAAAGCGCAGCTTGAGCCGATGCTGGGCCGCCCGTTACACGCCTTTAAAGCCAACACAGAACTGGCGCAAGACGATGTCCTGGTCGGCTGGGGCCAAAAAGCCAACACCCGCCAAATCAAACAAAAAGCCCACGATCTCGGCCTGCCGTACTGGCAGCTTGAGGATGGCTTTATCGGGTATATTGGTCATCCCGCCCGGGGAGGCAAAGCCGTCTCCCTGATCGCCGATCCTGTGGGAATTTACTACGATGCCCGCCAGCCGAGCCGCCTTGAAGAGCTGATCGCGACCCCCTGCGATGACAGCATGCTGGCGCGTGCCGAAGCGCTCACAGCTGAACTACTGCGTCTCGGCATCACCAAGTACAACTGCTATACCGCAGATAGCGGCCTGCCGGATACGCTGACGGCCCGCCTGCATAGCGACCCGCGCCCTAAAGTGCTGCTGATTGACCAGGTGGCAGGGGATCTCTCCATTCCTGGTGCGCTGGCAAGCGAAGAGGATTTTGTCGCAATGGTGGCGGCGGCCCGCCGTAATCACCCCGATGCCCGCCTGCTGCTGCGTACTCACCCGGATACCCGGCTGGGTAAAAAAAGCGGCGTGCTGGCGCGGCTGGCGCTGGACGACGTGGAGGTAGTGGCCGAACACTGCCATCCCCACGCCCTGCTGAATAGCGTAGAGGCGGTTTATACCGTCTCCTCCCAGATGGGCTTTGAAGCGCTGCTGCTCGGGAAAGCGGTTTACTGCTTCGGCATGCCGTTTTACGCGGGCTGGGGGCTGACCCACGACAGCAAAACCTGCCCGCGCCGTCAGGGGCCGATCGCCCTGCCCCAGCTGGTGGCGGCGGCGCTAATCCTCTACCCGCGCTATCTGGACCCGATCCTGGGCCAGCGCTGCGAAGTGGAGCAGGTGCTCGACATTATTGCCGGTCAGCAGAATCCCGCCCCGCGCTATCGCCGCCTCTATATGGTGGGCTTCTCGCTGTGGAAGCGCGCCTTTATGCGCGCCTTCTGCCAGCCGCTGGCCGAAGAGCTGCGCTTTGTGCGCAAGCTGCCTGAAACGCTGGCCCCCGACGAGCAGGTGCTGGTGTGGGGCAGCCGCCATCCTGAACGCCAGAACGCCATCCGGGTGGAAGATGGTTTTATCCGCTCCCGGGGGTTGGGTTCGAACCTGTGCCGCCCTTCGTCACTCTCCATCGACCCGGTAGGGATCTACTTCGACAGTCGCCGTCCAAGCAGACTGGAGCAGTTGCTTAATCAGCATGAGCTTACCGACCAGGAGCTGGCTCGCGGCGAGACGCTGGTGGGTCTGCTCCGCCAGCATGGGGTGAGCAAATATAACGTTGGCACCGTCAAACCGTTCACCCCACCTGCTGATGGCCGTTCGCTGGTGCTGGTGGTGGGCCAGGTGGATGGCGATGCCTCGATCCTCACCGGCAGCCCGGTGATCCGCAGCAACGAAGCGCTGCTATGGGCGGTACGTGACGCCAGACCGGAGGCGCACATCCTCTTTAAACCGCACCCGGACGTGGTGGCGGGCAACCGGGCCGGGGCTATCTCTGCCGAATGTCTGGCCCACTGCGTCGACAGCCAGGTGCTGGATCTCGGCCTGACCAGTCTCTATCCCCATGTGGATGAGCTGCACACCATGACGTCGCTGAGCGGCTTTGAAGCGCTGGTGCAGGGGGTGAACGTCACCACCTGGGGCCAGCCGTTCTACAGCGGCTGGGGGCTGACCGAAGACAGACATCCTGCCCCGCGTCGTCAGCGCCCTCTGCCACTGGCGGCGCTGATCTACCTGACCCTGGTGGCCTATCCGCGCTATATCGACTGGCAGAGCGGGCTGTGGATGAGCCCGGAGCAGTTGATCCGCCAGCTGGCCGCGCAGGGTAACTCCTCATCGCAAAAAGCCAGCCGCTGGCAGCGCTGGCAGTTAAAACTGAGCTATCTCGCGCAGACGCTTCGCTAGCGAACGATTTATCCTGATGTATTAAAGAAAAGCGGTCATCAAGCCGTTAATCACCTGTCTCATCAACGGAACGGATCTGGGAAAAGAAATGGAAGAGCAAGCCATACGCCATTTATTAAATGGCCGCCGATATCTTTTATTACAAGGACCGATGGGCCCCTGCTTTGCACGTCTGGCGACCTGGCTGCAGCACAGCCACCGCGAAGTGAAGCAGGTCTGCTTTAATGCCGGAGACGCCTGGTATGCCGCAAAAGAGACGTCGCTGCACTACACCGGCCCGGTGAAAAATTTTGCCTTCTGGCTGCGCGATCTGCACAAAGAGTACGCCTTCGACACCATCGTCTGTTTCGGGGATTGCCGCCCGATGCATGTCGAAGCGAAGAAGTGGGCGCGCGGTAAAGCCATCGACTTTCTCGCCTTTGAGGAGGGGTATTTCCGGCCATTTTATATCACCCTGGAAAAAGGCGGCGTGAACGCCTTCTCCTCAATGCCCATCGATGCGAAATACTATCGCGAGCAGCCGCTGCCGGAGCTGAAAACCCCGACGCCGTGGAAGCCCAGCGCCTTTAACCGTGCCGCCCACGCCATGCTTTATTACGCGGCGGGCTGGTTTGGTCGCCATCGCTATCGCGGCTACCGCCACCACAAGTCATTCTCCCCGTGGTATGAGATGCGCTGCTGGGTCCGTGCCGGCCGCCGCAAGCTGTGGTATCGCTGGAAGCAGCGCCACATGCTGAGCCATATCACCGAAACGCTGGACAACGCGTACTACCTGGCAATTTTGCAGGTCTACAACGACAGCCAGATCATTCACCACAGCCCGTATAAAGATGTGCGTGACTATATCGAAACCGTGATCCGCTCGTTCGCCCGCCATGCGCCGAAAGAACACCATCTGGTGTTCAAGCATCACCCGATGGATCGTGGTCACCGCTATTATGGCGTGCTGATTAATACGCTGTGCGAGAAGTACGGCATTACGACAGACCGGGTGATCTATATCCACGATCTCTCCCTGCCCGCCCTGCTGACCCACACCCGGGGGGTGATCACCGTTAACAGCACTGCGGGGCTGTCGGCGCTGATCCACAACAAGCCGCTCAAAGTGATGGGCAAAGCGCTGTATGACATCGAAGGCTTAACCTGGCAGGGGCCGTTGAACCAGTTCTGGCAAACGGATTTCGCGCCTGACAAACAGCTGTTCCAGCGTTTTCGTACCCACCTGCTCTACAACACGCAGATCAACGCCGTGTTTTACGGTAAGTCCGACTGGCTTAACGTCCCGACCGAACTCCCCCTGCCGGATTCTATTACCGATTCCGAACTCGAACGCTAATTCACCACTCCGCCGGGGAGATTGCCCCGGCGGATCCGATCTGCCCCTCGCTTTTATCCCCTCGTTGTAAAAATAACTAATGTTTATCCCTAATCTAGCCGTTATAACCTAAGACAAATTTTCACGCCGTTTTTTGCACTGACATATTTTGTCAGCCCGCACCGGCGTAATTCACAGCAATGTTTTAGATCACGGGAAAGCTATATGACAATTCCGACCAGGAGTCGCTCGGCTGAAAGGTTGGTAGATATTCTGCTGGAGCTTCATTTACACGGCGTGGTTAACCGCCAGGCATTGATGCATAAATTTAATATTACTGAGCGCACCGTCTATCGCGATCTGAATGCACTCTCGCCGATTGTGGAGTACACCGGAAACGGGCTGTACCGGCTTATTCATTCCCCGCAGGGACACACCGGCCCGGGGCTGCATCACGTCATTGCTAACTTCCTGAATGTGGATAACTATTTTCCTGATAAAGGCCGTGAATTCTGGCAGAAACTGGAGTCACGGGTGGAGGAAAACCATATTATGATCCTCGGTAACGAGGCCGAACGAAAAGAAAAATGGGATATTCACGCGCAGCTTACGGCCTTTGAGAAGGCGATTAAGGGCCAGCAGATTTGCCAGATCCTCTATAAAGGAAAATCGCGACAGGTTAACCCTTATAAAGTAATTAACAAAAAAAATATATGGTATTTACAAGCCACCGAAGGCGGCAGATTGAAATCGTTTTCTTTAAGCCTTATTCAGTGGCTAGATATTCGCAGCGAAACCTTCACGCCAGATAACGACACCCTCGAATTACTGGAAAAAAATCCCGACCCGTGGGTCAGCGAAGAAACATTCGAAGTGGATGTGCTTATTCCCACCACCATTGCGCACTATTTTAAACGCCGCGATCTGCTGCCCGGCCAGGAAATTCTGGCGGAAGATAAAAACGGCATCACCCTGCGCTGCCATGCCGCACATGAAAACCAGATCCTGCCGCTGCTCTTCTACTGGCTGCCTAACATCGAGGTGCTGGAACCGGCATGGCTGAAGGCCACGTTCTTTAAAACTTTACATGATTACCTGGCAGCGACCCCTGAGTCTGTGGATTAAGACGGACGTTGCATTACAGACGACACACAACGGAGAAATACAGATGGCATTACCTTTTATCATTCTGGGCGTTGCGGCAGCGGCGACCGCCTTTGGCGGGAAAAAAGCGTACGACGGCTACCAAAAAAAATCCGAAGCTAACGATATTTTCGATGGCGCACAGGAACGGTTTGATAATCGTAAGGAGACTTTCGAGGCGGCTAATACTCTCTCTTCACAGAAGCTTGAACGCCTGGGCGAGAAAGAACTGCAAATTGGTACTGAATTTAAGGAATTCAATACCATCGCTAAAGCGCTGTTAGAGAAAATGGCCAGAGAGGGACAGACAGATCTGAATGTACAGGTTCCCCAGCATCGTCTGAATCAGATTGAAAAACTCTCTATTTCCGCGACGGAGTTTTTGGGTACTGTCATTGGGGCAGGTACTTCTGGTGCCGCAGCGGGGTTTGCCGTCTACAGCGGGGTGATGGCATTTGCGGCGGCCTCTACCGGAACGCCGATTGCCGCCCTCTCTGGCGCCGCTGCCTATAATGCCACGATGGCTGCGATCGGTGGCGGATCGCTGGCGGCTGGCGGCTGGGGAATGGCCGGCGGTGCAATGGTGCTGGGAGGCGCTGTAGTGGCCCCGCTGATAGCTATTATGGGCTGGGCCTACAACAATCATGCTGAGAAGGCGCTGGAAAATGCCCAGGAGATGGCGCGTAAGGTGCGCAAGGCCATCACGCAGATGGATCAGGCTGAAGCGCATCTGGCAAATGTGAACCACTACGTCGATAACATTTACCACGCGTTGGTACGCATGCACGACACCTTCGCTGACTATTTTGACATCCTGAAAGCAACCCATCAAAAAATCACGGCAGGGCAGAAAGAGATTAATGAACCGGAATCCGTCCTGCGGGCGATTCAAAACGGGTACATGCTCGCCGCCATCATGACCGATGTCATCACCACCCCACTGTTCAAACCGGTGACCAACGCCCAGAACGAGGCGGTTATCAATGACGAGGGCGTTATTGAGCTGGAAGTGGATGAAAACGGCATCAACGTGTTGAACAAACAGGCGCTGGATAAGGCCCTGGAAACCTCAGACCAGGAGTATGTTCGCTTTTTAGCGAAAGCCTAACTTATTGCCGGGCTCCGCCCGGCGAACTTATTCAGGGAACGTTATCATGAGCACAACAACCTTCGACTGGGGATCAGAGTTACACACCACGGTCGTGAAAAGCCTGACCACCTCTTTCGGACTCGATTTTTTACTCTTTGAAGACAAAACCGGTGGCGATGTAAATACTCTCCATAATGTCCGGCAAAACATTTATGGCACCGAAGCAGAGCGCCAGCGTTATGAACAACGCGAAGCCTATAACTCCACCCTCTATCATCATCATAAAAACTACATAGATACCAACCGCGAGGGCAAAAAACAGCGCCAGGCGGGAGATCTACAAGACAGCTATACCGGCGCAACCTTCGCCGCCGATGGAGTAACTAACCTTGACCACATCATTGCGGCCAATGAAATTCACCACGATGCCGGACGCATTTTAGCGGAGATGGACGGCGCTGACCTTGCGAATGATGCCAGCAACCTGACCTTCACTAACGAATCGCTCAACAAAGCCAAAAAAGCCAAACCGATGAGCGAGTTTATTAAGGTGTTACAGGAGCAATATCAGGCGACAACAACCGAGATTGCCGAACTGAAAAGCAAACCGGCGCTTACGGAGCAGGAACAAAAGCGCCTGAAAAAGCTGGAAAATAAAGCCAGCGCCGATTTTGATAAGATGCGTGAGGCAGATGAGAAGGCCCGCGCTCGCTACAATGCCACGTTAAACCAGGCGTACTACACCAGCAGTAAATTTGCCCTGAATATTTCACAGGCATCGCTGGCTAACGGCTTCAAAATGGGCACTCGCCAGATGCTTGGCCTGGTGCTGGCAGAGGTGTGGTTCGAATTTCGCGACCGCATTCCGGCCATTTACCAACGCCATCGCGAGCGCTTCCAGGCCAGCGATTTTGCGGGCGATCTGGGCGATGCACTTCGCGCCGTATGGGAGCGTATCCGTTTCAGGTTCAGCGAATTCCTTATCGCCTTTAAAGAGGGAGCTATCGGCGGCGTGCTCTCTACCGTGACAACCACGCTGATGAATATCGTCTTCACTACGCAAAAAATGGCGGTGAGGCTGATCCGTGAGATGTGGAATAACCTGGTACAGGCGTGGAAAGTGATGGTCTTTAACCCGCAAAACCTGGCGCCAGGTGAGCTGATGAAAGCCGTCAGTAAAATCATTTCCGCTGGCGTGGCAGTTGCTGCGGGCGTCATTATCAATGAACATCTTTCAACTCTCTTCGCCTTCCCCTTCGGCCCGGAGCTGGCGGCATTTTGCGGCGCACTGGCGACCGGCCTGCTCACGCTGGTGATGCACTATTTTCTGGAGCATAGCAGCATGATGAAAAGCGTCTGGGCGTTTCTGGACCGTTTCCAGGATAAGTTCCAGCGCGGGATAGCCTATTACGAGAAAGTAAACGTCGAACTGGACCGCTATCTGAAAGAGCTGGCAGCCCTTGAGTTTTCGATGAATGCCGATGAGCTTGCGTCTTTCTCCCACCACCTGACGCTGGTCAACACCGAGCTGGAACGGGAGTTCTTGCTGCGTCAGGAGATCGAAAAACGCAACATCGAACTGCCCTTCGAGGCAGGGAACCTTGCCTCGGTCAACGACTGGCTAAAATCACTATGATTCTGGCCCCGGCGTTTCCCTGCAATCAGTGCGGCGCCTGCTGCCGCCACGTGAACCGGGCTGATGAGACCCGATTTCTCGACCGTGGCGACGGCGTTTGCCGCCACTACTGCATAGAGACAAAATTGTGCAGCATCTATGAAACCCGCCCCCTTATTTGCCAGGTGGAAAAACAGTTTGTGCTGAATTATCAGCAGCAGTACAGCTGGAGCGAGTTCATTGCCCTGAACCAGATCGCCTGCAAGGTACTGGAAACCCTGGACTAACCCCTGGTTCGTGATCTCCTTCACACAATCCCCTCCTCTGACGGCGAGCCTGAACCACTCGCCCTCGCAGTTGACCGCTCATCCCGCCATACAACCACTCACCGATTTACCTTCCTTTACACGCGCAAGGCTCTGGCAAGATCGCCGTAGCATTAATCACTCTCTCTACAGCGAACCCTGACGCTTTTTTCATCTAAAAACCAGGTCTTATTATGGATATCAAAAAACTACTTAAGCACGTCCCCTGGCTGCTGCTTGGGATACTCGGGGCATGTTGCCTTGCCGTCGTCGCCCTGCGTCGCGGCGAGCACATCAGCGCCCTGTGGATCGTCGTGGCCTCCGTGTCGGTCTATCTGGTGGCGTACCGCTACTACAGTCTCTACATTGCGCAAAAGGTCATGAAACTCGACCCGACGCGCGCCACCCCGGCGGTCATTAACAATGACGGCCTGAACTACGTGCCAACCAACCGCTATGTGCTGTTTGGTCACCACTTTGCGGCCATCGCAGGCGCGGGTCCGCTGGTTGGGCCGGTCCTGGCGGCGCAGATGGGCTACCTGCCGGGTACTCTGTGGCTGCTGGCGGGCGTGGTGCTGGCGGGTGCGGTGCAGGACTTTATGGTGCTGTTTATCTCTTCTCGCCGTAACGGTGCCTCTCTGGGTGAGATGATTAAAGAAGAGATGGGCCGCGTCCCTGGCACTATCGCTCTGTTCGGCTGCTTCCTGATCATGATCATCATCCTTGCGGTGCTGGCGCTGATCGTGGTGAAAGCGCTGGCGGAAAGTCCGTGGGGCGTCTTCACTGTCTGCTCTACCGTGCCGATTGCGCTGTTCATGGGGATCTACATGCGATTCCTGCGTCCGGGCCGCGTGGGCGAAGTGTCGGTGATTGGTATTGTGCTGCTGGTGGCCTCCATCTACTTCGGCGGCGTGATTGCCCACGACCCGTACTGGGGCCCGGCGCTGACCTTTAAAGACACCACCATCACCTTTGCGCTGATTGGTTACGCCCTTATCTCCGCCCTGCTGCCGGTATGGCTGATTCTGGCACCGCGCGATTACCTGGCGACCTTCCTGAAAATCGGCGTGATCGTCGGTCTGGCGATCGGCATTGTGATCATCAACCCTGAGTTGAAAATGCCTGCGGTGACCCAGTACATCGACGGTACCGGTCCACTGTGGAAAGGTGCGCTGTTCCCGTTCCTGTTTATCACCATTGCCTGTGGTGCGGTCTCTGGCTTCCACGCCCTGATCGCCTCCGGTACTACGCCAAAACTGCTGGCGAACGAAACCGACGCGCGCTTTATCGGTTACGGCGCAATGCTGATGGAATCCTTCGTGGCGGTCATGGCCCTGGTGGCGGCGTCCATCATCGAGCCGGGTCTCTACTTCGCGATGAACACCCCACCAGCGGGCCTGGGCATTACCATGCCGAACCTGCATGAGATGGGCGGTGACAACGCGGCGCTGATCATGGCGCAGCTGAAAGACGTAAGCGCCCACGCGGCGGCGACCGTTAGCTCCTGGGGCTTTGTGATCTCCCCTGAGCAGATCATGCAGACAGCCAAAGACATCGGCGAACCTTCGGTGCTGAACCGTGCCGGTGGCGCACCAACCCTGGCGGTCGGTATCGCCCACGTGTTCCACAAAGTGCTGCCATGGGCGGACATGGGCTTCTGGTACCACTTCGGTATTCTGTTCGAAGCGCTGTTCATCCTCACCGCGCTGGATGCCGGTACCCGTGCAGGCCGCTTTATGCTCCAGGATCTGCTGGGTAACTTCGTGCCGTTCCTGAAGAAAACCGACTCGCTGGTAGCGGGCGTACTGGGAACCGCGGGTTGCGTAGGTCTGTGGGGTTATCTGCTGTATCAGGGCGTAGTCGACCCACTGGGCGGCGTGAAGAGCCTGTGGCCGCTGTTCGGTATCTCTAACCAGATGCTGGCGGCTGTTGCCCTGGTGCTCGGCACCGTGGTACTGGTGAAGATGAAGCGCACCAAATACATCTGGGTGACCGTGGTACCTGCTCTGTGGCTGCTGCTCTGCACCACCTGGGCGCTGGGTCTGAAACTGTTCAGCTCCAACCCGCAGCTGGAAGGCTTCTTCTTTATGGCTAACCAGTACAAAGAGAAGATTGCCGCAGGCGGCAGTGAGCTGACTGCCCAGCAGATTGCCAACATGAACCATATCGTGGTGAACAACTACACCAACGCGGGTCTGAGCATTCTGTTCCTGGTGGTGGTCTACAGCATCATCTTCTACGGCATCAAAACCTGGATGAAAGTGCGTAACGCCGAGGGGCGTACCGATAAAGAGACGCCGTACGTACCGGTGCCGGAAGGCGGCGTGAAGACCTCTTCACACCACTAAAACAATGGCGGGTGGCGCTGCGCTGACCCGCCCTACAACGGTACTGTAGGCCCGGTAAACGTAGCGCCACCGGGCTTTTTCTATCTGGATGGCACAATGTTTGGTAACTTAGGCGAAGCAAAAAAATATCTCGGTCAGGCAGCGAAAATGCTGATTGGCATTCCGGACTATGACAACTACGTTGAGCATATGAAGACCAACCATCCGGATAAGCCGTACATGACCTACAACGAATTCTTCCGCGAGCGTCAGGAAGCGCGCTACGGCGGAGGAGGAGAAGGCGGCGTACGCTGCTGCTGAAGGAGAAACCATGACACCGATTGCAGTTACCCTACTCACCGGCTTTCTCGGCGCGGGCAAAACCACCCTGCTGCGTCACATCCTCAACGAACAGCACGGCTTTAAAATCGCCGTTATCGAAAACGAGTTCGGTGAAGTCTCGGTGGACGACCAGCTCATTGGCGATCGCGCCACCCAGATCAAAACCCTGACCAACGGCTGCATCTGCTGCACCCGCTCCAACGAACTCGAAGATGCCCTGCTCGACCTGCTCGACAGCCGCGATCGCGGTGAGATCGACTTCGACCGCCTGGTGATTGAGTGCACCGGCATGGCCGACCCCGGCCCGATTATTCAAACCTTTTTCTCCCATGAGATCCTCTGCCAGCGCTATTTGCTGGACGGCGTGATCGCCCTGGTCGATGCGGTCCACGCCGACGAGCAGATGAACCAGTTCACCATCGCCCAGTCGCAGGTGGGCTACGCCGACCGCATCCTGCTGACCAAAACCGACGTGGCGGGCGACAGTGAAAAACTGCGCGAGCGCCTGATGCGCATCAACTCCCGGGCCCCTATCTATACCGTCACCCATGGCGATATCGACCTGTCTCAGCTGTTCAACACCAACGGCTTTATGCTGGAAGAGAATGTCACCACTAAACCGCGCTTCCATTTTATGGCGGACAAGCAGAACGACGTGGCGTCGATTGTGGTGGAGCTGGATTATCCGGTGGATATCAGCGAAGTCTCCCGGGTAATGGAGAACCTGCTGCTGTCGTTTGCCGACAAACTGCTGCGCTACAAAGGGATGCTGTGGATCGACGGCGAACCGAATCGCCTGCTGTTCCAGGGCGTACAGCGCCTCTACAGCGCCGACTGGGATCGCCCCTGGGGCGACGAGCAGCCGCACAGCGTCATGGTATTTATTGGCATTGAACTGCCAGAAGAAGAGATTCGCGCAGGGTTTGCGGGATTACGGAAGTAACGCCTGATGGCGCTTCGCTTACAGGCCTACGGAACAGGTAGCCCCGGCAAGCGCAGCGCCGCCGGGGAGATGGCTACTCAAACAGCTCCGCATGTGTCCCCAGGTCGGTAAACACCACCAAATGCTTTTTATCATCGACGCGATAAATGAGAAGATAATCCCCCCAATATGCAGTTCCCGAAATCCTTGCATATCACCAGTCAGGGCGTGGTCGCTGTATTCAGCGGGAATGGGATTGCCGGAAAGCACTAACGACATGATCGCTGCTGTATCGTGCATATCTCTCCGGCCTGCTTTGTTGTAGCGTTCCCATGCCTTAACAAAGGTTTTGGTGTAATCAGATCGGAACGGTAGCGGGGCGCATTTACTCTTTCCCATTTTTTAAGCTCTCCATGAGCTGTTCAACACCATCGAAGCGTCCATTCTGGTGTGTGGAAATCTCTTCGGCTTCGCGCATTGCATTGCGTAACCGTGTAGTAGGTTTGCGGGTTATCTCAAAAGGAATCCCTTCATTTTTAACAATCTGTTCTGCAAACAGGCGTATCGCCGTGCTCCAGTTAAGGCCACAGCTTTCAAGCACATCGCCCGCGCGAGCTTTTAGTTCACTGTCAATACGTGATCGAATAACGGAATCCATAGCTCCTCCTAATTTTCGTAGCTACATTGTAGCCACAAAAACGGTGGTTTGCACTTTTTCTGAGCGTCTGGCAGAAATGGAATTAATGTTGGTGGGAATGGGAAATGCAGTAGCTTACCGTTGAAAATGTAAATCCACGTTTTTATCTGTTACATCAGAAACATTTCCGGAAATTATAAGAAATTCAATTAATACTTAACTAATTACTTTTCCCGCCCCGTTCAGTTTCTGTTTAGGCGCTCATCTAAACCTCCGCTCAACATGAAAAATTTAACGATTGACCCGGCACCATTTACACCTTTCGCTCACACCATCTGAATAAATTCCACACAAAAACAGCATAAAACCGCGCGCCTGAGCACATTTGCAGCCGTAAACCTCGCCTGTTAGGGTGTGCGCAGACAAATTAGATGACGAGGCATAAAACATGAAAAAGCTTAATATCTTCATCCTTGCTGCACTGACCGCGATTTCCGGCTCCGCAATGGCCATGGGCGGCAGCATTGAGCAGAGCAAAAACTTCACCAATCTGAACCTTGAGATGGGTAAATCCTCCTCAGGTCTGTATGCCGAAGGTAACTGGCTGAAAAACACCGATGACGGCACCCAGACCGGCGGTGTTGGTGCGGGTTATAACCTGGAAGTAGGGCCGGTGATGCTTAATGCCGGTGCGAAAGCCATCTATCTCGGGCCGAAAAAAGGCGATAACGGCGTGGCATTCCCTATCGGTGGCGGCGTCAACCTGGCCCTGACCGACAGCATCCACGTTTATGGTGAAGGCTATGTCGCGCCGGAAGGACTGAACAACAGCGTGAAAAACTACGTTGAAGCCAACGGCGGCGTGAGCTGGACGCCGGTTACCCCTGTTACCCTGAAGGTGGGTTACCGTCACGTCAGCGTTGACGGCAAAGATGGCCGTCCGGGCCACACCCTGATTGACGGTGCCTACGTTGGCGGCGGCGTCACCTTCTGATAAAACCAGGCCAAGCATAAAAAAGGCGGCATCCGCTGCCGCCTTTGTACCGGTAAAAACTTTTACCGGCGGATCACCACCAGCTTCTGGTTCACAAACTCTTTAATCCCCAGATCTGACAGCTCACGCCCGTAACCGGAACGCTTCACCCCGCCAAACGGCAGCTCTGCTGCGGTATCGGTGAGCCAGTTGATCCACACCATCCCGGTTTCGATCTTCGAGGCCATCTTTTTGGCACGATCGGTATCTTTACTGAAGATCGCGCCGCCCAGACCGTAGTGCGAGTCGTTGGCAAGCTTCACCGCCTCCTCATCATTTTTCACCACATAAATCTGCGCCACCGGGCCGAAGAACTCTTCGAAGTACGCCGGGTTATCGCGGGTGATATTGGTCAGGATGGTCGGCTCAAAGAAGCTGCCCTCGCGCTGCACCGGTTTACCGCCGTAATGCAGGGTGGCGCCATTTTTCACCGCCTCATCGACCTGCTTTGTCAGGGTTTCCAGCGCGTCTTTCGAGGAGAGCGGCCCAAGCGTGGTGCTCTCGTCCAGCGGATCGCCAATCTTCACCTGCTTAAAGGCTTCGGTGTACTTCGCCAGGAACTCCTCCGCCACTTTCTCGTGGATAATAAAGCGTTTGGCTGCGGTACAGACCTGTCCGGCATTGGCCAGGCGCGCATTGACGCCAATTTTTACCGCCTTCTCCAGATCGGCATCGTCCAGCACCACGAAGACGTCGTTACCGCCCAGCTCAAGGGTCGATTTTTTGATGTGCTTCGCCGCCTGGGCCGCCACAACGCTACCGGCCTTCTCAGACCCGGTCAGCGCCGCGCCCTGCACACGATCGTCAGCGATGATGTTTGCCACCTGATCTGAAGAGATAAACAGGTTAGTCCACGCCCCGTCCGGGGCACCGGCTTCACGCACCAGATGGGCGAAAACCTCGGCACAGTGCGGCACGATGCTGGCATGTTTGGCGATAACCGGGTTACCCGCCGCCAGGTTCGGGGCCAGCACGCGCATCAGTTGGTAGTAAGGGAAGTTCCACGGCTCTACGGCCATTACTACGCCGATGGGGTGATGCTCCACCCACGCCTCGCCGAGCTCCGACGGGTATTTCACCGGCGCAAGGAACTGCTTCGCATTGTCGGCGTAGTAGCGGGCGATCTGCGCGCAGAGTTTTACCTCGCCACGGCTCTGGGCAATCAGTTTACCCATCTCCTCGCTGGCGATTTTTGCCAGCTCTTCAGTACGGGAATCAATAAGGTCCGCCAGCTTATGCAGCACCGCCAGGCGCTTGTCGATACTGCCCTTTGACCAGTCGGAATGGTAGAGCGCATCAGCCGTATTCAGCGCCGCTTCGACGTCAGCATCAGTATGAGAAGGATATTCTTTGATGAGTTTGTTGTTGGCAGGATTCACTGTCTGATAGGCCATTGTTGCCTCCTTTTTTACCGCTTGGGGTATTAAGGGTAGTCAAAATTGCTGGTTTCGCAGGTAAAGTTAGGTATACAGGGTGTGCCACCCGGCGGGTGGCGTGAGATATAATTGTTCCATTCAGGCGACGCAGCGCTCGTTCCAGCTGTCTTGAAGACAATCTTTTCCTATTCGCTATTTTTTCTGGCAAGAGATTTTTCTAATACACCAATAACGTTTAAACATACGTAGAATACAACAAACCATAACGCGGCATAAAAGAACTTCATTGGCCACACGACAGGCAACATAAGGCAAACTATAAAGCCGCCTACAAATAATACGGCTTCAAACAAACTCCAGATCTGAACCGTCAAGAATATCAAAGCCTTTAAAATATGCTTATACATACAGGAGAAAAAATTGCTATTTTGCATTTAACTTACTGTCACGATTTCTATTTGTCTAAATAGGGCCACCATCGTTGGCTTGCTATAAAAACCGCTTCCAAAAAGGGTTTTACGAGGGTGAAGTCAATTATATCGAGCGCGCCACCTTCAGGTGGCATCTGTTGTTTTAGATCACTAAAATTTCCCGCAAACCGCATTACCCCACTGTTCATCGGTAGTTTCTGGAATATCGCTATAATCGATTTCCTTATCAGACTTTTCTGCCAATGCTAACAGTTCATTAGTATGCAGCATAATATGTAGTGGCATATCATCGCGTTTGAGTCTCACCACTTCATGCTTTTTCATGTCCATATGAATTAACGTACTCCTGTGGCAGTAAGATTAATCACAGGGATAACCAGATTTTCCTGAGCGTAGAACATTGTAAGATTACTGAAAGAGTAGATACGCCCTGATAACTTAACATTGATATTATTTCCGTAGCCGCTAATTATGGCACTGCCATTATCTGAAACAAGAAAAGGCTCACTTTCCCTGAGCTGCTCTATCGTCTGATTTTTATTATCCAGGTAATAACGATAGACATCAGGCACGGTTGCCCCACCCCCATACTGCGTGACGTAAAGCGTCACGTTTTCTGAAATCTCCTTTTGCATCACTAAACGATCGTCGCTTCGACTCTTCATGAAGTATTCATAAGAAAAATAGCCTGCAACGATAATAAGTAACAGGATGGTGATCAGCCGATGTAACCATTTAATAGCCGTGCTGACGTGCATAGTTTATTCCCTGTTTAATCCAAAACTGATCGCGCGGGTCGTCACCATAGGGAAATTCGCCATGCCATGCACCCCATTGTGGACGCGACGTCTTAGCATGTGACTGCGCAAAACCCGCTCCCATATAGAGCGTTTTCTCAGGTATACCCGCGGCAAATCCTGTTGCACCATAATTAAAATTGCCAAAATTTGCCAGTTTTCTGTCTTGCTGTTTGTAATCCCAGGGCCCTCGATTCCGGACTTTTTGATAGAACCAGTAATAAGTTTGCGGCAAGGCCATATTTCTCGACATTCCATTTATACGCGCCTCGCGCATATTCTTATGAATAAGATCCAAACCCTCTTTGGGTAATAATGGTATAACGGCCATATATTCATTCCTTTGATAATTTCGCCTATAAGTCCATGATGCGTCGTCGCTATTTTATTTAACCCTGAATTTTATACCACTATTCTTATCACATAACGACCTCTCCCAAATTATTCCAGGCGACACCTTTATCCGCTCATGCTATAAGCACCTAAACCCCTTTACCCTTCACACCGGTAATCGCTATGTCCCATACTCGCCAAGTCAATCAGACCTTCATACGCCAGCCCGGCGTGGAGCTGCGCAGCACCTGGCAGAGCACGCAAGCCTATAAGCGTCACAGCCATGCCCAGCTTTCTATTGGCGCCATTCTCGAGGGGCAAACCTGCTGCACCTGCAACGGCGAGCCGTTCACTCTCCATCCTGGCGATCTGATTGTGATCCCCGCGCATCTGCCGCACAGCTGTAACCCCGTAGCGGGACAACCCCGCAGCTACCACATGCTCTATCTGGAGACTGACCTTCAGCCCGCCATGCAGGTGATCCGCAGCGAAGCGCTTTTCCGCCAGTATCTGGCTGTGGTTGACACGCTGTCGCCCGGGGCGATCAACGCCCTGCTATCTGCTCTGGCTGAAAGCAGCGCGACGCCTGAGCCTCTTCGTCCTTCCAGCCTTGCGCTGTTACAGACCCTGCGCCAAAGCCTGCAGGAACCGCCCTCGCTGGATGTTTTAGCCCGGCGCTTTTCCCTGCGCAAAGAGACGCTAATCAGAACCTTTAAGCAGGATACCGGCCTGACGCCCGGCACCTTCCTTGCCATCTCAAGGGTAGAGTTCGCCAAAGCCCGGCTGCGCGCCGGGGACAACATCGCCGACGTCAGCTACCAGAGCGGCTTTGCCGATCAGAGCCACTTCCATAAAACCTTTGTCAGCTACACCGCCGCCACGCCGCGCCAGTACGCCACCGGGCGATCAATATCCGACAATAATTAGCGCTCGCACCGGCGTAGCCTGACCTCAGTTTTATTGATGAGGTCACTATGGAACTGACTACCGCTCTCTTCCCGCCCGCTTTTCTGGCGCTCGCGCTGGCGCACTTCGTCGCCCTGCTCAGCCCCGGCCCGGATTTCTTTTTGCTGATGGGATTCGCCGCCCGTCATCGCCTGCGCGGCAGCGCCGGGCTGTGCGTGGGGATAGCCCTGGGCAACGGACTTTATATCCTGCTGGTGATCATTGGCGCCAGCGCGTTGCGTCAGTACACGCTGCTGTTTAACGCCATTGAACTCCTGGGCGGGCTGTATCTGCTGTGGATAGGCTGGCATCTGCTCCATAGCCGCGCCCGCACCCTTACGCTGAATAATGCGGAGCCGGAACGTCCTGGCTTATGCAGGCAGCTTCTGCTTGGCCTTGGCTCGGCAGTATTAAATCCGAAAAATGCCCTCTTTTATCTGGCGCTGATGACCGCCCTGCTCGGGCCGAATGTGACGCTGCTCCAGCAGTCGGTGAGCGGCATCTGGATGGTCACGGTGGTGCTGGCGTGGGATCTGGCGGTGGTGTCGTTCATCGCCCTGCCCGCCGTTCAACGTCGGCTGAGCAACCACCTCTGGAAGATGGAGCGCGCAGCGGGGGCAGTGCTGATGGTGTTTGGCGTAGGGATTTTATGGAGATTTCTCACATCGCTCTGAATGTAGGGAAAACGCCGGGTGGCGGCTTCGCCTTACCCGGCCTGGAACGGCAGCAAACCTTCACCCTGGTGGCGCTACGCTTATCAGGGTGAAGGTTTGTGCGTCAAGCAGGGTGCCTTCGAGTAACCTTTTCCAGACTATTTCAGTAAACGTGTAAGCCATAATCTCTTTATCAAATAAGTGACAGATCCAATAGAATTCTTTCCCTACGATGGCAAGCTAAGCACTCCATACTCGTTCAGGGAACAACGTGAAAAATTACAAAGTCATCACGCCGCTTTTTCCAACCTACGCTCAGGTGAAAGCGATGATGAAAGCCGTCTCAGGCTATTCAGTCAAATCCGTGCGCAATATGATAAACGCTATCCATGAACAAACCGGCACACCACAAAACCCCGTGGACTGGTCTGAACCTGATATGTGGATCAACGATCGTTTAAAAGGTGAAGCTGCGGAAATTGCGCGCCGTATCTGGGAGCAGGACAATCACATTCTGAACCCTCGCCATAGTTATGGCTGCTACCTCTTTCTTAACTATCCTCAGTTCGAACTGATGGAAACCACACCAATGGATGCCTGGCTACCGACTCAGCGCGGGGAACAATTCCTTGCCGATGACGACACCACGCTCCGCTCGCTGGACGATCAGGAAGGGCTATTACAGCTGCTGGAACTGTTAGCCGGACGGGAAATGTCCCGTCGTGCAGATTTGCTACCAGAGTGGCAGGCTTTTTTACATCAACACTCAAAATTTGCTTCCACAAGCTCGGTTAAAAGCACGCTCTATTCCCGTCTCTATAATCTGATTGAGCGTGACATGGTGGCTCGCGAAGGAATGAGCTATCACATTACCGATACAGGTCGTGCCTGGCTTGGAAAGGCACTTCCTACCCGCAATATCGATCCGCGCAAAGAGCTACTGGAAGCGGTAAAACGGTATAACAAACAGCAAAAAGAGCTGCTACGCGAACAAATCAGCACCATGAACCCCTACAAATTTGAGCACCTGATCGGACAGCTTCTGGAAGCGATGGGCTACGAGCAGGTTGAAGTGACCAAAGCCTCGGGTGACAAGGGTGTGGATGTGGTAGGTCGAGTGCAGGTGGGCATTACCACCATCACGGAAGTGGTGCAGGTTAAGCGTATGCAGAGCAATATTACCCGTCCTGTGATCGACCAGTTACGTGGTGCCTTGCCTTATCACAGCGCGATCCGGGGTACACTGATCACCACGGGTCGTTTTGCCGGGAACTGTGAAAAAGCGGCTCTGCATCCCGGTGCCGCACCGATTACTTTGATTGATGGCGACCGTCTCCTTGAACTGCTGATTGAGAATAATGTCGGTATTCGTCGCAGCAATGCGGTCGAGCTGCTGGATGTGGATTTACAGCTTTTTGATGAACTCGAAGAGGGATTAAAAGGCGAAATTTAACGTCTTAATCGCTACAATAGACGCCAAATTTTTCCTGATTGAGTTCATCATGGCCAAAGCACCAACCAAAAAAGCCAAAGCAAAGAAAGGCTTTGAAGACACATTATGGGATACCGCGAATCAGCTTCGCGGTAGCGTGGAATCCTCCGAGTACAAGCACGTGGTACTGAGCCTCGTGTTCCTGAAATTTATTAGCGATAAATTTGAGTCTCATCGTAAGAAAATGCTCGCCGATGAAGAGCAAAAAATGTTTGTTGATATGGAAGTGTTCTATCAGCAGGACAACATCTTTTATCTGCCGGAAGAGGCCCGCTGGTCGTTTATCAAAAAGAATGCCAAGCAAGGCAACATCGCCGTTCTGATTGATACCGCCCTCTCCACCATTGAGAAGAACAACCCAACGCTGAAAGGCGCGCTGCCGGATAACTACTTCAGCCGTCAGGATCTGGAAACCAAGAAGCTGGCGTCGCTGATCGACACTATCGACAACATTGAAACGCTGGCGCATGAAACCGACGTTGAAGCGCTGTCAAAAGAAGACCTTGTCGGGCGCGTTTACGAATACTTCCTCGGCAAGTTTGCCGCCACCGAAGGCAAAGGCGGCGGTGAGTTCTATACGCCAAAATGCGTGGTGACGCTGCTGACCGAGATGCTCGAACCGTTCCAGGGCAAAATTTATGACCCATGCTGCGGCTCGGCGGGGATGTTTGTCCAGTCGGTGAAGTTTGTCGAAAGCCACCAGGGGAAAAGCCGTGATATCGCCCTGTACGGTCAGGAGCTGACGGCGACAACCTACAAACTGGCGAAGATGAACCTAGCGATTCGCGGCCTCTCCGCCAACCTTGGCGAACGTCCTGCGGACACGTTCTTCAGCGATCAGCATCCTGATTTAAAAGCCGACTACATTCTGGCGAATCCGCCGTTTAACCTGAAGGACTGGCGTAACGACGCCGAGCTGACCAACGATCCGCGCTTTGCAGGCTATCGTACCCCGCCAACCGGTAACGCCAACTACGGCTGGATTTTGCATATGCTCTCCAAGCTGTCGGCCAACGGTACCGCCGGTTTTGTGCTGGCGAACGGTTCGATGGGCTCCAACACCAGCGGCGAAGGCGAAATCCGCGCACAGATGATCGAAAACGATTTGATCGACTGCATGATCGCCTTGCCCGGCCAATTGTTCTACACCACCCAGATCCCGGTCTGCCTGTGGTTTATGACCAAATCAAAGGCTGCCGATCCGGCCAAAGGATATCGTAACCGTCAGGGAGAAACGCTGTTTATCGATGCACGTAACCTCGGCATCATGATGAACCGCACCATCAAAGAGCTGACGGCGGACGATATTGCCACCATTGCCGATACCTACCACGCCTGGCGCAGTACACCGGAAGAGCTGGCCGAACGCGTTAAGCGTGGTGACAGCAAGCTGGCGCAATACGACGATCAGGCCGGGTTCTGCAAGGTCGCGACTATTGAAGAGATGAAGGCTAACGACTATGTGCTGACGCCGGGCCGCTACGTGGGTGCCGCCGAGCAGGAAGACGATGGCGTGGCGTTTGAAACCAAAATGCGTGAATTATCGAAGACGTTATTTGAACAAATGAAGCAGGCGGAAGAACTGGATAAGGCGATTCGTCAGAACCTGGAGGTGCTGGGTTATGGGGAATGAAGATTTCAAACTACCGCCAGGATGGCATTGCAGAAGCCTTGTTGATTGCACAAAAGGTAGAAATATTTCTTATGGCATTGTTCAACCAGGCCAACATCAGGACGATGGCATTGGAATAATTCGTGTAAATAATATACAAAATGGAAAAATTTCCGTTGCCGATGTATTAAAAGTTTCGCACGATGTTGAAATTAAATTCTCCAAGACGCGATTAGAAGGTGGGGAAGTACTTTTAACATTAGTTGGTTCAACCGGCTTAAGCGCTATTACGACTAAAGACTTACATGGGTGGAATGTTGCTCGTGCTGTCGCAGTAATTAAGCCATCCGATGAAATAAGCGCAGAGTGGATACATATTTGTCTTCAATCTCCTTATACAAAATATTTCTTAGATTCCAGAGCTAATACAACTGTTCAAAAGACTCTTAATTTAAAAGACGTAAAGGAAATCCCATTACCTATACCGCCGATTCAAGAGAGAATGAACCTTGAAAAATTTTATTTTGATTTAGAAAACAAGATTAATCTAAATTTTGAAATCAACCAAACCCTGGAACAAATATCCCAAGCCCTTTTCAAATCCTGGTTTGTGGATTTCGACCCGGTAATTGATAACGCGCTGGATGCGGGAAATACAATCCCGGAAGCGCTGCAATCTCGCGCCGAGTTGCGTCAAAAAGTACGTAACAGTACAGATTTCAAACCACTTCCGGCGAACATTCGTGCACTGTTTCCAGCAGAGTTTGAAGATACAGAGTTGGGCTGGGTGCCAAAGGGTTGGTTGCTGGAGTCTGTAGCAAAATCCATAAATATCAATCCCAGTGTAAAATTACCCAAAAATACAATCGCAAAGTATGTTGATATGAGATCCTTGCCCACACAAGGATATTCAATATCAGATATTATTGAAAAACCATATTCAGGTGGTGCAAAATTCCAAAAAAACGATACTTTATTCGCTCGGATAACTCCTTGTTTGGAAAATGGTAAAACGGGATTTGTGGATTTTTTAGATGAAAATGAGACTGCGTTTGGCTCCACCGAATTTATCGTGATGCGAGGGACTACGAAAGTACACTATACTTATGTGGCTTGTTTAGCCCGAGAAAATCATTTTAGGTTACACGCAATACAAAATATGGTCGGTTCATCTGGCCGTCAACGGGTACAGAATAGCTGCTTTGACAGTTTTTTCATTACAATACCGACACCTTCCGTAATGCGTTTATTTGCCGGTAAAGTCAGTAGTTTTTTTGATAAGATGCATTACTGTAATGTGGAAAACAAATCACTAACCAACCTCCGCGACACCCTGCTCCCCAAACTCATCTCCGGCGAGCTCTCCCTGGAGGATCTCCCAGACATCATCAAACAAACCGAAGCCGCATAATGCATTTTTGCCCCTGTAAAATCAGGGGCTTTCTGGTAAGGTTTTCTCTTATTACAGGAACCCTTACCAGAAAACCAGCCAGGGCCGGAGCGGGATATGCATCTCTCATTCAGTGAAGCGAAGTTAGAACAGGCAATAATTGAACTGTTACAGGAGCAGGGTTATCAGCACCTGACAGGCGACAATGTGCCGCGTTCCAGCCTCGATCAGGTGATTATTGAAGACGATCTTCGCCATTATCTCGCTGCTCGCTATCAGGCCGACGGTATTACGGAAGACGAAATCCAGCGGCTGATTAAACAATTCACCACCCTGCCCGCCTCCGATCTCTACGAAAGTAATAAGACCTTTTGCACCTGGCTGGCAAATGGCTTCCTGTTTAAACGCGACGACCGTCAGCAGAAAGATCTCTATATCGAACTGCTCGATACCCGGCACCTGTCCGCCGCGCTGCGTGAGTTATTCGATAGCGAAGAAGTACCACAGCAACAGGCTGCTGAAACGCCAGCCAGCTATCTTATCCAGCCGTTAAACCGTGTAAAGATCGTTAATCAGCTGACCATCACCGGCAAAGAAAACCAGCCGCGTATTCCGGACGGTATTCTCTATATCAACGGCCTGCCGTTGGTGGTGTTTGAATTTAAAAGTGCCGTACGCGAGCAAGAAGCCAATATTGGCGACGCGTATAAGCAACTCTGCACCCGCTATCGTCGCGATATTCCACAGCTGTTTGTCTATAACGCGCTGTGCATCATCAGCGATGGCGTGAATAACCGCATGGGCAACCTGTTCGCGCCGTATGAGTATTTCTACTCCTGGCGTAAAGTCACCGGTAATGAAAACCGCGAGCAGGACGGGATTCCTTCGTTACACTCGATGATTCAAGGGTTATTTCACCCGGTACGCCTGCTGGATGTGATTAAAAACTTTATCTGCTTCCCGGATAAAGCCAAACACGAAGTAAAAATCTGCTGCCGCTATCCGCAGTACTATGCGGCGCGCAAGCTCTACTACAGCATTGAGCGAGCGCGTAAACCGTACGGTAACGGTAAAGGCGGCACCTACTTTGGCGCCACGGGCTGCGGTAAGAGTTACACCATGCAGTTCTTAACCCGTCTGCTGATGAAAAGCGTCGAGTTTGCCAGCCCGACCATCGTGCTGATCACTGACCGTACCGATCTGGACGATCAGCTCTCCACGCAGATGTGCAATGCCAAAAATTATATCGGTGACGATACCGTGGAGCCCGTCACCAGCCGCGACGATCTGCGGGAAAAGCTGGCCGGTCGTAACAGTGGCGGCGTCTTCCTGACCACCATTCATAAATTTACCGAAGACACCGAACTGCTCTCTGAGCGAAGCAATGTCATCTGTATCTCTGACGAAGCGCACCGCAGTCAGGTCAATCTGGATCAGAAAGTGATCGTCGATAAAGAGAGCGGGAAGGTACGCAAGACCTGGGGCTTCGCCAAATATCTGCACGACTCGCTGCCAGCAGCCACCTATGTCGGTTTCACAGGGACACCTGTAGACGCCACGCTGGATGTCTTCGGCGCGGTAGTGGACAGCTACACTATGACCGAATCCGTTCAGGATGAAATCACGGTACGCATCGTCTATGAAGGCCGTGCTGCAAAAGTGATCCTGGATGCCAGCAAGCTGGAAGAGGTTGAGAAGTACTACGAAGAGTGCGCTAACGCGGGCACTAATGAGTGGCAGATCGACGAAAGCAAAAAAGCCAGCGCCACCATGAACGCGATCCTCGGTGATGAGGATCGCCTGAAGGCGCTGGCGGAAGACTTTGCTAAACACTATGAAAAACGCGTCGCTGAAGGCTCAACGGTGAAAGGCAAGGCAATGTTTGTCTGCGCCAGTCGGGATATTGCCTGGGACTTATATCGTCAGTTGCAAGACTGTCGTCCGGCATGGTTTGAGGTTAAACAGGCCCCTGAAGGGGTTGAGCTTACCGAGCAAGAGCAGAAAGAACTGCCACCGTCCGAAATGGTCAAGATGGTGATGACGCGAGGTAAAGACGATGACGCCAAACTCTACGACCTGTTGGGCAGTAAAGAGTACCGTAAAGAGCTGGATAAGCAGTTCAAAAATGCAAAGTCGAATTTCAAAATCGCTATTGTGGTCGATATGTGGCTGACCGGTTTCGACGTGCCGGAACTGGATACCATTTACATCGATAAGCCGCTGCAAAAACATAACCTGATCCAGACTATCTCCCGCGTCAATCGTAAGCTGGAAGGGAAAAGCAAAGGCCTGGTGGTGGACTATATCGGCACCAAGCGCCAGATGAACCAGGCTCTGGCAATGTATTCCCGCATTGACGCCACCAACTTTGAGGACATTCAACAGTCGGTCATTGAGGTGAAGAATCATCTCGACCTCCTGTCGCAAGTGTTCCACGATTTCGACAGCCGCGCTTACTTTACCGGAGAGCCACAGGCTCAGCTGGCATGTCTGAATCAGGCTGCTGAATTTGTCATGCGGACCCAGAAGATTGAGCGTCGTTTTATGGGCCTGGTGAAGCGCCTGAAGGCGGCCTACGATGTCTGCTGCGGCAGCGAGGCGTTATCGCAGGCAGAGCGAGATCATATCCATTTCTACCTTGCCGTGCGCTCCATCGTCTTTAAGCTGACCAAAGGTGATGCACCTGACGTTACCCAGATGAATGCCCGCGTACGAGAGATGATTGCCGATGCATTAAAGGCAGATGGCGTGGAAGAGCTGTTTTTCCTTGGCGATAAGAAAGCGGAATCGATCGATATTTTCGACGAGGATTATCTTGCGCGTATTAATAAGATCAAGCTGCCCGCAACAAAGATCCAGCTTCTGCAGAAACTGCTGGAGAAAGCCATCAGCGACTTTAAAAAAATTAACCAGCTTCAGGGGATCAACTTCACCCGTCGCTTCCAGTCCATCATGGACAGATATAACGAGCGCAGGGAAGACGACGTACTAAACGGCGAAGAGTTCGATCATTTCAGTCAGGAAATGACCGACATTATCTATGATATTAAAACCGAAATGGGCACCTATGCTGATTTAGGCATCGACCTTGAAGAAAAAGCCTTCTACGACATTCTGGCGCATATGCGGGATAAATATCAGTTTACCTATGAAGATGACAAAATGCTGACGCTGGCGAAAGAGATGAAGGCGGTGGTGGATAATACGTCGAAATATCCGGACTGGAGTAAGCGCGATGATATCAAAGCGAAACTGAAAGTTGAGCTAATCCTGTTACTGCATAAGCATAAGTTCCCGCCAGTGGCGAACGATGATATTTACATGGGCGTTCTGATGCAGGCAGAGAATTTTAAACAGTATCATATTAATACAGCATATTAATATTTCTTGCCGGATAATCTATTGGTTACCCGGCTCATCAAACATTTCATGCTTGTAAATTACTTAATGAATAAATCCAACAAAATGTTTAAAACGCCCTGTTTTTCAGAATATTTAATTTCAGCTGTTGGATAAATTTCCGAGAGAAATTTATCATGATATTGTCCTGTATTAACACGGTCATATTGCTCGCCATAACCCCTAAATAACATTTCACATTAATATTTCCCTGGCCCCAAGTTACATCTATTTTATTATGGACTAATACTGGTAAGCAAAGGCAGCCAAAGTGCATTACCGGATGGCAATGCGCCGTAAAAAATGAGAACACGCATTCATTACTATAGAAAGCTATGATATATATTATCTATAAAGTTAATATAGTTAATATAGTTAATCACCTTAAACAGTTTCACTGGAATCTACAATGAACAAAGATATTATAAAAAATGCAATCAACTCAGTGCCTGGAAATGAATTTTACAAGGAAATGTTGACTTTCTTACTACGCCCAGCAATTTACGATGGAATGCATGAATACGCTCCCCTGAAAAACTCCTTAGGCAATCTGGTTAAATCGATAATTGCTGCGGGAGTGATAGTAACATTTATTAAATATCTTATGCGGGGCTATTCAATAGTCGCCGACATTGAACTCATTATTAACCCATTTGTTTTATATCTATCATTGTTTGTTCGTGCGATAATCACAGCCGTCTTCTTTGGGTTAGGAATCTGTTTCATCACTTGGTTAACAGACAGAAAAAGAACTTTCCTTTACACTCTTCAGGTGATACAAGCTTGGTCGCTGATGAATCTTATGATTATTGCATTATTCTGGATTGCCTTACACCGAATCTTCGTAACTGGAACAAGCTTAATTGCCACGAGTAATAATGACTTAATTGCTGGCCTTATATTATCGACAATGGTTTTTATATTAATATTTAAAACTGTTCTTAGCCCCGTCTATTTCCATCTTAAGCGAGTCCTTCACGTCCGTTATCCGCTTATGGCTCTTATTTCAGGCCTGTTATTTGTTGCGCTTTCAAATTTATATTTTTTTACTGGGCTTTCCAGTATGATGATAAACGTTAACGGGGTTTGTAATCTAACTTACCAGCAGCATGAAAAAGATCTGAGAGCCAAGGGCATATCGAAAGAGAATTACCTCGCACATTGTCTAAGATAATAAATGTTATAACAAACCAAAATAACTAATGATACAGACTAAGATTGTTCAGTCAGAGGTAATATCGGCAAGAAAAACGCCTGATGGCGCTACGCTTATCAGGCCTACAAAACCAACCCCCCGCACTCCTCGTAGCCCCGGTAAGCGCAGCGCCACCGGGGAAAATGCCCGCTCCCTTGCCCCTTCGCCTTTTCTCCCTCTATCCTTAACCCTATGGAAAAACTCGCTGAACTCAAACGCGCCAAGCTGCTGGCGCTGTCGCTGCTGCTGATTGCCGCCGCGACCTTTATCGCTACCCTCTTTCTGCCACAAACCTTCTGGGTGCGCGGCGTAAAAGCCATTGCCGAAGCGGCGATGGTTGGCGCGCTGGCGGACTGGTTTGCCGTGGTGGCCCTGTTTCGTCGGGTGCCGATCCCCTTTATTTCGAAGCATACGGCGATTATCCCGCGCAATAAGGACCGGATTGGCGACAATCTTGGCCAGTTCGTGCAGGAGAAGTTTCTTGATACCCAGTCGCTGGTGGCGCTCATCCGTAAACATGAACCGGCGCTGCTTATCGGCAACTGGTTCAGCAAGCCGGACAACGCCGAGCGCGTCGGGCAGCACATCATGCAGGTGATGAGCGGTTTTCTGGAACTGACCGACGACGGGCGCATTCAGCGGATGCTGAAGCGGGCGGTGCATAAAGCGCTGGATAAGGTCGATTTCAGTGAAACCAGCGCCGCCATGCTGGAGAGCATGACAAAAAACGGGCGTCATCAGGTGCTGCTGGACGCGGTGATTAATCGCCTGATTACCCTGCTGCAGCGCGACAGCACGCGTGATTTTATCGCCGCGCAAATCGTCCACTGGCTGAAGACCGAACATCCGCGCAAATCGATGGTGCTGCCCACCGAGTGGCTGGGGGATCAGAGCGCCGAGGTGGTTTCAAACGCGGTGAACGCCATCCTGGATGACGTCAGCCACGATCGTACCCATCAGATCCGTCAGGCCTTCGACCGCGCGGTGCATAAGCTGGTTGATAACCTGAAAAACGACCCGGAAACCGCGGCCAAAGCCGAGAACATCAAAACGTATCTGAAGAACGACGAGGCGTTTAACCGCTATCTGGGCGAAATGTGGGCCGACCTGCGCCAGTGGCTGAAGGCCGATATGCAGCGAGACGACTCCCGCGTGAAGCAGCGCCTTGCCAACGCCGGGCTGTGGTTTGGTGAAACCCTGGTCGCAGACAACAACCTGCGCGCCTCGCTGAACGAACATCTGGAGCAGGCCGCGCACCGCGTGGCGCCCGATTTTGCCCGCTTCCTCACCCGTCATATCAGCGACACGGTAAAAGGTTGGGATGCCAAAGATATGTCCCGCCAGATTGAGCTGAACATCGGCAAGGACTTACAGTTTATCCGCGTCAACGGCACGCTGGTGGGCGGCACGATTGGGCTGATCCTGTTTTTACTTTCGCAACTGCCGGAACTCCTGCCGCTGCTGGGCCGCTAAAAAAAGGCCGGATCGCCGGCCTTCTGCGCATTACGCCAGCCAGCCGCCCTGATCGATCTCCAGCAGCAGCAGGATAGTTAACGCCTGGGCGTAAGGCACCGGGGCCATCGCGATATCGCAGTAGTACTGAATATCCCAGCCCAGCATGGTGCCGCGGGAGGCTTCCAGTACAATCCCCTCCTCGTCAATGCGCGCCATCACCGCCTCGAACGCCCGCAGGGCATGTCTGCTCACCGACGCATCCAGAATGCCCATCCGCACGCCGCGCAGCATCCCCCAGGCGATACCCGCCGTGGCGGAGGACTCCTGCGGCGAAAGCGGATCGTCCAGCACCGTGTGCCACATGCCGTTCTCCGCCTGCAGATCGCACAGCGTGCGCACCTGACGCGCCACCACCTGCGCCAGATAGCGACGTACGCTGGCGTCCAGATGCTCGCCCATCAGCGCGATAAACTCCGGAATGGCGACAGTGATCCACGCGTTGCCGCGCGCCCAGAACGCCCCGGCAAAATGGTGCTTATCGACAAAGGTCCAGCCGTGATACCACAGCCCGCTCACCGGATCGCTGAGATAGCGGGTGTGAAGCAGGAACTGGTAGCTCGCCTCGTCGATCAGATCCCGGCGTTTGAGCACGATCCCCGCCACGCCAAGGAACAAACAGGTCATAAACAGTGTGTCATCCCACAGCTGGCCGGTGTTCGCCTGCTCTTTCACTACGTGCTGGAATCCGCCCTCTTCGGTTTTTGGCAGATCGCGCAGCAGGGCGTCGGCCCAGTCGTTGACCGTCTTAAGCAGATCCTGGCGCTGATGATGCCCGGCCACCAGCGCCAGGGCGATCATCGGCGCGGTGGTGTTGATCTGCATCTCCGGCAGCCCTTTCGCAATCTGCGTTTCGTACCACGCCAGAATCGACTGCTGCAGCGCCGCATCCTGCTGGTGTTCCGCAAAGCGCCAGAAGCCATACAGCCCGACGCCAATCTCCCACTCCCACTCTTCGAAGTTGATGGAGAACCCGTCTCCAGACCCTACTTCATCAAGATTTTTCAGTCGGCAGAAACCGCGCACCACGCGATCCAGTATTTTCCTCTGCTGCGCGCTGTTCATGCTGTCGCCCCTTTTATGAATGTTTCTGCATGGGCCAGTAATGCCCCGGTATCGGCGGCACGTGCGAGCGCCAGACGTTGCTGTTGATGCCCCAGGCGGCCAGAAGCGATAAACAGCGCATCCGGGAACAATTTCCCCGCCAGATACTGCGCCGTCTGGAAGGCGAGCACGTTCTCCTCGCCCCAGAACGCCATCACGTCGCAGCCCCGTTCATCGTGCCAGTAGCGATAGCCCAGCAGCGTGGATTTTACCCGTCGCCACAGCACCGCCGGGAAGTGCTCTCCCCGATGGCGATGCCAGAGAACGAGCAGCGACAGGAGTAAAAACACCGAGCCCGCCTCCCGGGCGCTAACGCGCTTCAGGGTGCTGTACAGCAGCGCGTCGAGTTCCGGGCCATATTCCCGCTGCGCCATCAGCGACAACAGGCGTTGACCGCTATCGTCGTGGGCCGTCGTGCTGTGCGCAGGCGGCGTGTACTGCCGCGTGGCGATGATCGGCGGGCACGCGTCTGGCAGCCCATAGTCAAGCGGGATCGCGTCGAGGTAGACCATTTGCAGGGCAAATGTCGTATCGCGTTCAAACAGTTCATCCAGATGGATCAGCAGGCGGTTCTTACCGGCGCTCAACGGTAGCGCGACCTCGGTGTGCTGCATGCGATTGCGGGTGAAGGGCGTAAAGCAGGCCAGCGGCTCGTCGTCACGCCAGATCCGCACGCCGCCGCAGGTCGTCAGACGAAAGGTAAAAGTGCCGCTATGGGGCGCAAAAAGATCCACCCGCAGCCAGCGCTGCAGATGGTACGCCAGCGGATAAAAGCCCGAAAAAGAGAGAATGTTGTTGTCGCCGCTAAAAACCCCTTCCCGGCACGGCAGAGCCTGGGCGGGATCCACCCGCCGCCGGGCGTGGGTCTTCAGGAACACCCGACGGCAAAACGACGGCGCATCCGGCCCCACCTCAATGGTGGGCTCTGTCGTTTCACCGGTATAGAACTCGGCAAAGCGCTCTGCTTTTGCCGCTGACCCCAGAAAACGCGTGAGTGCGTCGCCCTGTGCTAACTGCCAGTCACCTTGTGACATATCTTCCTCATCAACCCGTCCATTACGCCGCTATCATCAGCAGATTGGCCTTGCGGGGCGAGCAGCCCAGGAGGGGGATTGGCGGGATATGCCTGATAACTCACAAACCGGACGACAGGCAGCGATGCAGCGTGATGCCGATCACACCACGCAACCGGCAAGGAAGAAGAATGATGAGGACGATCACGTCAGGTTTTTAGCCCTCTCCACCTGACGTGATGTTGATCACACTAAGACTTCAGCGCTTTCAGCTCTTCGCTCAGGCTGTCCGCCAGCGCGCGCACGCGGGAGGCATCGAACAGCACGTGCATGCCGGGAGAAGCATCGGCGTGCTTTAAGCAGAAGTCGTCCAGTTCGGCGGCGCTGCGATAGAGCTCCTGGATGTTAATCTGGCAGATTTCGCGCATGCTCCAACTGTTCTCCACCTCGCGGGCAAAGCGCAGGGTAAAGAACGCCTTCTGGGCATGGACAAACAGATGGCAGTAGAGGGCAAAGCCCTGCCACTCCTCCAGCCAGCGGCGTTTCAGCGCATACGGAAACGCGGCGGTGTCGGTAAAGCGCAGGGCCGCTTCCTGTAACGTCTGCGAGGCGTCCCGGGCCTCGTCTTTTTCGCGGGCAATGCGCGCCAGCGACGCGGCAGAGGCTTCAACGTCGCTGGCGCTGAAGAAAATATCGCGCTCCGAACCCGGCAGCCAGTGGTTGCGGTTGAGCTGCCCGTAGAGGCTCCACACTGCCTGGCCATAGCTTTCCGGCACCTGACTGTGGCGATGAAAAACGTGATCGCGCACGTAGATGGCGCCATAGAGCACCTGCCCGGCCTGCTCAAGCAGCGCGTGGAAGGCAGCAAAAGTGTCGGCATCCGGCTGCCAGCCATAGCGCTCATCCAGCCAGCTATGCAGCAGTTGCGCCACGCTAAGGTGGCTGCCATCGCTGGCTAACATCCGGCTACAGGCCACCAGATTGCACTCGCTCAGGGTGCCCATCACCCAGTGGTTATCCACCCCTTCCCAACTGGCTTTGCACACCACGCCGCGGATCGCCGGATTCGAGCGGCACCACAGCAGACGCCCCTGCAGTTCGTCGATGCGCAGCCAGGGAAAGACGCCCCAGCCCACCTCTTCGCCCACCAGATCGATATCCGCCCACACTTCGCGCTCCTCCACCGCCAGCAGGGCCGGGTTATTGGGAAACGACGGCCAGAAACGTTCCGGAGTGAGTTTAATGGAGACGCTGACGCTCTCGGGCAGCGGGCGGATCGCCTCCAGCACGTTGTGCAGATCGTGATTGCCCGCCGGAAATACCCGCAGCACCAGATGTTTATTTTCGGCCTGCATGGTGCGGGACATGGCATTAAAGCAGCGGCTGTAGATGGCCAGGCTCCGGGCGTCGCGCTGGACCTGATTGACCTCGCCCTCTGCCTGTAATTCCCAGTTAGGGCGCGACACGGGCAGCAGGCCGTCGGTGCTGGAGATCGCGACCAGCAGGCCGCTAATGGCAGGAATCCGCTGGCAGATCAGGGCGATTTTACGGGTCAGGAACCCGCACCAGAAATCAACGTCGAGGCGCACGCCGTGGCCCGGCTCAAACAGATGCGGGTGTGCCAGCAGCAGTTCGGTAGGGAAGCTGAACTCTTTGGCCTGCAGGTAAAAACGCAGCCCCTTTTGCTGGCAGAGTTGGCCCAGCCGGTTGAGGTAGACGCAGCGGGCACGCTGCTGGCTGGAGAGGCGGTCGTTGTCGAGATGCGGCGTGTAGCCTTTCGGGGAGACCAGTTTGTCGAACAGATCCACCTGCCCGACAACCACGGTGTTAAAGTCATGCGCGACGGCCCAGTCCACCAGTTCGCAAGCCTTTTCCCAGTTCCAGTAAGCCTGATTATTCAGCTCCAGCGCCCGCGTCTGCCACATAGATCCCTTCCCTTTGTCATCCGATTAGCCAACCGGCATTACTACCACAGAAGGATGAATTAATGTGCAGACTACCGCACATTATCATTTATCCCCGGCGGGAGGCGTGATGATATAGCGCGTCGGCGCAAAGCAGTTAAGAAACAGATGCATAAGGAACACGATCGTCAGGGTCGCCACCAGCGCCACCGTCACCGAGACGATGCGGTAGAGATCGCTGAACACCAGGTCGCCGTCCGGGTGCATGTTCTGGCCGAACATAATGCCGATGGTGGTGATGCTGGCAAAACCGACCCCTGCCCCCACCTTCTCCATCACGTGCAGGCGGGCGCCAAACGCCAGCCCGAGCCCAATCAGCGGCATCATCAGCAGCATGTGGCTGCTGTGATCGTAGAGCACCATCTGCACCAGCAGAATATAGAGGCAGCCGAGCACCACCCCCACCACGCGCCACAGCGAACTCATTACCGCGCCGCGATAGTGCATCGGGAAGAGGATCAGGATGCCCGCCATCAGCGCCGACAGCGAATCGCTGAGATCGCTTATCTGGAACACCACAAAAATCAGCGTCGCCACGGTCCCGGAGAGCAGCGATTCGTGGCGCACGCGGGCGGCATCTTTCTCCAGCCGCGGCGGTGGCGTGCGCGGTTCGACATCCGGCAGCAGATAGTGCATCAGCGCGCTCAGGCAAACCGCCATCACGCTGGCTTCGAGGTTGGAAAAGAGCAGCGTGTGCCAGTTGGTGGTGGGATAGCTCATAAAGTTGAGCATGGTGCTCTGGCACACCACCCCCATCGAGCCAAAGAGGAACAGCGGCCCCTGGCTCATAAAGCGAAAACGCATCACGTAGAGGCCAAACACCACCAGGGTCATGATCACCGGCCATTGCGCCAGATAACCGATGATAAACACCATTTCAATGCAGTTCAGCGCCGAACTGAACACAAACTGTTTTGCCACGTGGCGGTTAAACACCGGCACCAACGACAGCAGCATGATCGGGTAGATCACGAAAAAGACGCCGTAGCTGGTGTTGTAGAAGCTCGACACGCTCAGGGCGATCATCCCGGCAAAGACGATGCGCAGCGTCTGGCGAAAGTCGTTAGCGGTGTAGACGATATTGCCGTGCGGGGTAAAGACCCGCGCCAGGGTATTAATAGACATGATCAGTACACATAGTGCAGCAGGCTGACGAGGTGGATCTGCATGCCGGAGAAGAAGCGGGCAAACGGACCTTCGCTGTTATAGAGCTGCACGGTGGCGCGCGCCCCGGTCGGCAGGTGCTTTGGCAGCGGCTCGTCCAACGCTACGTGAATGCGCATGCGCTGCGCGTCACGCACCCAGCGGTTGGAGGTTTCCGGCTCAGAGAGCTGGCCGTTGACAGCCTCCTGCCCGGCCAGAATACCGGCGTCACTGCTGGTGACGTGGGCGCGGAAAACGTGACCCGGGAAGGCGTCAAACACCACGGCGGCATCGGTCCCCTGACGGGTATGGCGCAGGCTCTTTTCCCGGAAATCGGCGACGATATCGCTCTGGTTATTCACCAGCGCCAGCGCCGCCGAGCCGGAGGTGGCATAAAAACCGGGGCTCAGCTGCACATTACTGACGGTACCGTCCGCCTCGGCGTAGATTTTCGTCCAGCGGAGATTGAGTTCCGCCTCGTCCAGCGCGTTGCGGTATTTTTGCAGGGTCACGTTACGCTTTTCGTCCCGCTCGCCGCGCTCAATGCGCAGCTGATGGATGGTGGCTTCCAGATTCGCCACCGCCTGCTCGCTGCCCTGCCAGGTGGTGCGGACTTTATCCAGATCCGCCTGGGAGACGTTCTGCAACGTGCTGAGTTTCTGATAGCGATCGAAGGTAACTTTATCGTTACGGGCGGTGAGCTGGGCGGTTTTCAGGCTCGCCTGGGTCGCCACAATTTGCGCGTCCAGCTGCTGATTGGCGAGACGCGCCTGCTCCAGCGCGATCTGCGCCGCTTCCACTTTATTACGGAATGGCGTCGGATCGAGTTCAAACAGCAGATCGCCCCGCTTCACCTGGCTGTTATTATGCACGTGCACCGCCGCTACATAGCCGGAAACGCGCGCGGAAACGGGCGTCACCACGCGCATCACCGTGGAGTCCGGCGTCAGCGGGATCCAGATATCAGCGATAATGAAATAGACAAACATCAGCAGGAAAGAGGCAATACTTACCCTTACCCAGCGGGCAAACTTTTGTTCAGGGGTCATGATTATTCGGTCTTGTTATCTTCTTCGCGGATAGTCCGCAAGTTGCAGGCGATTTGATTGAGTATGGCGCTGAAAATCTCCAGATGTTCCGGGGCGATATTCTGCGATACCCGCTCCTGGAACGTCTCGATAATCTGGGTCAGGGTTTTCAGCACCGCGTTACCCTTGGGTGTGAGCGTCAGCAGCCGGATACGCTTGTCATAAGGCGATGTAGTACGCAGCAGGTAGCCCTGCTTTTCCAGCTGTGAAAGGGTGCGCATCAGCGGCGGCAGTTCAATGCCCTGCACCTCCGCCAGTTCGCTCACCGAGACGTTATCCCCCAACTGCTTTAGCTGCATCATCACCGTCCAGCTCGACTGGGTTAACCCGGTGTCGAGAATGGCTTCGTCAATCACTGCGCGCCACTGACGCACAATCATTGCCATCCGCATGCCCATCGGCCTGCGGCAGAACAGATCTTCTTCACGCATGGGGGATCCTCGTTTCACACGCTGAGAAGATAATAGTTATCAGGGTAAGTATCAAGAAACGAGGATTTTAAGAGCAGGAATTGCGAAACGGTCAGGCTAGTTGATCACCTTATGCAACGTGTTCTGGAAGGGCTTGTGCTCCTGGGAAAATAAGAGAAACTCGGATGCTAAAAGGTATTGTTCCACGGCATTCCATGCCACGACTTCGGTATAAAGCTCCGCGATCAGCGTCACCAGTTCGTGGTGTTTATTCATCCAGACTTCATGTTTAAATAACGTGGCTTTATTTTTATCGCTCAATAATGAGACCAGAGATTTTATCTCTTTCAGGGTGTTACGTAGCGTAACCGGCAGATCGTGGCTGCTGAGACGGGAAATATAATTCTCGGAAAGGGCGGCCAGACTATCCGGCGTACACTCCCCGCTCGCGAGAGAAATAACGCTTTGAAATAACACGCTTTCAGCATAACTTTTTAATGTTGACATAATTTATACACGTCCTTGTTAATATATTCCATTATGCGAGCAACTTAATATCCAAGCTGCAATTATGAGTATCAACTTTTCATAAAGCGTGAGGTTTGGCAATCGTAATAATATTAATTATTGATATAAGACAATTCTAATAAACAATATAATGAATAGATATGAATTTAGCTAAATTCATTCATGGCACAAATAATATCTATTCGTAAGGGCGCCGAAGTATACGCCGTGAAAGCATACACGTTGATTGAAAATCCCGCCTTTCCGATTTATAGTCAATGTACGGAAAAATTCCGTACATTAAAGATCACTTCTGGAGTAAAAATGTCAGCACTGAAAAAACAGCGCATCGACCTCAGGTTAACGGAAGAAGACAAGGATCTGATCGAAGAGGCTGCGGCGATGACTAACCAGACAATTACCCAGTTTATGGTTAACAGTGCCTCTGAACGTGCTGCAGAAGTCATTGAGCAGCATCGTCGTCTCATCCTCAATGAAAATTCGTGGAACCGGGTGATGGATGCGCTCGACAACCCGCCAGAGCCGAACGACCAGCTGAAACGCGCAGCGAAACGCTTACAAAACATGGAGTAAGGCGTGACTAAACTGACGATAAGGATGTTTTCGCATGAGGCACGCTATGATTTAACAGACTTCAACTGCGGGGATAGCACCCTGAACCGCTTTCTGTTCGATCACCTTGCACGCCAACACAGCGGGCGCCTGCTACGCGCCTATCTTCTTGTCACCGATGCCCCTGAGCCAAAAGTGCTGGGTTACTATACGTTGTCCGGCAGTTGCTTTGAGAAAGAGACACTGCCCTCAAAAACGCAGCAGCGCAAAGTACCGTACGTCAATGTGCCCAGCGTCACGTTAGGACGTCTCGCTATACATCAGGATTTTCAGGGCCAGGGCTGGGGGATGACGCTGGTGACCCATGCCATGAAAGTGGTCTACCTGGCCTCACAGGCCGTTGGCATTCACGGTATGTTTGTGGATGCACTCAACGATAAAGCGAAAGCGTTTTATCTCAAGCTCGGCTTTATCTCGCTAACCGGCAGCAATGCCAACTCTCTTTTTTATCCTACAAAATCAATCGAGAAGCTGTTTGTTGAGTAAGTTATGAATCGCCGGGTGGCGCGTAGCGATCCCGGCGTACGGGATACACACCTCAACGGCGGAAATACCGGTTAATGGCCCGCTGGCCTGACGCCGTCACCGTCACTTCACGAAACCCTTCCACCCGCTGGATCCAGCCTTTGGCTTCCAGATGAACCAGCAGCGCTGCACCTGCCTCACCGCCCAGATGGAAGCGGCGCTCGCTCCAGTCCAGGCAGGCGCTACAGGCTTTTCGCCGGGTGTTAGCCTTAAGCGCGATACCCAGGGCCAGAAACGCCTCGCGGCCTTTCCCGGTGAGGGCAGAACCGTCCGCCATCAGCCAGCCCTCGGCCTGCATAAATTCATAGATTTGCACGGCGACCGTGCCCGCCAGATGGTCGTAGCAGGTGCGGGCATAACGCATCGACGCAGGCGCGGTGGTTTCCGGCGGCGTGATGCGGCTCCACGACAGCCCCATCATCTGCTCCACCAGCTCAGCGACGTCGTGCCCCGCCAGACGATAGTAGCGATGCCGCCCCTGAGAAAGGCAGGTAATCAGCCTGCCGTCCACCAGCCGGGCGAGATGGCCGCTGGCGGTTGAAGGGGCCACATCCGCCGCCGCGCTAAGCTCCGTGGCGGTCCACGCCCGCCCGTCCATCAGGGCACAAAGCATTTTGATGCGCGACGGGTCGGCCATCGCCGCTGCGACAGCCGCAACGGCCAGCTCCAGTGCGGCGCTGTTATCAGGAGGTAAACTCGTCTTTAGCATTGGCAGCCCATGGCGCGGTGATCTCTGCGGCCAGCTTATCATTATCCGTCAGCAGAATAAGGTGATTCGCGTGATCGCTGTACTGCGTCAGGATAGTCACCCCCTGCGACGCCAGCGCCGCGGCAATCTCGCCCAACTCGCCGGGGCGCGCCTGTTTCAGTTTACGGATCAGCGGTTTTCGCACCGCTTTCACATTAAAACCAGCGGCAAGGAGCACGCGCTGGGCCTTTTCGCCCTCCTCCACCAGGAAATGCGCCTCTACGCCAAACACGCCGCCGCCCTCCAGCCCTACGCCGTTGCGCCCCAGCAGTTGACCAAAACGCGCCAGCTCGCCGTGTGTGTCGTTGAATATCACATGGATGTCATACATCGGTGTGCCCTCTGGTTTCTGAGTTGTACTCCCGCACCACCTGCGCTATGCGAATACGGTAGTGGGTAAAAATGGACGCCCGCCCTTCGGCCTGCGCGGCCTGGTGAAACACGTTTTGCTTCCAGTGGCGAATCGCCTCTTCATCCCGCCACCAGGAGAGGGAGAGAATTTTGCCCTCGGTAGTCAGGCTCTGGAAACGTTCGATATCGATAAAACCGTCGATATCCGCCAGCAGCGGCTTCAGCTCCGCGGCCAGCTGCAAATAACGCGCCTGATGCGCGGGCGCGGCTTTGGCTTCAAACAGGACTGCGATCATGATGTCTCTCCGTTGTGAGGTTAAGGAGAGCATGAAGGAAAGAGAAACGTGATGCTTCGGTGATGAGCGAAATGACGCTGTTGTGCGCCGGGGCTGCCGGGTGGCGCTGCGCTTACCCGGCCTACGGAATGGCGGTTGTGGCATCGATGCGCTGGAACCGCCGGGTGGCGCTGCGCTTACCCGGCCTACCCAGGCACGAACCGTAGGCCCGGCAAGCTTGCGCCGCCGGGCGTTTTTTAGCCAAGGATCGTCTTCGGCTCCATAAACGCGCTGATGCCCCATGCCCCCATCTCACGCCCCACGCCGGAGTGCTTAAATCCGCCGAACGGCGCTTTGGGCTCGTGTGTGAGGGTATTGACCAGCACGCGACCCGCGTGGATCTGCTGCGCCACGCACCGGGCACGCCCGCTATCGCCACCGAGCACCAGCGCGCTCAGGCCATAGTCGGTGTCGTTGGCAATGGCGATGGCCTCCGCCTCATCGCGGTAGGTAATCACGCACAGCACCGGACCAAAAATCTCATCCCGGGCGATAGCCATCTGGTTATGCACATCGGTGAACAGCGTTGGCCGGACAAACCAGCCGTCCCGGGTACCCTCCGGCCGCCCTACCCCGCCCGCCAGCATACGCGCCCCCTCTGCCAGCCCTTTCTGAATATACCCCTGCACCCGCTGCCACTGTCTCTCGCTCACCATCGGGCCGACCACGGTCTTCGCATCGCGCGGATCGCCCGACTTCACCGCCGCGATGGCCTGGGCCAGCGCCTGCTCGAATTCCGCTTTCCGCGACTGCGGCACCAGGATGCGCGTACCGGCCACGCACGCCTGGCCGCTGTTCATCAGCCCGGCCTGGATCGCCAGCGGAACCGCCTGTTTGATATCTGCATCGTCGAGAATAAGCGTCGGCGATTTACCGCCTAACTCGAGGGTAACGCGGGTAAAGTTCTCCGCCGCGTTGCGCAGAATCGCTTTGCCGGTGCGGGTCGACCCGGTAAAGGAGATTTTTGCCACATGCGGGTGACGGCTAATCGTCTCCCCCACCGTATCGCCGCGTCCGGTGACGATGTTAAACACCCCCGGCGGCAGATCTGCGGCATGCAGCGCCTCGGTCACAATCTGCGTTTGCAGGGCGCTCATCTCGCTGGGCTTGATCACCGCGGTGCAGCCTGCGGCCAGCGCCGCCGCCAGTTTGCCGCAGATAAAGCCCGCATCGCTGTTCCACGGGGTGATAAGCCCGGCGACGCCAAGCGGGGTCATCTCTACTCTGGCCGCACCCGCGACGGTCGTAAATTCAAACGCCTCCAGCGCCGCAATGGCCTGGGCAATCACCTCTGCCGGATAGCTCGCCATCCAGGCCGAGCGCGACGCGGGGGCGCCGTACTCCTCAACTACCGCCTCCAGCAGATCGTCGTGGCGGGCGGCCACCGCCGCGTGCATCCGTTGCAGGGCGGCAATGCGCGTTTGCTTTGTGGTTTTCGACCACGCCGGAAACGCGGCTCTGGCCGCGGCAATGGCACGTTCGCCATCCACCGCGTCGGCCAGACGCACCTGACCGATGACGCGCGCCGTCGCCGGGTTATACAAATCGAAGCGCTCCGTGCCGTGTGGGGTGACAAACTCACCGTTGATATAAACCTGTTCGATGTGATGCATAGCGACCTCCTCAGACTGGATAAAGCGAGTCTGACACGCCTTCTCCGTTACGATAATCCACGCTATGCTGCAAAGGTTGTTTCGATTTTCAGGATAATCTATGCACCGTTCAGGACTGACAGAGCTGGAAGTGGTCATGGCCGTAGTGCGTCGCGGCAGCTTTCGCGCCGCCGCCCAGGAGCTGGGGATGTCGGCCACCGCCGCGAGTAATGCCATTGCCGGGCTCGAAAGCCGCCTGCAAACGCGCCTGTTCAATCGCACCACCCGCAGTGTGGCCCTCACCGAGGCGGGGCAACGCTTTGTCGCGCGCGTGGGGCCGGCTTTGCAGGAGATCCGCCAGGCCAGCCTGGAGATCCACAGCGATGCCGACGAGCCTGCCGGCATCCTGCGCCTGAACGTGCCGAACAACGTCGGCGCTCTGTTCCTGGACGCGCTGCTGATCGACTACATGATCCGCTACCCGAAAATGCGCGTCGAAGCGGTAAGCGAAGCGCGGATGATCGATATCGTGGCGGAAGGGTACGACGCCGGGATCCGCCTCGCGGAATCGGTCCCGCAGGATATGATCGCCGTGCCGCTGACCCCCGATATCCGCCAGCTCATCACCGCCACGCCAGACTATTTTGCCCGTCACGGCATTCCGCGTACGCCGGACGATCTGCTGCAACATCAGGGGATCGGCATGCGGATGGCGCACGGCGGGATCTACCGCTGGGAGCTGGAGCGGCGCGGAGAGCAGATTGCTCTGGCGGTGGTGCCCCGTTTTGCCACCTCGGATCTGTTTGCTTCGATCCGGGCGGTAAAAGCCGGGCTGGGGGTGGGATTTTTACCGGAACTCTATATTCAACAGGAGCTGCAAAGCGGGGAACTGGTGAGCGTGCTGGAGGAGTGGACGCAGCCCTTTGCCGGACTGCGTCTCTATTACCCTGGCCATCGTCACGTCCCGCCTGGGTTGCAGGCGCTGGTGGCGATGATCCGCGAGCGGGGCCTTACTCGAGGTTAGCCTTGTTGAGGCCGTAGGCACCGTCGAGGGAGCCCGGTTCCATACGGGAGGTGATGCCTAAGCGGTTCCAGGCGTTGATCGCCACAATGGCAAAGTTCAGCTCTGAAATCTCCTTTTCTGAGTAGTGTTCCGCCACGCTGCGGTAGAGGACGTCGCTGATCCCGTGCGGGCCGATCTGCGTCAGCGCTTCGGCGAAGGCCAGCGCCGCTTTTTCCCGGGCGCTGAACAGCGGGGATTCACGCCATGCGGCCAGATGATAGAGGCGCAGCTCGCGCTCGCCAGCAATTTTCGCCTCTTTCGCGTGCATATCCAGACAGAAGGTACAGCCGTTGAGCTGGGAGACACGAATGTCGATCAGGTGCTTCAGCGCCGGGTCGAGGGAGGTCTGGCTCACCGTCATGCTCAGGTCGGAGAGCGCTTTAGCGAGGGCAGGTGTGGCTTTATGGTGGTTAACGCGAGTGCTCATGGTCTTTCCTCTTTTGTGCGGTACAGGTCATGCGATGGGGCAAATTTACGCCGTTCATGACATAGTAAAAAGATACAAAAATCGCGAAACGAGGTACGACATGAAACCGGGTTATCACCAGATCTATATCCGCTACCGGGACAACATCACCCGCGGCGTACTGAAGCCCGGCGACAAGGTGCCCGCCATTCGCGTGCTGGCGGAGGAGCTGAAGGTCGCGCGCAAAACGGTAGAAACCGCCTACGCCATTCTCATCGGCGAGGGGTATCTGGTGAGCCAGGGGGCGCGCGGTACCCGGGTGAACCCGGACTTAAACCTCCCCGCCGCGCCACCGCCGCCCGACGATCCCGTCACCGGCACGTTACCGGAGTCCCTGGTCAGCCAGCGCGAACGGGCCGGCTTTTTACGCCCCGGCATCCCGGCGCTGGACAGCTTCCCCTACAAAAAATGGCTGCTGCTGGCGGGCCAGGCGGTGCGCGCCATGCGCCAGGAAGAGATGCTCAACCCGCCGGTGATGGGCTGGGCTCCCCTGCGCCAGGCGATTGCCCGCTACCTGAACATCTCTCGCGGGCTGACCTGCACGCCGGATCAGGTGCTGATCACCAGCGGCTACAGCGGCAGTCTGCGCCTGATCCTCGATACCCTCGCCAGCCGAAACGACAAGGTGGTGTTTGAAGATCCGGGCTATTTTATGGGCCAGCAGCTGCTGCGGCGCATCGTGCCCCGGCTCTATACGGTGCCGGTAGATCGTGCGGGGATGGACACAGACTACCTGCTGCACCACCACGCCGACGCCCGGTTTGCCATCGTCACCCCGTCGCACCAGAGCCCGCTGGCGGTCACCCTCTCGCTGCCGCGCCGTCAGCAACTGCTCGACTGGGCCACCCGCAACGAGGCGTGGATCATTGAGGATGACTATGACGGCGAGTTTCACTACACCCGCAAGGTGCTGCCGTCGCTGAAAAGCCTCGATCGCCAGGATCGGGTGATCTACATGGGCACCTTCAGCAAAACCGTGATGCCGTCCCTACGTCTCGGCTATGTGGTGATGCCCGCCAGCACGGTAACGGCTTTTAACGACTGCGCCGATCTGCTCGCCAGCGGCCAGCCGGTGCTGACGCAAAAGATCCTCACCGCCTTTATCAACGACGGCCACTTCTTCCGCCATCTGAAAAAGATGCGCGCGCTCTATCAACAGCGACGCGACTGGATGATTGCCGCCCTGCACGCGGTCTATGGGGATCGCTTCTTCACCGAACAGAACGACGGCGGAATGCATATCGTGGCGTTTTTAACCAAAGGCAGCTGTGACCAGGAGATCGCCCACTGCTGGCAACAGCATCAGCTACAGGTGAACGCCCTGTCGGCGTGGTACAGCGGGTCGGGTAAACGCTACGGGCTGGTGATGGGGTATAACAACGTGCGTTCGTATCAGGAGGCGGTGGCGCTACTGGAAAAACCGAAACAGCAGACGCTGGCACTGTTGCGCTGACAAGCGCCGGGTGGCGGCTACGCCTTACCCGGCCTACGGTTCGTGCCCTTGTAGGCCCGGTAAGCGCAGCGCCACCGGGCGATAACTGCGCAAGCTACAAATCATACCGTGACAACCCGATGTCCTTTAAATCCTCATCACTTAACTCGCTCAAAATCCGGCGCGTGCGGTTGAAGCGATACCAGCGGACAAGGGCTTTTCCCATCCAGATAAAGATCGCAAAGGGGCGTTTGGCTCGATTTTCGTGGAATTCCATGATGCTCTCCTCGGGATGTCTGAGGGGTTATCATCACGGATCCCACACCTTCCAATACAGATTCAAAAATTACTTTTTTTTAACATACAGATCGTCTAAAACAGGAACTGCATGGCAGTTTTTACCGCCATCTGTACCGGTTTGCTTTTCTGTATGGTGAGAATAAGGGATACAGCATGACGCGCTACCAACATCTGGCCAATCTTCTGGCGGAACGCATTGAACAAGGGCTCTATCGCAGCGGGGAGCGTTTACCCTCGGTGCGTGCTCTGAGCCAGGAGCACGGCGTCAGCATCAGCACCATACAGCAGGCCTATCAGATCCTCGAAAACTTACAGCTGATCGCCCCCCAGCCGCGCTCGGGCTATTTTGTCGCGCCGCGAAAGGCGCAGCCGCCGGTGCCGGCGATGTCGCGCCCGGTGCAGCGTCCGGTGGAGGTAACCCAGTGGGATGAGGTGCTGACCCTGATGGAGGGGCGCAATAAAACCGACATCACGGCATTTGGCGGCGGCCAGCCCGACCTGACCCAGCCAAGCCTCAAGCCCCTGTGGAAAGAGCTGAGCCGGGTGGTGCAGCATAGCGTTAAAGAGGTGCTCAGCTATGACGAACTCGCCGGGCGACGCGAACTGCGCGAGCAGATCGCCCGTCTGATGCTGGACGCCGGATCGGTGGTCACCGCCGAGGATCTGATCGTCACCAGCGGCTGCCACAGCGCCCTCTCTCTGGCGCTGCTGACCATCTGTAAGCCCGGCGACATCGTGGCGCTGGAATCCCCCTCTTTCTACGGCACCATGCAGATGCTGCGCGGTCTGGGGATCAAGGCGATCGAGATCCCCACCGATCCGGTAACGGGGATCAGCGTCGAAGCCCTGGAGCTGGCGTTGGAGCAGTGGCCGATCAAAGGGGTGATTGTGGTGCCCAACTGCAATAACCCGCTGGGGTTTATCATGCCTGAGACCCGCAAACGTCAGCTGCTGGCGCTGGCCCAGCGGCACGATATCGTCATTTTTGAAGATGATATTTATGGCAAATTGGCGTTCGAGTATCCCCGCCCCTCCACCATTCACTCGCTGGACATCGATGGCCGGGTGCTGCTGTGCAACTCCTTTACCAAAACCGTCGCCCCCGGGCTGCGGGTGGGGTGGATTGCCCCGGGTCGCTATCACGACCGGATTATGCACATGAAGTATGCCGCCAGCGGCACCAACGTGCCCGCCAGCCAGCTGGCACTGGCTACCTTTATCCGGGAAGGGTATTACCACCGCCACGTGCGGCGGATGCGCCAGATCTACCAGCAGAATATCGAGACCTACACCTGCTGGGTCAGGCAGTTCTTCCCCTGTGGCATCTGTGTGACCCGCCCGATGGGCGGCTACATGCTGTGGGTGGAGCTGCCGGAACATGTGGATATGGTCTGCGTGTCGCGGGAGCTGACGCGGTTTAACATCCAGATCGCCGCCGGATCGCTCTTCTCGGCTTCCGGCAAGTACCGGAACTGTTTGCGGATCAACTGCGCCCTGCCGCCAAACGAGAAGCACCGTGCGGCGGTAGAGCAGATGGGGGAAGCGGTGAATATTGCGATGGCGGAGTAGCGCGGTGCGCTCTGTTCGCCGGGTGGCGGCTACGCCTGACCCGGCCTACGGTTCGACTCTTTTGTAGGCCCGGTAAGCGCAGCGCCACCGGGCATTTTCACATCAGAACGTCCACGACACGCTGCCGACGATGCTGCGCTCGGCACCAAAGTAGCAGTAGGAGAGCGAGTTACAGGCCGCCACGTAGCTTTCGTCTGTCAGGTTGTTGACGTTCAACTGGGCGCTTACCCCGGTCAATCCCACCTTCGACAGGTCATAGCCCACCGCCAGATCCACCAGTGTGTACGACGGCAGCGTATGGGTATTCATGCGATCGCTGGTCACGCCGTTGACGTAACGCACACCGGAGCCCACCGTCAGGCCATCCAGCGGCCCGGTTTTGACGTCATAGCTGAGCCAGCCGCTGGCCATATTACGCGGGGCATAGACCGCACGCTTGCCCTCTTCCTCCGGGCTGCTCTTCTTGTAGCGAATGTCGGTATAGGTGTAGGCCGCCTGCAGGCGCAGGCTGTCGGTCAACTGCCCTACCGCTTCCAGCTCCACCCCTTCCGATTCAATTTCGCCGATGGAGCGGTATGGATCGGTCGGCTCCTCTTTGGTGGCGATGTTTTTCTGGTTGATGCGGAACACCGAGGCGCTGAACTGGCTGTTCATCCCCTCCGGCTCAAACTTCACCCCCGCTTCCCACTGCTTGCCTTTCATCGGGTCCAGCAGATCGCCGTTCTCATCGGCAAAGCTGGTCGAGGTAAAAGCGGTGGAGTAGCTGATATATGGCGCGATGCCGTTATCGAACAGGTAGAGCAGCGCCGCGCGGCTGCTGAAGTTATTCTTGTCCAGATCGCTGCGGGTATCGTTGAGCTTGTCGACATTGGAGACGCTCACCTGGTCATAGCGCCCGCCCAGGGTCAGGCGCCAGCGGTCCAGCGAGAGCTGATCCTGCAGGTAGTAGCCGGTCTGGCGCAGCTTGTGCTTCTCCTTGCTGTACATCGTGATGCTGTCCGGCCCGGCACCGTAGACCGGGTGGAAGGCGTTGATCGGCGGGAAGCTGCCGTAGTAGCCGGTGGTGTGGTTGCTGCGATCCTGGTAATCGAGGCCAATCAGCACCCGGTGGTTCACCGCCCAGGTATCGAAGCTGCCGTCGATCTGGTTGTCCAGGGTGATGGCGTTCATCTTCTCGTCCGAGCCGGAGTAACCGCGGTTGAGTTCGGTGTCGTTCAGCCACCCCGCGGCATAAACCTGGTTCAGCTCCACTTTGGTGTGCAGATAGCGCAGCTTCTGGCGCACCGACCAGCCGCTGTCGAACATGTGCTCGATGTTATAGCCGACCATATCCTCGCGGCGGTCGTACTTGTCATAATCGTCTTCGCCTTCGAAGAAGGTGTTAGAGATCATCTTTCCGTTGTGCGGCACCACGGTTCCGTCATAGGGCAGGCCGGAGTGGCTCCCGCCCTCGGGATCGCGGTGCAGGTAGGCCATCAGATCCAGGCGGGTGTTATCGGTGATGCGCCAGGTCAGGCTCGGCATCAGGGCGTAACGCTCCTCTTTGAGTGGATCGAACTGGGAATCAGCATAGCGGGTCATACCGCTCAGACGGGCCGCCACGCGGTCGTTATCGTCCAGCGCGCCGGTGACGTCAAACATCGCCCCGCGCTGATCGTTGTTCCCGGCGAACAGCTTGATCTCGCCGCCCGGATCGAACGACGGTTTGCGCGAGGTGAGCGCCACGATCCCGCCCGGCGACGAGCGGCCATACAGCACCGAGGCCGGTCCGCGCACCACTTCGATATTTTCCAGGAACCAGGGGTCAACCACCAGCGAGCTGTGGGAGTTGGTGTCGCCCATCATCTTCAGGCCGTCGAGGTAGACGTTATCCAGGCTGCCGTCGGAGAAGCCGCGCAGCACAATGTAGTCAAAGCGGTTCGAGGCGCCGATCTGGTTGCTGTAGACGCCCGGGGTGTAGCTCACCGCCTGGCGGACGCTGGTAGCGCCCTGCTCCTCAAACTGCTCACGGGTAACAATCGACACCGCCTGCGGGGTCTCGATATCCGGCGTCGCAAGCTTGGTGGCGCCGCTCTGCATCTGCGAGGTGACAACAACCGTTTCGGTTTTTGGCGTCTCCTGCGCCATCAGGGGGAGCGCGACGCTCCCGGTAACCCATCCCACCAGCAGTGCCAGCCGCGATTTAGCGAACATGAAAATCTCCAGAGCCATTTCTAATTATTAATGAGAATTATTACCTTTTTCATTTAGAAAATAGCTATGCGCGCTGCCAGAGTACGTATGCGCAATGCCAAACCGCACGAATGGCGTTGGCGATGGAGGAAAAAAGGGATTAGCAGCCGTTACGGACCGCGCCTGGGCAGATGCCGTAGCGACGGCGAAAGGCGGTGGCAAAGTTGGTGGCGTGCTGGTAGCCCGACATCCAGGCCGCCTGCTGTACGCTGTGGCCTTCCAGCAGATAGCGGCGCGCCAGCGCGAGGCGGCAGTCGCGCAGGTAGTCGAATACCGTGCAGCCATAGGCCTGACGGAACTTACTGCGCAGGCTGCTTGGGCTCATCGCTGCCTGAGCGGCCAGCTGGGCGAGGGTGTACTCCTGCTCCGGGGCCTGTTCCAGCAGATGGCGGATCTGCTCCAGCCGGGCCTGTTCACCGCTTAATGCGCCAGCAAGCGCCGTGCCCTGCTGCTCCCGCAGGTGCAGGCCGTGGCCGAGCAGCTGGTACATCACCCCTTCCAGCAGCAGCTGGCGCGACAGGCTGCTGCGCTCGCGCTGGCGGGCATGCTGGATCCCGGCCAGCACAAAATCTGGCACCTGCCAGACAAAGGTGGGGGCATTCAGTCTCTCCCACTGTGCCAGAAGAGAGGCGAGCAGGTTCTCCCGGCGGGCATCGTCGGGGTAAACACCAAAAGAGAGGGTTTTCAGGGCGATATCCGCATCATGACGGGCCGACATCGCCTGCTGCTCGCTGAGCCTGGCACTGAAAGCCATGCCCGGGCGCACTACATAAACGTTGCCGCTGAGGGTCAGGGTCACGCACCCTTCCAGCACCACCAGCACATAGAGCGGGCTGCTGTGGCGGGAGGTGGTTTCATAGGGTTGCAGAACGCGGACATCGGAGTGGGTTAATGAGATGCCGGACGGCAGAATCATCTCTTCGACATCGCCGTGCAGAACCGGGCTGCTGCTGGCGCATGTATCAGTGAGCAGCGGAAAACGGTAGTCAATGCCGTAGCGCTCGCCAAAGACCTTAAAGTCAGCAACGGAAAAGGTTTTTTTCGCTGTGGGGGCCGGGTGAGGGAGCATTGTGTCGGACATACCTGCGCCTGGAAAAGCATATTAAAAATAAAACAGTATCACTCCTTTAACGCGGCGGCAATGCAGGCAAATTTAATAAATATTAAGCTCCGACAAGATGCCGGAGCTCAAATATATCCGCCTGGTGCTGACGATTATTACGCTTCTTGCCAGCCAGCAAACACTTCTTTATGGTCTTTGGTCAGAACCACATTATTCCCGTCGATTTTATCGACCCACTCCAGCGGAATATAATGGTGTTTACCGCCGGACTCGGAGTCATTTTTTGCCAGCTTAATGCGGTTGCCGTCAAGATGGTCAACGGTGCCAACGTGGGTACCGCAGCTTGCCATTACCTGAGCATGGTCCTTGATTTCACTCTGGTTTACCATAATTAATTCTCCTCATTTGGTTTCTACGGGTGTGACACGAAACTAACTGTAGTCCATAAATAACGTTTCTACCGCCTCATTAGCATTTCGAAACATTATTTCCCGCCGCGTTTAAGGTTCGCACGAAATATATAAGAATCAACTGAGAAATATTCCAGGCACGTGATTATGTCGCATAATTATCTTCACGCACTCAACACGGAGGCATATATGGTAGAAACGCATCGTACCGAAATATCCCTGGCTCTTGGTGAAGCGGTTTTAGATATCGTCGAAAAAGGCCAAGAGGTGTCGAGAGAGAATCTGGCACGGGCCATGAAAAGTAAAGCGGAGCGAGAACCTGATGACGAGCGCCTTCTTGATTACTGGAAAGCCTGTCATATCCTCGCCGCTTAAAGGCGGCGGCGTGGGGCCTGTGCCCCGCGCCGCCTTTGTGATCACTCGTCGAAGTACCAGTAACCCTGGTTAATCAGTCCGGTCAGCTCTATCACAAATGCCGGATTTTGCAGGGCATCCCCCAGCTCTGCACGGCTAAGCTCGGTGTAGCGGCACAGCGCATCCGCTGCGTTTGCATCCGACACCTCCAGCCGCTCGCTGTTGATAAAGAAGCTGCCCCCGACATTCAGCACCCGCAACCCGCTCAGGCGAGTCAGCGTTTCGCCGCCCGTCAGCGCGTCCAGCACCTCTTCCGGGGTGTACTCCGGTTCCGCCGGGGCAATATCCAGCTCGTGGCGCGGCGTGGAGATGAAGCTGCCAAACCACTGTGTAAAATCGTCTGGCTTGCTGATCATGTCGATCATCATCTTGCGCAGACGCTCAAGCTCGTAGGCCTCAACCCGGCCCGGATGCTCCCGGCAGGTGAGATCCGGATCGCTGTAGTGCTCCCCGCCCAGATCGTTTTCCAGCGCGTAATCGGCAAAGCTGCTGATCAGATCCCGGCCATTTGGCCCGCGGAAGCCTACGGAGTAGTTGAGCGCCGTCTCGTGGGTGAAGCCATCGTGCGGGAATCCAGGCGGAATATAGAGAATATCGCCCGGGGCCAGATCTTCGTCGATGATCGGCTCAAAAGGATCGACATGGAGCAGTGCCGGATGCGGGCAGAACTGACGCATCGGCAGCTTGTCACCCACGCGCCAGCGACGGCTGCCCATCCCCTGGATGATAAAGACATCGTACTGATCGATATGCGGACCCACGCCGCCGCCCGGCACCGAGAAGGAGATCATCAGATCGTCCAGACGCCAGTCCGGCAGGACGCGGAACGGACGCACCAGCTCGGCGGCAGGGGCGTGCCAGTGGTTAACCGCCTGCGCCAGCAGCGACCAGCCGGTTTCGCCTAAGCCATCGAAGTGCTCGAACGGACCGTTGCTGGCATGCCATTTGCCCTCTTTATGGCTCACCAGGCGACTGTCCACCTCCGGCTCCATCGCCAGCCCTGCCAGCTCATCGGGGCTGATAGGATCGACAAAATTTGGCAGTGCGTTTTTGAGGACAACGGGTTTCTTTTGCCAGTATTTTTCTAAAAATTCCGGCCAGTTCAGGTTGAGTTGATACGCCATGGTTAGCACCAGTTAAAAAGACAAACGGGTGTGATTATAGGAAGAGGTGGGGCCGCGCTGCCTTGTCGTGGGTCAAGGGGGAATGAAAACCTGCCGCATTCAGCCATTCGCATGCACAGGGTGACAGTTTCACGCTTTATCGTGAGCGCGAGTTACAGAGCGACTTATATCGTTAATCACTAAGAGCGTATTGTCATGAGGCCTGCCATGAGCCCGTTTATTGAACTGCCGGTTTCCGCCAGCGTAAAGACCCTGATGGGGGTTTATACCCGTAAAGAGAACCCGTCCGTTTTCGCACCTGTGGCCGGTGAGCTGCCTGAAGGAAGCGTGGTTCGCATTCAGGCGGCGGTGGTGGGTGATGCGGTACAGGGCAATCCGCACTGGTACCGGATTGATGAAGAGACCTTTATCTGGGCGGGCGCCTGCACGCCGATCCAGCCCTGTCCCGAATTTCCCCCAGCTACGCGCGTTAACTGGACGGCGGTGGTGTTTGCGGTGCGTTAGGCGCTGATAACCCGCACATCCTCTGCCGTAAACGCCGCGATCGCCTCCTGATCCAGGCTCGCCTCCACCACCAGCACGTCGATAGCACTGCTTTTCGCCACCACAAAGCGCGCCACGCCAGGGATTTTATCGGTGGTGAGCGCCACGATGGACTGGCTGCTCTGGCTAATTACCGCTTTCTTGAACTCGCAGTCAGCGAAGTCGAACCCGGTCAGCCCCATGCCGGGATCCATGGCGCAGCCGCCGATAAACGCCTGATCGAAAATCATCCCCTGGATCTGACTCGCCGCCGTCGCCCCCACGGCCCCGCCGGAGCTGCGCTGGATCTGCCCACCGGTGATGATCACCTCGCACAGGGGGTGACGCAGCAGCTCTGCGGCGATGGCCGGGGAGTTGGTCACCACGGTGACGGCCAGATCCGGTGGTAGCGCCTTCGCCAGCGCGAGGTTGGTGGTGCCGGTATCGATAAAGATACAGCTACCCGGCTTAATCAGGGTTGCTGCTTTCTGCGCGATCGTGGCTTTTTTTGCGTGGTTTTGCTGCTCGCGGCTGTAGAAGTTCCCGGCATCGGCCAGCTGTAACACCGCCCCGCCATAGACCTTCTTACAGAACCCTTCTTTGCTAAGCTCATGTAAATCACGGCGAATCGTGTGTTCCGACACCTGCATGCGGATCGCCAGGTCGGCGCAGACCACCCGGCCATTTTCTTGCAGGATCTGGCGGATCCGATCTTGTCGTTGTTCCGGGAAAGCTGCATAATCGAGCATAAATTATCTTCTCTGGATTTAAATCGAGCAACAATGCGCATAATGTTGCATGAACGCCTGCTCTGTCAATCCATGCCATCACAACCGGAGCGTCACAATGAAGCGCGATGATGATTACCATCAGCAGGTGCCCGCCACTCAGCCCTATGACGGCTTCCTGTTTAAACCTGTGAACGCAGATGCGCGCGCCGGGGAGACGGTGCAGCGCAAGACGCCTGCCTCCCCGTTACTGAAACCTGATAAGGATGTGAAATGACCTCTCAGACCACCGGAGCCGTCCACCGGCTTGCCACCCGGATCGTCTTTTTTATTGCCGGTTACGTGACCGCCACCTGGGCGGTGCTGGTGCCTTTCGCCAAAGCCAACACCGACGTTAACGAGGCCACGCTTGGCTCGCTCCTGCTCTGTCTGGGGATGGGGGCGTTAATTGCGATGCCGCTCACCGGGATGCTGACCAGCCGCTACGGCTGCCGCCGGGTGATTATCACCGCGATGGCGATCGTCCTGCTCACTACCCCACTGCTTGCTATCATCCCGGATCCACGCCTGCTCGCCGCCACATTGCTGTTGTTTGGCGTGGGGGTCGGCGTGACGGACTGCGCCATGAATATTCAGGCGATCATCGTTGAGCGCGACGCCCCCGGGCCGGTGATGTCTGGTTTTCACGGCATGTACAGCGTGGGCGGCATCGCGGGTGCGGGGGCGATGACCCTGCTGTTGACCCTCGGGGCCAGCGCTTTTATCGCCTGCCTGATCATCATCCTGAGCGTTATCCTGATGCTCGCTTTCAGCCTGAAGGGGCTGCTGCCCTGGGCCAATCCCGCTTCTGGCCCGGCCTTTGCGGTGCCGCGCGGCGTGGTGCTGCTGATCGGCCTCATCTGCTTTGCCGTGTTTCTCGCCGAAGGCACGGTGCTGGACTGGAGCGCGGTGTTCCTGACCGAGGTGCGCGGCGTGCCTGAATCCCTGGGTGGGCTGGGCTTCACCTGCTTCTCGGTGGCGATGACCTTTTTCCGCTTAACCGGCGATAAATTGATCGCCCGCACCGGTGCGCTGCGCGCCGTGGTGGGGGGTGCCATCGTGGCCGCCGCAGGGTTTGCGCTGGTGACCTTTGTCCCGCAGTGGCAGCTGTCACTGCTGGGCTACGTGCTGGTGGGGGCCGGTTGCGCCAATATCGTGCCGGTGATGTTCTCCGCCGTTGGCCGTCAGACCCGCATGCCGCAGGCGGTTGCCGTCCCGGCCATCACCACCCTGGGCTATCTCGGCGTGCTCGCCGGGCCCGCGATTATCGGTTTCGTGGCGCATGCCACCTCTTTAACCCAGGCGTTTATGGTCATTATGGTGCTGATGCTGGTCGTCGCCCTGCTCTCCGTGACCGTCACCGCCTCTCAACCCGCCCGCAGCGAGGGATAAGATGAATATTGCACACGTGGCACTCTGGACCCGTAACCTGGACGCGCAGGTCCACTTCTGGGAGACGGTTTTTGGCGGCCAGCGTAACGAACGCTACCTCAGTAAAAACCGTCCCGGTTTTGAATCGTACTTTATCACGCTGTCCGACGGACCGACCATCGAGCTAATGACGGTGCCGGATCTGCCCGATCGCCCGTCGCACCCGGAGTTTGTCGGCTGGGCGCATATCGCCCTGAACGTGGGCAGCAAGGCGGATGTGGATCGGATGGCGGAGCAGGCGCGGCTGAATAACACGCTGCTGAGCGCCCCAAGGATGACGGGCGATGGCTATTATGAAGCGGTCATTGCGGACCCAGATGGGAACCGTATTGAGCTGGTGGGGGAGTAATCTGCCAATATTTTACCCCTCGGGAGAGAGCATTAGGTAGCACCGCTGCGGCATCGCCGGGTGGCGGCTACGCCTTACCCGGCCTACAAAACTAACCCTCTCCCCAAAGAGGAGAGGGGATCGTCCTTGCGACTATCAAGCGTCCTCCCCCTTCTTTATTGGCGACAATTTGACCATTTCTGGCCTACGCTTACCCAATGTGAAAAGCGGTTTTGAATACTCACCCCTCGCTTTCATATAGTTATCATATTGTTAAATGATAATGAGAATTAATGTGTTAGAGTAATTGCGTTCGAAAGCTGCCGCCATACTCGCTTGATCGTCAGGGAGGTAGCTTGCACGCTGAGCGAAAATCCTCTCATCTCTGTCAGGCTGAAACATTGGGGCTATTAATGGAACACATTGTCTATGTCGTTGATGATGATCACGCTGTCAGGCGGTCCGTTGTCGGGCTGCTGGAGTCTGCCGGGCTGAACGCCCTCGACTTCTCCTCGGCAGAATCTTTTCTGCAACACACCTTTGAAGATGTGCCCTCCTGCGTGATCCTCGATATGCAGATGCCCACCATCAGCGGGTTTGAAGTGGCGGACTCCCTGAAGGCCAGCGGGCGCGAGATCCCGATAATCTATCTTACCGGTCACGGCACCATTCCGATGACAGTGAAGGCGATGAAGGGCGGTGCGTATGAGTTTCTCACCAAGCCGGTGGCGTCGAACGATCTGCTGAACTCCATTGGCGACGCGCTGAAGCTGGCGGAAGAGAACGCTCTGCAGTCGCGGGAGCAGTACTCTCTGAAGCAGCGCCATCTCTCGCTAACGCCGCGGGAGCAGGAGGTGTTACAGCTGGCGATCAGCGGGATGCTGAACAAGCAGATCGCCGCCGAGCTGGGGGTGAGTGAAATCACCGTCAAAGTCCACCGCCGACGGGTGATGGAGAAGATGCAGGCCCGCTCGCTGGCGGATCTGGTCAGGGCCGCGGAGCGCCTGACCAGAAGCCAGCCCTCAGAGTGACGTCTCGCCCTCCGCCAGCGGCAGGGTAAAGGCAAAGACAGAGCCGTGCGGCTCGCGGTTGCGGGCCGTCAGCTTGCCGCGATGGCGCTCGATAATGCTGTAGCTAATGGTCAGCCCCACCCCCATCCCCTGGGCTTTGGTGGAGTAGAACGAGTCAAAGATACGCTCGGTCTGCCCCTGGGCGATGCCGGTACCGCTGTCGGCGATTTCAAATGTGATCCCACCCCCTTCCGGGTTCGAGGTAGAGAGCAGCAGCATACCGGGCCGCGTTTTGATCTCGGCCATCGCCTCCACCGCGTTCATCACCAGGTTCAGCAGCACCTGCTGGATCTGCACGCTGTCAGCCACAACAAAACTGTTTGCCGCCGCCAGGGCATAGCTGACGCTGATGCTCCGCCGCTCCAGCTCGCTGCGCGACAGGGTGATGATGTGCCGCACCAGATGGTGCAGATCGATGCGGGCAAAGGCCGGATCCTGTTTGCGGGTGAGGGACTGCAGGCTGCGAATGATCTCCCCTGCCCGCTCCCCCTCGGAGACAATCTCTTCCAGCCCGAGCCTGGCCTTATCCAGACGGGCCGGATCGCGGTTCAGCCAGCGCAGGCTGGCCCCGGCATTCGCGACAATCGACATCAGCGGCTGGTTGATCTCGTGAGCAATGGATGAGGTTAACTGCCCGACGGTGGTCGCCCGGGAGACGCGGGCCAGCTCGGCCTGTGCCACCCGCATGGCATCTTCCGCCGTCCGCTGGGTGGTGATGTCGGTGATAATGCCGTAATACTCATTCACCTCGCTGCCCACACCGACCGGATCGCCAATCCCCAGAATGGTGCGCACGGCGCCGTCGCCACGAATAATGCGGAACTCGGCGCGCATGGTCAGGCCGTCGCGCACGCTCTCAGTCACCAGGGTGCTGATGCGCGGATAGTCATCCTGATGCACGAAAGTCAGAAACTCCGCCATCGAGATCATCTTCTGCTTCTCCGGCAGGCCCAGAATGCGGGCATACTCCTCCGACATAAACATCAGATCCTGTTGCAGCTCCCAGCGCCAGCTGCCGGTATGGCTGATCTGCTCCCCCAGCATCAGCGAGGTCTGGCTGGCCCGCAGCTCTTTCTCCACCCGACGCCGCTGCTGGTTCTCCTCCAGCAGCTCAGCATAGAGCCGGGCGGTCTCCAGCGAGATGGCGGCGTGTGCCCCCAGCAGACTCACCACCCGGGAGTGCTCGACGGTAAAGACCTCCGGCATCAGGCGGTTCTCCAGGTAGAGCACCCCCACCAGCCGCGCCTGCTTGAACATCGGCACGCACATCACCGCCGCGCCGGAGGTGACCAGATACGGGTCCTGGCTGAAGGGGTGGAACTCTTCCGGTTTGCCGGTGTGGATCTCCTGCCCGGTGCGGATCACCGCCGCCAGTACCGTCAGCGGCATCTCGGTGGCCGTCGGCACCTCTTTGCGGATCTGCACCTGCACCCCGTCGGTGGTGGTGCTGGCGCTGGCCTCGATCTCCGGGATGTTGTTGTCATTCACCCGGATCAAAAAGCCGCGCTGCGCCCCGGCCCGCTCCAGCAGGATGGTCATCAGGGTTTCGATCAGCCGTTCGAGGTTGATCTCTTCCGACAGGGCGCGCGACGCCTTGATCACGCTCTGTAAGTCGCGGATCTCCTCGTTACGGGCAAAGGCCACGGTGTCCCAGGCGTTGGCCTGGCCGGGGGCCAGCAGATAGGGGAAATCCCGCTCCAGCTGGCGTATTTTGGACTGCGCCCCGGCCCGTCCCCAGGCGGTCATCGCCCCGCGGAAGTGGGCCTCGGCGGCGGTGGTGTAGCCGCAGGCGTGGGCGAAGCGGCCCGCCAGCTCGTGGGCCAGGGCGTTGAAGGGGTTGAAGCCCCCTTCGCGCGACAGGCGCACCGCCTTCTCGTACTGTTCGAGAGCGATGCTGTTCATGCCGTCGAGGCGCACGATCTCGGCGTAGATCAACGCCTCTTTATCGGCAAAGGTGCCGGGGTTAATCCGCGCCCAGAGGGCGATCTTGTCGTAATGACGGTGGATCTGACGGCGCAGATCGGCGGAAAAGGTCTCCGGGGTCAGCTGCTGCGAGAGGGTGAGCGCGCTGTAAAGGTGGTAGTCCAGCAGGTGGATATGGCCCGGGGCGGACCAGGCAAAGCGCCCGGCCTGGGCCAGATTATCTGCCGCCTGCGGGAACTCGCCGCAGGCGAAGTGGGCCATGCCGCGGTAGAGCCAGAACCAGAACAGCATGGTGGAGGTCTGCTCCGGAGCCTGCTCTGTAGCTCCGGGCAGCAGGGATTGCGGCAGCACCTCGCTGGCGCTCCACTGCCCGTTCACCGGGGTACGCAGGTGCTCCACGCAGGTGCTCCACATAGTGGCGCTGCATCAGCAGGATCGCCTCCACGTCCTGGAAATGGGTTTTGCGCACGAAGGCCAGTCCGCGCTCAATGCTCATCAGCACCGCGTCGAGGTGATCGCCCCGGGTGAGGAAATTGATCACCTGGTGACAGGCGGCGAAGCAGGCCACCGTCATATCGCCGTGCGTCACGGCGGAGGTGAAGCAGGCCTTGGCGCACTCAATGGTGTAGCCCAGCGGCTGGGTCCAGACGCTAAGCTGATCCAGCGCCAGCAGGGTTTTGGCTTCAAAGGCGTCGTAGCCGTGGCGGTTGACCAGCTCCCGGGCCAGGGTGCCGTACTGGAAGCCGAGGCGATACTCAGCGTAGCGGTGACCAATCAGCACCCCGAACCACGCCATCGCGGTGGTGGAGGCGCCGGTGATGCCGTGATCCAAGGTCAGGTGCATCATCCGGCACAGCAGAATGAAATGCAGGCGCGAGCTGGTGAAGCTGGCGAACAGGCTGGCGCTGTTGAGCAGGTTCATCACCGCCTCGGTGTCGCCATCTTTCATCAGCGGCAGGCGGCTAAAATGGTCCTGCGGGTTCTCGCCAACGCGGTTGCACAGGCTCTGCCAGGCCTCGTCGCACTCGGCGGTCTCCGGGAAGCGGCTGACGTGAATGCCAAACACCGCCAGCCAGCAGAGGGCTGCCTCCAGCGCCAGCCGGTTGTCGGACTGGCGCATGTAGACTTCGGCCAGCAGGTTAGCCGCCAGCGCTTTCTCCGCCAGCCCGCCGGGGGAACCGAGAATGCGGTCGCACAGCCTGCGGGTGGCCTCGAGATTGCCCAGCGCAAACTCGCAGCCCGCCTCTTCGCTGTCGAGAATAAAGTCGCTGGCGCTCTCGTGCGCCGATCCGGTGTTGCCCAGCGCCCGGGCGGTCTGGATATAGCTCAGGCCCGACAGATAATCCCCCGAGCGGCGGGCGCGGCGGGCGGCCAGCAGGCTCAGCTCGCGGAACATCTGGCGCTGGGGCGCAGGCTGAATGCTGTCCAGCGCCGCCGTCACGTGGTGGACGGCGCGGAACAGGATCTCGTTACCCGCCGCCTGGCGGGCTGACTCCGCCAGCATGCTGGCGGTGGTAAGGTGCAGGCGGCTGCGCTCGGCGTTATCCAGCAGGGCGAAGGCCGCCTCCTGAACCCGGTCGTGGGTAAAGGCATAGCCTTCGTCGCTGAGGGTGATCAGCTGCGCCGTCACCGCCGGATGCAGGGCGTAGCGGATCTCCGCCACCGACATCGACACCACCCGGCAGACCATCTCCAGCTCACCGCTGCCGCCCAGACAGGCGATGCTGCCCAGCAGCCGTCGGGTCTCTTCGGGCATCTCCTCCAGCTGCTGGAGCACCAGCGTGACCACGTTTTCGGTGTAGTGCCGGGTGCGGATAGCGTGCAGATCGTAGTGCCACTTATCCTGATATTTGTTGTGCGTCACCAGCCCGTCATCGACGATACGGCGGAAGAACTCATGGACAAACAGCGGATTGCCGCCGGTTTTCTCGTGGATCAGCCCGGCCAGATCCGCAGTGCTGGCGGATCGGGTATGGAAGATGCTCGCCAGCCAGCGCGACACCGCCTTCACCGACAGCGGCTCCGGGCGCAGCTCGGTGGTATTGCGCGAGGCCCGGTGCAGGTTCGCCAGCTGCTGATTGAGGGTTGCGTCCGGCACCGGGCAGACATCCCGGTGCGCCACCACCAGCAGCAGCGGCACGTTACTGGCGTTGGTCAGCAGGTACTCCAGAATTTGCAGGCTGGCGGCGTCGATCCAGTGGATATCATCCAGCAGCAGCACCAGCGGGCAGCCCGCGCTGGCGAAGGTTTTCACCAGCGCCAGCGCCATATGGCTGAAGCGCGCCCGGGCATCGAGGGAGAAGCTGTCGCTGGAGAAGCGTGGCTTGTTCTCCAGCAGCAGCCGCAGCTCCGGCACCAGGCTGACGGCCAGCTCTTCATACCCCTCCAGCTCCCGAGACAGACGGATCTTCCACTGCGTCACCTCCGTTGCCGACAGCCCCAGCAGGTGCAGCACCAGGGTGCGAAAGGCTGAGCTCAGGGCGGCATAGGGCAGCGTGGGGGAAAACTGATCCACCTTGCCTACCGCCAGCAGCACGTTGCGGTGCTGTAGCGCCTTTAGCGCCGAGGCGATAAGGGACGATTTGCCAATCCCCGACGGGCCGCTGATCGCCACAAACCCGGCGAGGTTGTCGCGGCATACCCGGTCAAAGGCGTGGATCAGATCCGTTGCCTGGGGATGGGCGGTGTAGAGGGTGTCGGTGAGATGAAACGCCGGGGCGCGATCCTGTAAGCCGGGGGTAAAGGCGGCAATATCGCCCTCGTCGCTCAGGGTAGCCTGACAGCGGCGCAGGTCGGCGATCAGGCCGTCGATGGTCTGGTAACGGTTCTCCGGTTTTTTTGCCAGCATCTTAAGGATGATGGCCGAGATCATAGCGGGCACGCCGGGGCAGACCGCTCCCGGGGAGCGCGGCTCCGAGGCGATGTGGTAGTGCGCCCACTTGCCCTGATCCTGGCCGCCCAGCTCAAACGGCAGGCTGCCGGTGAGCAGCTCGTAGAGCACCACCCCGAGGCTGTAGAGATCGCTGCGGCTGTCCACCGAGCGGTGGGTGCGGGTGGTGTGCTCCGGCGACATGTAGGCGGGCGTGCCGCCCACGATGGCCAGTCGCGACTGCTGTAGCTCTTCCGAGGCGCCGGACGACAGGCCAAAGCCCCCCAGCCGACAGCTGTTGTCGTCATGAATAAAGATATTGCCGGGCTTGATATCCCCGTGTACCAGGTTGCGCAGATGCATCAGACGCAGAGGCAGGCTGATACGGATCGCCAGCTCCAGGAAGCTCTGGATACAGGCCATCGGCGCACCAACGATGCGCGTCAGCAGCACAAAGGAAAAAGGGGCGTAAACCAGTGCAAAGCGCCCGTGGTACTGCGTGGTGGCGACCGGACGGATAGCCCAGTCGTCGCTCAGGTACTCCCGCAGGGCAAACTCATTACGCAGCAGGCGCGTTGCGCTGGCCTCTTCTTCATCGCTCACGGCGGTGGCGATAATAAACGACCCGCCGGAGCTGGGCAGGCGGGCATTCAGCCAGCAGAGGCTCCCCTCCTGGCCCAGCGGGGTAAAAATAACATCTTCTTTAAGCACAAAAGCCCGCCCTTCGGATAAATTTCCGGGGGCGGGCCAGAGTGCAGGCAGCGATGGGGTGTTCATCCACGTTTCCTTATTTTTCTTCATTAATGGTTCTCGTGGGATAACGGTGCAGGTGGTGTCAGGTGGCGAGCGCGCGCTGAATGTGCGCCAGCAGCACATCGACGTTTATCGGCTTGCGCAAAAAAGCAACGGCGCCATTATCAACAGCGTAGCGCTCTATGTTGTCATCCGCATGACCTGAGATAAAAATGAGCGGCGGCGGTGAACTGGCGATAAGGTGCAGCCTGTCGAGCATCTCCAGACCGTTCATCCCCCGCAGGCGGATGTCGGCAATCACCAGCGCCGCGTCTGTCAGCGCGGTGGGGTGGCTAAGAAACCCCTCCGCCGAGTCGAAGGCTTCTGTGGCATACCCCTCCGACTGCAGCAGGTTGCTTAACCCGCTGCGAACAGACCGTTCATCATCAATGATGGCTATGCGCTGCGGCATGCTCTCTTTCCTCAATATGGACGTGATTAACCCTCGCTGCCGTCGCCGGGACGGGGTGGAGGCGGAGTACCGCTGATTTTGGGTACGCATTCGTGGCGAAACCAGGTCATCGTCAGCTGACGGCTGAACAGGCGGCGGCCAATCGGGATCAACTGCTCCCCCACCAGCATGCCAAATAGCCCCATCAGCGCAACAACGGGCGGCGCGGGCGAGTGTACATCAATTGCGGCATAAATAACCCCTGCCAGAATTCCGCAGCTCAGCGAAACGACCCAGGCTTTCATGAGGAGGCTCCTGTGGAGAGGGTGACAGGCGCCTTTTGCGCGGTGTCGTCAGCATGCAAAAAATGGCGGGTGGCCTGTTCGCCTGCCAGCATGCCCAGCAGACCAATCAGCGCCAGCGCGGGCGGCGCCGGAGAGCGGACTTTCAACAGCGCGTAGAGCAGGCCGATAAGCACGCCTGCCGCGAGGGAAATTAACCCAGTACTCATGATGCACTCCAGAGAGGTTAGCGGACCGGGGCCGGAACCGGCGCCAGGGTTTCGTGCTCGCTCTTCTGGCGAGACGGTGCTTTGTGCACCATGGTGTAGGCGTAATCCACGCCCATGCCGTAGGCACCGGAGTGCTCACGCACGATATCCATTACCGCGTTGTAGGTCTCTTTGCGCGCCCAGTCACGCTGCCACTCCAGCATCACCTGCTGCCAGGTTACCGGGATCACGCCCGCCTGGATCATGCGCTGCATGGCGAAGTCGTGGGCCTCTTTTGAGGTGCCGCCGGAAGCGTCCGCCACCATGTAGATCTCGTAGTCGCCTTCCAGCATCGCGCACAGGGCGAAGGTGTTGTTGCACACTTCGGTCCACAGACCGGAGACCACCACTTTCTTCTTGCCATTGGCTTCCAGCGCGTCACGCACTTTCTGGTCATCCCAGGAGTTCATGGAGGTACGCTCAAGGATCTCTTTGCCCGGGAAAACATCCAGCAGTTCCGGGAAGGTGTTGCCGGAGAAGCTTTCGGTTTCAACGGTGGTGATGGTGGTCGGGATGTTGAACACTTTGGCCGATTTCGCCAGCGCTACCACGTTGTTTTTCAGCACCTGACGGTCGATAGACTGCACGCCAAACGCCATCTGCGGCTGCTGGTCGATGAAGATAATCTGACAGTTATCCGGGGTTAACACTTCGAGCTTTGAGTTAGACATAATGGTATCCAGTGAGGTTAACAGGTGAAATCGCACCACGCGTTGACGATGCGTTGAGTGCATCCTATGCCTCTCTGGTCCCGGCGGTAATTATCTCTTTGTATAATTAACCTTTCGTATAGTTATACGCAGGTATAGTTATACTTTGGTATACCTATCCCTTTGTATAACTGGTTTTTTTCAGTAACCGGTTCCAATAATCCTGACCATTCCCCCTCTCAGTCAGGAGCAATTATGACTTCCTCTGCCAAAGCAGATCTGATTCTGGTGAATGGCCAGTTTCACACCGTCGATCGTGAAAATCCCCTCGCCGAAGCGGTGGCCGTGCGTGACGGTAAATTCCTTGCAGTCGGCACCGCTGCCGAGGTGATGCAGTACCACGACGACGCCACCAAAGTGGTGGATCTGAAAGGCCACACCGCCATTCCCGGTCTCAACGACTCGCACCTGCACCTGATCCGCGGCGGGCTGAACTACAACCTCGAGCTGCGCTGGGAGGGGGTGCCCTCGCTGGCTGACGCCCTGCGGATGCTGAAAGAGCAGGCCCTGCGCACCCCGTCACCGCAGTGGGTGCGCGTGGTGGGCGGCTGGAGCGAGTTCCAGTTCGCCGAGCGCCGCATGCCGACCCTGGACGAGATCAACGAGGCCGCGCCGGACACCCCGGTCTTTATCCTGCACCTGTATGACCGCGCCCTGCTCAACCGCGCGGCGCTGAAGGTGGTGGGCTACACCAAAGAGACCCCGAACCCGCCGGGCGGTGAGATCCAGCGCGATGCCAACGGCAATCCGACCGGGATGCTGATCGCCCGTCCGAACGCCATGATCCTCTACGCCACCCTCGCCAAAGGGCCGAAGCTACCTCTGGAGCAGCAGGTGAACTCCACCCGCCAGTTTATGCGCGAGCTGAACCGCCTGGGCTTAACCAGCGCCATCGACGCTGGCGGCGGTTTCCAGAACTACCCGGAAGACTACGAGGTGATCGCCGAACTGCACGAGAAAAAGCAGATGACCATCCGCATCGCCTATAACCTCTTCACCCAGCGCCCCGGTCATGAGCTGGAAGATTTTGAGAAGTGGACCGATATGCTCAAGCCAGGCCAGGGCACCGACTTCTTCCGCCATAACGGTGCGGGGGAGATGCTGGTCTTTTCCGCCGCCGACTTTGAAGATTTCCTCGAGCCGCGCCCGGATCTGGCCCCCGGCATGGAGGACGAACTGGAGCGCGTGGTGCGCCATCTGGTGGAACACCGCTGGCCGTTCCGCCTGCATGCTACCTACGACGAGTCCATCAGCCGGATGCTGGATGTCTTCGAGAAGGTGAACCGCGAGATCCCGTTCGACGGCCTGCACTGGTTCTTCGACCACGCCGAGACGGTGACCCAGCGCAACATCGACCGCATCAAGGCGCTGGGCGGCGGCATCGCCGTGCAGCACCGCATGGCCTTCCAGGGCGAGTACTTCGCCGAGCGTTACGGCATGGAAGCGGTGCGCCACACTCCGCCGGTCACCCGTATGCTCGAGACCGGCGTGCCGGTAGGACTCGGGACCGACGCCACCCGCGTGGCGAGCTACAACCCCTGGACCGCCCTCTACTGGCTGGTCTCTGGCCGTACCGTCGGCGGGATGCAGCTGTACGATCACAGCGCCCGTCTGGATCGCGACACCGCCCTGATGCTCTGGACCCAGGGCAGCGCCTGGTTCTCGAACGAGCAGAACCAGAAAGGCCAGATCAAAAAGGGCCAGCTGGCGGATCTGGCGGTGCTGAGCAAAGACTACTTCCGCGTGCCGGAAGAGGAGATCAAGGGCATCGAGTCGGTGCTGACGGTGGTGGATGGCAACATCGTCTATGCCGCAGGTAGCTTCGGCCCGCTGGCGCCGCCTGCCATCCCGGTTCTGCCGGAGTGGTCCCCGGTGGTCAAGGTGCCAGGTCACTACCGCAGTGCGCCACCGCAGGCCACCCGCGTGGGGATGCAGCCTGCGCACCACTGCAGCGGTCCGTGCGGGGTGCACAACCATTCGCACGATTTTGCCCGCACCGCAGAGATGCCGGTGGCCGACGATAACGCCTTCTGGGGAGCGCTGGGCTGCAGCTGCTTCGCGTTTTAATCATGATGAATTCACAAACACAGACCCTGCCCCGGATCGACCTGGGGCTGTTCTTCCTGCGCATCACCGGCAGCCTGCTGTTGCTCTACGTGCACGGCCTGCCGAAGGTGCTGCATTTCAGCGAAGAACTGACGCGGATCGAAGATCCCTTTGGTTTCGGGCCCTATTTCAGCCTGATCCCGGCGATCGTCGCCGAGGTGATCTGCCCGATCCTGATCCTGTTCGGCGTGGCGACCCGGCTGGCCTGCGTACCCATTATTGCCGTACTGCTGGTGGCGATGCTGGTGGTGCATCCGGGCTGGTCGATTGCGGAAGGTCAGTTTGGCTGGCTGCTGCTGATCATCTTCACCACCCTGGCCATCACCGGCCCCGGTGGCTGGCGGCTGCGTACACGTGCCACGGAGAGATTCGCATGACCCAGGTGACCGACGCGCACGTGGAGCATCCGCCTGCCCCGGCGATCTCAACGTGGCAGCCGCTGCACCAGCGAGTATTCCGCATGCTGTGGATCGCTACGGTGGTGTCGAACGTCGGCTCGTGGATGAGCGACGTCGGCGTGAACTGGAGCATGCTGACGCTGAGCGCCGATCCGCTGGATATCGCCCTGGTGCAGGCGGCAAGCAGCCTGCCGATGTTCCTCTTCGCCCTGCCCTCCGGGGTGATGGCGGATATCGTCGATCGGCGCAAGTACCTGCTCTTCTCCCAGCTGTGGGTGTTTATTGCCGCTGCGGGACTGACGGTGCTGTCGTTTACCGGCCAGGTGACCCCGACGGTGCTGCTGGTGGCAGCCTTTCTGCTGAGCGTCGGCAGCGCCATGAGTTCGCCGCCGTTCCAGGCGGTGGTGCCGGATCTGGTGAGTAAGGCGGAGCTGGGCCCGGCGATTGCGCTGAACTCGCTGGGGGTGAATATCAGCCGCGCCATCGGCCCGGCGCTGGGGGGCTTTTTGCTCTCGCTGGCGGGGCCGTGGATGGTATTCCTGCTCAACGCCCTGTCGGTGCTGGGCGTGGCCTGGGTGCTGTGGCGCTGGAAACCTGCGGCATCGGTGCAGCGCCTGCCGCCGGAGCACTTCTTCTCGGCGGTGCGTGCCGGGGTGCGCTATGTGCACGCCGCCCCGGTGCTGCGTAACGTCTTAATTCGCACCGTGGCGTTCTTTGTCTTCGCCAGCGCGGGCTGGGCGCTGCTGCCGCTGGTGGCACGCCGGGAGCTGGGCCTCGGCCCGGCGGGATACGGCATCATGCTGGCCTGTATCGGGCTGGGGCGATTGCCGGGGCGGTGCTGCTGCCGCGTCTGCGTCAGCGCCTCAATGCCGACCAACTGATGGTGGCGGCAAGCCTGGTCTTCGCCATCACCATGCTGGCTCTGGCCTTTGTGCGCCACTTCTGGCTGCTGAACCTGTTTGAGTTTTTCACCGGCTTTGCGTGGATCGCGGTGCTCTCCACCCTCAACCTGGGGGCGCAACGCAGCGCCGCACGCTGGGTGAAGGCCCGGGCGCTGGCGGTCTATCTGACGGTCTTCTTCGGCTCGATGACCGCGGGCAGCGCCCTGTGGGGGCAGATCGCCTCGCACGTCAACACCGCCACCTCGCTCTGCGTGGCAACGGTGGGGATGCTGCTGGCGAGCGCCACGGTGCTGCGCTGGAAGCTGGAGAAAGATCCCAACCTGAACCTCGACACCAGCGGGCTTATTGCCGACGACGCCCGGGAGAACATCCCCAACGAGCGCGGCCCGGTGCTGGTCTCCTGTGAGTACCTTGTCGATCCCGAAGCGGTACCCGATTTTCTGCAGGCCGTCCACGAGCTGCGCCGGGTACGCCGCCGGGCGGGTGCCATCAGCTGGGCGGTGTATGAAGATATCGACCAGCCGGGCCTTTATATCGAGACCTTCCTGATGGGCTCCTGGGTGGAACATCTGCGCCTGCAGGAGCGCCACACCATGAATGACCACCTGCTGCAAAGCCGCGTCCTGGCTTTTCATCAGGGCGATGCACCCCCGGCGACCCGCTATCTGGTGGCGCCGGTTTAAAACCTAAAACAACCTTTTGAGGAAGAGACTATGGCTACGATCAAAGCGAAAGACGGCACGCAGATTTACTACAAAGACTGGGGTGCAGGTAAACCGGTGCTGTTCAGCCACGGCTGGCCGCTGGATGCCGACATGTGGGACAGCCAGCTCAACTATCTGGCCGAGCGCGGTTTCCGCGCCATCGCCTTTGACCGCCGCGGCTTTGGCCGTTCGGATCAGCCCTGGAACGGCTACGACTACGACACCTTTGCCTCCGACATCAACGACCTGATCACCGCTCTGGATCTGCGTGACGTGACGCTGGTGGGCTTCTCAATGGGCGGCGGCGACGTGAGCCGCTATATCGGCACCTACGGCACCGACCGCGTGGCTGGCCTGGCGCTGCTGGGGGCGGTAACGCCGATCTTCGGTAAATCCGACTCTTATCCGCAGGGTGTGGATCAGTCAGTCTTCGCCGGCATTCGTGACGGATTGCTGAAAGATCGCGCCCAGTTCATCAGCGATTTCGCCACCCCGTTCTACGGTACCAACGCCGGGCAGACCGTCTCTGAGGGCGCCCTGACCCAGACCCTGAACATCGCTCTGCTGGCCTCGCTGAAAGGCACCCTGGACTGCGTAACCGCCTTTGCCGAGACCGACTTCCGCCCGGATATGGCGAAAGTCGACGTCCCGACGCTGGTGATCCACGGCAGCAACGACCAGATCGTACCGTTCGAAACCACCGGCAAAGTAGCGGCGGAGCTGATTAGCAATGCGGAACTGAAGGTGTATGGCAATGCACCGCACGGCTTTGCGCTGACGCATCAGGACCAGCTGAATGAAGACCTGCTGACGTTTGTGAAATCGCTGTAAGATCTAAGATTGACGCCTGCTGTACAGGCGTCAATTAAAATTTATATTGATAACGTTTCTGAACACATCTAGACGTATACAAAATTTGAGCGTAGATCTGTCAAATCCTTCCAGATTAATATCAATTAATTTAGAAAGGAGTGATACAGACATGAATATTCAGCTACATAAACGCTTAAGTAGAAAATTTATCATCGCAATTTTAACATCTTCATCTTTTGTCACGGCGTGTACGTTTAGCGTAATTTGGTTTTATCTGGCCAACATAGAGCGCTTGGACATATTGTATGACGCACTGAGTGTCAGTAGTGCGATAGGAATAATATTCGGCTTTACCCTGCTCTCTTTATTAGGATTCAGTCTTATTATTTTTATCTCATCTTTCATTATTTACCTTATCTATACGGCACATGAAAAAGAATTAAAACATTATGATGGTCTAACTCATACTTTCACGACCGTATGTATGTGCAACAGCTTAGTCATGTGTTTAATACTGATCAGTGCATTTTGTTTGCAATTTTTTGGAGATCTTAATGGTTTTATCGTGTTCGCATTAGCGACATGCGTTATTATTTTATTTTCTTATGGCTTATGCCACAAATTAATTTTTCTGTTAAGTCCTATATCGATAAAGACAATGAACGTACAGTAAAGTACCTCCAAAAGAAATCAGTTAAACGCTTCCTTCCTGCATTACTCATCATCCCTGCATTTACACAAATTTTTCCTCTGGTTTTTATTGCAGGGCAGTTAGACTTTGTTAAAGAAAACAATTCTTTTCTGCAAATTGCAATCTTCTTTATGTTGTCGGTAGTCCTTATCATAGTAGGAATTTTTCCAGGAGTAATCATTATAAATGAAAAGAAAAACAAAAATATCCTTCAAATCATAACCTATACACTGATTATTATTCCTGTAAGCATTCTTGTCCTGACTATGATTTTTCGTCCTACACCGAATATGATTATCAACATGTCAATGAATCTTTCTGGGATAAGCGACTGGCGCACACATCAATATTATATAAGCATTGAAAGCCATCCTCCAGCCATGTTTGATGGCGCTCTCTGGAATACACGTTTTTATAAAGAAATTCCATCGAGGTTTTTTATCACCGGCGTCAGTATCTTCTCCTTGGGTAATATTAAACTTGTATGTCCAACGCGGATCAATGATGCAAGGATTGCAAGCCTAAAAACTACCGTCGATGATTTTGATGAATATGACATTCGTATCAAAAAATTAAAACAAACTGCTATGGCATGCGTACCTTTTGATAAGGGAGAAATACATCTCTGGGACTCCCCGATATCAGAACCGATCTTCTACCAAAAAGTAAAATCGACCGCCAACAGCAAGTTCTTAAATCTGCTTCATGAACTTAAATAATTTTCGCAAAAAATACTGATGTCCGTAACAGGGCATCAGCATTGTCCTGCTCTAACTGTATTTTTGTCTGGTCATTAACTTGGTTACATCTATCAGTTTTTAGCCTGTATCAAAAAAGCAGCTCAACCGAGACAAAAATGCTTATTGCTATTGCCGTGCTTGAGCTAGTCAGCAGAAATGAAGTTCATTCCCGCATAAGGCTCCTGCCGACACACGGCCAGCCGCGCAGCTAAATCCCCCACGTGCAGTTCCAGCTTGTGCCCGTCCGGGTCGAGAAAATAGAACGACGCCCCTTCGCTTTTGTTCTCTTTCCAGACGGTAACGCCTGTGTCTTTAAGCTTTTGCGTGAAGATGTCGAAATGTTCTGGCTCGATGGAGAAGGCGTAATGGGTGTAGTCGCTCTCCTGTGGCGGAATAAATTTGCGCGTATCGTCATAGGACAGACAGAGCCAGAGATCGCCGCAGGTGAGATAGGCCCCGGTGTGCCATTCGGCATGCAGGCGCAGGCCAAGGAGATCGTGCCAGAAGGTGATGCTGGCAGGCAGGTTGCTGACGGCGAGGGTCAGGTGGTTGAGGGCGTTGAGCATGGGGTTCACTCCTTGATAGAGGTTAACCTCACTTCTTTAGCATGTTTATCGACGTATAAATAGACGCGGTTTCTGCACGCTTTTTTGGGCTGGTACCACACCGTATTTACGCCGGGTGGCGCTGCGCTTACCCGGCCTACGGTGTTGTAGGCCCGTGCAAGCGGAGCGCCGCCGGGCAATGCCGTTAGTGCTTCACCATCACGTGCCGCACCACGGTGTAGTCCTCCAGCCCGTACATCGACATATCCTTGCCGTAGCCGGAGAGCTTCTGCCCGCCGTGCGGCATTTCGCTTACCAGCATAAAGTGGGTGTTCACCCAGGTGCAGCCATATTGCAGACGGGCGCTCATGCGGTGCGCGCGCCCCACGTCCCGGGTCCAGACCGACGAGGCCAGCCCGTACCGGGAGTCATTAGCCCACTCCAGCACCTGCTCTTCGTCGTCAAACATGCTCACGCTCACCACCGGGCCGAAGACCTCGCGCTGGACGATCTCATCTTCCTGTTTCGCCCCGGCCAGCAGGGTGGGCTGATAGTAATACCCGCTGCCGCCTGCCACATTGCCGCCGGCGACCACGTGGATGTGCGGCAGGGCTTTGGCGCGCTCTACCGCCTCGCTGACGCGGGTCAGATGGGCGGCGGAGCTGACCGGTCCCAGCTCGGTGGTTTCATCGTCCGGTGCGCCCATTTTCAGGCTGGCGACGGCGACACCCAGTTTTTCCACCAGCGTGTTATAAACCTCTTTTTGCGCATAGATACGGCAGGCAGCGGTGCAGTCCTGCCCGGCGTTGTAGAATCCAAAGGTGCGCACGCCCTCCACCACCGCATCGATATCGGCGTCGTTAAAGACGATGACCGGCGCTTTGCCGCCGAGCTCCATATGGGTGCGCTTAATCGACGGCGCGGTATGGGAAATAATATGCTCCCCGGTGGCGATAGAGCCGGTCAGGGAGACCATGCGCACCTTGTCGTGGCCAGTCAGCGGGTCGCCCACGGTTTTCCCGCGGCCAAACAGGACGTTAATCACCCCTGCCGGGAAGATATCTTTCGCCAGCTCGGCCAGCTTCAGGGCGGTGAGCGGGGTGATCTCAGAGGGTTTGAGCACCACGCAGTTGCCCGCCGCCAGCGCCGGGCCCAGCTTCCACGCCGCCATCATCAGGGGGTAGTTCCAGGGGGCGATGGAGGCGACAACGCCCACCGGATCGCGGCGGATCATCGAGGTGTGCCCCTCCATATACTCCCCGGCAGCGAGACCGTTCAGGCAGCGGGTGGCACCCGCAAAGAAGCGGAACACATCGACAATGGCCGGGATTTCGTCGTTCAGCACGCAGTGCAGCGGCTTGCCGCAATTCAGCGACTCCAGTCGGGCGAAGGTGTCGGCGTTCTGCTCAATCACCTCCGCCAGCTTCAGCAAACATTCGGCGCGCGCTTTCGGCGTGGTCTGGCCCCAGGTACGGAAGGCGCGATCGGCCGCCTGCACTGCGGCGTCTACCTGCTCCGCGCTGGCCTCGGCAATCTCCAGCAGCACTTCGCCGGTGGCCGGGTTATAGACGGGTTGCATCTCACCTGAACCCGCAACCAGTTCGCCATTAATCAGTAAGTTGTGTTGCATAGCCGACTCCATTGTTTTTATGGTCTGAGTGAATTACAGAGATTGTCCCGCGTTAAGGCGTTTTGCGTGCTCGATCGCGTCGTTTTCCGGCGCGTTTGAGCGGCCAAACGGTCGGGCCAGCGCCATGTACACCAGCCCCGAAATCACCACCACCGACAGCCCCACCAGCACCGTCCAGCGGTCGATAAAACTTGCGCTCTCGGCGGGTTGCGCCAGCAACCAGATCCCACACAGCCCGTAAGCCAGCGCCAGGATATTGACCAGCATGCCCCACCCGCCGACGCTCCACTCCCCGGCGGGTCTCCAGCCTTTCAAACGCTGGCGCAGCGCCGCCAGCACCACCATCTGGAACGAAATGTAGATACCGATAACCGCAAAGGCGGTGATGCGCGCCAGGTTATCCGGCTGGAAGTAAACCCACACGCAGATGAGCACCGGCAGCAGGCAGCTGACGATCATCGCGTTGTCCGGGACGCTGTTTTTCGACAGCTTTGCCATCCAGGCGCTACCCGGTAGCATCTGGTCGCGGGAGAAGGAGAAGATCAGGCGGCTCAGCGCGGCCTGCAGGGAGAGGATGCACGACAACATGGCGATCACCGCGATGATGATAAACACCGTGGCGCCGGTTTCTCCCAGGGCTTCGTTGAGGATCGCCGGGATCGGATCGGCAATCTGGCCGTTGACGATGTTCATCAGATTTGGGGAGGCCAGTAGATAGCCGAGGATCGAGATCAGTGCCGAGATGGCGCCAAAGACGATGCTCAGGATCATCGCCACCGGGATCTTCTTGCTCGGGTTTTTCACCTCTTCCGCCACGTTGCCGCAGGCTTCAAAGCCGAAGAACATGAACAGGCCGATCAGCGCTGCCGCCATAAACGCCGGCTGGTAGCTGCCATCTTTCGCCAGTACCCCCATCGAGTCGAAGACCACCGAGAAGGGCTGCGCGCGGTGGAAAATCAGCAGGTAGATCCCCAGCGCAATCACGCTGACGATCTCGCACCAGAAGCCAATTCGGGCCACCCGGGCGAGGTTTTTGGTGCCCGACATGTTGATGGCCATCATCATCAGCAGCAGCACCACCGAGGTGATCAGCATGTTGCCTGCCGAGGTCTCAAAGCCGAAAAGTGACCCGACGAAGGTGGCGGTATATTCCGCCACCGAGGTGATGGTCACCACCAGCGCCCAGAGGTAGATCCAGGCGGCGATCCACGCATATTTTCGCCCCCACAGACGGCGCGCCCAGGGGTACAACCCGCCGGTGATCGGATACTGCGACGCCACTTCGCCAAACACCAGCGCCACCAGCAGTTGTCCGCAGGCCACAATCGGGATCCACCAGATCGCCGGTGGCCCCGCCAGCGTTACCGCCAGGGCAAACAGGGAGTAGACCGCCGTCAGCGGTGAGAGGTAGGTGAACCCGAGTGAAAAGTTAGAGATAAGGCCGATGGAGCGGTGAAATTGCTGTGTATTATCGCTATGAATTGCTTCACTTTTCTTGCCAGAAGTCTGTTCCATACGTTTATTCTCTGTGTTGTGGTTGAGTCGCAGGTAACACGAATCAAGGTATAGAAGAGCCCCTGAAGGCCGTACAGCGTCGCCCGTGCGATTTGTTAAGATTTGTGTGGATATGTCACGCTTTTGTTATGGTTAACCAGCATTTTCCGTGAGACGCATCACGTCAGTGTGATCAGATAGCGACCTGAGTGCGCTTTTTCCCGACCACTTCGCCTTTTTTCCTGCCTGTATCACAGAATTCAAACAATCTCCCCTGAATAAATCCATTTTGCAAAAATGTAGATATTTTTAATTTATGGCTACGAAACACGCCGTTCCCTGAATACTTTCTGAGAGGATTGATTCTGATGAATGCACTGACCGCCGTACAACAGCCCGACGAGGCGTTAGCCCGGACCATCACCGGTTTTAGCATTGCGCCCTCCGCGCAGTCTCCGCGCCTGCTGGAGCTGACGTTCTCCGCGGAGGTCACGCAGCAGTTCCTGCGGGAGGTGGAGCAGTGGCCCATCCAGGCGCTGGAATACAAATCCTTCCTGCGCTTTCGGGTGGCGAAGATCCTCGATGACCTGTGCGGCAACCAGCTTCAGCCCCTGCTGCTGAACACTATCCTCAGCCGCAGCGAAGGCGCCCTGCTGATTGACGCCGTCGGGGTGGATAACGTCGCCCAGGCGGACGAGATGGTGAAGATTGCCACCGCCGTGGCGCACCTGATCGGACGCTCCAATTACGACGCCATGAGCGGCCAGTACTACGCCCGCTTCACGGTGAAAAACGTCGATAACTCAGACAGCTACCTGCGCCAGCCCCACCGCGTGCTGGAGCTGCACAACGACGGCACCTTCGTGGACGAAGTGACTGACTACGTGCTGATGATGAAGATCGACGAGCAGAACATGCAGGGCGGCAACTCCCTGCTGCTGCATCTCGACGACTGGGAAGCGCTGGATAAATTCTTCAGCCATCCGCTGGCCCGTCGCCCGCTGCGCTGGACGGCACCGCCGAGCAAAAACGTCTCTCAGGATGTGTTCCACCCGGTGTTCGATGTTGACCAGCAGGGTCGCCCGGTGATGCGCTATATCGACCAGTTCGTACAGCCGAAAGATTTTGAAGAGGGTGTCTGGCTGAGCGAACTTTCTGACGCGCTGGAGAGCAGCAAAAACATCATCTCCATTCCGGTCCCGGTGGGTAAGTTCCTTCTGATTAACAATATGTTCTGGCTGCATGGCCGGGATCGCTTCACCCCACACCCGGATCTGCACCGGGAGCTGATGCGCCAGCGCGGGTATATCAGCTATGCCACCACCCACTATCAGACTCATCAGTAGGGATGGCGCGGATGTATGATTTTGTCATTACCGGCGGCGGCATCATCGGCATGTCGACCGCCATGCAGCTGATTGCGCTCTACCCGGATGCCCGCATCGCGCTGCTGGAGAAGGAGGCGGGCCCGGCCTGCCACCAGACCGGACGCAACAGCGGGGTGATCCACGCCGGGGTCTATTACACTCCCGGCAGCCTGAAGGCCCAGTTCTGCCTGGCGGGGAACCGGGCCACCAAAGCCTTCTGCGATGAGAACGCTATTCGCTATGACACCTGCGGCAAGATGCTGGTGGCGACCTCCCCGCTGGAGATGGAGCGGATGCAGGCCCTGTGGGATCGCACCGCCGCCAACGGGATCGAGCGCGAGTGGCTGAGCGGTGCCGAACTGCGCGAACGCGAGCCCAACATCACCGGGCTGGGCGGGATTTTTGTCCCCTCCAGCGGGATCGTCAGCTATCGCGAGGTGGCAGCGGCGATGGCAAAACGCTTCCAGCAACAAGGCGGGGAGGTGATTTTCAACGCCGAGGTCAGCGCCCTGAAGGAGCACGCCAGCGGCGTTGTCATTCATACCCGCGACGGGCGCGAGTTTGAAACCCTTACCCTGATTGCCTGCGCCGGGCTGATGGCCGACCGGCTGGTGAAAATGCTCGGCATCGACCCCGGCTTTATTATCTGTCCGTTCCGCGGGGAGTATTTCCGCCTGGCGCCGGAGCACAATCAGATCGTGAACCACCTTATCTACCCGATCCCCGATCCGGCCATGCCGTTCCTGGGCGTGCATCTCACCCGGATGATCGACGGCAGCGTCACGGTGGGGCCCAACGCGGTGCTCGCCTTTAAGCGCGAAGGCTATCGCAAGAGCGATCTCTCCCTCACCGATATGCTGGAAATTCTGGGCTCAACGGGCATTCGCCGGGTGCTACAAAACAACCTGCGCTCGGGTTTAAGCGAGATGAAAAACTCCCTGTGCAGAAGCGGCTACCTGCGGCAGGTGCAAAAATATTGCCCGAGCCTGACCCTGAAAGATCTGCACCCCTGGCCTGCGGGTGTGAGGGCGCAGGCAGTTTCGCCAGAAGGGAAGCTCATCGACGACTTTTTATTTGTCACCACGCCGCGCACCATCCATACCTGTAATGCGCCCTCACCGGCGGCGACCTCGGCGATCCCTATTGGCGCGCATATTGTCAGCAAGGTCCAGACCCTGCTCGCCAGCCAGCACAACCCCGGCCGCGCGCTGCGGGCAGCCTGCAGCGTGGAACCACTACACGCCGCCTATACCCGTTAATCATTCTGAGACAGGAAGCCATCATGCAACTCAACGATCCCAGCTTATTCCGTCAGCAGGCATATATAGAAGGAGAGTGGTGCGACGCGCACAGCGGCGAGACGATTGCCGTGACCAACCCGGCGAACGGCCAGACCCTGGGCAGCGTGCCGAAAATGGGTGCCAGTGAGACCCGCGAGGCAATTGAGGCGGCGAACCGCGCCCTGCCCGCCTGGCGCGCGCTCACCGCCAAAGCGCGCGCCAACATTCTGCGCCGCTGGTTCGATTTGATGATGGCAAACCAGGACGATCTGGCCCAGCTGATGACCCTCGAACAGGGCAAACCGCTGGCGGAAGCCAAAGGCGAGATTAGCTATGCCGCCTCCTTTATAGAGTGGTTCGCCGAAGAGGGGAAACGCGTTTACGGCGACACCATTCCGGGCCATCAGGCGGACAAGCGGTTGATTGTGATTAAGCAGCCGATTGGCATGACGGCGGCCATCACCCCGTGGAACTTCCCCGCGGCGATGATCACCCGTAAGGCGGGCCCGGCGCTGGCGGCAGGCTGCACCATGGTCCTCAAACCCGCCAGCCAGACCCCCTACTCCGCGCTGGCGCTGGCGGAACTGGCGAGCCGCGCGGGCATTCCGGCGGGCGTGTTTAACGTCGTCACCGGGTCGGCGTCCGACATCGGCAACGAACTGACCGGCAACCCGCTGGTGCGCAAGCTCTCCTTTACCGGCTCGACCGATATAGGCCGCCAGCTGATGGCCCAGTGCGCGAAGGACATCAAAAAGGTCTCGCTGGAGCTGGGCGGCAACGCGCCCTTTATTGTCTTTGACGATGCCGACCTGGATAAGGCCGTGGAAGGGGCGCTGGCCTCCAAGTTCCGTAACGCCGGGCAGACCTGCGTCTGCGCCAACCGCCTGTACGTGCAGGAGGGCGTTTACGACCGCTTTGCTGAAAAACTCCAGCAGGCGGTGGAAAAAATGCAGATCGGCGATGGCCTGACCCAGGGCGTCACCATCGGGCCGCTGATTGACAGCAAGGCGGTGGAGAAAGTCGAAGAGCACATTGCCGACGCGGTGGAGAAAGGCGCCCGCGTGGTTACCGGCGGATCGCTGCATAAATTAGGCGGCAACTTCTTCCAGCCGACTATTCTGGTAGATGTACCCGGTGATGCGAAAGTGGCGAAAGAGGAGACTTTCGGCCCGCTGGCCCCGCTGTTCCGCTTTAAGGATGAGGCGGACGTGATCCATATGGCTAACGACACCGAGTTCGGCCTCGCCGCCTACTTCTATGCCCGCGATTTAAGCCGCGTGTTCCGCGTCGGCGAGGCGCTGGAGTACGGCATCGTCGGGATCAACACCGGCATTATCTCTAACGAAGTGGCCCCGTTCGGCGGCATTAAAGCCTCTGGCCTGGGTCGGGAAGGTTCTAAATACGGCATCGAAGATTACTTAGAAATCAAATATATGTGCATCGGCCTTTAATCTTTCAGGAGATTTCAATGAGCAGCAATAAAGCGTTAATGCAGCGTCGTAGCAATGCCATCCCCCGCGGCGTGGGCCAGATCCACCCGATCTTTGCCGCCCGCGCCGAGAACTGCCGGGTGTGGGACGTCGAAGGCCGTGAGTATCTTGATTTCGCCGGGGGGATTGCGGTGCTGAACACCGGGCATCTGCACCCGGAGGTGGTGAGCGCCGTAGAAGCGCAGCTGAAAAAGCTGTCGCACACCTGCTTCCAGGTGCTGGCCTATGAACCCTATCTGGAGCTTTGCGAAACCCTGAACCAGAAAGTGCCGGGGGATTTCCCGAAAAAAACCCTGCTGGTGACCACCGGCTCCGAAGCGGTGGAGAACGCGGTGAAAATCGCCCGCGCCGCCACCAAGCGCAACGGCACCATCGCCTTTACCGGGGCCTACCATGGCCGCACCCACTACACCCTGTCGCTGACCGGGAAAGTGAACCCTTACTCGGCGGGAATGGGGCTGATGCCGGGCCACGTCTATCGCGCTCTCTATCCCTGCGCCCTGCACGGCGTGAGTGATGACGATGCCATCGCCAGCATCCATCGCATCTTCAAGAACGATGCCGCGCCGGAAGATATCGCCGCCATCGTGATTGAACCCGTCCAGGGTGAAGGCGGCTTCTACGCCACCTCCCCGGCCTTTATGCAGCGCCTGCGCACGTTGTGCGACGAGCACGGCATCATGCTGATCGCCGATGAAGTGCAGAGCGGCGCAGGACGCACCGGGACCTTCTTCGCCATGGAGCAGATGGGCGTGGCGGCGGACATCACCACCTTCGCCAAATCCATTGCCGGTGGCTTCCCGCTGGCGGGCGTTACCGGACGCGCCGAAGTGATGGATGCCATCGCCCCGGGCGGGCTGGGCGGCACCTACGCCGGAAGCCCCATCGCCTGCGCCGCCGCGCTGGCGGTGATGAAGGTCTTCGAGCAGGAAGATCTGCTGGGCAAAGCCAACAAGTTAGGCAACACCCTGCGTGAAGGCCTGCTGGCTATCGCTGAAAAACACCGGGAGATCGGCGACGTTCGCGGCCTGGGGGCGATGATCGCCATCGAGCTGTTTGAAGAGGGCGACCACCATAAACCGGACGCCGCCCTGACGGCGCAGATTGTGGCCCGGGCGCGGGACAAGGGGTTGATCCTGCTCTCCTGCGGCCCGTACCATAACGTGCTGCGCATCCTGGTGCCGCTGACCGTGGAAGAGGCGCAGCTTCAGCAGGGGCTGGCGATTATCGCCGAGTGTTTTGACGAGGCGAAGCAGGGTTAATCTTTATGCCCGGTGCAGGCCGGGCAGTCTTCAAGGAGCAGGACCATGACCATCATTTCCCAGGCGACGGCCATCGACGGCTACCGCTGGCTGAAGAACGACATTATTCGCGGCGTCTATCAGCCGGATGAGAAGCTGCGCATGAGCCTGCTGACGTCACGGTATGAGTTGGGCGTCGGCCCGCTGCGCGAAGCGCTGTCGCAGCTGGTTGCCGAGGGGCTGGTGACGGTCATTAACCAGAAAGGCTACCGGGTGGCACCCATGTCCGAACAGGAGCTGCTCGATATCTTTGACGCCCGCGCCAATATGGAGGCGATGCTGGTGCGTCTTGCCATCGAACGCGGCGGCGAAGAGTGGGAAGCGGAGCTGCTCGCCCGGGCACACCTGCTGAACAAGCTGGAATCCCGCGACGCCAGCGAGACGATGCTGGACGAGTGGGACCAGCGGCATCAGGCGTTTCATACCGCCATTGTGGCCGGGTGTGGTTCGCGGTATTTGATGCAGATGCGGGAGCGGCTTTTTGATTTAGCGGCGCGGTACCGGTATGTGTGGTTGAGGAAGACTGTTTTGTCGGTGGCGATGTTAGAAGAGAAGCACGTGGAGCATCAGAAGCTGATGGATGCGGTGCTGGCGCGGGATGCGGATAAGGCGGGGGAGCTGATGTATCAGCATTTATTGACGCCGATTCCGATTATTAGAGGGGCGATGGGGGTGGGTCTGGGGACATGAAAGTTAAATGCATCTTAAAAAGGGCACTATCCGTTTATTGCCAGTTTTAAGGTGCAATGTCCGCATATTTATTACAAAACCTTTAATTTCCCCGTTGCAGTTAAGCCATATAAATTAAAAACATTTTTTGTATTCATCATTATTAATATTTAAAAGCAGTCTAAACGCGCTTATTACGTTTTATATTAATCTGGACTTATTTTTATTTACTGGTTAGATTTACTGGTGTTATTTAACGCAATACGGGCATGCGCCAACATGCCCGTATCGCTCATCACAATCACTATTTAGAGAGAATAGTAACCATGACTGATATCGATTGTATTGCAGAATCACTGCAACCAGAAGTCTTTGCCGCTGACGACCGGGTATTTACCGTAAGTTATGCGACGCGGTATGGAGATTACACCCGCATCCCGGCGTTTATCATGAAAGGCCTTAGGCTCAGTGAAGCCGGGTTCAGCACTGGCACGAAAAAAGGCTTAAGACAGCGATTGAATGATTAAGGCGCCGGTGGGCGCCTTTTTTGTTGCATGTGAGAAGCTGGTAGGTTGATCGGGTGGGGTTTTGCGAGCATCATCGCAGAAACTACTGGCTCCTGTAACAGAAACATGACTATCGCAAAATCCCTGAGTCACAAAATTGCCCAAATGAAAACAGCCTGGTACGACAATGCACCAGCGCTGAATAAGCCATTGCTCATCCTTTATGTTCTTTCTCACTACAAGAAAGGTCATGCACGGCTTTTCCATTTTGAAACTGAGATACAGCAACAACTTCGCGATTTATTGAAGCGCTACGGACCTAAACGAAGCAAGTATGAAGTCCTTATGCCCTTCTGGCGTTTAAAGAACGATGGGTTTTGGGCACTGGAATGCGTGAATGATTTCTTGCTCGAAAGCCTCGTAGAACCCTCACTGAAAGAGGTTTTAGATAGCAATCTGTCAGGGGGCTTTGATGCTACCTCCTTTTCGTTGTTACAAAAACACATGTCATTGATTGATATACTGGCGCAGCAGGTAATGGGACAATATTTACCTACAGAATTATGCTCTGAGCTGTCCCATGAGTTTGGTTTTGAAACAGCAGAGCACATTGCGGAAGCCGAAGACCCGTTCGATCGTTTTGATCTGATCCAGCAAGATCTCAACATCATCAATAAAGATTTATCTCTTAGCGATACCACCCGAACGTCATTGATCCAGGCCAGAGTTGGACAAGGTGCATTCCGGGCTGATTGTCTTAAGCTTTACCCGGCTTGTCCTGTGACGGGTATTAGCTTTCAGCCATTGCTGAGAGCCAGCCACATTAAACCCTGGTCTGACTGCCGGACGGCTCAGGAACGACTGGACCCGCACAATGGCATTATGCTGGCTGCACATATTGACACATTATTCGATTCAGGATGGATTTCGTTCGCCAACGAAGGTGAGGTTCTGATTAGCAACCAGCTTGATTTCGGCACATGCGACAGGCTAAGTCTGCCGGAAAAGATTATTCGACTGCCTGAACCATCATTTAATTATTTGAATTGGCATCGGGAACATGTATTTAAGGGCTGATACCAGCCCTTAAAATGTATTACTGCTCAAGCCCCTTTCAACATATCAAAAACCACCCGCGCAAAGCCTTTCGCCAACTCAGGATTAGAAAGGTACTGCACCATCATCTCCTGCTGAGCCTCGTTGCTGTCCATCACGGCATCTTCAATGGCTTTCGGGAAATCGCCCAGCATCGCCTGCTCGCGGGTATTGTTCGCAATCTGGGTCATCACCGCCAGATTTTCTGACAGCTTGTCGCGCACCGCGAAGGCATAGTTGATCATATCCTTATCGGTCAGATTATCGGTGACGAACAATGACTCTAAGGTGTCTGTTAAACCCGTTGCGTTTCACCAGGCTGGTATGCAGGTTGCAAATACAACCTGCATTTAATGTGACGGATGTCAGCTCACCGTATCAATTAGCGCAGATAATAATTCGCTGAAGTCGTTATGTGACTCAATGACATAATCCGTGGATGCTTTAGCGCGGATCTCGAAACAGTCACCTGTGAAGCTGAAGGCAAATACGGACACGCCATCTTCACCAATCAATACTTTGTCAGTGAGGTTCGGATCAACATATATTTCGTTGTCACGTATTTCAAAGTTTCGGATGTAGATATTAGACCATACGGGCTTACCGTTCTCCGCCTGTACCATGCTGTACAGAGTTAAGCTGTTGTACTCAAGCCCATCCATGATTTCGAACATACCAGTGTAGTCCGGCCGGCTAGTCATCAAACGCTGGATATCCTCATAAACCCTTATCTTCTGCGCATCCCATTCCGCAGGGGCTGCTTTGCGCATCAGGTCCACCATTATGTCTGGGTCTACTGGGTTGGCTATCGGATAATTATTGTCAACCAGCAGTGTTTTGAGGAGGCCGGGAGTGAAATAACTCTTTAGCTGAGCGGGTAACAAAGCAGGCATTGCTATTGTTTTTCCTTCCTCGTCGCAAAATTCGACGAGATAGCCCAGTGTCGGGGTATCGAAAACCATAACAATCGTACCAACAGTCCCTTTTACCAGGCCTTCATTCGGTAAATCCTCGCATAAAACCACAACGTCTAATTCGGCTCTTTTCATTTTTGTTTTCTCATTTAACGAATATGGTTGTCATGCGAGGAACTAGCGCGTCTGTTTCATACATCCAGCCTGTACGCACGATCGCTGTTTCACCGTTGACGCCTAAAATGGGCATATCGACAGCCATTGTTTGACCGTAATTATTTGCCTGCAACACTTTTGCTGGGGCCGATAATACGCCTTCCTGAATTCTTGCTACTAAAACATCCGCATTAGTTGGGTTGTATCCTAGCGCTGACTCAAATACCCTGGCTTTGTGCCCCCCTGTAGGATGTGTTGAATCTAAAGCATAAGTCGCGAGTTTTTTCGGATCGATAATGGCGTATTCAGCGTTCACTAACGTACCACTCTCAGATGTAAAACCCTTTATATATGGGCTTTCAAACGTTGGTATTTTACTGAATCTCGATATTTCATCTAACTCACTTAAAGGGTTCAACCTGCCCATTGTCAATCCTGCCGCAACAGAGGCCCCCGCAATGATGAGTCCTTTATTGTTCATGACCTGATCGTAACCCGCAGGTGCATCTCCACCGAGCTGCTGCGCAGTCTTATGGAACCCTTCAATCTTGCCGTTATACACACCTCCAGCAGCCAGCAGACGACCAACGGCTTTATTGTTCAAAGTTTTTCCTGCTGGTACGGTTATTGGGCCGTAATAATCGTGGTGTATACGTTGAGTGGGGGCAGGTTTTCTGCCTTGCCTATCGGCGATCGCGTGCCGGTAAGCGCTCATGATTTCGTCCTTAAACCATGCATGCCACACTGAGGCGGTAGGGCTAAAAACCAAATCACCCTTATCGTCGATGTAAAAAGGGTTCCTGTCACTGCTCCAGCGTCTGGAGGTGTCTACACCAACAAGCCAACCTATTTGCAGTTTTTGTTCTACCTCATCATAGATAGGATCTGCATAGCTACGATTTTTTCGCTCATACGGTCTTTGATGTGGGGATATGCTGTACTTTTTTTTGGGGAGACCAAAGGTAAGACTGTGACGGTTCGCTTCATAAGACAGTTCGTAATGTACACACGCTTCTTTCAGTGAACCAGTTGGCGTCAGAATGTATTGAAAATCTTTAGGGTCTAATTGCCGTGTTAAATCATGTGACCGGTAAAGTCTAAACATGCGGAGTCCTTATCCTTTAGTTTTATAAGGATTCTCCACCCGAGCACATTAAAAATCAAATAATAACAACCCTGATAACTTAATAATTAATCACTAGCGACCAATATTACCAAAACTCCAGTTTCCAATACTTCTTTTGATTTCTGCGATTAATAAAACCTTGTTAACTATAAATGATACCAATAATTTATGTAAATAAAGACGCCGCTACCTCAATAGATTCTGCCGATGCCACTCCAAATAACAATACGACTCAATAGAAAAAGCCTTTATTTTCTCCGGCAATAAAAGCTGCTCTTTAACACTAACATCCAGTTCATCACTAATTAATAAACGCCCATCGTTCTCAAACGAAATCCATCCCTGATCGAATAGAATATCAATGTGCGCAGCCAGTATAATTCCATTATAAGGATCAAGACGTTCATTCCCGTTCTCGCAGGCAGCCCATGGTTTTATATGGCTGGCGCGGAGTAACGGCGCAAAAATCGTTCCTGTAACGGGGCATGACGGATACAACATGAGACAATTTTTCCGAAAGGTACCCTGCCCCAGTCGTGCCGCAATCAACTGCTCGCGTACGGTATCTTCAATACTTTTATCCTGCTGAATAGCAAGACAGTCACGTTGCGCCTGTTCATCGCTATCAGAAGATATTAACGAAAGAACGCGCTGCTCAATCACACTCTCTGAAAGCACACTCAATCGCTGATGCACACGCTGCGCTGAATGAGAAAGCGCAGCAGGAGCGCCCTGCTCGTCACGCCAGCCGACACGCATATCACTAAGCCAGGAATCAAAACGGTCACGACTATTTTTCAGACTATTGCGAAACTCACTGGCGGTTTTGCCCGCTCCGAAACGGGGATAAAACAAGGCATAAGCCTCTTTCCATTTCTGAACACCCAGTCCCATGGGTGGTTGAAATTTACCGTACTTCGACAAATACCACGCCACTTCAAGCAAATCGTCTTCTGAGCAATTCAATGTTATGTCCTGTTTTTACAGCGTAATTCATCACCAGATTATGTCTGAAAAGAGCGTTAACTAAACTGCTCCGGTTAGTTTTTTTAGAAAAATTTCACATAGAGCGAAGGCTTAATTATTTTTTTGCTTTTGCCTCAACCTATGCCGAACTAAGCTTAACATCACTCAGAGCTATGTTAAGGGTTCTACGCAAATAAAAACATAATCGAATTGGGATACTCTTAAATTTACCCACCTCAATAAATCGGTTGGCTTAGGTTGGTTGAAAAAAGAAGGAAAGCCTTGCGGATACTGAATTCCAGACACAAAAAAAGCCGCCCTTAAGCGACTTTTTTCACATCTTATGGTGCCGAAGGCCGGACTCGAACCGGCACGTATTTCTACGGTTGATTTTGAATCAACTGCGTCTACCGATTTCGCCACTTCGGCACTGAAGGGGATGCGGAAACGTTGTGGATTATACCTGTCGCGCGCCGCCATGCAAGCGGCGACGCGCTAAACCGCGTTAAGTGCCCAAAAAACCAGCGTTCCCGTCAATCCAGTTCTGTCACCGCCAGCCGAATCACTCTCGCCGCCTTCTGCTCCGGCAGCTGCAGCACCTTGCCCCACATCGCCTGCACCATCTCGCAGGTGAGCTTCTCTTTGCCCACCGCGTTCTCCGGCATCACCAGCAGCTGGATATCCTTGCCGTATTGAACAGTGAGTTCCTGCATAATCGGGCGCACATCTTCCACCGCGGCGGCATGTTCTTCCGGGGTCACGGTGTGGCGATCGTTACTCCAGCCCGCGCGCATCATTTCGGCGTCGGCCTGCATGCGGCGCTGCATCAGGTCTTTATCCAGCACCCGCATCGGGTTGATGCCCCCCTTCACGCCCGGAAACAGGAAACGAAAACAGGCGTCGTCACTCGCCTTCTGAATAGCGGCGGTCTGCTCCATGTTGATCTTCATATACGCCACCGCATTCGCGTCGGGGGCATATTGCAGGCGCGACATCTGCAGGCTCAGGATCTGCGGCTGGATCACGTCGATAATGTCCTGCTCAGAATCGCCCGCCTTTTGCATAGTGAGGATCTGCTCGCGAATACGTGTCACAAACCTGGGGTCCTGCTCTTTCAGCACCTGCCAGGAGGGCATGGCGTTAAGGGTGGTATCAAGCCGGTGTTCGGGCGTGTTTTGCAGGCGTTGCTTATCGTAATAAACCCAGAAGGCTACTGCTGCGGAGATAACTGCCACTGCGACTATAGGTGTCCACGCTCTTCTCATCGTTACGCATCCTTAATCCTTTAGCTATGCCGGTTTACACCGGCACGCCGCTATGAAAGCGAAACTCGTTATCCGGTGTTGAGATAAGTGTGGCTTCAATTTCACCAAAAAGCTGTATCCGGGAAGAGATATCCTCGTCGCTGACCTGTTGGGCAAGCGTCAGATAGTCCTGATAATGCCGCGCCTCAGAGCGCAGCAGCGACAGGTAAAACTTCTGCAGATCGTCGTCGAGGAAGGGTGCCAGCGCGGCGAAGCGTTCGCAGGAGCGGGCTTCGATATAGGCGCCGCAGATGAGCTTGTCGATCAGCGTCAGCGGCTCGTGGGTGCGCACGGCTTTCAGCATCCCTTTGGCGTAGCGGCTGGCGGTGATTTTGACGTAGGGGATGTTGCGGGTCAGCATCGCCTCGCGCACCTGCCAGAAATGGTGCAGCTCCTCTTTAATCAGCAATACCATGCTGTCGATGAGCGCCTGGCCCCAAGGGTCGTCGGTCTTCGGCATCACGCTTTTGCCAATCTGCTTGTGCAGGGCGACAAAGTCCGGTTCCGGGCCTTCGCGGAAGGTAAAGGCTTCATAGGGCTTGAGCCACTCGAGCAGCGCGTCGGCCCCGCTCTCGTCGGCGACGTATTTACGCACTAATAACAGCGCGGTCTGGGCGGCTTTGAGCTCGCACACCATATGGTCGGTGAGCAGCAGCGGCAGGTTCGCCGGGTCGCGGGCTTGATCAATCCATGCTTGCGGGGTCGGGCACTGGAGGAAGTTTAAAACAGGGGCGAGTATCTGCGGGTAGTCCATTATTTTTCCTGAAGCGACAGCCGAAGCTGCCGCAAATACACGTCGCCCTTCACGCTGCCTCTTCGTTGGCTGCCTTCGTTCACCCCAGTCACTTACTTATGTAAGCTCCTGGGGATTTACTCAGTTGCCGCCTCGATGCAACGCGAATGACTCGTGTATTGAATCAATTAGTGACGCACGCCGTCGTCATCTTCGTCGATGAAATCTTCGTCGTCTTCGTCACCCTCTTCGCCGTTCGGATCTTCGAAGTAGGTGCCCCAGCCGTCGTATTCCACTTCAAACTTCTCGGCCAGGTTCATCAGCTGTTCCACCTGGGCGTCGATCAGCTCTGCCTTCAGCGCGCCTTCGCTCAGGATGTCGCAGCAGATGACGGTGTCGCCCTCTTCCACTTCCAGCTCTTCCGGCTCGGTCACTTCATAACCCAGACGGAACGCTTCCACCGCCAGTTTCTCCAGCGCTTCGAAATCATCCGCAGAGAAATGGTGCTCGATGGTGTAGAGCGCATCCGGATCGCTGCCGTCTTCCAGCAGTTCTTCAATAATCAGTCGCGTCTCTTCGCGCTGTTCTTCCAGCAGTTCTGGGTTTGCCATGGCTCGTTCCTCTTTAAAGTGCGGCAGATACTTCTATTTTCACACACGGATGTGTTTGCCTCCACCTTTGTAAGAAAGATTTGTGCAACGGGGTTGCATGTGCATATTGATACAGATAAAGTGAATTTTAATTCAATAAGTGGCCTTTGCCATGTGAGGATAAAATGTCTGAACTGTATAAAAAACATTTCCTGAAATTGCTCGATTTTACCCCTGCACAGCTCACCTCCCTGCTTGCCCTGTCAGCACAGCTAAAGTCCGATAAGAAAAAAGGGACAGAAGTACAGAAACTTACTGGCAAAAACATCGCGCTCATCTTCGAAAAAGACTCAACCCGCACACGATGCTCTTTCGAAGTTGCCGCATTTGACCAGGGCGCTCGCGTTACCTATCTCGGGCCGAGCGGCAGCCAGATTGGGCATAAAGAATCAATTAAAGATACCGCGCGGGTGCTGGGCCGGATGTACGACGGCATTCAGTATCGCGGCCACGGCCAGGAAGTGGTCGAAACCCTGGCGGAATTTGCCGGGGTGCCGGTGTGGAACGGGCTGACCAACGAGTTCCATCCCACCCAGCTGCTGGCGGACCTGCTCACCATGCAGGAGCACCTGCCGGGCAAGGCGTTCAACGAGATGGTGCTGGTCTATACCGGCGATGCGCGTAACAACATGGGTAACTCGATGCTGGAAGCAGCCGCGCTCACCGGGTTGGATCTCCGTCTGGTGGCGCCCAAAGCCTGCTGGCCGGAAGAGCGCCTGGTGGCGGAGTGCAGCGCGCTGGCAGAAAAGAACGGCGGCAAAATCACCCTCACCGAAGATGTCGCGGCGGGCGTGAAGGGCGCGGACTTTATCTACACCGACGTCTGGGTATCGATGGGCGAAGCCAAAGAGAAGTGGGCCGAGCGTATCACCCTGCTGCGCGGCTATCAGGTGAATGCGCAGATGATGGCGCTGACGGGTAACCCGAATGTGAAGTTCCTGCACTGTCTGCCGGCGTTCCACGATGACCAGACCACGCTGGGTCAGCAGATGGCGAAAGAGTTCGATCTGCACGGCGGAATGGAAGTAACGGACGAGGTATTTGAATCGGCGGCAAGTATTGTATTTGACCAGGCAGAGAACCGGATGCACACCATTAAAGCGGTGATGGTCGCGACCCTGGGTGAATAAGGTTGCGTTTAAATAACGGGAGGGTTTTGGCCCTCCTGCTTTTCAAATTATCCGTTCAGGAAATTAATTTGCTGTTACCCGCACCTTACCGTAGGGGCACTTTTTAAAAATACATTTTACCGGGGCATCGCACTGTTTGCTCTCCGGATCGCGATGGCCGGGACATCTGGACATGTTGTGCATCACGCGCCACAGGGTGTGGCTGTATTTATCAATTTGCAGGATATTGATATCGCGTAGCTCGTCGTTCACGAATAAACGATTATAAACCACCTTTATTTCATCGCCCGGTTTAAAAAGCTGCTCGCTGTTATACCACAGAATATATTTATGATTATGCTGAGTAAGAACTTTTGAAAATAACGATCCTGTGGCCGGACTGGCAATAGTACCTAAAGTGATCCATGTTTTAGAAGCGGTCATCAAAATACCTTTTAAACGAGCGTGCAGAAAGCGGAAAGCCATACGGTAAATAAGTGTAAAAGAACAATCAAAATGTGGTAATAGGTACAGCCTATCCTTTCAATCAAGGGTAATAAGCCTCAAAGTTTACTTAAGTCAAATTACAGCAGCATGAATATGACCCGGCGTAAAGAACCTGCCTCCCGCATCGATTGATTTTTCAGCGTAAACAGGGTACGTTTTGGCCCTGATTCCAGCGCGGATGTCCCGATCTTATGCCTATTATTCAATCTGTTGAACGTGCCTTACAGATCCTCGATCTGTTTAACGAACAGGCGACGGAACTTAAAATCACCGACATCAGTAAACAGATGGGCCTGAGCAAGAGCACGCTCCACTCGCTTCTCAAAACCCTGCAACTGCACGGCTATATCGATCAGAATCCTGAGAACGGTAAATATCGCCCCGGCATGAAGCTGGTTGAGCGCGGTCACTTTGTGGTGAGCACCATGGATATCCGCCAGAAAGCGAAGCACTTTCTGACGGAGCTATCGGAACGTACCGGGCAGACCACCCATCTGGGCATTCTGGACGGGCGCGAAGGGGTCTATATCGAGAAAATTGAAGGCAAGCTGGCAGCCATCGCCTACTCGCGCATTGGCCGTCGCCTGCCGGTGCATGCCACCGCTATCGGCAAAGTGCTGATCGCCTGGCTGGGCGAGGCCGAGCTGAACACGCTGCTTGAGGGTTATCAGTACACTACCTTCACCCCCGCGACCCTGGCCTCGCGCGAGGCGCTGCTGGCCGCGCTGGCGCAGACCCGCGAGCAGGGTTATGCCCTCGACAGCGAAGAGAACGAACAGGGAGTGCGCTGCGTATCGGTCCCGGTGCGTAACCATGAATCCCGCGTCATTGCCGCCCTGAGTCTGTCGACGTTGACCTCCCGCGTCAGCGACGAGGAGCTGGCCCGCTTCCGCGAGCAGTTGCAGGAGGCCGGGCGCCAGCTCTCACGCGCGCTGGGCTACCCGGCCTGAGCCGTTATACCGGCTCGTAAGTGAAGTAGTCGAAGTCGGCGTGACAGCCGTCACCGCTGATATCCTCGCAGTGCAGCCCGACAAACGCGCCGGTAAAGAAGCCCCGCCCGCCGATATAGTCATCCGACAGTTTCCACGCCTCGTACGTGACCGGCACGGTGTGCCACTGCTCCCCGTCAAACGAATAGCTGTAGCGGTAGACCAGACGATCAACATCCACCCGCAGCCATATACTCTGCGCCTGATCCGGCACCGGGATGGGCTGCTCGTGCAGCGGCCACGACGGCACGTTGTGGTCGAGCTGGATCACCTTGAGGGTTCTGCCCTGCCCCTCCTCGTAGTCGACAAAGCAGTAGCTCCAGTTTTTGCTGTTGTAGTAGCAGGTCAAGCCCGCACTCTGCTGGAAGTGACGCGGGGCGAACTCCATCCGCGTTTCCGCCCGGAAGGTGAAGTGCTGCCAGCGGCGCGCCACGGTAGACTGGGTGAAGGTCGAGTTCAGCGAGTCGTTGCCGTACAGGCGTAAAAAGCCTTTACGCGCCCGCAGGGAGCCGAGGCTATCGTCGAACGGAATGCGCAGGGTTTGCAGCTCCGGGTCGAGGCGCTCGCCGTCGAAATCGTCTCGCCAGTTGGTCTGCGCCACGGCGGCGCTCTCGGTCATCTGCGGGCCGGGCACCGTCAGTTGGGCATGCTTACCGCCTTCCACGTACGGCCAGCCGTCGCGCCATTCAATGCGCGCGATCCCCGTCTCACGCCCCAGGGAGCAGTATCCGCGCCCGCCGGAGCCCAGCAGCGGAATACCCGGCAGCCGCTGCGGGCGGCTGGTGAGATAAGCCATGTACCACTCTCCGGTGTGGGTCTGAAGCAGCGAGCCGTGGCCGCTTTTTTGCAGCGGGTTCTCCGGCAGGTGCCAGCTGGTCATCATCGTCACCTCCGGGTGCAGCTCGTAGGGCCCGTCGATGGTTTTTGCACGCAGCACCACGACGGCGTGCTCGTAGCTGGTGCCGCCTTCAGCGACCAGCAGATAGCACCAGCCATCCTTACGGTAGATATGTGCCCCTTCGGTGTAGCAGAGCGGCGTGCCGGTAAAGAGGGTTTTACGCTCAGGCGACAGCGTGCAGGTGTGCGGATCAAACGCCTGCATCACGATGGTGTTATGCGGGTTGCTGTGGTGGCGCGGCCCCCACGGGCGGTAGATGTAGTATTTGCGGCCATCGTCATCATGGAACAGGGAGGGATCGAACCCGCCATTGCCCATCGGGATCGGCTCGCTCCACGGCCCCTCGATGGAGGGGGCGGTCACCAGGAAGTTGCGCCCGTTTTTCCACGGGGAGTCGACAATCTTCACATCGGTATAGAGCAGCCAGAACTGCCCGTCGGCGTAGCTCAGGCACGGCGCCCAGATGCCGCCGGAGTCCGGGTTGCCCTTCATGTCCAGCATCGACACGCGATCCAACGGGGTACTCACCAGCCGCCAGTTCTTCAGATCTCGGGAGTGGTAAATCCGCACGCCCGGGAACCACTCAAAGGTTGAGGTGGCGATGTAGTAATCCTCGCCCTGACGACACATCGACGGGTCGGGGTTAAAGCCGGTCAGAATCGGGTTGGTGATGGTGTACATAGTGCCTCCTGCTTAATGAGATGCTGCCGTTGCCGCGGCGGGGATGGCTTCGCCCTGCGCTGCGCGATGCTTGAGTAACTGCTGGCTGATGGCTTCCACCCGCGCATCGGTGAGTTTGTAAAACGACAGCATAGTGAACATGCCCACGTAGAGCGCCACCGGCACCACGCAGAACAGAATTTTGATGGTGGTGAGCACCTCTACCGGCTGTACGCTGCTGCTGGCGGAGTAGTTGACGTACGCCAGGATCCAGCCCACCATCGCGCCGCCAATCGCCAGGCCGATCTTCAGGCTGAACAGGTAGGTGGAGAACACCAGCCCGTCCAGACGACGGCCGCTGCGGCTCTCTTCGTAATCCACCACGTCGGAGGCCATCAGCCATTGCAGCGGCGTGGTGGTGTTAAAGACAAACAGGAACACGATGTTGAGGGCAAAGATCAGGGCGATATGCTCGGCCGGGGTGAAGAAGATCAGCAGGCTGATCAGGGAGTAAGCGACGATGATCCACTTGAAGGCCTTCACCCGGTCGAAACGGCCCAGCAGACGGGAAGAACAGAGCGAGCCAAACATGGTGGCGATGCTGCCGTAGAGCAGGAACTGGGTCGCCAGCTCCGGATGATCCATCACATATTTCACAAAGTAGAGCGTCGCCCCGCCGCGCACCACGTTGGAACAGGTGGCCATCATTTTGAATGCGCACATGATCCGCCACTGGCTGTTGCCCAGCAGCAGCTTCAGATCTTTCGCCACCGACGATCCCGGCTGCACCTCAAAGGTGTAGCGCTCTTTGGTGGTGAAGAAGCAGACGAACAGCAGCACCACGCCGCAAAGCCCCAGCACGCACATCGCGCCGAAGTAACCCAGCTGCTCGTTGCCTTTCCCGATGATCCCTACCAGCGGCAGGGCAATGCCGCTGATCGCCAGCGATCCCGCCGCAGCGAGGAAGAAACGCCAGGACTGCATGGCATGACGCTCCTTCGGATCGGCGGTGATCACCCCCGGCATGGCGCAATAGGGCACGTTCACGAAGGTATAGACCAGGGTCAACAGGATGTAGGTGACGCAGGCGTAAATCACTTTGCCGTTGGCAGAGAAATCCGGCGTGTAGAAGGTGAGCATGCAGACGAGGCCAAACGGGATGGCGCCCCACAGCAGGAACGGGCGGAACTGGCCGTAACGGGTGCGGGTACGGTCCACCAGCAGCCCCATCAGCGGGTCGGTTACCGCATCCAGCACGCGGGAGACTAAAAACAGCGTGCCCATAATCCCGGCGGATAAACCAAACACATCGGTGTAGAAATAGGCGAGCAGAAACATGGTCGCCTGCCAGACAAAGCCGCAGGCGGTGTCACCCAGCCCGTAGCCAATTTTATCTTTCATGGTTAATGGCATCATCAGAAATACACCCTTATTTAGTGTGCTGAATTCACAATAACGTGTTAATAGAGTGTAATAAGCTGATTAATTTATCAGCAATGGCCATATCTTATTTCTGAATTACGTTATTTTGCTTTTGTGACACTGCTCGATATATATCAAATCACTGTTTTAAAAGCGTAAAAATAAATAAATGGCAGGCATGGAAAAGCCGTCCACGGAATATTTTCCGTAGACGACAAGAGCGATAAATATAATTAAAGACCGAGCGCTTTTTTACCGGCGTTAATAACCTCGATGATTTTATCCGTGTCGTAAATACACCCTTTCCAGGTGCCGCCGCTCACTGACTGTAATGCCGCCCACAGACGCGTATCGTCCGGTAAAAATTCATGGGCATGCAGTTCAGGATGCGGCTGGCGACGTGCCAGTTCAATGGCGCCCTCTCCCGGGGTGAGCGGCGTCAGTGGCGTGCCGATAAAGTTCACGCTGCCGGTCAGGGTAAGGCGGTCCACCACAATCTCGATGATGTCGTTATCGCGCAGCTTACCAATCGGCCCACCGGCCAGCGCCTCGGGGGCCACATGACCAAAACAGGCCCCGGTGGAGACGCCCGAGAAGCGAGCATCGGTGATCAGCGAGACCGTTTTACCCCAGGAAACATGCTTCAGCGCCGAAGTGAGCTGGTAGGTCTCCTCCATGCCGGTGCCGGACGGCCCGCCGCCGATCACCACCATGATGTCGCCCTGGGCGATCTCGCCGCTTTTGATTGCCTTGATCGCCCGGGCTTCCGAGACGAACACCCGCGCCCGGCCGGTATGACGGTATACGCCATCCTCACCCACCACCGACGGGTCGATGGCCGTGGCCTTGATCACCGATCCCTCCGGCGCGATGTTGCCCACCGGGAAGGCCACCGTGGAGGTCAGTCCGCGGGCTTTCGCGCGCTCCGGCGGCAGGATCACATCATCCGGATCAACGCCGTCCTGCTCGCGCAGGCACTGGCGGAAGCGTTCCCGCCGCTCAGAGCTCTGCCACCAGTCGAGGTTTTCCCCCACGGTCTGGCCGGTGACGGTCATGGCATCCAGATGCAGCAGACCAAGATCGCGCAGATGGAGCATCACTTCCGGCACGCCGCCCGCGAGGAACGCCCGCACCGTTGGGTGGTAATCCGGCCCGTTCGGCAATACGCTCACCAGCCGCGGTACCTTGCGGTTGATCCGCGTCCAGTGCTCCACGTCAGGAATAGTGCAGCCCGCCGCGTGGGCAATGGCGGGGATGTGCAGCAGCAGGTTGGTGGAGCCGCCGAACGCGGCATGGATCACCATCGCGTTTTCAATCGCTTTATCGGTGAGGATATCGCGCGTGGTGATGCCGCGGTTATCCAGTTCTATCACCGCCCGCGCGGACTGACGGGAGATCTCCAGCCACACGTCCTGCCCCGAGGGAGCCAGCGCCGAATGGGGCAACGCCAGGCCTAAGGCTTCCGCCACCACCTGGGAGGTGCCTGCGGTGCCGAGAAACTGGCAGCCGCCGCCCGGTGTGGCGCAGGCGCGGCAGCCCAGCTCGGCGGCCTCCTGCAACGAGAGTTCATGGTTGGCGTAACGCGCCCCGATGGTCTGCACCTTGCCGGCATCTTCGCCGAAGGTTGGCGGCAGCGTGGCCCCGCCCGGCACCAGAATGGTCGGCAGAGTATGCATCGCGGCCAGGGCGATCATGGTGGCAGGCAGCCCTTTGTCGCAGGTAGCGACGCCAATCACCGCCCGGCGCGTGGGCAGGGAGCGGATAAGACGACGAAACACGATGGCGGCATCGTTGCGGTACGGCAAAGAGTCAAACATGCCGTGGGTGCCCTGAGAACGGCCATCGCAGGGATCGCTGACAAAGGCGGCAAAGGGTATTCCGCCGTTGCGGGTGATCTCTTTCGCCGCCGCCTGCATCTGCAGGCCAATCTCCCAGTGACCGGTGTGGTAACCCAGCGCAATCGGACGGCCATCGCCCGCGCGGATCCCGCCCTGAGTGCCGATAATCAGCACCTCTTTGCCGGTGAGTTTGTTGGCATCCCAGCCCATCCCGGCGTTCTGCGTCATGCCAAACAGATTGCCGCTGGGGGATTCCATCAGCATCTGCGGGGTCAGGGGCAGCGCTCCCTGTGGCCCCGCCGCGTGGGTGATCACCGAATAGAAGGCGTCATCCTGCGGGGTAAAAATGGTTTCTATCGACATCGTGACCTTCCGGTTCAGCAGAGCTTGAGCTGTTGCAGCAGCGTTTTCAGCTGCGCCTTGCGCGCGTCATCCAGCGGCCCGGCAGGCGGCAGCACGTGGGTGGAGACCGGGCGCACGCACAGGGAAATCGCCTCTTTGATTACGTTCACAAACGGCGTATCCAACTGATACATCTGCGGGATTTGCAGCAGGGTCTGATGATACTGCGCCGCCCGGGTCAGGTCGCCGTCGCGGAAAGCCTGCAACAGGTTGACTGACACCTGCGGGGCAAAGTTACCGCTGGCGGAGATTGCCCCGTCGCCCCCCAGCAGCAGGGTGTTGAACAGGTGATCGTCGTAACCGCACAGCACCACAAACTGCGGGTGCGCCGCTTTGACGGTGAGGACCATGCTGCGCAGATGGGCCACCGAGTCGATGGTGTCTTTAATGCCCACGATATTGGCCCGGGAGTCCACCAGGGTTTTAACCAACTGCGGGGTCAGATCCTGCCCGGTCAGGGCCGGGAAGTTATAGAGGATCACCGGCAGGGTGACGCTGTCGGCCACCTGTTCGAAGTAGCGGATCAGGTTCGCTTCCGACACTTTCCAGTAATAGGGATTGATCACCACGATGCCGTCGGCACCGGCCTGCTGGGCGTGCTGGCTCAGCTCGATGGTTTCCCGGGCGTTAGTGCCTCCGGTACCGATAAGCACCGGCACACGCCCCTTCACGTGGGCAATGGCGAATTCGGCGATCGCTTTGCGCTCCGCGGTGTTGAGCTGGGAAAACTCCCCGCCGCTGCCTAAAAAGAACAGGCCATCGACACCGGCGTCGATCATATGGTCGATAAGCGCGGCGGTACCGGCTTTATCCAGTGCACCGTCGGCAGTGAAGAGGGTGGAGACAGGGGGAATAATGCCCGAGAACTGCACGGTCTGCTGCATGAGAACTCCTTGCTGACTCATTTTGTTCTACATTATAGAACAGCGTTCGTTTATTTAACTTTTATACTAGAACGCGAAGAAAGCGAAGGACAATCAGGTAACACGAGGGTATGTCGGTTTTTTAAGCTTGATCACAGAACGGAATGAAAGGATGAAACTCCCTCTCCCGACGGGAGAGGGGAAAGGCATCAGGCCACCAGCATCTTCACAACCACTTTGCGCACCTGCGCCGGGTTGCCCACCGCGCACAGCGGTTTGTGGACTTCGCCGGGATAGAAGACCACGAAATCGCCTTCGTTCAGTACCACGGTTTTCTCCTGCTCGCCTTCCGGCAGGAAAGCGATATCTTTATCCGCCAGCCAGTCGGTCTCCGGCGTACCGTTTGGCAGGGTGCTGAAGGTCATCCCTTCCTGGCCTTTCAGCACAATCTGGATATCCAGATAACGGGCGTGGTACTCCGCGCGACGCTCGGCGAACGGCTGGGTCATATCTTCGGAAACCAGATAGAACAGGTTGTTGCCGTCGATGTCGTGTTTACCGGTCGGGGTAGCATCGGTCACGTGCGCTTTAACGTGTTCGATTGCCTGACGCAGTTCTTGCGGCAGCCAGGCCTGGAGATTATGAATATTACCAACGATCATGTTTAAACCCTCAATATAAAACACCGTTTCATTTTCAACTTTTATACGAGAATTTCAGCTGCCATACCACCACTTTTTGACCGGGATTTGCACTTGCGCATAACCATGCACGCCCAACCGTTTTCGCTGCGTAAAGTGTGCATTATTCGCTTGATCCGCGGGTCAGGCTGCGTATAATGCCCCACAATTTGCCAGGAGGAAGCATGCTCAAACATGTTCGACAGAGTGCCCCAGCGCGTCTTAAAGCAGATGCTGGCCTGCTGTTTTTCTTCCCGTTGCGATCCCTATTCCAGAAGCCCCTCATTTGAGGGGCTTTTTTTTGCCCGGCGTCAGGAGATAAAAATGAATCCGCTTTATCAAAAACACATCATTTCCATCAACGACCTCAGCCGTGAAGAGCTGGAGCTGGTTCTGGCAACCGCGGCAAAACTGAAAGCCAATCCACAACCGGAGCTGCTGAAGCACAAGGTGATCGCCAGCTGCTTCTTCGAAGCCTCCACCCGTACCCGCCTGTCGTTTGAGACCTCCATCCACCGCCTGGGCGCCAGCGTGGTGGGCTTCTCCGACAGCAGCAACACCTCGCTCGGTAAAAAAGGCGAAACCCTGGCGGACACCATCTCGGTCATCAGCACCTACGTTGACGCCATCGTCATGCGTCACCCGCAGGAGGGGGCAGCCCGCCTGGCGACCGAGTTTTCCGGCGGTGTTCCGGTGTTGAACGCCGGGGACGGCGCCAACCAACATCCAACCCAGACCCTGCTGGATCTGTTCACCATTCAGGAGACCCAGGGCCGCCTGGAGAACCTGAATATCGCCATGGTCGGCGACCTGAAATATGGCCGTACCGTCCACTCCCTGACCCAGGCGCTGGCGAAATTCAACGGCAACCGCTTCTACTTTATCGCCCCGGACGCGCTGGCGATGCCGCAGTACATCCTCGATATGCTCGATGAGAAAAACATTCAGTGGAGCCTGCACGCCAGCATCGAAGAGGTGATGGGTGAAGTGGATATTCTCTATATGACCCGCGTGCAGAAAGAGCGTCTGGATCCGTCGGAGTACGCCAACGTGAAGGCACAGTTCGTCCTGCGCGCCAGCGACCTTGAAGGCGCACGCGACAATATGAAGGTGCTGCACCCGCTGCCGCGTATCGATGAGATCACCACCGACGTGGATAAAACGCCGCACGCCTGGTACTTCCAGCAGGCCGGAAACGGCATCTTCGCCCGTCAGGCGTTACTAGCACTGGTTCTGAATCGCGATTTAGCTCTGTAAGGGGAAATGAAATGACACACGATAACAAACTCCAGGTCGAAGCCATCAAGCGCGGCACCGTAATTGACCACATCCCTGCGCAGGTGGGCTTTAAGCTGCTGACCCTGTTCAAACTGACCGAAACCGACCAGCGCATCACCATTGGCCTGAACCTGCCCTCCGGCGAGATGGGCCGTAAAGACCTGATTAAAATCGAGAACACCTTCCTGACCGATGAGCAGGTTAACCAGCTCTCCCTGTATGCTCCGGAAGCGACCGTTAACCGCATCGACGACTACGAAGTGGTGGGCAAATCCCGCCCGAGCCTGCCGGAGCGCATCGAGAGCGTGCTGGTGTGCCCGAACAGCAACTGCATCAGCCATGCTGAGCCAGTAAACTCCAGTTTTGCAGTGAAAAAACGCGCGAATGATATCGCACTTAAATGCAAATACTGTGAAAAAGAGTTTTCACATAATGTGGTGCTGGCCAACTAATTGAGGTGGCAATGCATGCCTGGCTTTCTATAATGGCCGGGACTTTTCGTATTCATTCAGGAGAAATCATGACCAAAGTACTCGCGACGGAAAATGCACCTGCAGCTATCGGCCCTTACGTTCAGGGCGTTGATCTTGGCAGCATGATCATCACCTCCGGCCAGATCCCGGTGAACCCAAAAACCGGTGATGTGCCAGAAGATGTCTCCGCTCAGGCGCGTCAGTCGCTGGAAAACGTCAAAGCGATCGTTGAATCCGCTGGCCTGAAAGTGGGCGATATCGTTAAGACAACCGTATTCGTAAAAGATCTCAACGACTTTGCTACCGTTAACGCCACCTACGAAGCCTTCTTCACCGAGCATAACGCCAGCTTCCCGGCGCGCTCATGCGTGGAAGTGGCGCGTCTGCCAAAAGATGTGAAGATCGAAATCGAAGCGATTGCCGTGCGTCGCTAATAGTTGATTTTAATATGCAAAAGGCAGCCCGGGCTGCCTTTTTTATTTTGTTAATACACAGCCATAAATAGACTTCAAGCATTTTCATCATTATTTTTCATCACTGATTGAAATGATCAATTTTTTATTCCAGGGGAAACTGACCCTGCCCAAAAAATTATTAGTCCCTTTTAATGGAATAAAAAATGAAACTGTCTAAAATTGCGTTGGCACTTGCCACACTCACGGTTGCTTCATCGGCTTTAGCACATGGCTATGTAGAATCTCCAGCCAGCCGCGCTTATATGTGTAAGCTTGGTAAAAATATTGATTGTGGTTCTGTTCAGTGGGAACCGCAGAGCGTTGAACGAACCTCTGGCTTCCCAACTGGCGCACTGCCGCCGGATGGACAGCTGGCCAGCGCCGGTATTACGCAGTATTCTCAGCTCGATCGTCAGAGCCTGAACGCATGGACCAAAACTCCGATTACTGCCGGTAAAAATACCTTTACCTGGTATCATACTGCTCCACATAAAACCACCAACTGGCGTTGGTATATTACTAAACAAGACTGGAATCCAAATAAACCGCTGACCCGCGATCAATTTGAATCCACGCCATTCTGTACTGTAAATGGTAATGGCCAGGCACCAGCTCAGCGTCAGGAAATGACCTGTAATGTGCCACAGCGTACCGGCTACCAGGTTATTTACGCGGTATGGGAAATTGCCGATACCACTAACAGCTTCTACCAGGCTATCGACGTAGATTTCGGTAACGGCGGCAACGTGATCCCTGACGAAACCCCGGCTCAGGTATCCGAGTGGACGAAAACCCTGAACGGCCAGATCGCCGGTAATAACGTCAATGCAGGCGATAAAGTGATTGCCCGCTTCTTCGATGCTAATGGCGAAGTGGTCTCCATGCGCACCGAACTGACCATCTCCTCCGCTTCCCAGGGTCAGGCAAGCCAGTGGTCTTATGACCTGGCGCAGGCAATCAACGCCGCGCACAGCGATGTTCGCGTAGGTGTTAAAGATGAGAGCGGTGTGGTGAACCCGGTTCACGGCGCGAACAACGTCTATGTGAAAGATGGCAGCAACCTGAAATCTGTCGCGATCTCCTATGAAGAGCAGCAGGCTCAGGTGGGTGAAGATATCGCCGTCACCAACGTGCGGTTCTCCAAAATCAAGAACGGCGCAGCAACCGTGACCTTCCACGTGAATACCCAGGGCGATGTGAGCCTGGAAGCGCGTGCGATGAACCACGCGGGTGCGGAAAAAGGTTACCTGAAGCAGGAGATGAATAACGCCAACCAGGACGTGACCATGAACCTGACTGACGTGACTGCTGGTCACCACATGCTGAAATACTTCGCCACCAACAAAGATGGTGTAATGTTCGCGCAGGACGTGATCGACATGATGCTGGAGAACGAAGCGTCATCCGGTACTACAGGTAAATATGACTATACCTTCCCGCAGAACATCGCTTCCTACAAAGCGGGCACCGTGGTACTGCAGCCGAAAGACGGCAAAACCTACCAGTGTAAGAAAGCACCTTACAGCGGCTACTGCGTGCAGTACGCTCCAACTGCTAACCAGTTCGAACCGGGTGTAGGTTCTCACTGGCAGATGGCGTGGACCCTGAAGTAATAGGCTCTCCTGATGCCCGGTGAACAGGCCGGGCACAGGGGTCCGTGGTCTGTTTGCCGGGTGGCGGCTTCGCCTTACCCGGCCTACGGAACCGAATTTTAGTCAGCCCGGTAAGCGTAGCGCCACCGGGCGTTTTTTTACTGATTGCGCGTCGCGCGCAGCAGTTTCTCCAGCGGATAGACCGCCGCAATCACCACTTCATCCTGAATCTGCGCCGCCTTATCCAGCTCGCCCTGAATCGACGCAATCTCCGTATCATCCAGCGTCCCCTGACGCGCCACCAGATCCGTTAAGCGCAACCCAATCGCCGCCAGCTTGTCCACCGTCTGGATCACCGGCGTTATCGCCTTCAGCTGATAACTGTTTTCGGCCAGCGCCAGCACGTCCGGCGTATTGTTCTGCCAGCGGTTAAAGAGATGGCGCAGCGACTCCGCGCTTTCGCTATCCTCAGCATCGCTCACCAGCCGCTCAACCCAGCGGTTCATCTGCCGCACCTGGTTGCTCTCCGGCGCCAGCGCGTCGGCCAGTCGGTTTAGCGGCTCAAACAAATCATAATTTCCGGCCTGGAATTTAAGATGGTTACGGGTGTAATAGTGGGCAGGCTCCAGCGCCTGGGCGAGGATCGTCAGCGGCAGCGTGTCGGTGGTGTTCCCCAGACGTGTGAACTGCACCTGCTGGCGGGCATGCTGCTGCAACCCTACCGACACCGTCGACCAGCTATCCATCGCCTGCAGGCGGGTATACATGTTGTCGATATCCTTCACCTCCTGCGCCGACCACAGGCGTTCCGCCACTGCAAATGTCCGCGGCCACAGTTTGATATCCAGTACTGGCGCCGCGACGTTTTCCGCCCACAGCGCCGCCTCGCCGCCCAGCAGATTGGCCTGCTGGCTGGCATCCGGCACCGCCGGGGCGATCCCTTCCGGCACCGCATCCAGCCGTTGGCCTGTCACCGGATAACGGCTGTTACCCAGCAGGAAATAGCCCTCAATCTTGTCCTCTTTTACCGTCACTACCGGGCGGGTCTCCCCCATCCAGGTATCGACGGTGAAGCTCACCTGATTGTCGCTGCGCCAGACGATATCCTGCACCGCCCGCCGTGATTTGCCGCTGAAATCAATAAACCCGCGCCAGCCCGCGTCGCCTTTTATCAGGGTGAAACTGCCCTCCAGCGGCTTGCCCTTCAGGCGCGGCAGGGTGAAGGACCAGCTCTGGGCGCTGTCGCTGTCGGTAATGACATCCACATTGTTCAGCCCCTGGGGCACGATCTCATTGCGGTAGTGATAGGCGGTGTACTGGGGCTGATCGAGATAGAACCCGGTAGAGAGGATCCCTTTGTAGCCCTGCTTCGCCACTTCGCCCAGCGCGTCCTGCCCCTGCCAGGACTGGATCAGAATGCTTTTGGGCAGATCCGGGTGGAAGATCTCATCCCAGCCCACCATCTGGCGCTGATTTTTCTCGAGGATCGTCTCCAGCTTGCGGTTGAAGTACGCCTGCAACGCATGACTGTCCGCCAGCTTGTTGTCACGCATAAATTGCTGGATGGCGGGATTCGCTTTCCACTGGGTGTCGTCCACCTCATCGCCGCCGATATGCAGATAGGGATCCGGGAAGATCGCCGCCAGTTCAGCGATCATCGCGCTGGCGAAGGTGTAAGTCGCCTCTTTGGTGGGATCCATCACCGGCTTGAGCACGCCCCACTGGCGCTCCATCTCGTAAGGCCCCGGGGCGCTCATCAGCTCCGGATAGGCCACAGCGATGGCCGAAGCATGGCCGGGCATGTCAATTTCCGGCACCACGCGAATACCACGCGCGGCGGCGTAGCGCACCACGTCACGCATCTGATCCTGGGTGTAGAATAGCCCATCACTGGCGAGTTCGGTCAGTTTCGGGTAGCGCTTCGAGGCAAACCGCCAGCCCTGATCGTCGGTTAAGTGCCAGTGCAGCACGTTGAGTTTCGCCGCCGCCATGCCGTCGATCTGGCGTTTGATATCCTCCAGCGGAATAAAGTGGCGGGCCGAATCAAGCAGCAGGCCGCGCCACGAGAAGCGCGGGGCATCTTCAATGGTCACCCACGGTACAGAGGTGTTTTCCGGGCCGTTCTGCACCAGCTGAAGCAGGGTCTCCATGGCACGCAGCGCGCCGAAGCGGGTGTTGGCGGTGATATTTACCCCGCTGGCATCGACGGTGAGTTTGTAGCTTTCATCGCTGTCCGGTTTCGGCAGTGGTGCCACCTTGCGGGCGATGGCGATGGTCACCGTCGGTTTTTCCGGCTTATCGGCCTGCGGCTGGAGCGCCCAGCCGGTTTGCAGCGCCACCCGCTGGCGCAAACGTGCCACCGCGTCGCCAAGATCGTCCCCAGAGACGCTCACCTGGAAGTTATTGTTAATGACCAGTGCGCCCTGGGTGGCGGGACGTTCGACCTTTGCAGGCCAGGGCATCAGCGGAAGATCGCCTGCGGGAGCCGCAAACGCAGAAAAGCCGAGCATAAGCCCGGCGGTTAAGAGGCTGTACCGTAACATGAATGTTCCTTATTTGACGGGCCGAAAAAGGCAAAACATTCTGTTAACATGTGCGCAAATTTGCGTCAAGCGCGGCGGATGATGGCGATCACAGGTTGTTGAATTTGGGAAGAAAGCCAGTAGCCGGGTAAGCGCAACGCCACCCGGCAAAAATCACTGCCACCCGTACCGGCGGCTATAAAACCCTTTCACCAGCTGCGTCAGCGTCATATACCCGGCGAGGATCGCCACCAGCCACGGGAAGTAGCTGAGCGGCAGCGCCTGCAGTTGCAGATAGCCCGCCAGCCCCGAAAACGGCAGTGCGATACCGAGCACCATCACCAGCCCCGTCATCACGATCAGCGGCCAGGCGGCGCGGCTCTGGAGGAACGGAATGCGCCGGGTGCGGATCATATGCACAATCAGCGTTTGCGACAGCAGCCCCACCACGAACCAGCCGGACTGGAACAGAGTCTGCTGCTCCGGGGTGTTGGCGTGGAACACAAACCACATCAGGCAGAAGGTTAAAATGTCGAAGATGGAGCTGATCGGGCCGAAAAAGAGCATAAACCGGCCCAGTTCTGCCGGCTCCCAGCGCTGCGGCTTCTGGATCTGATCGTCGTCGACGTTATCAAACGGGATCGCCACCTGGGAGATGTCGTACATCAGGTTCTGGATCAGCAGATGCAGCGGCAGCATCGGCAGGAACGGCAGAAACGCGCTCGCCACCAGGACGCTAAAGACGTTGCCGAAGTTGGAACTGGCGGTCATTTTGATGTACTTGAGCATGTTGGCGAAGGTACGGCGGCCTTCGATCACCCCCTCTTCCAGCACCATCAGGCTCTTCTCCAGCAGAATGATATCCGCCGCTTCCCGGGCAATATCCACCGCGCCGTCGACCGAAATCCCGATATCCGCCGCACGCAGCGCGGGCGCGTCGTTGATGCCGTCGCCCATAAAGCCCACCACGTGCCCCTCACGCTTCAGCAGGGTGACAATCCGCTCTTTGTGCAGCGGGGTGAGACGGGCAAAGAGCGTGGTACGTTGGGCAAGCAGAGCCAGCGCGTCGTCAGAGAGGGCTTCTATCTCGCTGCCTGTCACTACTTCGCCTGCATCCAGCCCCACGTCGCGGCACACTTTCGCCGCCACCAGCTCGCTGTCGCCGGTGAGGATTTTCACTGTGATGCCGCTCTCTTTCAGCGCCTTTAACGCCGGTGCGGTGGTCTCTTTTGGCGGATCGAGGAAGGCGATGTACCCTTCGAGGATCAAATCGGATTCGTCGATACGCTGATAGTCACCTTCCCGCGCGGGCAGGAACTTGCTGGCGACCGCCACCACCCGCAGCCCCTGGCGGTTCAGGTTGTCGGTGACGCGTTTGATGCGTCGCAGCATGGTCTCATCCAGGGGAACAATTTCACCGTGATGCCGCACCTGGGTAGATACATTGAGGATCTCCTGTAATGCCCCTTTGCAGATCAGCTGATGCACGCCCTGCTCTTCACTCACCACCACCGACATGCGGCGGCGTTCGAAGTCAAAGGGGATCTCATCCACCTTCTGCCAGCGGGATGAAAGGGCGCGGGCGGTGGCTTCATCCACCCCTTCCAGCACCGCGACGTCGAGCAGATTCTTCAGCCCGGTCTGGTAGTGGCTGTTCAGCCAGGCGGTTTCCAGCACCCGCTCGCAGATCTTGCCTGCGATGTCGGTGTGGTGCTCCAGCACGATCTTGTCCTGGGTCAGGGTGCCGGTTTTGTCGGTGCAGAGGATATCCATGGCGCCAAAGTTCTGAATGGCATCGAGGTGCTTGACGATCACCTTCTGCTTAGAGAGTTTTACCGCCCCGCGCGCCAGGGTGGAGGTGACAATCATCGGCAGCATCTCCGGGGTGAGTCCCACCGCCACCGAGAGCGCGAACAGCGCCGCTTCCCACCAGTCGCCTTTGGTGTAGCCGTTAATCAGCAGCACGACGGGCGTCATCGCCAGCATAAAGCGGATCAGCAGCATGCTGACGCGGCCAATCCCCTGCTGGAAGGCGTTGGGTTCGCTCTCCTGCTCGCTGACGCGCCCGGCCAGCTGCCCAAACCAGGTGCCGCCGCCGGTGGCGATCACCATCGCCTGGGCCGTGCCGCTCACCACCGTGGTGCCCATAAAGCACAGGGTGTCGCACTCCAGCGGATTGCTCTGCTGCGGATCGCGGCTGTGGTCCACCTTTTCCACCGGCAGGGATTCACCGGTCAGCGACGCCTGGGCCACAAACAGGTCGCGGGCCTGGAGAATGCGCAGGTCCGCCGGGATCATATCCCCGGCCGCCAGCCTGACGATATCGCCCGGCACCAGCTGGTCGATGGGCAGCTCCCGCCAGCCGCTTTCGCCTTTGTCGTTAAGGGTGCGCAGGACGGTGGCGGTATTACTGACCATCGCCTTCAGGGCATCCGCCGCGCGGGTGGAGCGGGCCTCCTGAATAAAGTTCAGCAGCGTGGAGATACCCACCATCAGGGCGATCACCCCGGCGGCAAACAGGACTTCTGTGGCATAAGAGATAAGACCAAGCACCGTCAGCAGCAGGTTAAAAGGGTTGCGGTAGCAGGCCCACAGATGCACCCACCAGCGGGCCGGTTGTTGCGCCGGGATGGTGTTTTCGCCGTGAAGGGCGCGGGTAGCCTGAACCTCGGCGGCGGTGAGCCCTTCCGGGTGGCTGCCAAACGTCCGCCACAGGGCGGGCTCATCCATGGCGGCAATCTGCAGGCAGTGGGCGGCAAGGTTGGCGGGAATAGCGGCATCGCTTTTGCCGGTTGCCATAGGGGTGCGCTGCACCAGACGGCGCGGCAGGTGACGGCTCAGCCGGGCAAACAGCTGCTGTGTGAAATTTTTGAACATAACAAGTCCCCCGCACCCGCAAAAAACGGGCGCAGTTTTGCCTTCAGACGTGACAGAGCCACACCTGAGCGGCGATATCAGTTATGCAGGGACGCGGGAATACGTCACTGCCCTACGCATCCGGTAAGGCAGTGAAAAGGCTTACCGGAGTGAACGGGTTCTCCCTGTCGGGAGAGGGGTGGGATCGGGATCCATACAGCCTCCGGTAAGAAAAAAAGGTAAGTCGGTGCGCACTATAGCGTTTTAGCCATACCGCGTACGGCAATTCGGGCGGTATGATAACGGCCGGGTATTAAACCAAACGTAAACCAGACATTGCCCATTGCACAACCCGGGGCCCGACTTAGGATTAATGATTATTTCATTGATGCATAACAGGATATAAAGCATGCAGAACCGCCTCACCATTAAAGATATTGCGCGTCTGAGCGGCGTGGGTAAGTCCACCGTCTCACGGGTGCTGAACAACGAAAGTGGTGTCAGCCAGCGCACGCGCGAACGGGTCGAGGCGGTTATGAACCAGCACGGTTTTTCCCCTTCCCGCTCGGCGCGCGCCATGCGTGGGCAGAGCGATAAAGTGGTGGCGATCATCGTCACCCGTCTGGATTCGCTTTCAGAGAACCTGGCCGTACAGACCATGCTGCCCGCCTTCTATGAGCAGGGCTACGATCCGATCATGATGGAGAGCAAGTTCTCGCCGCAGATGGTGGAAGAGCACCTCGGCATGCTGAAACGCCGCAACATTGATGGCGTGGTGCTATTTGGCTTTACCGGCATCAATGAAGAGATGCTCATCCCCTGGAAGCCGTCGCTGGTGCTGATGGCGCGGGATGCCCGCGGGTTTGCCTCCGTATGCTATGACGACGAAGGGGCGATTCTCACCCTGATGCAGCGCCTGTATGAGAGCGGCCATCGCCATATCAGCTATCTCGGCGTGCCGCACAGCGACGTTACCACCGGTCAGCGCCGTCATGCTGCCTACCTCGCGTTTTGTAAACAGCACGCGCTCCCCGCCGTAGCCGCGTTACCCGGCCTTGGCATGAAGCAGGGCTATGAAAAGGTGGCCGACGTGCTGACCCCGCAGACCACCGCCCTGCTCTGTGCCACGGATACTCTGGCTCTGGGCGCAAGTAAGTACTTACAAGAACAGCGAATCGATAACCTGCAGCTGGCGAGCGTGGGCAATACGCCGCTGATGAAGTTCCTCCATCCGGAGATCATCACCGTCGATCCCGGCTACGCCGACTCCGGCCGCCAGGCCGCCAGACAATTGATTGAGCAGATTAACGGCCGCAACAAACCGCGTCAGATCGTCATTCCCGCCACCCTCTCCTGAGCGTCAAAAGAGGCTTTATTGTGATCCTCGCCCGCTTTCGGGAACGTTCCCATTTTCCAGGTTACGTTGAAAGAGTAGGCTTGCCCCCAGTCCATAACCCCTACCATCTGTCATGAGGTTTCATGATGAGCAAAGTAAAACAAACGGATATCGACCAGCTGATCGTGCTGGTTGGCGGACGTGACAACATCGCCACGGTCAGCCACTGCATTACCCGACTGCGTTTTGTGTTAAACGACCCGGCCAAAGCCAACCCGAAAGCGATCGAAGAGCTGTCGATGGTGAAAGGCTGCTTCACCAACGCCGGACAGTTCCAGGTGGTGATCGGCACCGAGGTGGGCGACTACTACAAGGCGCTGCTGGCCACCACCGGTCATTCATCGGCGGATAAAGAGCAGGCCAAAAAGGCTGCGCGCCAGAATATGAAGTGGCATGAACAGCTCATTTCACATTTTGCGGAGATTTTCTTCCCGCTGCTGCCAGCGCTGATCAGCGGAGGCTTGATCCTCGGCTTCCGTAACGTGATTGGCGATGTGCCAATGAGCGGCGGCAAAACCCTGGCGCAGCTCTACCCGGCGTTGCAGAGCATCTATGACTTCCTGTGGCTGATTGGCGAGGCGATCTTCTTCTACCTGCCGGTGGGGATCTGCTGGTCGGCGGTGCGTAAAATGGGCGGTACGCCAATCCTCGGCATTGTGCTGGGCGTAACGCTGGTCTCTCCGCAGTTAATGAACGCTTACTTACTTGGTCAGCAGGTACCTGAGGTGTGGAACTTCGGCCTGTTCACCATCGCCAAAGTGGGCTATCAGGCGCAGGTGATCCCGGCCCTGCTCGCGGGCCTGGCGCTGGGGATGATTGAAACCCGTCTTAAGCGTATGGTGCCAGACTACCTCTACCTGGTGGTGGTGCCGGTCTGCTCCCTGATCCTCGCGGTGTTCCTCGCCCACGCCTTTATCGGTCCGTTTGGCCGCATGATTGGCGACGGCGTGGCGTACGCGGTGCGTCATCTGATGACCGGCAGCTTCGCCCCGATTGGCGCCGCGCTGTTTGGCTTCCTCTATGCTCCACTGGTGATCACCGGCGTGCATCAGACCACCCTGGCGATTGATATGCAGATGATCCAGAGCCTCGGCGGCACCCCGGTGTGGCCGCTGATCGCCCTGTCGAACATTGCGCAGGCCTCGGCAGTCACCGGCATCATCATCGTCAGCCGTAAGCATAACGAACGTGAGATCTCGGTTCCGGCGGCCATCTCCGCCTATCTCGGCGTCACCGAACCGGCGATGTACGGCATCAACCTGAAATATCGCTTCCCGATGCTCTGCGCGATGATCGGCTCCGGGCTGGCGGGCCTGCTGTGTGGCCTGAACGGCGTGATGGCCAACGGCATCGGCGTCGGCGGTCTGCCGGGCATCCTCTCCATCCAGACCGCCTTCTGGCAGGTCTTCGCGCTGGCGATGGCCGTGGCGATCGTCGTGCCGATGGCGCTCACGACCGTTGTCTATCAGCGCAAGTATCGTCAGGGCACATTGCAGGCGGTTTAATCTTCTTCGGGGCGCAGTTGCGCCCCTTCGCATTTGCAGGAACGCATTATGAATACCCTTCCTCACTGGTGGCAGAACGGCGTCATCTATCAGATCTACCCGAAGAGCTTCCAGGACACCACCGGGCGCGGCACCGGCGATCTGCGCGGCGTGACGTCGCGTCTCGACTACCTCAAAACCCTCGGCGTTGACGCCCTCTGGCTGACACCGTTCTACATCTCCCCCCAGGTGGATAATGGCTACGACGTGGCAAACTACCTCAGCATCGATCCGGCCTACGGCACGCTGGATGATTTTGACGCGCTGGTGGCCCAGGCTCATGAGCGCGGGATACGCATCGTGCTGGATATGGTGTTTAACCATACCTCCACCCAGCACCCCTGGTTTCGCGAGTCGCTCAATAAAGCCAGTCCGTACCGGGAGTTCTATATCTGGCGCGACGGCACGCCGGAGCAGGCGCCCAACAACTGGCGCTCCAAGTTTGGCGGCAACGCCTGGCGCTGGCACGCCGAAAGCGAGCAGTACTATCTGCATCTGTTTGCCCCGGAGCAGGCCGATCTCAACTGGGAGAACTCGCAGGTGCGCGCCGAGCTGAAAAAGGTGTGCGAGTTCTGGGCCGATCGCGGCGTGGACGGCCTGCGTCTCGACGTGATTAACCTGGTGTCGAAAGACCAGGACTTCCCCGACGATGCGATCGGTGATGGCCGCCGCTTCTACACCGATGGACCGCGCATACACGCGTTTTTGCAGGAGATGAGCCGGGAGGTCTTTACCCCGCGCAACCTGATGACGGTGGGCGAGATGTCCTCCACCAGTCTGGCGCACTGCCAGCAGTACGCGGCGCTCGATGGGCGTGAGCTGTCGATGACCTTTAACTTCCACCATCTGAAGGTGGATTATCCCAACGGCGAGAAGTGGACGCTGGCGAAGCCCGATTTCGTGGCGCTGAAAGCCCTGTTCAGCCACTGGCAGCAAGGGATGCACAACCGGGCGTGGAACGCGCTGTTCTGGTGTAACCACGATCAGCCGCGCATCGTCTCGCGCTTTGGCGATGAGGGAGAGTACCGCGTCCCGGCGGCGAAGATGCTGGCGATGGTGCTGCACGGCATGCAGGGCACGCCTTACATCTATCAGGGTGAAGAGATTGGCATGACCAACCCGCACTTCAGCCGCATCACCGATTACCGGGATGTGGAGAGCCACAACATGTTCGCCGAACTGCGCACCCAGGGGCGGGACGCCGATGAGCTGCTGGCGATCCTCGCGAGTAAATCCCGCGACAACAGCCGCACGCCGATGCAGTGGGACGCCTCCCCCAACGCCGGCTTCACCACCGGCGAGCCGTGGATCGCCCTGAGTGATAACGCAGAGACGATCAACGTCGAGGCGGCGCTGGCCGATCCCGACTCGGTGTTTTACACCTACCAAGGGCTGATTAAGCTGCGTAAAACCCTGCCGGTGCTGACCTGGGGTGAGTATGAGGATCTGCTCCCGGATCACCCGTCGCTGTGGTGCTACCGCCGTCAGTGGCAGGGCCAGACGCTGATGGTGGTGGCTAACCTGAGCCGCGAGTGCCAGCCGTGGCAACCGCAGGCGGTGGACGGCAACTGGCAGGTGGTGATGAGCAACTATGCCGAGGTGTCGCCGCAGCCGGGCACCATGACCCTGCGACCGTTTGAAGCGGTCTGGTGGCTACAGGCATAACCTTCTGCGCCGGGCACCGCGCGGTTGCCCGGCGCACGCTTTTTGGGTGGAAAATCACCCCGATTTCGGCTTGCAAAATTTACAAATCCTCTATCGCGCGTCATCTGTACACTTCGTTTTTTACCTTGTCCTGAATCAAATAAATCGCAAACTTGTTTGATGCAAATCACTACATATAGAACTTAGAATGCTCGCCGACCCAAGATGTTGTATCCATGGTCTATTATTTCCACAAGACGACGGACACCACACAACATAAATTTGTGGATAAAAAGGGTCGAAATCAGGAGAAATCGCGCACGCGTCGAGAGTTACGCTCCCGCGCCTTTTTCCTGCCTCTGTGGATAACCTGTTCTTAAATGGAGTGATCATGACACCGCATGTGATGAAACGAGATGGCTGTAACGTGCCTTTCAAATCAGAGCGCATTCAGGAAGCGATTCTGCGTGCAGCTAAAGCAGCGGGAGTCGATGACGCAGATTACTGCGCCACCGTCGCAGAGGTGGTCAGCAACCAGATGATGGGCCGCAGCAAGGTCGACATTAACGAGATCCAGACCGCGGTGGAAAACCAGCTGATGTCCGGCCCCTATAAGCAGCTGGCGCGCGCCTACATTGAATACCGTCACGACCGGGATATTGAACGTGAAAAACGCGGTCGCCTGAATCAGGAGATCCGCGGCCTGGTGGAACAGACCAACTCCGCGCTGCTCAACGAAAATGCCAACAAAGACAGCAAAGTGATCCCCACCCAGCGCGACCTGCTGGCCGGTATTGTGGCTAAACACTACGCCCGTCAGCACCTGCTGCCACGCGACGTGGTGCAGGCGCACGAGCGCGGGGATATTCACTATCACGATCTCGACTATTCGCCGTTCTTCCCGATGTTCAACTGCATGCTGATCGACCTGAAGGGCATGCTGACGCACGGCTTCAAGATGGGCAACGCCGAGATTGAGCCACCAAAGTCGATCTCCACCGCCACCGCAGTGACTGCGCAGATTATCGCCCAGGTCGCCAGCCACATTTATGGCGGCACCACCATCAACCGGATCGACGAAGTGCTGGCCCCGTTTGTGACAGCCAGCTTCAACAAGCATCGCCAGGTGGCGGAAGAGTGGCAGATCCCGGATGCGGATGGATATGCCCGCTCCCGCACCGAAAAAGAGTGCTACGACGCCTTCCAGTCGCTGGAATATGAGGTGAACACCCTGCACACCGCCAACGGTCAGACGCCGTTTGTCACCTTTGGCTTTGGGCTGGGCACCAGCTGGGAATCACGCCTGATCCAGCAGTCCATCCTGCGCAACCGGATTTCCGGCCTCGGCAAAAACCGCAAAACCGCGGTGTTCCCGAAGCTGGTGTTCGCCATCCGCGACGGTTTGAACCACAAGTTCGGCGATCCGAACTACGACATCAAACAGCTGGCGCTGGAGTGCGCGAGCAAGCGCATGTATCCGGACATTCTGAACTATGACCAGGTGGTGAAAGTCACCGGCTCGTTCAAAACCCCTATGGGCTGCCGCAGCTTCCTCGGCGTGTACGAAGATGAGAACGGCGAGCAGATCCACGACGGGCGTAACAACCTGGGCGTGATCAGCCTGAACCTGCCGCGCATCGCGCTGGAAGCCAAAGGCAATGAAGCAACATTCTGGAAACTGCTGGACGAGCGCCTGGTGCTGGCGCGTAAGGCGCTGATGACCCGTATCGCCCGTCTGGAAGGGGTCAAAGCCCGCGTCGCCCCGATCCTCTATATGGAAGGGGCCTGCGGGGTACGCCTGAAGGCCGACGATGATGTGTCGGAGATCTTCAAAAATGGCCGGGCCTCCATTTCGCTGGGCTATATCGGCATCCACGAAACCATTAACGCCCTGTTTGGCGACAAGCACATCTACGACAGCGAGGCCCTGCGCGCAAAAGGCATCGCGATTGTCCAGCGTCTGCGCGACGCGGTTGACCAATGGAAAGAGGAAACCGGCTACGGCTTTAGCCTCTACAGCACCCCAAGCGAAAACTTGTGCGACCGCTTCTGCCGCCTGGATACCGCCGAGTTTGGCGTGGTGGAAGGTGTCACCGATAAGGGCTATTACACCAACAGCTTCCACCTCGACGTGGAGAAGAAGGTGAACCCGTACGACAAGATCGATTTTGAAGCGGCCTACCCACCACTAGCCAGCGGCGGGTTTATCTGTTACGGCGAATACCCGAACATTCAGCACAACCTGAAGGCGCTGGAAGACGTGTGGGATTACAGCTATCAGCACGTGCCCTATTACGGCACCAACACGCCAATAGATGAGTGCTACGAATGCGGCTTTACCGGTGAGTTCGAGTGCACCAGCAAAGGCTTCACCTGCCCGAAATGCGGTAACCACGACGCCGCCCGCGTCTCCGTGACCCGCCGCGTGTGCGGCTACCTCGGCAGTCCGGACGCCCGTCCGTTCAACGCCGGTAAGCAGGAAGAGGTGAAGCGCCGCGTGAAGCATTTAGGGAATGGGCAGATCGGGTAACCCTCTGCCACATTTATGCCCGGTGGCGCTGCGCTTACCGGGCCTACAATTCGCATTCACACTGTAGGCCGGGATCGCTACGCGACACCCGGCGTGGTTATACACTATGAAGTATCATCAATATTATCCTGTCGACATCGTCAACGGCCCCGGCACCCGCTGCACCCTGTTTGTCTCCGGCTGCGTTCATGAATGCCCCGGCTGCTACAACAAAAGCACCTGGCGACTGAATTCCGGCATGCCGTTTACCGCGGAGATGGAACAGCAGATCATCGACGATCTCAACGACACGCGCATCAAACGCCAGGGGATTTCGCTCTCCGGCGGCGATCCGCTGCACCCGCAAAACGTGCCGGATATCCTGAAGCTGGTGCAGCGCATTCGCGCCGAGTGCCCGGGCAAAGATATCTGGGTGTGGACGGGCTATAAGCTGGACGAACTGAACGATGAGCAAATGCAGGTGGTGGATCTGATTAACGTGCTGATCGACGGCAAATTTGTGCAGGATCTGAAAGATCCGATGCTTATCTGGCGCGGCAGCAGTAACCAGGTGGTGCATCACCTGCGTTGAGTCTTAAAGCCGTTGATTCGCGTCGTGATAGACGGCTGATTTTTCGCGTTTTCCCACTGCGACCACAAATACCGTAATGACCTTATCCCTGACCTGATATACCAGCCGATAACCGGACGAACTGAGTTTAATTTTATAGCAGTCCGGCAAGCCATGTAACCTGGCAGACTCTCTCCGCGGGTTTGACAGGACGACTGCCAGCTTCTTCTTAAACTGACTCTTAACCGTATCACCCAGCTTCTGCCACTCCTTTAGCGCACGTGGATCGAATTCCAGCTCATAGGTCATCCAGACTAACCTTGATCCCTTTTTGCGGATTCGCCAGCCGTTCCCTGACCGTCCTGATCAGTTCATCTTCGCTGTCGCTCACCGTCAAGGTTTTGACCGGCATGCGGCCATTTTCCGCGACATACTGGAACAGAAGCCGAACGGCTTCCGTCGGGGTAATGTTCAGTTTTTCCAGCACGGCATATGCCTCGTTTTTGAGTTTGTCATCCAGACGGACGTTAAGCGTGGCCATTATGCCTCCGGTAAAAACGAATGTGTAATGCAGTTTAGCATTACATTCGCATTACATCGAATTCTGGATAGCGCCTCTCAAAACCGGCTCAAACTCTCCATCGCCACAGTTTTAAACTCCGCGAAGTCGTGACATTGACAGAGTCGCGTCATCGCCCGTTCGCGCAGGAAGGTGACGAAAATATCGTAGATGGCCATCGCCTCTTCATACTCGCTTTTACTGATCGCCAGCAGGAAGATCACGTGCGCGGTTTCATCCCCCCACTGAATCCCCTGCGGGGCCAGCACGGTGTAGACCACGGTTTTTTGCGCCAGTAAACCGAGGGAGTGCGGCAGGGCGATGCCGTCGCCGAGCAGGGTGCTGACGATGGCCTCGCGCTCCACCACCGAGTCGAGAAACTCCGCATCCACAAACCCCTCCTCCTGTAGCTGACCGCACAGCTCACGGAACAGCGTCTGCTGGTCGATGGGCTGATTAATCATCCGGAAGTGGCTGGCGTCAAAGTACTTTTCCAGCATCCAGGGGCGCGTTCTGTCCACCAGCACCAGCTTGCCGATCTGCTCAAGCTGATAGTCGGTCGGGAACGGGGCAATCATCACCACCGGCTTGGCTTTTTCGCCGATCCGCGCGGTAGAGATGACAAAATCTTCGCTGATGTTCTCGCACTGCTCATACTCCCGCAGCGTCAGCACGCGCGTCACCTCGATTTGCGGATACTTGCGCTGCAACACGGCCTCGATCATCCGTACCATCGCGTTGCCCGCGTCGCACACCAGCATCACCCGCGGCTGGCGCTGATAGCCAATGTTGTAGTGGCGCTCCAGCCCGACGCCGATATGCAGCACCAGGAAGCCAATCTCGTTTTCGCTGATCACATACGGCGTGTACTTGCCCCAGCTCGAGACCGCCGCCAGGGTCATGTCCCATGCCATCGGATAGTGCTGCTTGATGTTATCCAGCAACGGATTGGGGATCATGATCTGGTAGCGCACCCGGGTGATCATGGTTTTTATGTGGGTCAGCAGATCCGCGTGGAGCTGAGCGTCCGCGAGGAGGTTGTAGTTATAGTGGGTGTTGATATAGCGCAGGATGTAGTTCACCAGCGCCTCTTCATCATCGGCGTTGATGGCGCTGGGGGAGATCTCCTGCACCTGACGCGCGGCGATATGCACTCCCAGCCAGGTCACCTCCGAGGGCGACAGCGTTTTATCTGCCAGCCGGGCGATGGCGCTGGCGATATCCCGCGCAGCGTCGCGCACATTCTCGGCCACCTCTTCAGCGTTAAACTCTGGCAGCGGATAGCCTTCGCTGATACGTCGCACCGTGACCGCGCCGTAGAGCCGTAAAAACAGCTCGCCCTCATCGGTCAGACGGATATGGTGGCGGGTGAAGGTCTCATGCAGCACGGCGGCGAGCTGCTCCGGCACGCCCGCATTGAGTGCCACTTCCGTTACCAGCGGATTAAGGTTGTCCTGCTGCGCCAGCTGCCACAGCAGATCGGTGAGGCAGGCGCGGATCGCCATCTCGCTGCCAAATAGCTTCATGCCGTGACGTGGGCGGGTCTCCAGCGTCAGGCGATAGCGATGAAACCACTCGCGCACCTCCGCCATATCGCTTTGCAGCGTGGCGCGGCTGACAAACCACTCGTCGGCCAGATCCTCCAGCTTGAGGGAGAATGCCGAGGTGAGAAAGCGCACCACCAGGTAGTGCACCCGCTCGGGGCCGGTGCGCGGAATACGCAGCGTCTGCGGATGCGAAGCCTGCAACAGCTGATAGCGCGCCGGATCGTCAATTTTCAGTTGATAGCCGTTACCCCGGCTAAGGATAAACTGCGCCCCGTTCCCCGCCAGTAGCGCGTTCAGCGCGGTGATATCAGCCCGGACGGTACGCGTGGAGACCGACAACCGTTGCGCCAGTTCGTCCTGCGGCAGCGTCTCGTTTTGCAACATCTCGAACAGTTGCGCTAAACGTTGGTTGGGAAATCGCACGGGGTTGTCCTCTTACAGCTTAGGGTGAAATGACCATCTGGGATGGACTGCCGACCGGGGTATAGTCTGGCTCGACGCTCAGCTTGCCGTCCTGCGCCACGCGAAACCGGGTGATGTTGTCGCTGCGCTGGTTCATGACATAGAGCCAGCGCCCCTGTTTATCCAGCGTCAGGGTGCGCGGGTAATCGCCACGCGTCCAGACATCGTCCTGATGCGTCAGCGTTCCTTCCGCCGTTACGGTAAAGTGACCGATGCTGTTATGCAAACGGTTAGCAACATACAACTGCTTGCCATCACCACTTAACGCCAGCCCGGCGGCAAAACTGGTGCCCTTGTAGCCGGCTGGCAGCGCAGAGACGCTCTTGCCCTCTTTCAGCGTACCGTTGGCCTCTACGGCATAATGGGTCAGCGTAGACGCCTCTTCGTTTATCAGCCACAGGGCGTCACCTTTTGGCGTAAAGACGAAATGGCGCGGCCCGGCCCCTTTTGAGGAGGCGCTGATAAATGGCGGATCGTTCGGGGTGAGCTTCCCGGTGCGATCGTCAAAACGGTACTGATAGATACGATCCAGCCCCAGATCGGTGGAAAAAACATATTTCCCGCTCGGATCGGCGGCGATCATGTGCGCATGGGGGCCGTTATGATCGCTGATGGCAAAACTGCCCTCTACGGCGGCTTCAGGTTTAGCGGCACCCGGTTCGCCTTGATCCTGGTGGGTATCCGTGGCATTACCCAGGCTGCCGTCAGCGTTGATCGGCAGCACCGCAATGGATCCGCTGATGTAGTTGGCCACCAGCAGGTGCTTGCCGTTCGGCGTCAGCGAGAAATAGACCGGGCCCGCACCGCCGGATGCCACCTGATTCAGTTCGCTCAGCTCGCCGTTATCCCCTATCCGCAGCGCCTGCACCACCCCCTGCTCCACTTCGCTTGCCAGATAGAGCGTTTTGCCATCGTGTGAGACGGTTAACTGCGCGGCGTTCGGCAGTTTGCTCACCAGCGTTTTGTTGGCGAGCGCACCGGATTGCGGATCGACGGTAAAGCGGTAGAGCCCTTCACCGTTGGGGTTGTAGGTTCCCACCCAGGCATACTGCGTCTGGGCGACAGCGGCGGTGGCAAGCATAGAAAGTGAAGCGACAAGCAGGTTACGGGTGTGCATGGTGGCTCCTGATCGTGTTTCCCTCCCCCGGCGGGAGAGGGTTAGGGTGAGGGACTACTTAACCTGTTTTTTCGTCATCTCCAGCAGCGTACGCACATCCTCCGGACGCGTATCGCCGCTGGCTTTGTCGATAATCGAGCTGTAGATATGCGGGATGATCTTGCTCACGCCTGCATCGAGGGCGATCTGCAGGATTTCCTCAAAGTTTTCCAGATCGATACCCCCGGTCGGCTCCAGCCAGAAGTCGTGACGGGCGCAGGCTTCCGCCACCGCTTTATACTCGTCACGGCATTTCAGGCCGCCCATCGGGAAGTATTTGATTGAGCTGCCGCCGAAATCTTTCAGCAGGGCAATCGCCGTTTCAACCGGTACGATGCCGTCCGGTGCCGCGCTGCTCAGCGGGCCGGTGGAGATTTTCACCATCCCGACGGTGCCGGTCGGGGAGACCAGGCCGTTAACCACGGACTCGCTCTGCCCCAGCAGCGCGCGGCTGGTCGCCACGCCAGTGAAGACCTGGTTGACGTGCTGCGGCTGCACCTGACGGGCGATCTCGCTCACCATCGCCGACTGGTTCGGATCGCCCGCGCCCAGGCCCACAGAGAGCGCATTATCAATCAGGGCGGCGTATTCGCGCATATCGGCGACGGCGCTGTCCACGTCCGGGTAATTTTTGGAGAGCACGCCTACCAGCACATGACCTTCCGCCGCCTCGTAAATGGCGCTGGCGTTGGCTTTCGAGCCGGCCAGCACGTTCAGGCAGACGCGGTCACGGTAAAAATTGGGGGTCAGTTTCATGCGGTTTTCTCCTGCCTAATACTTCGCTGATGCGGCGGTAGACAATGTTCAGTTGGTCAGCGGTGACGCTGCGCACGTCCGCTTCGATAATCCCTTCGTTCGCTTTATAGCCGCGGAAGTAGATGGCGTATTCGCCCTGTTTCAGCGCGTGCACCAGATCGCCGGTGCCGACGCCGGTGGTGGCTTCGTCGAACTTAATCTCGGTGCGGGCGATATCGCGCCCGGCGCTGTCCCACACCACGCGGGCGGTTACGCCATTCAGGGTGTTGAGCGCGTCGATAAACGGCGTCATCTTCGCCACCATCTCCGCCCCGCTCTCTTTGGTCGCCGTCAGGTAGTGTTCGATGGCGCAGGTGAGGCCCAGAATGCCCTCTTTACCCACCTTCATCGCCCGGCCAATGCCCGCCGTCTGACGCTTCACCCACTCCACATACTGGGTTCTGCCAATCACCAGCCCGCTGGTTGGCCCTTCGATCGCCTTCGCGCCGCTGTAGATAACAAGAGAAGCCCCGGCGCGGTAGTAAGTGTGCAGATCCTCTTCCGCTGCCGCGTCGACGATCAGCGGCAGATCGTGTTTACGTGCGACTACCGCCGCCTGCTCCACGCTGAGCATGCTTTTCTGCACGCAGTGGTGCGATTTGATGTAGAGAATGGCCGCGGTGCGCGGAGTGATCGCCGCCGCCAGCTGATCGGCGGAGCATTCGTTGGCGTAGCCCGCTTCCACCAGTCGGCCGCCGCCCAGCGCCACCATGGTGCCCACCGGGGCGCCGAAGTTGACGTTGTGGCCTTTCGGCAGGACGATCTCATTGTTCTCAATCGGGGTGACGTGGAGGTTTTCCAGCAGCCAGTCGCTGTCCTTCACCAGCACCGCCGCCACCGACTGGGCGATGCCCGCCGAGGCGCAGGAGACGACGGTTGCCCCTTCCACATCCAGCAGTTTTGCAATGTATTCACCGGTTTTGTTGACCAGATCCTTCATCTCAAAGTACTGGTTCATCCCCTCCATTGCCGCCTGCACTACCTCCGGGCGCGGGGTGGAGACGCCCAGCGCCGTCATGCGCCCGGAGGTGTTAATCACCTGTTTTAAATTGTATTTCTCAAAAATTGAAGGCATGTTCCGTGCTCCCTTGTTCGGTCATGTAGCCCTTGCCCGCGCGGATCGCGGCAAGCGGCACCAGAATGTGTTCAGCCTGCAGGCTGTCGTTTTCGGCATCCACCAGCAGCGTTGGCTGGCGCTTAAGGGTGAAGAGCGTCAGGTCGGCGTCGAGACCCGGCTGAATGCGGCCTTTGCGCGTCAGGCGCAGGCCGTCGGCGGCATTGGCGGTGACGCACTCAATCACCTGCGGCAGCGACATGCCGATAGCGAGGAATTTCGACATCACGCTCGCCAGCGAGCCCACCGGGCCGTTGATGCGGTTGCGGCAGTAGATATCCGAGCTGATGGTGTGCGGCAGAATGCCCATCGCGATGGCGCGTTTCGCCACCTCAAAGCTGAAGCTCGCCGTGCCGTGGCCCACGTCCAGCCGCACGCCGCGCTTCAGGGCGGAGGTGATGGAGGCGCGCAGCTCGCCGGAGGGGGTCAGAATGCGGTTCGGTTTGCCGTTGTAGCAGTGGGTAATGATGTCGCCTGAACTCAGCAGCTCGGCGATTTCGTCGAGGTTTGGCGGGTTGTTGCCAATGTGCACCATCAGCGGCAGATCGCCGTTCTCTTTCTGGATGGCCTTCGCACGTTCCAGCGGCGTAATGCCATTCTCGCCCACCACGCTGCTGCTCATGCGCGCTTTCAGGCCGACGATAAAATCAGGGTGGCGCTTTACCGCCTGCTTTACCGCATCGGCGTCGATATTGGCCATATTGGCCAGCTCGTTCTGGGCAATCAGCCCCACGCGGGAGATGTTCAGCAGGGCAAATACCTCGGTAGAGGCGTTGCGGGTGATGGCGTAAAAATCATCCACGTCATCCGCCCCGGTGCTGCCCGCATCCACCACGGAAGTGACGCCGGTGGCGATACCGACGCTGTCCGGCTCGTCGTGATAAATCGGCGAGTTCGGGTAGCAGTGAACGTGGGAATCAATCCAGCCCGCGCTGACCCAGGTGTCACCGTTGAGCTCAACGGTGTGCTGTGCGGGATCGGTGATGTCGCCAACCGCCGCGATCTTCCCGTCCTGAATGGCGATATCGGTCAGGGTATCGTCGGTGAGGCGCGCACGGCGCAGGAGTAAATCAAACATGGGGTTCTCCTGAGAAGGCGGGCGCCGGAGCGCCCGCGGGTATTAAAGGGCGACCGGGAACAGCCAGCCTAAAAGCATTGCGCCGAGGATGGCGCCACCGGTAATCGGCTTCTGCCAGATATAGAACAGCAGCGCGCCCAACAGGGAACCGATGCCGATCGGGATTGAGGCGGTCATGGCGCTGAGGATAATCAACGGCCCAAGGAAGCGGCCAGAGGCGTTACCCGCGCCCATCATCACGTCTGCCCCGTAGGTGGAGTTGCTCTGATTGATGGTGAACTTACGCGCCAGGATGATGACGTAGCCAATCGCCAGGCCAATCACCAGGCCGGTTGCCAACGAGGCGATAAAGTTGGTCACCGGGAACATGATGCCCGCGCCCAGCAGCAGCGCCGGCACGCCTAAGCCGACGCCGGTCTGGATCGCCCCGCCGATATCCAGAATCCCCACCAGGGAGCCTTCGATAATACGGGCGAACAGGAAGCTGGCGCCGAACGCCGCCACCGCGCCGTAGGCACCGGTATCGATGCCCGCTTTCAGCATCGCCACGAAGGCCACTTCGTTAAAGGCGCCGATGCCGTAGAGGTAATACATGTGTGTCCCGGCGAAGACGCCGGAGGAGAGCAGGCCAACAAAGATCGGGAACGACCAGTCGGCATACCAAAAACCTTTATTCTGTTCCATTTAGAGGCTCCTGTTACTTGCCGCTGAGCGAGTTGTGGATCATGTCGAGCCAGTTCGGCACGGTCAGATGGAAGGATTCGATCATCTTCATGTCGAAGCCGCGGAAGAAGCCGCTCAGCACGAAGAGCAGAACGATGGCCGCCATCATCACTTTGGTGACGTGGTTCCAGCCGCTCTCTTCCACCCCTTTACCGATCAGAATACCCAGTACCAGACCCGGTACGGCGTTACCCATAATCAGCTGCGCCGCGCCGCCAAAGACGGTGGCCCAGAAGCCCGATTTTTTACCCGCATCGATGGCCGCCAGCCAGAAGATCACCGGCATCACGGTGTTAACCAGCAGGTTTGCCGCCGGCACCAGCACCTTAACGGCGGTGACCTGCAACGCAGCCGGAACGGAGGAGGCGGTGAGGTTCAGGAAGGTGACGACAATCATGCCGATCACGCCGCAGGCGATCGCCATTTTGCGGGGATCGTGCAGTGTCTCGCCGACGTTGCGGTTTTTGATCATCAGCGCCGCGGCACCCCAGTTCGGGATGATGCGGTGGTCAACGTCCTGGGTGAAGGAACCCGCCGCAACCGACGAGGCCCAGGCGTTAAAGAAGAAGCCTAACCCAAAGGAGAAGTGGGACGCCGGATCCCCCTCGCAGGAGTTCAGCTCCCCCAACGTACGAAACGCGCCCATACCCTGTGTGGTAGGCGCATTAAACATGCGTGCAGCCCCGGCCCCAACGCCGACGCCAACCAGGCCGCCGATGATGAGCGATTTTATTAAAATTATCAGGAACATTCGTCTGCCCTATTAGTAAGAATCAGCGTTGCGTGACAAAGTCCACCTGGTCCAGATTGATGGCAGTCACGTTGACGGTCACGTCCAGCTCCACGCTGTAGGTGCGTCTTTCCCGGCGCAAAAAGAAGAACAGAAACGCCTCTTTACGCACCGCTTCTTGCGCCTGAACAACCTGCACATCCTGTGGCTCAATACGCAGTAAGATATGCGGCGATGCTTTCATCACCGCGGCCTGAACATGGTTCAGCGCGTCGGCAAAGGCGCGCGCTTTGGCGTCGCCCTTGCCCTTCACTCTCACCGTGGTGGTGAACTGTTCTTTCATGCTTATGCGCCGTGCTTCTTCTGCCACGCCTGGACCAGACGCTCGCCCAGCTCTTCTTTATCCATAAAGCCAAAGCCGAGCACGTTGCAGCCTTCGTTGATGGCGGTGACGCCTTCATCGACCGAGCGCATGCCATACTTCGCTTTGTAGCCATATTTGGTCTGGGCGGTGATAGCACCCGCGCCGCCGCTGCCGCAGAAGGAGATACCGAAGGTGGCATTCTCCGCCTTCATCACGTCGCCCAGCTTCATATCTGCCGCCATGCCTGGCACCACGACCGCACGGCCACCCGCTTTTTCAACGCCTGCTGCAACCTTCTGGCCTTTACCCAGGCGATCGCCGATGACGACTGTAATTTGTTCCATGATGTGCTCCTTAAAGGTTGTCTTTGGCGACTTCGAAGTGAACGGAGAGCAGCCAGGCTTCTTCATCAGGAAGATTGCCAAACTGCGCCACCACTTCACGGGCAAGTCGCATGGATTCTGGTGAAATTTCGTCAAACAGGTCAGCCTCGACCTCCGGCAACGGCTCGCCGGTTACCGACCGGTGCGCCATGGCGCGAACGTGGGAGGTCAGCATCTGCTCCTGAACGGCATTGGGGATAATGTGGTGATGACTAAGCAGGGCGAAAATCTGCCTGAGCATGGTGTCGGCCAGCTGTTCAGTTTGCGCCGCCTGGTCTCCAGTGTCGTTTATTACCGTTCCGTTAATCACTCGTCTTACCCCGTTATTGGCTCTGGGATAAAACTAACGCCGGGTGTCAGGGGTTTGTAGCGAGTTGTTTTCCACTTCGAAGTGGAAAGGAGAGCGGCACCAGTGATCTGTGCCACATAATTGCGCTGAATAACGATTTTTCGCTGGCCTAACGTGATGAATATCACGCTCCTGAACGGCAAAAGCCACGTTGTGGAAGTGAAAAAGTTTACGAACAGACTCGTAGAAGTGTGAGCTGGATAAGGTTTTCTTATGAGGATTCGTTAGAGTGGCCGTGGGTGCTTGAGACTGACCGTCTCATGCATGGGACGGGAAGTGGAAAGCCCCGCCTGACGAAAAATCAGGGCGGGGGCTCGAAACGACACGTCCGAACACGTGGAGTTCGCTACCTCGCCCGCTTTAAAAGCAAGGAGGCATCCATGAAAAGCACAAAACTTATTATCAGAGTAACAACGATTGCCGCAATAACAGCAATCCTGCTCACACTGATAACCCGGCGAAACCTGTGCGAAATTAGCTATCGCAAAGGTTCACTGGAGGTGACTGCCCGACTGGATTGCAACTCTGGCAAGGAGTAGAGCGAGTATGCGGGGGGAGTACAATCCCCCTGCATTTCATGAGTGTATCAAGGACGTAAGGCTCAGGCACCCATTAACGGTATTTTTTGTGATAGGTATTGCGCGTGGTAACAAAGCCATCGGCTGCCGCCTGGGCCTCTTTTACTTTGCCTTCGTTCGCCAGCTTCAGCGCGCCGTCAATCTGGCCCACCAGCGTCTCAAGGCCGTGGCGGAAATCTTTCATCTCCGGGCTATCTTCCGCTTTGCCTTCCAGCTTTGGCGGGGTCTCTTTTTGCGCGTCTACCGCGGCGGTGCGCATTTTGGTTAACGCCTCTTTCATCTCAGCCGCGTTATCGGTTTTTTGCACCACTTTCAGGTTTTCGCTGAGGGTGTCCATATTGTCTTCCAGGTCGGCAAAGACCGAGGTGCTCATGACCAGCGATGACGCTGCGAGGATAGCTAACAGGGTTTTACGCATTGCTCACTTCCTTTTTTATTATTAAAAAAAGCGCACCGAAGTGCGCCTGGTATTATTGACCGGCGATTTTCATTTCCGGCAGAAGAACGGAACCGCACTGGATATTGCTGCGTGTCTCAATATCGTTGCCCACCGTCACGATATTACGCCACATATCTTTCAGGTTACCGGCGATGGTAATTTCACTCACCGGATACTGAATCTCACCGTTTTCCACCCAGAAGCCAGACGCCCCGCGCGAGTAGTCGCCGGTGACGCCGCTCACGCCCTGCCCCATCAGCTCGGTGACCACCAGCCCGGTGCCCATCTCTTTCAGCATCTGCTCAAAGCTCAGGCCGCGGCCCGGAATGCGCCAGTTGTGGATGCCGCCCGCATGGCCGGTGCTCTTAAGCCCCAGTTTGCGTGCGGAATAGTTGGTCAGCAGCCACTGGGTCAGGATGCCCTCTTTGACGATATCGCGACGCTCGGTGCGCACGCCTTCGCTGTCGAACGGTGTGGAGGCCAGTCCTTTCAGCAGATGCGGGTGCTCTTCAATGGTCAACCACTCCGGCAGGATTTGCGTACCCAGCGCATCGAGCAGGAAGGTGGATTTACGGTAGACCGCGCCGCCGGCAATCGCGCCGACCAGATGCCCGAACAGCCCGGTCGCCACTTCATTGGCAAAGATAACCGGTGCTTTCATGGTAGAGAGTTTACGCGGAGCCAGGCGGGATAAGGTGCGTTTTGCACACTCCGCCCCAACCCACTCTGGCGACTGTAGATCGCCCATCGCGCGGCCAATGGTATAGGCGTAATCGCGCTCCATGTCGCCGTTCTCTTCGGCAATCACGCAGCTGGAAAGAGAGTGACGGGTGGAGCAATAGCCCTGCAACATGCCGTGGCTGTTGCCAAAAACTTTAATGCCGTAGTGGCTGTTAAAGCTGCCGCCTTCGGTATTGGTGATGCGCTTATCGGCATTAAGGGAGGCCTGCTCCGCGCGAGCGGCGAACTCAATGGCTTCGTCCGGGGTCACTTCCGCCGGATGGAAGAGATCCAGATCCGGGGCCTCAAAGGCCAGCAGCTCTTTGTCAGCCACCCCGGCATAGGGGTCTGGAGAGGTGTAGGAGGCGATATCCAGCGCCGCCTGGACGGTCCGCGCAATGGCGTCAGGGCTTAAATCGGTAGAGGAGGCGCTGCCTTTACGGTTCTGGTGATAAACAGTAATCCCTAATGCGCCATCGCTATTAAATTCAACGGTTTCCACTTCGCCATAGCGGGTGCTGACGCTCAGGCCAGTGGTTTTGCTGACGGCGACTTCTGCCCCGTCCGATTTCGCTGACGCCAGCTCCAGGGCCATGGAGACGGCCTCTTCCAGTGCTTTACGCTGCGCTGCAACTTGTGAGATCACTTTCATCGTAAATGCCATAATGTAAGGTGTAGTTAGCTGAAGTCTAACAGAGAACCGTTTCTCAGTACGCGTCTAAACTGGTAACATTAGCCTCTTTTTTTAAGGAGCCTGACATGACTAAGCAGCCCGAAGACTGGCTCGACGACGTTCCCGGTGATGACATCGAAGACGAAGATGATGAGATCATCTGGGTCAGTAAAAGTGAAATTAAACGCGACGCCGAAGAGTTAAAACAGCTTGGTGCGGAGATGGTAGAGCTGGGTAAAAACGCGCTGGATAAAATCCCGCTCGACCCGGATCTGCGTGCCGCCATCGAACTGGCACAGCGCATCAAGAAAGAGGGCCGTCGCCGCCAGCTTCAGTTGATTGGTAAATTATTGCGCCAGCGCGACGTAGAGCCGATTCGCCAGGCGCTGGATAAGCTGAAAAACCGCCACAACCAACAGGTTGCGCTGTTCCATAAGCTGGAGCAGATCCGCGATCGTCTGATTGAACAGGGCGATGACGCCGTACCGGAAGTGCTGAACCTGTGGCCAGATGCCGATCGCCAGCAGCTGCGGTCTCTGATCCGTAACGCGAAGAAAGAGAAAGAAGGGAATAAACCGCCGAAGTCTGCGCGTCTGATCTTCCAGTATCTGCGCGAGCTGGCGGAAGCCGAAGATTAATATTTTACTTACTGTTTGCCGGATGGCGGCGTAAACGCCTTATCCGGCCTACAAAAAAACCCGGTCAGCGTTAACGCCACCGGGCTTTTTTTTACGCCACTGCTTCTGCTTTCTTCGCCAGACCGTCCAGCAGTTTCTGATGGATCCCACCAAACCCGCCGTTGCTCATCACCAGAATGTGATCGCCCGGCTGCGCGGTTTTCACCACCATCTCCGCCAGCGTATCCACGTCGGCACTCCAGTGCGCAGGCTGAACGCAGGCTTCGGCCACTTCCGCCACCTGCCACGGAATGTGCTGCGGTTGCAGGAGGAAGACCTCGTCCGCGCGACCTAAAGAGGGGGCTAAATCGTCTTTGCAAATCCCCATCTTCATGGTGTTGGAGCGCGGTTCCAGTACGGCCAGAATGCGTGCCGTGCCGCCCACTTTGCCGCGCAGGGCAGCCAGCGTCGCGAGGATCGCGGTCGGGTGATGGGCAAAATCGTCATACACCGTCACGCCATTGGCTTCGCCGCGCAGCTCAAGACGGCGACGAGCGTTGATGAACGATCCCAGCGCATTCGCCGCATCGGCAGGCAAGACACCCACATGACGGGCCGCGGCGATCGCCATCAGGCCGTTATGCATGTTATGTTCGCCCACCAGCGCCCAGTGCACTTCCCCGACTTTTTCGCCATCCAGCAACACTTCCCAGCGGGAGGCATCGTTGGTGAGCTTTTTCGCCTGCCAGTGGCCCTGCTCGCCCACCAGCTCCTGCTCGCTCCAGCATCCCATCGCCAGGGTCTGCTTCAGGTTAATGTCGTTCTCCGGCAGGATGATGCGTCCCTGCCCCGGTACGATGCGCACCAGGTGGTGGAACTGCTTCTGAATCGCTTTCAGGTCGTCGAAAATGTCCGCGTGGTCAAACTCAAGGTTGTTGAGGATCAGCGTACGCGGGCAGTAATGAACGAACTTGGAGCGTTTATCAAAGAACGCGCAGTCATATTCGTCCGCCTCAATAACAAAGAACGGGCTCTCGCCCAGACGGGCAGAAACGTCAAAGTTCCCCGGCACGCCACCAATCACAAAGCCCGGCTTGTAGCCGCAGGCTTCGAGGATCCACGTCGCCATACCGGCGGTGGTGGTTTTACCGTGGGTTCCCGCCACCGCCAGCACCCAGCGATCGCGCAGAACGAAATCATGCAGCCACTGCGGGCCTGACATGTAGGGAATATTCCTTTCCAGCACGGCTTCTACGCAGGGATTGCCCCGGGTCATGGCGTTTCCGATGATCACCAGATCCGGCTGCGGCTCCAGCTGGCTGGCGTCGTAGCCCTGAATCAGATCAATGCCCTGGTTTTCCAGCAGCGTGCTCATCGGCGGATACACATTGGCGTCCGAACCTGTCACCTCATGGCCAAGAGCGCGCGCCAGCATAGCCAGGCCGCCCATGAAAGTGCCACAAATCCCCAATATATGAATGCGCATACGTCACTATCCTTCTTCAATGTGGCGCACATTTTACGCATATGTCAGCAGCAGAGAAATGCATTTCAGGAAAATCTGTAGCAAGCTGGCGCGATTCACCTCTGCGCGACAATTTGAAAGTTTGTTAAGATTGTTGGGCATCAACAACTTTACTCAACATCCAATGCAGGGAAAGTGTTATGAAAACGTTAGGTGAATTTATTGTCGAAAAGCAGCACGAGTTCTCGCATGCTACCGGTGAGCTCACTGCTTTGTTGTCGGCAATAAAGCTGGGCGCCAAGATCATCCACCGCGATATCAACAAAGCCGGACTGGTCGATATCCTGGGTGCCAGCGGTGCTGAAAACGTGCAGGGCGAAGTTCAACAGAAACTCGATCTGTTCGCGAATGAAAAACTGAAAGCTGCACTGCGCGCGCGCGACATCGTTGCGGGGATCGCCTCCGAGGAAGAAGATGAAATCGTCGTCTTTGAAGGCTGTGAACACGCCAAGTATGTCGTCCTGATGGATCCGCTGGATGGCTCCTCCAACATCGACGTTAACGTCTCTGTCGGCACCATTTTCTCCATTTACCGTCGCGTCACCCCTGTCGGCACGCCGGTCACCGAAGAAGATTTCCTGCAGCCGGGCAATAAGCAGGTTGCTGCGGGTTATGTGGTATATGGCTCCTCCACCATGCTGGTCTACACCACCGGCTGCGGCGTCCACGCCTTTACCTACGATCCGTCGCTGGGTGTATTCTGCCTGTGCCAGGAGCGCATGCGCTTCCCGCAGAAAGGCAGCACTTACTCCATCAACGAAGGGAACTACATTAAATTCCCGGCCGGGGTGAAGAAGTACATCAAATTCTGCCAGGAAGAGGATAAATCGACCCAGCGTCCTTATACCTCGCGTTATATCGGCTCCCTGGTGGCGGATTTCCACCGCAACCTGCTGAAGGGCGGTATCTACCTCTACCCAAGCACCGCCAGCCACCCGGAAGGCAAGCTGCGCCTGCTGTATGAGTGCAACCCAATGGCCTTCCTCGCCGAACAGGCGGGCGGTAAAGCCAGCGACGGCAAAGAGCGGATTATGGATATCATTCCTGAAAGCCTGCACCAGCGCCGTTCCTTCTTCGTTGGCAACGATCATATGGTTGACGACGTGGAACGCTTTATCCGTGAATTCCCGGATGCCTGATTGTTGAGTTTGACCAAAAGGGGCCACTCGGCCCCTTTTTGTTTTTCCAAACATTTATATCTTTGTTGGTATAAAACTATATAAAAATGCTGCTGTAACCCGCTGAATCAATGCGTCATCATGACGGCGTTCAAATAGCGTTCAATGGAAATCAGCCGATATGAAAAACCTCTCTCGCTCATCCACTGGCATCGACCTCAATCTGATTCCGGTATTTATTGAAGTCGTCAGGTGCGGGAGCATGGCCAAAGCCTCTTCACGTCTTGAGATGTCCAGGCCAGCAGTCAGCCTGGCCCTGAAACGCTTTGGCATGCTGTTTAATGAGCCGCTGTTTACCCGCAAGGGTCTGTTTCTTGAGCCAACGCCTTATGCGTTGCGCTTGACCGCTGAGATGGAAAAGCTGCTGGGCGCCATTCATGACCATATCGCCAGCACCCCGGCTGGCGCGGAAAGCCTCCCGGCGCCGGAAGACGATAAGGCTACGCCTGTTGCGACGACAGCTTAAACAGTGACATCGCCTCGATGAGCTCGCGGGACTGCTCTTCCAGCGAGCGCGTCGCGGCGGACGATTGCTGGACCAGCGCCGCGTTTTGCTGCGCGGTTTCGTCCATCTGATTAACCGCAATATTCACCTGCTCAATACCTCGGCTCTGCTCGTGCGACGCATTGGCGATCTCACGCATCAGGCGGGTCATGCGCATCACCTCGTTGGCGATCTCGTCCATGGTTTCACCCGCCTGCTGCGCCAGTTCGCTGCCTTCGCTGACGTGCGCCTGGGAATCACTGATGAGCGTGCGGATCTCTTTCGCCGCATCGGCGCTACGGCTGGCGAGGTTACGGACCTCTCCGGCCACCACCGCAAAGCCGCGCCCCTGCTCACCCGCGCGGGCGGCTTCCACCGAGGCGTTCAGCGCCAGGATATTGGTCTGGAAGGCAATGCCGTCGATGACGCTGAGAATATCGGCGATACGATCGGCGCTGCCGGAGATATCGCGCATCTTCTCAATCACATAACAGACCATCTCGCTGCCGCGGTCAGCGGTATCTGACATCGTCTTCGCCACCTGATGCGCCTGCTCGGCGTTGTGGGCATTCTGCTTCACCGTGGCGGTGATCTCTTCCATGCTGGCCGCGGTCTGCTCCAGCGAGGTGGCGGTCGATTCTGTACGCTGGGCAAGGTGCATATTGCCTGCAGTCAGCTCCCGGCTGCCGGTATCGATCTGCGAGCTGGCATCGCGCACCCGCAGCACCGACCCCATCAGCGACTGACGCATCTCCTCAATGGCGGCGTTGAGGCGGTTAAACTCCTGGCTTGCGGGGGTGGTCAGGGCGTGGGTCAGATCCCCGGCGGCCACGTGTTCAAGCTGGGCGATAGAGGAGGAGAGCGGCTTCAGCAGCATATGACGAAGTGCCAGCCACGCCAGCACGATAATGCCCGCGGTCAGCAGCGCGGCGACGATGATCAGCAGCATCACCCGACTTTTACTCGCCTGCACTGCGGCGACTTCAGCTTTGCCCCGGTTGTCACTCCAGGCCTGGAAGGCCTGCATATCGTTATCAAACTGACGCGCTACCGGCACCAGACGGTTCTCCAGCAGATCGTAATAGTCATCGGCATTCTGCGCATTCAGGGCGTTCTGCATTGGCACGATCCCCTCAGCATTATAGGCGGCGAGGCTCGCGGCAACTTTCTTCAGCAGCGCCTCACCTTCGGGATCGTTTACCCCGCTATCGATCACGCTTTTCAGCGTGGTTTGCGCCTGTTTGAGTTCGTCATTGATGTTTTTCACCGATTTTGTGGCGTCATCCAGCAGCCCCACCTCCATCATGCGGACGGCCTGCCCCGCCTCGTTGCGCGCGCGCAGGATCAGGGTGTAGCCCGAGTTGAGCTGCACCAGCTGTTCGCCCTGAAGATGGTTAATGCGCTGCAAAGAGGAGGAGCTCTGGGTGAGGGCATAAATGCCGATACCGCTGACAAGCAGCAGCAGAAGGGTCATAACGGCCAGTAACGAAAGCAAGCCGGTACGAATCGATAGCGTTTTAAGCATGATGTAATTTCCGGTAGCGAGATAAATCTGGACAGAATTAAGGGTTATCGGCTGCTACCGGAAAAGATTTAGACTTGACGTAAATTCAGGCGCTTATAGCTTGCTGGTGGTGCTCACCCGTGTGACAGGCGAGTTCTGGCGGTTCTCCCAGAGCACCGTCAGGCCGCGCTGCAGGGCGATAAAGATGAACAGCAGAATGCCAATCGCAATCTTGGTCCACCACGAGCTGAGGGTGCCGTCGAAGTTAATATAAGTCTGGATCAGCCCCTGGATCGCCACCCCAAACAGCGTGCCCAGCACCGTGCCGACGCCGCCGCTGAGCAGCGTGCCGCCAATCACCACCGAGGCAATCGCGTCCAGCTCCACCCCTACCCCCGCCAGCGCATAGCCCGCCTGGGTGTAGATGGAGAAGACGATCCCCGCCAGCGTCGCCAGCCCGGTGGAGAGCATGTAGATACGAATGGTGGTGCTGCGGGTGGAGATGCCCATCAGGTTGGCGGAGGTCGCGCTGCCGCCGATGGCATACACTTCGTTGCCAAAGCGGGTGCGGTGGGCGAGGAAAATGCCGATCACTATCACGCCCAGCATCACCAGCCCCAGAATACTCAGCCGGCCACCGCCGGGGATTTTCCACGCCAGGCTTGAGAGGGTGTCGTAGACCGGATGGTTAATCGGGATCGACTCCTCTGACACCAGATAGCTGACGCCGCGCAGGAAGAACATCCCGGCGAGGGTGATAATAAACGCCGGGATCTTCAGGGCGTCGATCAGCAGTCCCATAAAGGCGCCAAAGGCGCAGCCCATCACCAGCACCAGCGGGAAGGCCAGCAGCGGGGAGATCCCCCAGTAGCCAATCGCCTTAGCCAGGAAGACGCCGGTAAAGGCGATCACCGACCCGACGGAGAGGTCGATCCCGCCGGAAAGGATCACGAAGGTCATGCCGACGGCGATGATCCCGAGGAAGGCGTTGTCGGTCAGGATGTTGCAGATCACCCGCGTCGAAGCAAAACCGGGGAACTGCGTCAGGCAGTAGAGATACCCCAGCACAAACACGCCCAGGGTTATCATGAGCGGTAAATTACGTTTTATCATGACCACGCATCCCCTTAATGAGACTGATAAAGCGCGGCGACTGCACGATGAGCACGCAGAGCACCACCACCGCTTTCACCACCTGGTTGAGTTCCGGCGGGAAACCGGACAACAGGATCCCGGTGTTCATCCCCTGGATAATCAGCGCGCCAATCACCGACAGCAGCAGGTTGAAGCGCCCGCCCATCAGCGAGCCGCCGCCAATCACCACCGCGAGGATCGCATCCAGTTCCAGCCAGAGCCCGGCGTTATTGGCATCGGCCCCGCGAATATCCGCCGCGACGATAATCCCGGCAATGGCGGCACAGACCCCACTCAATACGTAGGTGAGCATCACCATCAGACGGGTGCTGACCCCGGCGTTTTTCGCGGCGCGAATGTTAATCCCCACCGCTTCGATAAACATCCCGAGGGCGGTTTTGCGGGTGAACAGCCAGAAGGCGATCAGGGTGACCACCACAATAATCACCGGCGTCGGGAAGAAGAACAGCGATCCGCTGCCAATCCACGCCAGATTCGGGGCGTTGAAGGTGACGATCTGCCCGGAGGTGATCAGCTGCGCCACCCCGCGTCCGGCCACCATTAAAATGAGGGTGGCGACAAAGGGCTGGATTTTGAGGATCGCCACCAGGATGCCGTTCCACAATCCCGCGAGCACGCCGGTGCCCAGCGTCGCCAGCAGCACCACCGGCAGGCTGTGTCCGGCCACGGTCATTGAGGCCGCCGTCGCCCCGGCAATCGCCATCACCGCCCCGACCGACAGGTCGATACCGCCGGTGGCAATCACCAAGGTCATGCCGATCGCCAGCAGGGCGACCGGCGCGGCGCGGTTTAAGATATCAATCGGACTGCCGAACAGGCGGCCATCCTGGAGGATAATCTGATAAAAATGCGGCGAAACGAGGCTGTCCACCAGCAACACCAGGATCAGCGCAATGATTTGCGGCGTGCCGGTGGGCCAGCTGAAGCGGCGCTTCGTCTCGCCGGTCTGAGAAAGTGAACGTGACATCACGATCTACTCCTTATGCCGCAATGGCGTTCATGATTGCCGGAACGGAGAGCGCATCCAGCGGGATCTCGGCCACCTGCTGACGGTCGCGCATGATGATCACCCGATCCGCATAGCCCACCAGCTCCTCCAGCTCCGAGGAGATCACCAGCAGCGCAAGACCGTCGGCGCAGAGGGTTTCGATCAGGCGGATAATTTCCGCGTGCGCTCCTACGTCGATACCGCGGGTCGGCTCGTCGAGGATCAGGAACTGCGGCTTGGTCAGCAGCCAGCGTGACAGCAGCACCTTCTGCTGGTTACCGCCGGAGAGAAATTCGATCGGCTGCTCCGCACTCGGGGTGCGGATGCCCAGCTGGCGAATAAAGCGCTCGGCAATCACATTTTGCTCTTTACGGGGAATGGGGCGCAGCCAGCCGCGCTGGGCCTGCAGGGCCAGAATGATGTTCTCACGCACCGAGGCGGCGGCGATGATGCCGTCGGTCTTGCGATCTTCCGGGCAGAAACCGATCCCCAGGCTGGAAGCCTGATGCGGGGAGCGCAGCGTCTGCGGTTTACCTTTGATCAGCGCAGTGCCGCTGTCGGCAGGTTTAATCCCGAAGATCACCTCGGCCGTTTCGGTACGTCCCGATCCTAACAGCCCCGCCAGTCCGACGATTTCGCCCGGGCGCACCTCAAGATCAAAGGGCGCGATAGTGCCTTTCTTGCCGTACCCTTTAAACGCCGCCACCGGCTTCTCGCTGAGCAGCGTCCGGCCCGCACGCTGCAGGGCATTGCTCTCCAGCTCGCGGCCCAGCATCATTTTCACCAGCTCGATTTGCGGCAGCTCCCGGGTTTCGCGACAGCCGACGAAGCCGCCGTTACGCAGGACGGTAATGCGGTCGCTCACCTCATACACCTGATCGAGGAAGTGGGTGACGAAAATCAGGCTCACCCCCTGATCGCGCAGCTGGCGCATCAGGGTGAAGAGCATTTCGACCTCCTGGGTATCCAGGCTGGCGGTAGGTTCATCGAGGATCAGCACTTTTGCCGAGAGATCGATAGCCCGGCAGATGGCGACGATCTGCTGCATCGCCACCGAGAAGCGGTTGAGCGGCTCGCGGACGTCGAGAGAGAAACCGTAGGACGCCATCAGTTTTGTGGCGCGCTCTTCCATCTCTTTACGGCGCAGCAGGCCAAAGCGTCGTGGCTCGCGGCCGATAAACAGGTTATCCGCCACCGACATATTCGGCAGCAGATTCACTTCCTGATAGACCGTCCCGATACCCAGCTGCTGGGCATGGGCGGTATTTTTGGGCGATATGGCGTGGCCTTCCAGCCAGATGGTGCCGCGATCGGCGTGATAGACACCGGTCAGGGCTTTAATCAGGGTCGATTTTCCGGCGCCGTTTTCGCCCAGCAGGGCCATGATCTCGCCACGCCGCAGGCTGAAATCGACATTATCCAGCGCTTTTACGCCGGGAAAATATTTGCTCAAGCCCTCTGTGCGGAGGATTTCCTGGTGTTGGTCTGTGATCATGGTTCCCCCTGCATCATGTCGGATGGCGCTACGCTTATCCGGCCTACAAAAAGCGAGCCGCAGGCCGGGCAAGCGCAGCGTCGCCCGGCATTTTCAGTCGAGCTTAGTAGCCCATATTTTTCTTCTTCTCTAACTCTTCTGCAGCGGTATCAGGCAGATAGAGCGTGGACTTGGTGATCGTGACTTTCTCTGGCATGGTGCCGTCTTTCTTGAATTTCTCCAGCGCGTCAAAGGCCGGGCCTGCCATGTTTGGCGTCAGCTCCACGCTGGCGTTGGCCTCTTTGTCGATCATCGCTTTATAGATATCCGGTACGCCGTCGATGGAGCCGGTCAGGATGTCGGTACCCGGCTTCAGGCCCGCCTCTTTGATCGCCTGAATAGCGCCGATCACCATGTCATCGTTATGGGCATAAACCATGCAGATGTTCTTGCCGTTGTTCTCAGCTTTGATAAAGCTCTCCATGACCTCTTTCCCCTTACTGCGGGTGAAGTCGCCGGACTGAGAACGGATAATCTTGATGTTTGACGCTTTGGAGATGGCATCAGCAAAGCCTTTCTTACGGTCGATGGCCACGCTGGCGCCGACGGTGCCCTGCAGTTCCACCACGTTACACGGCTTACCATCCACCTGTTTCACCAGCCATTCACCAATCAATTTGCCTTCCAGCACGTTGTCGGCGGTGACGGTGGTCATATAGAGAGATTTGTCTTTTACATCGATGGAACGATCGAGCAGGAAGACCGGAATTTCGGCATCTTTCGCTTCTTTCAGAACCGGTTCCCAACCCGTCGCCACGACCGGGGCAATGAAGATGGCGTCAACGCCCTGAGCGATAAAAGAGCGTACCGCTTTGATCTGGTTTTCCTGTTTTTGCTGACCATCGGCGATCTTCAGCGTAATGCCGCGTTTTTCGGCCTCACTCTTCGCGACGTTGGTCTCAGCGGCGCGCCAGCCGGACTCTGAGCCGACCTGGGCAAATCCTACGGTTAAGGGGGCGGCCATCGCCATAGACGACATGGCTGCCGAAACTGCTGTGACAAGAAGTAAGCGCTTCCACATAAGTGCGTCCTCGTAGGGGAGTTTATTGTTGGGTAAAAAATGTTCTGCGAAGAGACTATAGACAATGCGAGATGTAACGGAGTGTGTTACATCACACTTCGGAAAAGTGAATAAAACGTTAATCACAAGTTTGTAATCGCTTTCACTGAGCCATTAAAAATGCGGCTGAGTTTATGGATTATCTTGTCATGAGAAAGTGCTGATAAGGGTTTTCAGGAACAGGGATTGGCGAAAACAGGCGGAGACATTCCGCGCCAGTTGGCTATAATACTCGCCACTTGATTACCAATCATTTAAAGGACACAGACATGAGCTTACTCAACGTCCCAGCGGGTAAAGAACTGCCGGAAGACATCTACGTAGTTATCGAAATCCCGGCGAACGCTGATCCTATCAAATACGAAATCGACAAAGACACCGGCGCACTGTTCGTTGACCGTTTCATGTCTACCGCGATGTTCTATCCGTGCAACTACGGTTACATCAACCACACCCTGTCTCTGGACGGTGACCCGGTAGACGTGCTGGTCCCAACGCCATACCCACTGCAGCCGGGCTCCGTGATCCGCTGCCGTCCAGTTGGCGTGCTGAAAATGACCGACGAAGCGGGTGAAGATGCGAAGCTGGTTGCGGTACCGCACACCAAGCTGAGCAAAGAGTACGATCACATCAAAGATGTGAACGACCTGCCAGAGCTGCTGAAAGCGCAGATCGCCCACTTCTTCGAGCACTACAAAGATCTCGAGAAAGGCAAATGGGTGAAAGTGGAAGGCTGGGACAACGCAGAAGCCGCTAAAGCGGAAATCGTTGCCTCCTTCGAACGCGCTAAGAAGTAATGCTTAACGTGTGAAAAAAGCCCCGACTTGTCGGGGCTTTTTTTATCTGTGCGGTCTGTTGCCGGGTGGCGGCTGCGCCTTACCCGGCTTACAAAATCTGTGCGGCCTGAAAAAACAACGCCACCCGAAGGTGGCGTTATTCATATCAGTACTGGTCTCTGTCTAACCAGTTACCGCTTTCAATCAGCGTCAGGCCTTCCACCGAACGTTGGTACACGTACATCCATGCACTGCCGTAGGGTGTCTGGATTAACCGGCGAGCGTATTCCCCGCCTTTGGTGCGCAAGGCATCAAGTTCGGCCAGCGTGGCATTATCAATACGATAAACCTCACCGTGTACTGCTCCTTCTCCCGGAACGGCGCCTGGATAGTGGCCCAGGCTGTACAGCTGGTAGTTCTCGATACTGTAATCCCCCAGCAACTGGGCGTTAGTCATCCAGTGGCTGTTGCCTTGCTTTGTTCTTAAACTGCCGTAGACAAATATTCGCATTGCTAAAACTCAAACTGATAGAGCAGATCGAGTGCCTGGTCTACGCCAGACACCGCTTCCAGATATAGCTTAGGCATCAGGCGATAGCGTAACGTGAGAGTTGCTAATGAGTCAAAGATCCCCACACCATATTTCACCTGCAGACCCGGCAGTACATAGCCGCTGACCACCACCTGAGAGGAGTCGCCGACCCCTTGGGTGTCCAGCGCCAGATTGCTTACGCCAAACGTCTCGCCGATTTTACCCACAACCTGACCACTTTGTGCAACCCCCAGACCGACTAACATTGAGGTCATCGCCGCGCTGTCGCTCTGATTGCTGTCCAGCCCCTGCCCGCGCAGCAGGTATGAGAGCGCTTCCTGCTGGGACATGGCCGGGTCAGAGAAAATTTCCGCTTTCGGTTCGTCCGCGGTGCCCGTCACGCGCACCCCGGCGATCACGTCATTTTCGGTGGCCTCCGGATTACGGATCGCTTCGATATTCAGCAGCGGCTGATCCGGCGGGCCGGAGAAGAGCAGTTCGCCTTTACGCACCATCAAATCCTGGCCGTAGGCGTGGAAACGCCCTTCCGGAATGTTGATCTGCCCATTCAGGCCCAGCCCCTGTTTATCCTGCGCGACTTTCAGATCGCCGGTCAGTCTGGCCTTCAGCCCAAACGCATCCAGGCGCACGTTGTTGCCCACGTGTACGATCAGGTTGCTGTTGATCGGGATAGAGGCGGTCTGTGGCTCCTCCGGCTGGAGGTTGTTGTTGAGCATCACCTCATCGCTGGAGACGCCCACCGCGCTTTCCGGCAGTTCATGCACCACGATACGAGCCCACGGTACATCGACGCGGCCATCAAGGGTGAATAGCTGCGGCGTGGCCTCAAAGACCACATCCGGCGAGACGTCTAAACGCACCATCGGCGGCACGGTGATCCGCACCTTGCTGCCTTTGGCCGCCACGCGGGCGCGCCAGTTATCGAGCTGGCTCCAGTCCGCATCGCCGCTGAGGTTGATCTGCCCCTGCTGGGTACGCACGGTGCCCGTAAGCGTCGAGCTCATACCGTTAAAGTTCATCGCCAGCTGGCTCGGCAGCATATCGAACGGCATAAAGTTGCCGTCGATATCCACCCCGTTCAGCTGCATCTGACCAAACAGCTGCGGGCTCTGGGCGCTGCCCGCCAGCCGCAGGTTGGCATTCAGCATGCCTGCCGCCTTCTCGCCGCGGGAGAAGATGGCATTCGCCATCGCCAGGTTAAGGTTGCGGATATTGACGTTGCCCCCCAGGTTGCGCCGTCCTTGCGGATCGGTCACCTGGATCTGGCCGTCCAGCTGCCCGTTGTTGGTGAGGCGGATCAGCCAGCCCAGCTCGGCGCGGTTGTTATGCAGATCGGCGGTGAGATTAAGAGTGCTGAAGGCCAGCGGCAGCGGCGCATCGTTCACCACCTGCGTCACCTTCACGTTACGCCCGGCGAGCGTGACGTTGCCCTCCGGCAGCCCCGGTTTGGTGGTATCCCAGGAGACATCCGCCTTGCCGCTAAACACGCCGCTTGCTTGCGTAGTGTCTGGCATGAACGGCTTAAGCATCGCCAGATCGAAGCGGTTAAGGTTGACCACCGCCCGCCCTTCTGCGCCTGCGTCAATGGTCTGCGGCACACACAGTTCGGCATTCGGGTTGGTCCAGCAGTGCGGCCCGATGCTGATCTTCTGCTCCGCGTTGCGGTAATCCAGGGCAATAGCGCGCGATAACGACCACGGCCCCACCGGGGTGGCGAAGCGGGTGTTATCCAGGGTGCCTTTCCAGCGGGTCTCCTGACGGTCAAAACTGCCCGCCAGGTGCAGCTGGCCGGAGACCGGTTCACCCTGAATGCGCAGCTGGAGATCGTGCTGTTTCTCGCTCCCCTTGGCTTCCAGCGTGACCTGATTAAGGTTGAGGCCCGGCTGGGAAATGCGATCGACCCGCAGGTTCAGGTGCCCGGCGATCTGATCGGTAGATTTCACGTCGCCATCTACCCGTACGCGGGCGATGGTGAGATCCTGCCAGCGCAGGCCGTTGGCGGTGATATCCGCCAGCAGCTGCGGGGCTTCTACCGTGCCGCGCACCTTCAGCAGCCCTTTCGCGGTTCCGCCCAGCCCTGGCAGGGCATTATCCAGATTCGGCGCGTCGATGGTGGCATCCAGATCGAGATCTTTCACCCCCAGCTCGCCCTTAATATCGGCGGTGTTGCGCCCCAGCGCGACGTGCAGGCCCGGGATGACCCATTGCAGGTAGCTGTTGCCCTTCAGCGAGCCGTTTACATCCACTTTGTTCTGCTTCACGTTGCCGGTGATTTTCAGCTCAGGCACTTCCATCTGCCAGCTACCGCCATAGAGACTGCCGCGGGTTTTAATCAGCCCGTCGAGCTTCGAGGGCCAGTCCGGCACCTCTTTGGCAGTGTTGATCCCGGTGAGCTTCAGCTCCCCGCGCCAGCTGATCGCCTTCTGCCAGTCGAGCAGCGCCGTCAGCTCGGTTTTGCCCTCCAGCGCGGCCACCGTCAGCTTGTCGAGATTAATCTGCTGCTCGTTGCCCTTCGCATCCAGGGTGATGCCGGCAGGGGGCAGCCCCTCCCCTTTCACCGCAGTGCGGAACGACAGGGTGTAGTCAGTCATTTTGCCGGTGAGCTTCAGCTTCACGTCATCGGCCTGGTACTGCTTCTCACCGGTAAATGGCCAGTAGAGCTGCTCACTCACCACCTCAAGGTTGAGCGGCAGGCCCGCCTCCGCAAGCCGGGTCTGGCCCCGCAGCACCACGTCAACCGGGCCGGAGAGGTTCACGCCAAACTCAAGCTGTTCGCGCATGGCGCCGCCCACCTTCAGCTTCACCTTCTCACCTTTAATCGGGTCGATGTTCAGGGTGCTGTTGAGGGTGATATCCACCGGCCAGTTATCCCGCAACAGGGCGTTGCCGGTGGCGTTGACGCTGCCCTGGTTGGTGTCGATATCCAGCGCGTCGAGCTTCATGTTGCCGTCGATGCTGCTCACTTTCAGCAGCATGTTGAAGACCGTCAGATCGGTATCGCCGGTGAGGCGCAGCTGCTCGCCCTTAAACTCTTCAATATTAAGGTTCAGCGGCAGGTGAACGTCGGTCATCTCCGGCAGGACCGGTTTCGAGAAGAGATCCTTCAGGGTTTCGCCCAGCGGCTTCTCTTCCGGCTGCGGGTTCTGAATTTTAGGCTCGACGATCTCTTCCTGGGCCACCTCCGCCACTTTCGGCAGGGCAATCAGCAGCCCTTGCAGAGAGGTCGGGGTCAGGGTCAGGTTTTTCTCCTCCCAGCGCAGGCCGGAGGTGAAGTCCATCACCGACACGGTGGTGTCGTCGATTTTGACGTTGATGTTATTCAGCGCCACCCGGTTAAGCGATATCGGGTATGGCGTGGAGAGATCCAGCGGCCCGCTCTCCTCTTCGGCAACGGGCTCCGATTGCTCCATTTTTTTAGAATCTATCGTCACGAAGACATCTTTTAACGACAGATCGTTGATGCACAGGCTGCTGTCGCGCACACAGCTGAGCTTCACCGCCAGATGCAGATCCCCGGCGTTGACCGCCACGCCCGGCTGGTCGTAGCGAACGTTTTTCAGATGTAAGTCGCGCCAGCCGCCGGTGACCTGACCAATCTCCAGCCCCGGCACCCAGCGGTCTGCCGCCTTAAACAGCAGATGCAGCCCGCTGGTGGTCCCCACCAGAAAGGCCACCGCAGCCAGCAGCAGCAGGATAAACAGCAACACGCCGAGGCTGATTTTCTTCCATAAACTCATAATTCCGGCCCCAGACCGATGTAAAACTGTAAACCGTGTTCATCTTTATCGCCCGCCGGCACGGCGAAATCGAGCTTGATCGGCCCGACCGGTGACTCCCAGCGCACCCCGACGCCTGCGCCGGTTTTAAAGTCGCTGCGGCGGATATCGCTCACCGCTTCTCCGCTGTCGATAAAGGTCGCGCCCCACCATTTTCCGGTGACGTTGTACTGATACTCCAGCGAGCCGGTAGCCAGCTTCGAGGCCCCGATCAGCTTGCCGTCGCCATCTTTTGGCGCGATGGATTTGTATTTGTAGCCACGAATGCTGCGATCGCCCCCAGCGAAGAAGCGCAGATCCGGCGGCACTTTTTCAAAATCGCCGGTTTCAATCCAGCCCAGGTTGCCACGCACCACAAAGCGATGGCGGTCATAAAAGGTGCGGATCCAGACGTTTTGCGCCTGTACCACGGAGAAATCCACATCCGAGCCCCAGGCGGTATTGGAGTAGTCTATCGAATAGCGCTGGGAATCCCCCCAGTCCGGCATCAGGCCGCCGCGGGAACGGGTCCGGCTGATCATCACCCCCGGATAGAGCAGCATGGTGGTGTTGGTGACGTTGGCCTGGGTAAAGTGGTCGAGGCTCCAGCGCAGGTTGATGGCGCGCTGCCAGCCGCTGGAGAGATCCCAATAGCGCGACACGGCGAGGGTGGTGGAATCTGCTTCGGTGTCGTTCAGATCGGTGCGCTTAAAGCCGCCCTGCACCAGGTAATATTGCTCAAGCGGGTTTTTCAGCAGCGGCATTTTATAGCTGAAATCGAGCTGCTGTTCCGGGGCTGAGAGACTGACGTTGCTGGTCAGGCTGTGGCCGTAGGAGTTCATCCACGGCTTTTTCCAGGTCGCTTTTACCCGCGGACCGACGTCGGTGGAGTAGCCCACCCCGGTCTCAATGGTGTTCTCGGTGCGTGGCGATACCACGCCGTGCAACGGCAGCACTTTGGTCTGTCGCGCTTTATCAAACTCCGGGGCCACCACCACGGAGTTAAACCAGCCGGTGGCTGACAGACGGCGGTTGAGCTCGGCCAGATCTTTCGACTGGTAATAGTCGCCCTCTTTAAAAGGGATCAGATTCTGCAAATACTCATCACGGATCTGCGACCCTTCGAAGGTCACATCACCAAAGCGGTAGCGTTCCCCGCTGTCGTAGTCGATATCCCAGAACGCCTGATGGCGGTCGAGGGCGATGCCGAGCTGACTCTTATTGAACTGGCTATCAAAGTAGCCTTTGCGCAGCGCCACCTTGGTCAGATCTTTTTTGAAGCCGTCATAGTCGCTGTGATTGAGCACGGTGCCGTTCTTTGGCCGCGTTTTAAGCAGTTCAAGATAGTCCTGATCGGTACGCGCGCCGCCGCGCAGCACCACGTCCGTGCCGCCGATGAGCACCGGAACCCCAGGCTTGACGCGGGCAATCAACACCTGCCGCCCTTTGGCCGGCGGTGGACGCAGCTCGAAGTCGATGGTCGGCTCATAGTAGCCGAGCGCTTTTAAACCGCCACGAATGGCATCGTCCACGCGAGCGCGAAAGCGACGATCGGGCGTCACTTCGTCGCTCTCAATAGTGGAGAGCTGTGCGCGTACGTTTTTTTCCAGCGCCCCGGATAGCCCCTCAACCTGTAAACGAACGTTCGCCGCGCTGGCGATTCCGCTTGTCAGCAAGAGACTGGCTAAACATAACTGGCGGATTTTTGGCACGTTTTCTCCTGAATATCCTTGTTTCCACCCCTGGAAGCATATGATGTGCCGCTCCGCAGCAAATCACGGCAAAAGCCCAAAACCCAATACGCGGGTTGAAAAATGGTTAAACACCCTAATATTTCTTATGTTTAAATCTAGACTCATTCACCGCATTTATTGTGTTCAATTAAACGCGTCGTGACAACCTTAACCCAAACATCACCCACCCGGAGGCCACACCGTGAGTTTATTTGATAAAAAGCACCTGGTTGCTCAGGCGGACGCATTACCGGGACGTAACACCCCTATGCCTGTCGCGACTCTCCATGCCGTCAACGGCCACTCTATGACCAACGTTCCGGAAGGGATGGAAATTGCCCTGTTCGCAATGGGTTGTTTCTGGGGCGTGGAGCGCCTCTTCTGGCAACTGCCGGGCGTCTACAGCACCGCGGCAGGCTATACCGGGGGCTATACCCCGAACCCAACCTACCGCGAAGTCTGCTCCGGCCAGACCGGTCACGCCGAGGCGGTACGCGTAGTATATGATCCGAACGTCGTCAGCTACGAACAGCTGCTGCAGGTATTCTGGGAAAACCACGATCCTGCGCAGGGTATGCGTCAGGGCAATGACCACGGCACCCAGTACCGCTCGGCGATCTATCCGCTCACGCCGGAACAGGATGCCGCCGCCCGCGACAGTCTGGCACGCTTCCAGCAGGCGATGCACGCCGCCGGTGACGATCGCCCGGTGACGACCGAAATCACCAACGCCTTACCGTTCTATTATGCGGAAGATGACCATCAGCAGTATCTGCATAAAAATCCATACGGCTACTGCGGTATCGGTGGCATTGGTGTCTGCCTGCCGCCTCAGCTGGCATAACAGTAAGCTGGTTTTGCCTGTTGACGAGCAAAACCGGCTCAAAATGCGATCTCTGGCGACTTTACAGCCGTTTACGCTATACTACCCCTCGAAATAACCGGCCTACCGCTTCGGACCGGTGTTCAAAATATCTACACACCTGTATGACCAACTTCCCTCCGAGGATCTGGCGAGAAGCCGGATAAGATATGTTAAACAGCCATTTTGAATCCACTTTACTGGTGCAGTATGTCAGTGTTGGTGCGGGTTTGATGGATTGTTATGAAGATTGGACCTTAGAAGATAAGACAGAAAATATCAAGTTTATATATCTGAGCTGGGTTGAGAATATAAATATCAAAAAGATAAAGAAACTTTAAGCAGTCATTAATTTCTTGACCTTAATGATTAAATAGTTATTGCTAAGGTTAATATCCGAAAAAATCGAATTTAATCCCTAGAATACTAAAATGTTTAATTCCATAATTGATATATTCCTTACCCCAATATCAACATCATTCAATTTAATTAATCATATCGCTAAGATAATGTCGTAAAAATTAGAAGATTGACATATAAAAATATCACTCCATAAAAAAGAAAGCCAAACAGGGCTTTCTTTTCCATAAAATTAAATCGAATGAAAACCCACTAACATGTTAACATTCAAAGAAATATTATTTTCGAAGCTATAAACATGTAAATGATCCAACATTTATCCGTAAAAAATGACATTAATTATATTTTGTTATTTCATAGCTATGATGCGAACGTGTTAAATCTATATATTTTTTTAATGATGACTCCAGAATGCTATCCTCATCAAGGATTGATTTAATCAATTCAGTTGTTACCGTACGATCTGTCATCGTCGCACTCGCCGTAAATTCTGGAACAAAAATCATCGCACGTCTTGTCAAATATCTTTGCACCACGGTAAAGTTATCATTGTCAACTTCAATAGTTTCATCACCAAGATCTAGGTATCCATTATAGATCTCGCTGGGATCAATACATAGCCCATTCCAATAAATCGCACGGTCTTCTTTATATAAATCATCGCCCCTTGAAATAATGTTATTAGTAATTGGATTAACATATACAAATGGTTCATGTGCTTCGAATATCAGAACAAAGAAATTTTTGTAGGGATAGTGATTGTCATTATAAACATGTAAAGACTCAACTTTAGCTTCTAAATGATAAGCCCCAAGGTCAAAAAACCAAGAATCATTACGAAACTCACATGAAATAAATTTATTATCCCCCCCATCATCCTTCATAAACCAGAATTGTTCATTGCTATTAATAGAATTTACATCAGTAAGAAAACGATTGATCTTTTGTGGTTTTTTTTCTGTTAAAATATTTCTTATTTTTGGAAAGTTCCGTCTAATTAAATTATCAAATTCATGTAAGAAGGTCCAAATATTTTTAGGTTTAGGTATATTGTCCTGAGATACTCTAATAAACTCACGAATAGAAGATATGGTTTGGAATCTGCTGATAGCCGAATTCATCAAGCAACGTTCAACTACTTTATCAAGAATATATATATGGTTGTTCACACTGTGATAAGGTAATTTTTGTCTCCCCACCCCTCTGTTAACTGAACCAGTACTAACCCATTGTATGACTTGCCCAAACGCATAAATGTCAGTTGCAAAGGAAATTAAACCATCTTTACAAGCTTGTTCAGGGGCTGAAAACTCAAAATTTGCGAGCCTTTCGGAGTTTCTAGTCATAGCATTTTTTGGAAAAAACTCTTGATCAAATTTTGCTATACCAAAATCTGAAATAACATATTCCCCCTTATCATTTAGAAGTATATTACCTGGTTTAATATCACGATGAATTATATTATTGCTATGCAAATGTTCCAGTCCTGATATCAAATCACGAACTAGTTTTTTCACTTCTCTTAAATATTGTTCTTCGGAATCCGCTTTGAAAGGCTTCAGAGTTGAATGATATAACTCCATAACAATTATAAAGTACTCCTCATTCAACAGTGAAACTTTATCAAGATGGAACATACGAGCTATATTTTTATGTTGGTTGATTATTGACATGCAAAAATATTCATCTTGGAATCTAGCGAGTTTTCCAGTGGATGTCATCATGCCTTTTTTTAAAAATTTTATAGCATATTTCTGTGTACCTTTATTAAACTCAAACACATCACTGTTACCACCCTCTCCAATGTTATTAACATAATCAAAAGTCCCAACGTCTGTTGTAATGCTCTTCAATTCTCTTAAAGTCTTTATTAGACTCATTTTAAACCCCACAAACAAGTAATATAACAAACAATATTAATCACATTGCTAATGTTAAGTACTAGCACCAGTGTTACCAGGTTGCGTAGAGCAGATATCATAAATCATCAAAAATATTATGTGCAATATATATTTTTAGTTGATTCGACATTCTATTAGTAACTTGAGTTAATATCATCCATAAATTATTTGTCACTCTCATAGTTTACAATCAAAACCTATCAAACATCACTAAAAGCGAAAAAACTTAAATCACTCCGATGTTAATATCTCATAGGTAATCATGTTATTTTTTGAAATCAATAGTATAAGTATTACTTCCATTTAAACACTTAAAGTTTACTCTTATATAATTTCATTAAGAGATTTTTATTTTGATTACTAATTCATATTACCTCCAGTCATAACAAAGCTTTTTATAGAAGAAATTTAAATTTTTTTGGGGGTGGACATACATGGATCGACAATCTCATAATACATCAATATATATATACTGGCTCATTGCGACATCTATTTTAAATACAATAGAAAGATTGTAAACCAATTGTACTGTTAATAGTGAAACACGTGTGATGATATGGTTGTTGATTGATTTAAATAAGAATATTCGATATCTGACTAGTTCTTAAAATTAGAGCAATACTTTTACTTTAACAAATGTTCCTGTTGCAATTTAGCATCCTTAATCGCTACATACCACACATCCCCCTAAAGTCTGATTGAACGTAGCGATCTGCCTTGATTTTTCATCGCTACACCCTATAATAAATCGCAACATACAAATCAATACAGTGTAGAGATTTTGACATGGCACACATCGCTTATATTCGCGTATCCAGCTTGCAACAAAACAGCGAGCGACAATTAGCAGATACGGGAATCACCTTTGACAAAGTATTCACTGAGAAAGTAAGTGCAAAAGATACCAATCGTGAAGCATTCTTAGCGATGATGGAGTACTTACGCGAAGACGATACTTTGCATGTGCATGACATCAGTCGTCTTGCCCGTAATACAGCCGACCTCCTCTCAACTGTAGATACACTGACTAAACGAGGTGTCGCGATCCAGTTCCATCATGAAGGCATTAAGACGGGAGATAGCTCACCTACAGGTAAACTGGTTTTAACTTTACTTTCCGGGATCTGCCAAATGGAACGTGAAATGATGTTGCTCAGGCAGAGAGAGGGTTACAATGCAGCTAAAGCCGCTGGTCGTATTGCCGGGCGTGGTAATGGCAGGAACATCCCGCGTACCGAAATAGTGGCAGCGTTAGCTTCCGGTGGCAGTGTTCGCTCTGTAGCTGCTGACTTCGGTGTAAGTACCAATACCATCAGCCGAATAAAGAAAGAAATGAACAGTGTAGCGGCTTGAATGAGAAATGAAAAAATGAATGCCTTCACAGAAACAGAACGTACTTTGCATGACTTAATGCACAATTACTTTAACCCTGGAACAGAAGATTACCTTATGTTCGGCGTTTTGCTGTGTGAATGGTGTGATGAAAGTACTTTAAGAATTATTCATAGCGGCTTTCCACCAGCCCTGACATATCGATGGAAATAAAAAAGGCAGCCTAAGCTACCTTGAAAGTTTTAAATACAATTAAAACTCACATCATTTACAAGCATAAAGAGTTAATTTAAATTTCGTATGCTTGAATGCTGTACTCGCCCACGTAGTAACTACATAATTAGAGCTATCTTTAGAAAAGGTTGAAACAGTACCATCCTCTTGTTGGCTTCCTGTACCAATCATTTTATTTTTTACTGAAGTTAGATTGTTGGGGCTAATTAATTTATCTGGGATATTAAAATAATCACCAGTAAGTACAGTGAACTGTATCCCTTTATCTAATACAGTCATTTTATTTTCTGCGAAAAACCCGGGCATTTCCTTAATTGTTTTATCAGTTTGTATTACAAATTTACACGCCAGCGTCTTTAAATTAGAGGAATCATCACTTGATACTTTTGAAACAACTTTTTCATCCACCTTTTCTTCACCAACGCTATTATTAACTTCAGTGTTTTCTATTTTATTATTGTCTACCGTTGCTGGCGATGATAAATCAGTACTATTTCTTAATCGATAAAGATCAATTGTTTTATCACGAGTAATATTGAGTTTAGATTCAGCTGCATTTAATGATGAAATAGTACCACCTTGTTGTTTGTAAAATACATCTATAGCAGAAACATATTGATCTCTATATTTAATCCATTGTCTTTGTGAGTCTCTGAGAGCAATACGTACGTTATCAGGTTGACCATTCATTAGTAGTTTGTACTGGTTTCCCAATTCTAAATCCCATTCAGCTGTAGCTTTAATATAGCAATTCTGTGAGGCAATAGTGCTAACAGCATCCATCTTACATTTTTGTAATGTACTATCAATATTTTGCTTAAGTTCCTCACCAGAGGCCGATAAACAAAATAGTAAACTTGAACTTATAACCACTGTTTTGAAATACATAATACTAAGCCTATGTTAATTATCAATTTGCACTGTAACACGGTGTTCTATCTCGCCAAGATGAGCTATCCCACAATTTTCTAATTGAGATTGGGCAAATCTAATATCGTTGCTGGTTCGCTGAATATCAGGATCAGTTGTGGGGCTTCGACCGCCTGCGAACGGGGATGAGCCACTTTGCCTTAAGGCATCCGATGTTTCATTCCAGCTCTCAATTGCTTGCTCAGATGCAGCAGTCGCAGCTAAAAGCCGATTGAATTCGCGTGAACACGATTTCTTTTGAACAGCAATGTAATCATCAACCCAGACACCATGTTTCTTGTAGGTATTTTCAGCTACTAAGTACTCACCACTGCTTCTGTCGAGGCTGTTAATCTTACTTTCGATGTAGTCTTTATTCTTTTTTTCTGATGCAGCATTAGCAGCTTGTTCATCGGCTAATTTTATTGACTCATCTTGCTTAGCTTTAACCTCAATCCACTTTTCTCTGCTAAAGATCCCTGCACTCTTCGCTTTAGAAAATTGGTCTTCAACCGTAAAGCCCAGATTCCTCCCTTGTACATTCATCATGTACACGTTAGCTTGCCCTGCCATTAATAATAAAAAAACAATCATAACAGGCAGAAGGTAATTATTGAAAAATTTTGGCAATTTCTGCATTAATGCAGGGTAGTTTTCTTGAATAGATGGAATGGCTATAACTGACCACCATAGTGAAATGATCATAACCATGCTCCAAATTGCTAAAGTAACTAATGCAAGTAATACCGTAGAAAATGACATGCCAGGTTCACTAAATGTACTGAAAAAATCATAGACAATGAATGCCATGATTATTCCAAATCCCATGTAAACAAAAAACTGTAATTTATTCATTTTTACTTTTCCTTGTTATTTTAATACTCGCTTTATATTACCGTGAGAATCAACTTCTACTCTGACAAGTTTTCTACATGCCCCGCAAGAACCTACACCTGTGCCACTGCTTTTAATTCCGGTGTTTACTGTCGTCGTACTTCCACAATGTGGGCAAGTCACTGTATATGTTGCGTAAGCCACAATTCATTCCTCATTGTTGTAACGTTCAGACCAGATTTCTCTAAAATTCATAGACATGTTATCGGCAATCATTTGCTAACCTTTAGGCCAACCCCTCCCAAGGAGGTTGTATAACGTACTTTCATGTAAACTGTTATATCTGGACAACATAGCCAACGTATTACCCCTCTTGCATACAACTACCAGTACATAAGTACTATTCCAGCTTTCAGAACTGGAATTTAATTATTTACTGATGCACCCATCCATTTTGAAAATTAATTACATACACCATATTATTAAATTTTCACATGCATTAATCACAAAATTTATATTTTTATTTGGTTACATATTTTCAGTCATGTAATCATATATAATCACGAGAAGAATCCACTAGATATCTTATATCTATTTCGTCACATATAATGTTTACATATTATATGGCTGCTCTACGAGCATGCCAGAATTTCATTCAAGATAAACTCTCTACGTTCGTTTATCTTGAATGAAATTCAGTGGGTTTTACCGTTAGCTTTAACAGCATTATTCCTTGACGAGATTTCTTGGATACAATTCGCCCCCCCCATAGGGGGGAAGAAAAAACAACACAATTATATGTGTGTGTCTTGACGATGATACTCATCAACAATTCATGTCGTAAATTTCGAACAGTCCTATATATTACTGATCCGGTTCGAGCGGAAGCGGGTTGCCCTGTTTCTTCCTATTACGGTTCTTGTGCAACGGTCGTAGTTCATCACTACACTACTTATTAATACCACATGAACAATATTAATAAGCGTCTAATTACTCAAATTCTGGACGGATCTATATTATTAGATTCACCATAGAATTTCTATTACGAGTAATAGACTCCCTTTATACCCTTCTCCCTTACTAATATAATAAGGGTTTGGTCTTATATGTCTATCCTGGGAATCTGCGGGGTATTATTGCTGACTCCTTTATAGTGCCGCATTGCCGTGCCTCCTGCGATTCCGTCTTATTGGTCTAGGAATTTCGCTCGGGATATCTGCACAGGTCTCTTTTGCACTGCGTTCTGTCTGAACAACTCATCTGCCATCTACTTGTCGATAGGATCAGGTTTTAATATATCTAAGTCATGAGACTTAGCCAGTCAGAATTGTATTCTTATACTATAAGCATATGACATAATTATTTATCATTTAATTCCCCTAACTACTACCAGGTAGTTAGGGATTTAAAAATTTGTTAATTATTACAGCATGAGAATTATTAATGATCTATGTTTAACTGTCTCGCTTTACAAGCGAACCAGGAATTTATATTCCAGTTTAACCTCACTGCGTTCGACTAACTGGAATATAAATTCATTGGATTTCGTTTCCTGATTTAATAAGTGATTTAGATAATAGTTTAAACAACATTACTTGACGGGATTTCTTTGATACATTTCTATCCCCCACAAGGAGGAAGAAAACAAAAAGCACAAGTGATTTTGTGCTCTTGACGCTGATACTCATCAACATTTCATGTCGTAGATTTCGGACGGATTTATATTGTACTAATCCAGAACGAACGGAAGCGGGTTGCCCTGTTTCTTCCTATTACGGTTCTTATGCAACGGTCATGGTTTATCACCATTCATATTATAAAGACTACATGAACAATCTTTATAATTGTCTAAGTACTCAAATTCAGAACGGAATTGTATTGTACAATTCCGTTGCCAAATTCTATTATGAGTAATAGACTCCCTTATACCATTTGGTAAGCATTGGCCTATATGTCTATCGTGGAACCTACGGGGTATTATCCGGTTCTTTATAGTGCCGCATTGCCGTGTTCTGTAAAAATCACCACGGGTATAATTTGCACTTCGTTCTGTCTGGACAACTCATCTGCCATCTACTTTTCGATAGGATCAGGTTCTAATTCGTCTAAGTATAAAACTTAACCAGTCAGGATTTTATTCTTACACTAATAGTATAGGACATAATATTTTTTTGTTTCATATATTTTATTATCCCTATAAACATCTGCGGATGGTTATAGGGAATAAAATGTACATTTATTGCTTTAGATCTTTTAGTATACTACGATTCTAATATCTGTTCCCCTGAGTTTTGCTAAGTAACCCGCCTTTAGAGTATAAAATAATGACAACACAGCTATCATTGATCATAAGTAAAGAATCAAAGGAATCGTTTACCCAGGGAAAAGATGATGGCATCTTCAATGTCAAGGATCAAACAACAATAATATCAACAATAAAAATATCCAATTAAAATAAAAACGCCTTAAATAAAAAACATATAAATCATTTTCTATTATGTTGTTCATTGTTATTTTTTGCGGATCTGTGCTTATTGATGGCTTCAGAAAGTGATCCATCTCCTTTCCATACAAGATATTCATATTCTTCCTCCAGGATTTTATAATCAGCTAACATCTGCTCGTAATAATAATCTGCCATTCTCATATATAACACCTCACGCTTTATTAAATTTCAAATCCATTTTAGTATAGAACATAAAAAGCATACGTTTCACAAAAAATAACTCACTTACAGAAAGCACATCCATATGCTTGCTTTTCATTTATATACGATCAATTACTTGTTTCATTTGTAAGAGTGGTTGTTTACTCCTGTATGTTCTATCTGTCATTGTTTTATGAGCATGCCCAAGTATTGAGAATCTGATATGGTCAGGTACTTCCTGAAGGTCACGTAATCTATCAGATAATCCATATCGATAGTCATGTGCAGTATGCTTCATACCTACTTTTTTGAATGCCTTGCTTATGGCATTGCTTGCAGATGAATTATTAACCCAATGATATATTGGTTTCTCTTCCCATATACCAGCCTTTAGAAGACTATCACTTAAAGGTATATCTCGAATTGACTCGCGGTTCTTAACGGTTTTAGTACCAGCATCATTAATGCTGATACATTTGATGAGCCTTCCTTGATCTTCTTTCTCAATATAATCATTCGAAGTGATTTGGATCGCCTCACCTATACGTACTCCTGTGTAAAAAAGTAGGTTTAGTAACCACCATAAGGATCTGGTATTGGCAACATGCTCAGAAGCAATTAATTGTTGATGATCCATTAATGAAACACCCATTTTAATACTCACATTTTCAACATTCTTATAATTCATCCCCAAAAAAGGATTCTTCGAGATGTAATCACGTTGCTTCATAGCGAAATTGAACATCGCTGAAACCTTAATGATAGCATCTTGCCTAGATCGAGGTGACTTACCCGACTTATCAAGAAACTTTTTATAAGTGCTTACCGTCTTTTTCGTAACGGAAGCTACTGGGATATCCCCACACCATTCCAGGAAACCATTTACCGTTCTCTCATTAAGCACTTTGGTACTCTTCGCCCAATCAGAACTCATCTCCTCAAGCCACTCTTTAAGTACTGTAGATAATTGCGGTGCAAAGTTATTTTCTTGCATTACTGGATAAGGCGAGACATGACATGCTGCAACAGCAGATAAAAACTCATCCTCTATTTGCCTATCTCTGGCCTTAAGAAGAGTTTCTCGAATCAAACCGGGGTTTGTATCACCCATTAACTGAGACAGCCTTATAAAGGCTTCTGTGAGCTTTACGGCACGTTGCTGAGCCACATTTTTGTCCTGTGTCCGTAGACTGACTCGGATTAGTTTCCCTGATAACCGACGCTGCCACATAAAAGAGCGTTCAGAGGAAGTCGTCCTGTCTAAAAAACGCACATTTTTCTGTATAAAGATTGGATAAAGATCCGGTAAAGATTGCATGAAAACCCTCTTTAAATGAGAATGGTTCCCATCAACATCCAAACACAACACTTTGCGGTCCTGGGATGGCAAAACGTGACCTCTGGCAGATTTACACGCCTTTACGCTATACTAGCCGCTGAAATAACCGGCCTACCGCTTCGGACCGGTGTTCAAAATATCTACACACCTGTATGACTAACTTCCCTCCGAGGATCTGGCGAGAAGCCGGATAAGATATGTTAAACAGTATTTTAGTAATACTTTGTCTCATCGCTGTCAGTGCATTTTTCTCTATTTCAGAAATCTCTCTGGCCGCATCCCGTAAAATTAAACTTAAACTGCTCGCCGATGATGGCGATCTCAATGCCCAACGCGTCCTGAAAATGCAGGAAAACCCGGGAATGTTCTTTACCGTGGTGCAAATCGGCCTCAATGCGGTCGCCATTCTTGGCGGTATTGTGGGTGATGCTGCATTCTCGCCCGCATTCCATAGCGTTTTCTCCCGATACTTCTCCCCTGAGCTTTCCGAGCAGCTGAGCTTCATTCTCTCCTTCTCGCTGGTGACTGGCCTGTTCATTCTCTTTGCCGATTTGACCCCGAAACGCATCGGTATGATTGCGCCAGAAGCTGTGGCTTTGCGCATCATCAACCCGATGCGCTTCTGTCTCTTCGTGTTCCGCCCGCTGGTGTGGTTCTTTAACGGACTGGCCAATACCATTTTCCGTCTGTTTAAGCTGCCGATGGTGCGTAAAGATGACATCACCTCTGACGATGTCTACGCGGTATTCGAAGCCGGCGCGCTGGCGGGGGTACTGCGTAAGCAGGAGCATGAGCTGATCGAGAACGTGTTTGAGCTGGAATCCCGTACCGTGCCGTCATCCATGACCGGACGTGAAAACGTGATCTGGTTCGATCTGCACGAAGATGAGCAGAGCCTGAAGAAAAAGGTGGCGGAACATCCGCACTCCAAGTTCCTGGTCTGTAATGAAGATATCGATCACATCATCGGCTATGTCGACTCCAAAGACCTGCTGAACCGCGTGCTGGCGAACCAGAGCCTGACGCTGAACAGCGGCGTGCAGATCCGCAATACCCTGATTGTCCCGGACACCCTGACGCTCTCCGAAGCGCTGGAAAGTTTCAAAACCGCCGGGGAAGACTTCGCGGTGATCATGAACGAATATGCGCTGGTGGTGGGGATCATCACCCTCAATGATGTCATGACCACCCTGATGGGCGATCTGGTGGGCCAGGGTCTGGAAGAGCAGATTGTGGCGCGCGATGAGAACTCATGGCTGGTGGACGGCGGTACGCCTATCGACGACGTGATGCGCGTGCTGGACATCGACGAGTTCCCGCAGTCGGGCAACTACGAGACCATTGGCGGCTTTATGATGTTTATGCTGCGTAAAATCCCGAAACGCACCGACTCGGTGAAGTTCTCAGGGTATAAGTTCGAGGTGGTGGATATCGACAACTACCGCATCGATCAGCTGCTGGTGACGCGCATCGACAACAAACCGACGGTGCTCGTGCCAAAAATGCCGGATGCTGAAGAGAACGCCTCGGCCTAAACCAGAAACATCAACGGCTCCCATCGGGAGCCGTTTCTTTTACTGCATAGCACGTTGGTTAAGCCATCTCAGTTTGCAGACGCATAACCTGACGGTTGACTTCGGACATCACAGAAAAGTGCTGTTTATCCTTCACTTTTGGGACAAGGATCTTGCCCTTATCAAACTCAAAAGCGCCAACGTCCTTGATATACAACCGTCCACGGAACAGGATTTTTACGTATTTAGCTACCTGAAGCGGATTGTAGCGTTGAAAAATTTTCATTCTATTATCTCCTGCGAATCATACGCTCTTGCGGCACCACAATCGGGCCGACCCTCTGGAGCGCAAATTTTGTTGCCCAATGACTATAGACGAGAAAAATGGTGATACCCAGTCTGCATAAGTTTATTTACCTTTTGATGACAAATAATCAGAATATTCTTTGCAATCGTAACTTTCGGGCAGTATAAGCCATCGTTTTTGTGCAGATATGTGCGTTCCCCCTCACTCTGGCACCAGGATTGCGGGTAAAGCGCCGCGATCGCACTTATGATTAAAACATCAGACCAAGTGGTCGGATCACCTGCTAATAAAACAATAAGGAAAACACCATGAACTTACGTAACATCCTGGCAACTGCCTGCCTGATGCTGCCACTGATGGCTTCCGCACATAATTTTGAGAAGGGACAACGTGTGCCACCGGTGGGCATTGCCGACCGGGGAGAATTGATCCTCGACAATAATGAGTTTAGCTACAAAACCTGGAATAGCGCGCAGCTTCCTGGCAAAGTGCGAGTGGTGCTACATATTGCCGGTCGCACCTCGGCAAAAGAGAAAAACGCAACCCTGATTGAAGCGATCAAGTCGGCACATTTACCAAAAGATACTTATCAGACCACTACCATAGTGAACACCGATGATGCGATACCGGGTTCCGGCATGTTCGTGCGCAGCAGCCTGGAGAGTAATAAAAAGCTCTACCCATGGTCACAGTTCATCGTCGACAGCAACGGCGCAGCCCGCGGCGCCTGGCAGCTGGAAGAAGAGAGCTCAGCCGTCGTCGTGCTGGACAAGCAAGGTAAAGTGCAGTGGGCGAAAGACGGGGCGCTGACCCAGGAGGAGGTGCAGCAGGTGGTCGCCCTGCTGCATAAGTTGGTCGGTCAGTAAAGCGAGACCCGGAAGCCTGGATTAAGGAAGGATTCCCGCGGGGTATAGTCGAGCGGCTTGCCCTGCCAGTCGTGAACATGGGCCCCCGCGGCGGCGGCAACGGCATGGCCTGCCGCCGTATCCCAGACGTTGGTTGGCCCAAAGCGTGGATAGAGCTGCGCCTGCCCTTCTGCCACCAGGCAGAACTTCAGTGATGACCCGATCGACGTTGTCTGGTGCTCACCCAGCTGATGCAGATACTCCTCAAGTTCGTTATCCGAGTGAGAGCGGCTGATCACCACCAGCGGTGGCCGGGCGTCACGCACCTGGATCGGGTTGCGCACCCCGCACTCCTCTTTCCACGCTTTGCCTTCGGCGGCGCTGTACATCACCTTCAGCACCGGGGCGTAGACCACCCCCAGCACCGCTTTGCCTTTATCAATCAGGGCAATATTTACCGTGAATTCACCGTTACGCTTGAGGAACTCTTTGGTGCCGTCCAGCGGATCAACCAGCCAGTAACGCTGCCAGTGCTGACGCTCCTCCCAGGGCTGGGGATCTTCTTCGGAAAGCACAGGGATATCGGGCGTTAACGCCTGCAAGCCTTTCAGAATCACCCCGTGCGCCGCGAGATCGGCTGCGGTCACCGGGGAGTCGTCGATTTTACGGATCGTGTCCATTGGGATCTTGCCATCGTAGACCTGCATAATGGCCTCGCCCGCTTCCCGTGCGAGCTGACAAATTTTATCTAACATTCTCCACCTCTTTGTTATCACAGTGGGTATAACTCTTTGTTTTATTTATATCGCATTGTGAATAAATCCGCTATCTGTGAAGCAATTCCGGTTTCAGGGCCCTTTTTTCTGGCAGGATTCACAATTCTGTAAGCAAAAAAATATAGATACATATTCTTTTGTGGCCTGGATCGAATAAAAGGACTCCTCTGATGATTAAGTTTAGCGCAACGCTCCTGGCGACGCTGATTGCGGCGAGCGTACAGGCAGCGACGGTTGATCTCCGCATTCTGGAAACCACCGACCTGCACAGCAATATGATGGACTTCGACTACTACAAAGACGCCCCGACGGAAAAATTTGGTCTGGTGCGTACCGCAAGCCTGATTAACGCAGCCCGTAGCGAAGTGAAAAACAGCGTCCTGGTCGATAACGGGGACTTAATTCAGGGTAGCCCGCTTGGGGATTACATGGCGGCGAAAGGTCTGAAAAAGGGTGATGTGCATCCGGTCTACAAGGCGCTGAACACCCTGGATTACGCGGTGGGTAACCTGGGTAACCATGAGTTTAACTACGGGCTGGACTATCTGCATATGGCGCTTTCAGGAGCCAAATTCCCGTACGTTAACGCCAATATCATCGACGTTAAGACCCAGAAGCCGCTGTTTACCCCTTATCTGATCAAAGAGACCACCGTGGTCGATCAGGACGGGAAACCGCAGACCCTGAAGATCGGTTATATCGGTTTTGTCCCGCCACAGATCATGACCTGGGATAAGGCCAACCTGAGCGGCAAAGTGACGGTCAATGACATCACCGAAACCGCCCGCAAGTATGTGCCGGAGATGCGCGAGAAAGGCGCCGATCTGGTGGTGGTGGTAGCCCACTCCGGTCTCTCTGCCGATCCATACCAGGCGATGGCGGAAAACTCGGTCTACTACCTCAGCGAAGTCAAAGGGGTGGACGCCATTCTCTTCGGCCACGCCCATGCGGTCTTCCCGGGCAAAGATTTCGCCAGCATTAAAGGGGCTGACATTGCCAAAGGCACCCTGAACGGCGTGCCCGCGGTGATGCCGGGCATGTGGGGGGATCACCTTGGGGTGGTCGATCTGGTGCTGAATAATGACGGCGGTAAATGGCAGGTCACCCAGTCGAAGGCCGAAGCCCGCCCGATCTACGATCTGGCCGCTAAAAAAGCGCTGGTGGGCGAGGATAAAAAGATCGTCGAGGTGCTGAAGCACGATCACGACGCCACCCGTGAGTTTGTCAGCAAACCTATCGGCAAATCTGCCGACAACATGTACAGCTATCTGGCGCTGGTGCAGGACGATCCTACCGTGCAGGTGGTGAACATGGCGCAGAAAGCCTACGTGGAGCGCTATATTCAGGGCGATCCGGATCTGGCGAAACTGCCGGTCCTCTCCGCTGCGGCGCCGTTTAAAGTGGGTGGACGCAAGAACGATCCGGCCAGCTATGTTGAAGTCGAAAAAGGCCAACTGACCTTCCGTAACGCCGCCGATCTCTATCTCTATCCGAACACCCTGGTGGTGGTCAAAGCCACGGGCCAGGAGGTGAAGGAGTGGCTGGAGTGCTCAGCGGGCCAGTTTAACCAGATCGACCCGACCAGCACCAAACCGCAGTCGCTGATTAACTGGGACGGTTTTCGCACCTATAACTTCGATGTGATCGACGGGGTGGAGTACCAGATTGATGTCTCCCAGCCGGCGAAATATGACGGCGAGTGCCAGGTGGTGAATGCCCAGGCCGAACGCATTAAGAACCTGACCTTTAACGGTAAGCCGATTGATCCGAAAGCGACCTTCCTGGTGGCGACCAACAACTACCGCGCTTACGGCGGTAAGTTTGCCGGGACCGGCGACAGCCATATCGCCTTCGCCTCACCGGATGAGAACCGTTCGGTGTTGGCAACGTGGATTGGCGAGCAGTCGAAGAAGAGCGGCGAAATCCATCCGGCAGCAGACAACAACTGGCGTCTGGCCCCTGTTCACAGCGATGTGAAGCTGGATATCCGTTTTGAGACCGCACCAACGGAAAAAGCGGCGGCGTTTATCAAAGAGAAAGCGCAGTACCCGATGCAGCAGGTTGCGACCGATGAGATTGGGTTCGCGATTTATCAGGTCGATCTAAGTAAGTAGCCGTTGTTTAGCCCGGCGGCGCTGCGCTTGCCGGGCCTACAAAACCCGTTCATCCCGGTTACTCATTACCTGGGGTAAATTCAGCTCGATCCAGTCGGCCAGCGCCGCTACCTTCTCACTCACCTCTTCCCCCAATGGGGTCAGGCTGTACTCCACGTGCGGGGGCACTACCGGATACGATACACGATTGACAAAGCCGTCCTGCTCCAGCGCCTGTAGCGACTGGGCCAGCATCTTCTCGCTCACCCCGCCCATCTTGCGGCGCAGATCGCTAAAGCGATGCGTCCCCTGACGTAACGCCACCAGGATCAGCACGCCCCAGCGGCTGGTCACATGCTTAAGCACATCCCGGGAGGGGCACTGCTCGGCAAAGAGATTGCCGTCGCGCATTTGCTCGCTGAGGGTTGGGTTTGCCATGAGATACTTACCTTTTTGTACGTACTTACTAAAAGTTAGTTTGAGTGATAGTGTGCCACAACATTCACCCGAGACGAAGGATATTCATCATGATCGCAATTACAGGCGCTACCGGCCAGCTTGGCCAACGCGTTATTGAACAGCTGCTGAAAACCGTTCCGGCCAGCCAGCTGGTCGCCATTGTACGTAACCCGGCGAAGGCTGAGGCGCTGAGCCAGCAGGGCGTGACCGTGCGTCAGGCCGATTATACCGACCAGGCCGCTTTCACCGTCGCACTCGCGGGCGTGGATAAACTGCTGCTGATCTCCTCCAGCGAAGTGGGCCAGCGCGCGCCGCAGCATCAGAATGTGATTAACGCGGCGAAGGCGGCGGGCGTGAAATTTATCGCCTACACCAGCCTGCTGCATGCCGACACCTCCCCGCTGGGCCTGCATGTGGAGCACGTTGCCACCGAAAAAGCGCTGGCCGAATCCGGTATTCCTTACGCCCTGCTGCGTAACGGCTGGTACACCGAAAACTACCTCGCCAGCGCCCCGCCTGCGCTGGAACACGGCGTGTTTATTGGTGCGGCCGGTGAAGGCAAAATTGCCTCCGCCACCCGCGCCGACTATGCCGCCGCTGCGGCCCGCGTTATCAGCGAAGAGGGTCATGCCGGTAAAGTTTATGAGCTGGCAGGCGACCAGGCCTGGACGTTAAGTGAGCTGGCTGCCGAACTGAGCCGCCAGAGCGGTAAAAACGTGGCCTATCAGAACCTGAGCGAAGCCGATTTTGCCGCCGCGCTGAAGGGGGTGGGTTTACCGGCGGGCCTGGCCGATATGCTGGCCGACTCCGACGTCGGTGCCTCGAAAGGCGGTCTGTTTGATGACAGCCGCACCCTCAGCGCGCTGCTGGGCCGCCCAACCACCACGCTTGCGGAGAGCGTGAAGCACATCCTGTAATTGTTAAAACATGGTTAATTAGTGTGGCATCCCTGCGGGTCATCTCTGATAATGACATTCTGACCCGCGAGGAGGCTCACCGTGCAAGGCGTACCTGAACAGTTTTTCGATGAGAGAGACAGCGCGCGCTTTCGCCATCTGGCGCAGGTGCCGGGCGTGGAGCTGTATCACGCCCATATCTCCCGTTACGCCTTTGAACCCCACACTCACGAGGCCTTCGGCATCGGTGCCATAGAAGCCGGTGCCGAACGCTTCCGCTATCGCGGCACGCAGTACGTCGCCCCCGTTCACTCCGTCGTCACGATGAATCCCGACGAGCTGCACACCGGCGAGGCCGAAACCGCCGACGGCTGGCGCTACCGGATGATCTATCTCGAACCGGATCTGCTGGAGGAGGTGACAGGCATCCGCCACTGGTGGTTCAGCGACGTCACCCGCCACGATCCCCGCCGTTCGCAGCAGATCTGTCAGCTGATCTACGGCCTGTGGCACACCGACGATCCGCTGGCGCAAAAGGGCCTGCTGCTGGATCTGATTGATACCTTCCAGCCGCTGGCGCGTCATGCGCCGGTCGCAAAAGAAGGGGCGCATCGCTTCGAGCGCGTGCGCGACTACCTGCATGACAACTACATGCACTCTCTGACCCTCGATGAGCTGGCGCAGGTGGTGTCGCTCAGCCCGTACCATTTCCAGCGCCAGTTCAAAGCCCATTTTCACGTCACACCGCATCAGATGCTGATGGCGATCCGCCTGTGGCGCGCCAAAGCCTTTCTCACCCAGGGACTCCCGGCGGCAGACGTGGCCGCCGCGACGGGCCTGACCGATCAGTCGCACCTGACCCGGGCGTTTACCCGTCGCTATGGCATTACCCCGGTGCGCTACCAGAAACAGGTAACGCAGCGCTAATGCGCAATCTCATACAATACCGCCCTCTGTTGCCTTTCTACACTGCTAGCAGGTTCAAAGCAGAGGAAGGGAAAAATGATTAGCGGCGTGTTGTATGCCCTGCTTGCAGGGTTAATGTGGGGACTGATTTTTGTCGGGCCGCTGATCGTCCCGGAATACCCGGCGGCGCTACAGTCGATGGGGCGCTATCTGGCGCTTGGGCTGATCGCCCTGCCGATCGCCTGGCTCGGCCGGGCACGGTTACGCCAGCTGAAAGGCCGGGACTGGCTCACCGCCCTGTCGCTGACGATGATGGGCAACCTGATCTATTACGTCTGCCTGGCAAGCGCGATCCAGCGTACCGGGGCTCCCGTGTCGACCATGATCATCGGCACACTGCCGGTGGTGATCCCGGTGTTCGCCAACCTGCTCTACAGCCAGCGCGATGGTAAGCTGGCGTGGTCGAAGATGCTCCCGGGGCTGTTTGCCATTGCGCTGGGGCTGGTGTGCGTGAATATCGCCGAGCTGCGTCACGGCGTGGCCGGAGGCAGTGGCTGGCGCTATGTTTCGGGGATCCTGCTGGCGTCGGTGTCGGTGGTCTGCTGGGCATGGTACGCCCTGCGTAACGCCCGCTGGCTGCGGGAAAACCCCGACAAACATCCGATGATGTGGGCCACCGCCCAGGCGCTGGTGACGCTGCCGGTCTCGTTACTGGGCTACCTTGCCGCCTGCGCATGGCTGAACGTGCAACAGCCGGACTTTGCCCTGCCACTGGGGCCACGCCCGTGGGTCTTTCTCGGGCTGATGCTGGCGATTGCCGTCTGCTGCTCGTGGGTGGGCGCCCTGTGCTGGAACGTCGCCAGCCAGAAATTACCGACGGTTATCTTAGGGCCGCTGATTGTCTTCGAAACCCTGGCCGGTCTGCTCTATACCTTCCTGATGCGCCAGAGCCTGCCGCCGCTGTTAACCGGCACGGGAATTGTGTTGCTGGTGGTGGGGGTGGTGATTGCGGTGAGTGCGAAACCGGAAAAACCGAGGGTAATTCCGGTTTCACAGCCGTGAAAAAGCCCGGCGGCGCTGCGCTTGCCGGGCCTACAAAGTCATGCGTTTCGTAGGCCGGGTAAGCGTTAGCGCCACCCGGCGTCTGTCAGAAGGTTTCCCAGTTGGCGTCGGTGGTCGCCTGTACCGGTTTGGCTTTTGCAGCATAGGTTTTCACTGGCGCAGCCTTAGCCACCGGGCCCTTCGCGATCTTAAACACCGCCACCGCCTCGTTCAGGCGTGCCGCCTGCTCTTCCAGCGCTGCCGCTGCCGCCGCAGACTCCTCCACCAGCGAGGCGTTCTGTTGGGTCACGCGATCCATCTCGGCCACCGCCTGGCCGACCTGATCGATACCCCGGCTTTGCTCATCTGAGGCGGACGCAATTTCGCCCATAATGTCGGTGACGCGGGTTACGGCGCTGACGATCTCTGCCATCGTCTCCCCGGCCTCATTGACCAGCGCGGAACCGGCGCTGACCCGGGCACCCGAGTCGTCAATCAGCCCTTTGATCTCTTTCGCCGCCTGGGCGCTACGCTGGGCCAGGGTACGAACTTCCCCTGCCACCACCGCAAATCCGCGTCCCTGCTCTCCGGCACGCGCCGCTTCCACCGCCGCGTTCAGCGCCAGGATGTTGGTCTGGAAGGCGATGCCGTCAATCACGTTGGTGATCTGGGCGATTTTGCTGGAACTGTTGGCGATCTCGTCCATGGTGCGCACCACCCCTTCCACCACGTTTCCGCCTTTTTTCGCGGTGCTTGAGGCATCCAGCGCCAGGCGTGACGCCTGACGGGCGTTATCGGCGTTCTGCTTCACGGTGGCGGTCAGCTGTTCCATACTGGCCGCGGTCTCCTCCAGCGAGGCCGCCTGCTGCTCGGTACGGGAAGAAAGGTCGTTGCTACCTGCGGAGATTTCGCCCGCGCCGGTATAAATAGTGTCGGAGCCCTCACGCACCACACCTACGGTGTTCGCCAGCGCCTTCTGCATCTCGTGAACGTTATAGGCCAGCATCGCCATTTCGTTTTTGCCCTGAACGTCAACAGGCTGCGTCAGATCACCCGCGGCGATAGCGCGAATATGATCGATGACCTCCTGCAGCGGCAGCAGCAGCACACGGCGCATGGCGATCCAACTGGAGACAATCACGGCGATCACCAGAAGCATCATCCCGGAAAGGATCCACAGGATGCGTTTGTAGTCGCTTTCGTTATCTTCGATGCCTTTATCGGTAAGGGCTGCCTGAGCCTGGCGCCATTCACGATAGACTTTCTGCATTGCGGTCTGCTTCTGCTCGGCGTTCTGCTTAAACATATCTTCGAGGTTGCCCTGGGAGAGCAGAAGGTTCATCTGGGTCAGGGTGGCCGAGTAGATGCGGTACTGCTCTTCCAGCTGGCTGGAGAGTTTTTCATCCAGGCCCGGCGTTTCCGGCAGCGCGTAGTATTTGTCGTAATGGGACTGGGCGTCTGCCAGCAGGTTTTTTGCCGTGTTGACCAGCTCATTCAACTGCCCGCCGTTAATCTGCGAAGCCACGCTGCTTTGCAGGCGCAGCATGCCGCGGTTGAGGGTGACGCGCGCCTGGTTAAGGCTGATCCACGCGTCAGTGAACTCGGCCACATTCTGGCTGGAGACCTGGGAAACGGTGAAGTTCTCTTTGTCGTTATTAAGCGCGTTGATGAAAATGCCGGCGGAGATCAGTTGCATGATCCCGAGCGCCAGCAGCACCGAAATCAGAAGGGTTATCACTTTTATACGTTTAAACATGCGTTGCCTTTTTTATATGCAGGTATTGTCTGACCTGTATCTATCGGCAGGCGCAGCGGGTTGTTTACCGTCTCTGTGCCTTTAAAAAGTTTCTAAACCCGTTTTTTAAATCCATTCATAGAGTTAAATCGGCATTTTTTTGTGATCTGTATCGCTTTTTTAACCCTGCCTATAAAGGGTTATAGCTTCGCCTAAAAGATGCATTTAAAATACATCTTATCAAATAACGATGAGGTAACGACCATGGCCTTCCGCGACCAACCTTTAGGCGAGCTGGCGCTCTCCATCCCACGCGCTTCGGCGCTGTTTCGTAAATACGATATGGATTACTGCTGCGGCGGTAAACAAACCCTGGCGCGTGCCGCGTCGCGTAAGGAACTGGATCTGGACCTCATCGAAGCAGAACTGGCGAAGCTGGCCGAGCAGCCGCTGGAAAAAGACTGGCGCAGCGTGGCGCTGGCCGAAATCATCGATCACATCATCGTGCGCTTTCACGATCGCCACCGCGAACAGCTGCCGGAGCTGATCCTGCAGGCGACCAAAGTTGAGCGCGTTCATGCCGAAAAAGCCTCTGTACCGCGCGGCCTGGCGAAAAACCTGACCCTGCTGCATGAAGAGCTCTCCAGCCACATGATGAAAGAGGAGCAGATCCTGTTCCCGATGATCAAACAGGGAATGGGCAGCCAGGCGATGGGGCCGATTAGCGTGATGGAAAGCGAGCACGACGACGCCGGTGAGCTGGTTGAAGTGATCAAGCACATCACCCATAACGTGACCCCACCGGCGGATGCCTGCACCACCTGGCGCGCCATGTATAACGGCATTAACGAGATGATCGACGACCTGATGGAGCACATCAGCCTCGAGAATAACGTGCTGTTCCCGCGGGCGCTGGCCGGGGAATAAAAAAGCCCGGTAGCGTTAGCGCTTACCGGGCTTACAAGAGCAACGAACCGTAGGCCGGGTAAGGCGAAGCCGCCACCCGGCACAATGCAATTAACGCATGCCAGCCATCCGCTTCTTACCGATAAACAGCCAGCCCAGCCCCAGCGCGATAAACCACAGCGGCGTGACCATCAGCGCCTGACGGGTATCCTCTTCCAGAGTCAGCAGTACCAGTACAAACACGAAGAACGCCATGCATACCCAGCACATCAGCTTGCCCCACGGCATCTTGTAGATGGATTTTTCATGCAGGTGCGGACGCTGTTTGCGATACACCAGGTACGAGCACAGGATGATGGTCCAGACGAACATGAACAGGATCGCCGAAACCGTGGTGATCATGGTGAACGCGCCAATCACGCTTGGGTTCACGTAGAGCATCACCACGCCGCCCAGCAGACAGATACAGGAGAAGGTCAGCCCTTTCGCCGGTACCGCACGCTTCGACAGCTTAGCAAACGCGCTCGGTGCCACCCCTTCCTGCGCCAGACCAAACAGCATACGGCTGGTGGAGAAGACGCCGCTGTTGGCAGACGAGGCCGCAGAGGTCAGCACCACGAAGTTAATCAGGCTTGCCGCCGCCGGTAAACCGACCAGCACAAACAGCTCAACGAACGGGCTCTTGCTGGGTACCACGGAGCTCCACGGCGTCACTGACATAATCACGATCAGCGCGAAGACGTAGAACATGATGATACGAATCGGAATAGAGTTGATCGCGCGCGGCAGCGATTTCTCCGGGTCTTTGGTTTCGGCGGCGGTTGTGCCCACCAGCTCAATCCCTACAAAGGCGAAGACCGCAATCTGGAAGCCGGCAAAGAATCCGCTCAGCCCTTTTGGGAACCAGCCCCCGTCATTCCACAGATGGGTGAACGAGGCCTGCACGCCGCTCGGAGAGGTAAAGTGGGTCATGATCATCACCAGGCCGACCACAATCAGGCCGACAATGGCGACGATTTTGATCATCGCGAACCAGAACTCCATCTCACCGAACATTTTTACGGTGGCGAGGTTAAGGCTCAGCAGCAGGATAATCACCGCCAGCGAGGCCACCCAGTCCGACAGTCCCGGGAACCAGAACTGCGCGTAAGCCGTAATGGCGACGACGTCGGCCATCCCGGTCACCACCCAGCAGAACCAGTAGGTCCAGCCGGTGAAGTAGCCCGCCCACGGCCCGAGAAGGTCGGAGGCAAAGTCGCTAAAGGATTTGTATTCGAGATTCGAGAGCAGCAGCTCGCCCATTGCCCGCATCACGAAAAAGAGCATAAAGCCGATGATCATATAGACAAAAATGATCGACGGCCCGGCAAGACTGATGGTTTTGCCTGACCCCATAAACAGCCCGGTACCGATAGCGCCGCCGATGGCGATAAGCTGAATATGACGGTTTGTGAGATTTCGCCGTAGCGATTGTTCAGACGGTGCCTCTTCGTCGGCAACGACTTTTACCTGATCTACCATGTGATGTTTTCCTGTTGTTACTGCCTGTGTTGTTTAGGCTCTTCTGGCCCTTTATTACGTCGAAAAGCGACGGCCCGGTTAAGGACTCATCGATATTAGGTAAGAATCGGCGGGATGAATACTTTGATTTAAATATTATGTTAACAATATGTTGAAACTGAGTGACGTATCACTTAAGCCACGCAAAACAGCTCACAAAAATACACTTACTGTGACCTTTTGCAAGATAATCTGTTGATTAGGGCGTAACTATAGGTTTTTAAACTAATTCCCTCTCCCCTGGTGGGGAGAGGAAGAGGAGAGGTCGCTTACAGGATTTCCAGCAGCTCAACTTCAAAGACCAGTGTGCTGAATGGCGGAATAGAGGCGCCAGCGCCACGCTCGCCGTAGGCCAGGTTCTGTGGGATAGTCAGCTCCCATTTAGAACCAACCGGCATCAGGGTCAGGGCTTCGATCCAGCCTGGGATCACGCCGTTTACCGGGAATTCTGCCGGTTCGCCGCGGGCAACAGAGCTGTCGAATACGGTGCCGTCAATCAGTTTACCGGTGTAGTGTACGCGAACGTGGTCGGTACGCGCCGGGATTGGACCTTCGCCCTGGGTGATAACGCGGAACTGCAGACCGGTTTCGGTGCTGTTCACGCCTTCGCGCTCACGGTTCTCTTCAAGGAATTTCTCGCCTGCCGCAGCCATCTCTTCGAAACGGGCACGACGCACAGCGTCTGCACGTTCGTGGATTTCACGCAGCGCGCGGTGAACCACATCTACCGGAACCGCTGGCTGTTTACCTTCCAGCGCATCGGCGATACCCGCCACCAGCGCTTCAGGTAACAGACCCTGCAGACCTGATTCGCTCAGCTGCTGTCCTACCTGCAAACCAATGCCGTAGCTTGCCTGCGCTTCGATTGTGTCAAAAGTCGGGGTGGTCATGGGATTTCCTTCCATCACATTTAAAGTAGCGGGCAGCATAACAGCCACCTTCCATCCGGTAAAACTTTGTCTTATGGAAAGATGACAAATTACGACGAAACGGAAACAATAGAGGCTATCTGGATTTTTCCCGAATGCGTGTCACGGAAGCTGGCTTTGTTACGCTCATCAGGCAGTTAGCAAACTATACTTATCGGGACAGGAAAAAAGACGCGGAGCAGGAGGAGAGCCATGCCCGGGCCATTTGAACTAAAACCTACCCTGACGAAAATCTGGCATGCGCCAGATAACTTTCGCATCATGGACCCGCTGCCGCCGCTGCACCGCAGAGGCATTATTATCGGTGCGCTGATGGTGATTGTCGGTTTTCTGCTGCCAGGCGGCGCGGACGACAGCGCCACAGCGCCCGTGCGTCGTGATACCGAACTGGATTTCCGTTCGCAGACGCAGCCGCAGCCAGATTCACAGCCGATGCAAACGCAGCTGGTGTCACCCTCTAACGATCCCGGCCAGGTCGCGCCTGTTGAGCCGGAGCCGATTCAGGAAGAGCAGCCCCAGGAGCAGGCCGCCGCGCCGGTACAATCCCAGCAATCCCCTCCCGGTATTGAACAGCAGTGGCGTTCCTACCGTGTAGAGTCGGGCAAAACGATGGCGCAGCTGTTCCGCGATCACAACCTGCCGCCGACCGACGTCTATGCCATGGCGCAGGTTGAGGGACCAGGCAAGCCGTTAAGCAACCTGCAAAACGGCCAGATGGTGCAGATCCGCCAGAATGCGAGCGGCGTGGTGACAGGGCTGACCATTGACAGCGGCAACGGCCAGCAGGTGCTGTTTACCCGTCAGTCTGACGGCAGCTTCATCCGCGCCAGATAGCAGTTCGCCCGGTGGCGTAACGCTTACCGGGCCTGCTTTTCACTGACTTTGTTAACCCACCAGATCCCCGAGCAGACCAGCACCAGCGCCACAACGTATTTGATCTCCAGGATATTTTCGCCGAGGAAAATGGCCGAAAGGACGGTTCCGGCCACCGGTACTAAGAAGTTGAACGGGGCGATCATGCTGACGCGGTTATATTTCAGCAGCAAACTCCACAGTGCAAACGCCACCGAGGAGAGCAGAGTCAGGTAGCCCAGGATGGCCGCCGCTTTGACGCTGGGAACGGCCAGCGTTCCGCCGGTAATATAGCCTCCCACCACCAGCATCACCCCACCTATCGCCAGCTGCCAGCCGGTCATCACCATCGGATCCACCGTCTGAGAAATGCGTTTACCGTACAGCGTGGCGGCAGAGAGGATAAACGCCGCCAGCACCACAAAACCATCCCCGTTCCAGACGAAGTGGAAGTCCTGCAACCCGCTGTTAAAGTTCACGATCATCACCCCGGCAAACCCGAGGATACAACCGAGGGCTTTGTTGTAGCTGATCTTGTCGTTCTGATAGATAAAGTGCGCCAGCATAACGCTGAAGAAGGTGGCGGTCGCGTTCATGATCGACCCTTTGGCACCCGTTGTGTATGCCAGACCGATATAAAAGAACGTGTACTGGATCGTGGTCTGCGTCAGGCCCAGTATCGTCAGTTGCCCGAACTGGCGCGGGCTGAGCCGACCAATCGGCTTGCGCTGGGCCAAAGCAAGCAGCAGCAATAGCAGGCCAGCAAAAACAAAGCGATACCCCGCAAAGACTACTTTTGATGGAATGTCGTTGGTGGCGATATGAAAGAGTTCGTAGCCACTCTTGATCGCGGGATAGGAGCTACCCCATAGCAGACAGCACAGCGTAGCGCTGGCGAACACAATGTTTTTACGGGAGAAAAGCGGTGCAGGCAGAGCGGTATCCATGAAAAATCCCAAAGATAAAATAGTGTTTCATTTTATTATCAGGGAATGCGCAAGGAATAGCCACCATACAAGTCACAAAGAAGGGAACAGGACGCGTCAAAAAGCAAAACGCCGGCACAAGGCCGGCGCTTCGACGTGGTGAAGAGTAATTACTTACTCAGCAACAACGTTAACAACCAGTTTCGCGAAGACTTCGCTGTGAACCTGGAAGTCCACTTCGTGCTCACCGGTGGTACGCAGAACGCCGTTCGGCAGACGAACTTCGCTCTTAGCCACGTCAACGCCAGCTGCAGTTACAGCGTCAGCGATGTCGCGAGTACCGATGGAACCGAACAGTTTACCTTCGTCGCCAGATTTAGACGCGATGGTAACGGTGCCCAGTGCGTTGATTTTCTCAGCGCGAGCGTTAGCAGCCGCCAGAACGTCAGCCAGTTTGGCTTCCAGTTCAGCACGACGTGCTTCGAAAAACTCTACGTTTTTCTTGGTAGCAGGAACAGCTTTACCCTGTGGAACCAGGAAGTTACGAGCGTAGCCCGCTTTAACGTTTACCTGATCACCCAGGCTGCCCAGGTTTGCTACTTTATCAAGCAGAATAACTTGCATTACCTTATCCTCTTAAAGTCGTATTAATGGACCGTGCCCGATTACTGATGACGATCAGTGTACGGCAGCAGAGACAGGTAGCGAGCGCGTTTGATAGCGCGAGCCAGCTGACGCTGGTATTTTGCACGAGTACCGGTGATACGGCTTGGGACAATCTTACCGCTTTCGGTGATGTAGTTTTTCAGCGTTGCGATATCTTTATAGTCGATCTCTTGAACGCCTTCCGCGGTGAAACGGCAGAACTTGCGACGACGGAAATAACGTGCCATTTGGCTAGTCTCCAGAATCTATCAAATCAATCTGCTCGGCATGCAGAACAAGTTTGCTCAGGCCGTTCTTTGCCTTGTGGCAAGAGATGAACCCCTGAACCGTTACTGCACTACCGACCGTTATACTGTGAGTAATGGCCTGGTTTTCGTGACCGCTAATAATAACGGGCATTTGGCACCACGCCTGCCGGTTAAACCCGGCTTCCTCCTGCACTGAACGATGCTCAAGCACGAACTGGCAGTGAGGAATTCCTGATGGGCTGACCTTGCGAAGTGGGGTCCTGCACACGGTACCGGACAACACCAGACGGTTGGTCATCAGAAATTACTCTTCAGAATCCCCAGCATCAGAATCATCTGCGGTTTCGTTTGCGAAATCATCGCGACGCTCACGGCGCTCGTCTTTCGCTTTAACCATCGGAGATGCTTCGGTCACTGCGTTTTTGGTACGCATAACCATGCTGCGGATAACGGCATCGTTGAAGCGGAAGTTAGTTTCCAGCTCATCGATCGCTTCCTGCGGAGCTTCAACGTTCATCAGAACGTAGTGAGCTTTGTGCAGTTTGTTGATCGGATAAGCCAGCTGACGACGGCCCCAGTCTTCCAGACGGTGGATCGTGCCTTCTGCTGCAGTGATTGCACCAGTGTAGCGCTCGATCATACCCGGAACCTGTTCGCTCTGGTCAGGATGGACCATAAAAACGATTTCGTAATGACGCATCGAATTGCTCCTTACGGATTATTCAGCCTCCTGTCTGGGTCAGCCGAGGCCCGGGGAGGCAAGGAACGTGTTAAAGGTCGGCTGAAAAATTGACGCGTCATAATACTTGCGCACCCTTCGAAACTCAAGCTGATTGCGCAAATAATTCGCACAAAGCGCAAAGCGGGTCTAAGTGGGTGATTTACCATTACTCACGGGCGATCGCGGCGATTTTTTGAACAACTGCATCAGAAATGGTCGCCATAGCCTGCGAGATTCGTGCTTACACTTTAATCAGACCCTGTCTCTGGACAAAAGACAGCCGTGAATATCGTCGCACCGTAGTTAGTCGTGGAGCGCATATCATGAAAAAATTCACCCTTGCCATTCTGGCTGCGCTTTTGCTGAATGCAAACGCGACAGCAGCCATTCAGGTTGATGGCCGACAGGCCAGAAATATGGATGATGTGCAAAGTCTGGGCGTCATTTATATCAACCATAACTTCGCCACGGAAAGTGAAGCGACTGAAGCCATTAATGCAGAAGCCGATGCGCGGGATGCCCGCTACTATCACGTCATGCTCACCCGTGAACCGGGCAGCAACGGCAATATGCACGTCAGCGCAGACATTTATCGGTAACGCTTTGACGCTAGCACCAGGAAAGCCAACAACGAAAAAATTGTCATAGTCTTATTAGCCCCCTGCCCGGGGGCTTTTTTTTATTTTTGCCCGTAATAAGCATTCGGGCCATGTTTGCGCATAAAGTGCTTGTCCATCAGATAGCTGTCTATAGGTTTCAGGCATGGATTAATACCTCGCGCAATCCATGCCATTCTCGCCACCTCTTCCATTACCACGGCATTGTGCACGGCATCATGGGCATCTTTACCCCAGGCGAAGGGGCCATGTTGATAGACCACAATTCCCGGCGTGTGCAGCGGTTCGCCGTCACCCAGCGTTTCAATAATCACTTTGCCGGTATTGAGCTCGTACTCGCCGAGCACCTCCTCTTCGGTGAGTGCGCGCGTGCAGGGGATATCGCCAAAGAAATAGTCTGCATGGGTGGTGCCGAGCGCGGGGATCGCCTGCCCTGCCTGCGCCCAGGCTGTCGCATGGGTCGAGTGGGTATGCACTACCCCGCCAAGAGAGGGATAACGCCGGTAGAGCGCCAGGTGGGTCGCGGTATCAGACGAGGGTCGCCACTGCCCTTCCACGACCTTTCCGTCGAGATCCACGACGACTATATCTTCCACGCGCATGGTCTCGTAGGCCACCCCGCTGGGTTTGATCGCCACCAGCCCGCGCTGACGGTCAATCGCGCTGACGTTTCCCCAGGTAAAGGTGACCAGACCGTAACGCGGCAAATCCATGTTTGCCTCAAATACCTGCTGTTTAAGCTGCTGCATGATCTTCCTCCCCAAGCCCGGCTCGCGCCATACGCTCAAGTACCCAGTCACGCGCCTGCACCACTTCGCGCTCGGGATCGTCCGACGTTTCACTCCACATCTCGATCAGGTAAGGCCCACAATAGCCACTCTGTTTTAACGTCTGGAAACAGCGTTCAAAATCGACGACTCCGCTGCCAAACGGTACGTTTTTGAAGACGCCGGGACGGGTATCTTTCACATGTACCGCCACGATATGTCCGATGCCGGCCTGCAGCTCCATCTGCACGTCGTTATCCCACGCAGAGAGATTGCCGATGTCGGGATAGAGCTGGAACCACGGATTATTCAGGTAATGGGCATAACCCAATGCCTTGCTGATGGAGTTCATCAGCGGGTAATCCATGATCTCCATCGCCAGGGTGACCTGCGCGCGGCTGGCCATTTCAACGCTCTCTTTCAGGCCATCACGGAAACGACGGCGCGTCTCATCATTGGCTTCCTGATAGTAGACGTCGTAACCGGCAAGCTGGATTACGCGGATCCCGACATCCTGCGCAAAGCGAATTGCTTTACGCATGATCTCAAGGCCCTGCGCCCGCACCGCGTCATCTTCACTGCCGAGCGGAAAACGACGGTGGGCGCTCAGGCACATCGAGGGGACGCGCACGCCAGTTTCGGCGACGGCGTCCACCAGCGCCAGACGCTGCTCGCGGCTCCAGTCGAGTCGGGAAAGACGCGCATCCGTCTCATCCACCGACATTTCAACGAAATCGAATCCCAGCCGTTTCGCCAGCCGCAGCCGCTCAAGCCAGCACTCCCCGGTGGGGAGCGCTTTTTCATAGATGCCAAGCGGAACCTGTTTGCTTAACATAACCGCTCCTTATCCCCATAGCTGGACGATGGAACGTTTAAACTGACGCGCCGCTTCCACCGGCGAGGCGGCATCGCGAATGCTGCGACCGGCGATAAAGACGTGGATAGGAATGCCGGCAAACAGCGGCAAATCTTCGAGCGCCAGCCCGCCCGTCACCGTAACCTTAAAGCCCATATCCGCCAGACGTTTAACGGCGCTGATATCCGCCTCGCCCCACGCGACCCCCGCGGCCTGCGCATCGCGGCTGCGGTGATAGACTACCTGCTGAATACCCGCAGCGCGCCACGCTTCTGCCTGCTCCCAGGTCCAGAAGCCCGTGAGTTCGATCTGCACGTCACCGTTAAATTCTTTCGCGACTTCCAGCGCGCCTTTCGCGGTGTTGATATCTGCGCAGCAGATGACCGTCACCCAGTCGCCATTGGCTTCGAAACACATCCGCGACAGGATTTTGCCCGCATCGGCAATTTTGGCATCGGCCAGCACAATCTTATGCGGATAGAGGGCTTTCAGATCGCGGACGGCACGGACCCCCTCCCCGACGCACAGAATGGTGCCCACTTCGATAATGTCCACCTCTTCCGCAATCAGACGCGTGGTTTCGTAAGCGTGGGCCAGAGTCTGGTTATCCAGCGCAACCTGCAACATTGGTAATGACATGTTCAACTCCCTCTTAAGCTGCCGCCGCAGTGGCATTGTCGATTAAATCCAGCACGTCCTGCGCGGTACGGCAGGCGCGTAAACGGTCAAAATTGGCTTCATCTTCAAACAGGTTGACGATCTGCATGATGCCCACTTCCTGGTGAGTATTGGCATCAACGGCCGCCATGGTGATCAGAATGTCCACCGGATCGTTATCTTCGTGGTTAAACACCAGCGGCGTTTTCAGGGTGACCAGGGCGAAACCGGTTTTTTTGACCCCCTCTTCCGGGCGGCCATGGGGCATCGCCAGCCCTGGCGCAATCACAAAATAGGGCCCGAACTGCTCAACGCCATCAAGAATGGCCTGGTAATAGCGCGGCTCAACGACATCCGCCTTAACCAACAAATCAACGCCCAGCTTTACCGCCTCCTGCCAGGTATTGGCCTCGGCCTGGAGAAGGATGGAATTATTCTCCGCCAGCGAATCACGTAGTTTCATATGCCTCTCCTTACTTCACATCTTGCGGAAAGTGCGCTTTGATCACTTCCAGCAGTTTTGGGCCGAAGTCCGCAGGCGACAGCATGTTGCGTACACCCACCACATATTTATTGCCTGCGACGCTAATCTCACCGGCGATGTGGGTAGAGGCGATGATGATGTCCGCGCCGTTCAGTTCACTTTTGTATTCACCCACCGCGCAGCTGTTTACCGTGTGGTCAATGTTTGACTGGGTTAAAAACTGGTCCACTTTCATCTTCATGATCATGGAGCTCCCTTGCCCATTGCCACACACAGCCAGGATACGTACGGTCATAATCAAAACTCCTTAGTGAGCAGAAACTTCTGCTGTTTGTTTTTCCGCATCTTCTTCCGCCCGCAGCGTACGGCCAGCGAAGAACATATAAGCCAGTGCAATCAGAATGATGACGCCCATAAAAATAAGGCCGACAGAGGCGAAGCCCTGCATCATCGGCGGCGCCAGGATTGACCAGTCCGCCATGCCCATCCAGGCGCTCATACCGGTCAGTTTGACCGCCCACACGCAGCCGAAGATTTCAACCATGCCCATCACCAGGCAGATCTTGAGCGCCGCGCGCCAGCCGCCAAAGTGGTTAGCGAACACGCCGATAGTGGCGTTGGAGAAGAACATCGGGATAAAGCCAGGAATGATCAGGATGGAGGAGCCGCAGCCCACCAGGATGCCCACCGCAATCAGCTGGCCGATGGTGCCCCACATAAAGCCCCAGACGACGGCGTTCGGCGCGAAGCTATAAATCGCCGCGCAGTCAATTGCCAGTACGGCGCCAGGGATCAGGCGTTGAGAAATACCGTTGAAGGCCTCAGACAGTTCAGCCACGAACATGCGCACGCCTTGGGTAATGATGAAAATCGCTACCGCGAAGGAGAAGCCGGTTTGCAGGATATAGATAGACCAGTGCGTTTTGCCGGCCATCGCCTGCACCGTATCAATACCGAATGAGAGCAGGATCGCGCCGAAGAAAATGGTCATCACGATGGCGGTAGAGACGATATTGTCGTGGAAGATATTCAGCCAGCCGGGCAGCTTCAGATCTTCAACGCTCTCCTCTTTTTTCCCCAGATACGGGGCGACTTTATAGGCAATCCAGGAGGCAAACTGCTGTTGATGGCCGATAGAGAAACCGCAGCCGTCGGTCACTTCCTGCGTCGGCTTGTACATCATATTGGAGGTGATGCCCCAATAGAGCGAGACCAGGATCGCCGTGCAGATAATGGTGGTCCACATCGGGTAGCCGAAGATATAGAGGGAAACCGCAATCAATCCGGCCTGCTGGAACATGATGTGGCCGGTGAGCATGATGGTGCGGATGCCGGTAATCCGACGCAGCAGAACGTAAATGATGTTCAGCGCCAACGCGAGCAGGACGGCGTATCCCACCCAGCTATAGGCATCTCCCATCCGTTCGATAGTAGCCATCATTGAGGCGTAGGTGTCTGATATCGCGCCGTTGATGCCATACACTTCCGACATTTTGGCGACAACGGGTTTAAAGGTGCTGGTTAAAATGCCTGAACCCGCCTGAAGCAGCATAAAACCGATGATGGTTTTAATGGTGCCTTTGATTATCACGCTCACGCTTTTACGCAGCAGGATATAACCCAGACACGTCACGATACCCAACAGCAGCGGGGCGTTGGTCATGACCTGATTAAAAAAGACGGTAAAGACGCTGTAGAGGATCTCCATAACACTCTCCGGTAAAGGCGGTACGATGCCTAGTGTTCGTACAACAGGCCTCCACTCTAGTAATCACAAATAATCACCACAAGATTGAATTTGATTATTTGTGACGTATCACGCAAATTATTTCCACCCTAAGTGCAATGTCTTTATCCGTACCTATGCGATATCAATAAAAAATATTTATTTCAATAAGTTAACAAAGACAAAGCATAAAAATCACGTATAGGATTTTTAATGAGAGCAGCTTTAGATTGCCGTAACGCTCGCAAATCGCCATTGCAATGCTGATTCATTGGTGCCAATATAAATCAAAACACGTCACCAAATGATTACTTGTGATAGAGAGGGAGTCTGACTATGAGTAAAGTGAACACTATTACCCGCGAATCATGGATCCTCAGCACCTTCCCGGAATGGGGAAGTTGGCTGAATGAGGAGATCGAGCAAGAGCAGGTCGCGCCGGGCACATTTGCGATGTGGTGGCTGGGTTGTACCGGTATCTGGCTGAAATCTCAGGGCGGGGCTAATGTTTGCGTCGATTTCTGGTGCGGCACCGGCAAACAGAGCCACGGCAACCCACTGATGAAAAAAGGTCATCAGATGCAGCGTATGGCGGGCGTCGAGAAGCTGCAGCCAAACCTGCGTACCACGCCATTTGTCCTTGATCCTTTTGCGATTCGTCAGATAGATGCCGTCCTCTCGACCCACGATCACAACGATCACATCGACGTTAACGTCGCGGCGGCAGTCATGCAGAACTGTGCGGATGACGTGCCTTTCATTGGACCGCAGACCTGCGTCGATTTGTGGATCGGTTGGGGCGTGCCAAAAGAGCGCTGCATCGTAGTGAAACCGGGCGATGTAGTGAAAATCAAAGACATTGAAATTCATGCCCTCGATGCGTTTGACCGTACAGCGCTGATTACTCTGCCAGCCGATCAAAAGGCAGCGGGTGTGTTACCGGACGGCATGGACCAACGTGCGGTGAACTACCTGTTCAAAACCCCGGGCGGTACGCTGTACCACAGCGGTGACTCACACTACTCTAACTACTATGCCAAACACGGTAATGAGCACCATATCGACGTGGCGCTGGGCTCCTATGGCGAAAACCCGCGCGGCATCACCGATAAGATGACCAGCGCTGACATTCTGCGCATGGCTGAAGCGTTGAATACCCAGGTGGTGATTCCGTTCCACCATGATATCTGGTCAAACTTCCAGGCCGATCCGCAGGAGATCCGCGTGCTGTGGGAGATGAAAAAAGATCGTCTGAAATATGGCTTTAAGCCTTTTATCTGGCAGGTGGGCGGCAAGTTTACCTGGCCGCTGGATAAGGATAATTTCGAATATCACTACCCGCGCGGCTTTGACGACTGCTTTACCATTGAGCCGGATCTGCCGTTCAAATCTTTCCTGTAATTGGCCCCTCATCGCCAGGCGCTGCGCCTGGCGATTCCAACTTTTGCTTAGTAATTTCAGGCTATTTCAAATATCATCTTTTAAAATCAATTTATTTCGGAATAGCTCATGACAGAAGCACAACGTCATCAAATCTTACTGGAACTCCTGGCGCAAACGGGGTTTGTTACCGTTGAGCAGGTGATTGCCCGGCTGGGCGTTTCTCCGGCGACGGCACGCCGGGACATCAACAAACTTGATGAGAGCGGTAAGCTGAAAAAGGTGCGTAACGGCGCGGAAGGGATCAGCCAGCAGCGCCCACGCTGGTCGCCGATGAATATTCATCAGGCGCAGAACCACGACGAGAAAGTACGTATTGCCAGAGCCGCCTCCCAACTGGTTAATCCTGGCGAAAGCGTGGTGATCAACTGCGGTTCCACCGCCTTTCTGTTGGGCCGCGAGATGTGCGGCAAACCGGTGCAGATCATTACCAACTACCTGCCGCTGGCCAACTACCTGATCGACCAGGAGCACGAAAGCGTGGTGATCATGGGCGGGCAGTACAACAAAAGCCAGTCCATTACCCTAAGTCCGCAGGACAGCGAGAACACGCTCTATGCCGGCCACTGGATGTTTACCAGCGGCAAAGGGCTCACCGCCGAAGGGCTGTATAAAACCGACATGCTGACGGCGATGGCGGAGCAGAAGATGCTGAACGTGGTCGGCAAGCTGGTGGTCCTGGTCGACAGCAGCAAGGTCGGGGAACGTGCGGGCATGCTCTTCAGCCGTGCCGAGCAGATAGACATGGTGATCACCGGTAAAAACGCTAACCCACAGATCCTCCAGAAACTGGAAGATCAGGGCGTGAAGATCCTGCGCGTTTAAAGGTGCTGGCGGAAAAACGCGACCGTGGCGTCGAGCGCGCCCGGCGTAATACGATGTTTGACTCCCGCCTCCCACAAACAGGTCAGATTTTTATCCAGCCCTTCCTGCTGCAACGCCTGTTGCAGGCGGAACGTCTCCCCGGCGGGCACCACATCATCCTCCTCACCGTGCCACAGCAGCAGCGGGCGGTCAGCCAGACGCGGTAGCGCGGTCGTTACTTCCCAGTCAGCAAGCGGTGCGACCATCGACGCGAATGACCCGGGTTGCTGCGGCGGAAACAGCGTACGGGCCAGCGAGGTAAAGTAGCCCGAGCCCATCAGGCTTGCCACACATTTGACCTCCGGATAGCGCGCCATAATGCCCAGCGCGGTCATTCCCCCCATTGAGGCCCCGGCCACCGCGAGCCGTTCATCGGCCACCAGCCCGGCCTGATACAGCGCATCCCGCAGCAGGGCAAACTCGGTGAGGTTGCCATGCAGGATCGGCCAGAACTGTCCCAGGCGGGTCTGCTCATCACCGCTAAAACGGGCCCCGTGATCGGGCGCATCCGGCATCACCACCCGAAAACCTGTCTGTGCCAGCGCCACCGCAAAATAGCTGTAGACCAGTTTTGATGAGGTAAAACCATGATAAAAAATAACAACCGGCAACGGTTTAGCCCCCTTTCCTGCGGGAACGGCATGTACAATCTCATGGTCGCCAAGCTGCCGTACTTCAAGTTCAATCATAATTGGGCCTCATACTTATGGGTGAATCATAATGTTGAGAACTGGCTTACGCTTTCACACAATTTTCATTCGAAATTTACGCTATAGCTAACAATTTGGGAACATTCCCCCAATGTCAAATCAACAGAGATCTACACTATGGCTATCAGGAAACGAGACAGGTTTATGCGAAAGGTTGCTGCTTTAACGCTGATGATGTTGTTGGGCGGATGTAGCGTATTGCAAGGTACGCCGCAGCCTGCGCCACCGGTCGCCGATCACCCCCAGGAGATACGTCGTAATCAAACGGAAGGATTACAGCGAATGGGTACCGTGACCGCACTTGAGCGAGGCTCTCCCGATGATGCGGCAGAGGCCATTAAAGCAAAAGCTGTCGCCGCGAAAGCAGATTATTACGTCATCGTCCTTATCGATGAAACCATCGTGACGGGACAATGGTATTCGCAAGCCATTTTATACCGTAAATAACGCGCGGTATTTAAACGACATTTACACTGCTTTGCGTCCATAGACGTTTTCCTGTCCACAATAAACTCCAGCCAGTGACAATGGAAATGAGTTTATTAGCGAAGGATTGCCCGGCGGATACCGGGGACACGTAAAATGGAGCTGACGATGAAACGATCTCTTGCTTTGACCACACTGTTACTCTCAGCCGGTCTGGTGAGTACGGCAGCACAGTCAGCTGAATTTGCCAGCGCTGATTGTGTGACGGGTTTAAATGAAATTGGATTGATCTCCGTGAGTGATATCTCAGGGAGCCCGCAGGACGTAGAGCGCATGATTGCGCTGAAAGCCGATGAGCAGGGTGCCTCGTGGTATCGCATCATAAAAATGCAGGAAGAGAGCCATGTCGATCGCTGGCGGGCGCAGGCCATCCTTTACGTCTGAAAATCGTCAATAAAAGCCACTAAAAAAGAGTGGCTTTTTAATCTTTACAATTCTATTATCCTTGCCATAACTCCTCCGAGATATCTTTGTAACATTTTGTTACATAAAGCCAATAAATGTTATCCCCGCTCTGCCGTTGAAAAGCGATACCTTTTTAACAATGAGCAATTTATGATCAACTTTTTCCGCCGTGCAGGTCTGGGCACAAAGCTATCGCTGCTTACCGGCTTGAGTGTCGCCACTCTCTTTTTACTTTTCACTTTTCTCCTGAGCTACAACGCCAGTCAAAAACTTGAATCGCTGGCCGTAGAAGACCTTCATAACCAGTCCACCGGCGTGGTGGATATGGTGCAGATGTTCAATACCAGCCTCACCGAAGAGGTAGAGAGCTACACCCGCCTGTTCACCACCTTTTTGCCGCAGCCGCTGAGTATTGATGCCAGCCAGACCCGCGTCATCAACGGCCAGAGCGTCCCCCTGCTGAAAGGCGGCGATACGGAACTCCATGAGAACAACACTACCCCCGATGATTTTCTGAATCGCACCAGCGCGATCTCTACGCTCTTTGTCCGTAGCGGCGACGATTTTGTCCGCGTGGCGACCTCGCTGCGTAAAGAGAACGGCGACCGGGCCATCGGTACGGTACTCGATCATGCCAGCCCGGCATGGGAAGTGGTCAACAAAGGTGAGGTATATCGCGGCCTCGCCCTGCTGTTCGGTAAGCGCTATATCACCCAGTACCAGCCGGTAAAAGATGCCGGTGGGCAGGTGATTGCCATTATCTTCGTCGGCGTCGACATCACCCACTCCTGGAACGTCATGCGCGAGAAGATCCTTAGTCGCCGTCTGGGTGAGAGCGGCCACTTCTTTGTGCTGAACCGCAGTAACGGCAAGAACCACGGCCAGTACCTGTTCCATAGCGCAGAAGAGGGAGAGCTGCCGAAGTGGGATAACACCGTTCAGCAACAGCTGCTGGGGGATCAATCCGGCACCCTGGAGCGCCAGAGCGCCGATGGTCGCACGTTGATCATGGCCTGGACACCGCTACCGGGCTGGAACTGGACGATTGTGGGCGAGGTGGATAAAACCGTACTGCTGGCTGATGTGACCAGCATGCGCGACCGCTTCCTGCTGGCGGGCGTGGCACTTTCCGCGCTCTTTGCCATGCTGTTCGTGTTTATTATCCGCCGCTGGCTCACGCGCCCGCTGCGCGATGTGATTGGCCTGGCCGAACAGTATGCCGCAGGCGATCTGCGTGCCACCCTGCCTGCCACCCGTCAGGATGAGGTGGGTCAGTTGATCGGTGCCATCAACGGCATTGGCGGCGGGCTGCAAAAAATCGTGCTGCAGGTGCGGGAAGCTGCGGGCGATATTCATCTGGGGACCAACGCCCTGGCAGCGGATACCGGCGAGATCTCCGAGCAGATCAACAAGCAGGCCAGCAGCGTGGAGGAGACGTCCGCCAGTATGGAGCAGCTGGCGGCCACCGTGCAGCAGAACGCCGCCAATATGGAGCAGACCCAGCAGCTGGTCGGCGAAACCTCCCGGGCGGTGCATCAGGGTGGGGAGACCGTCAGCAATGCTGTCTCCACCATGGATGATATTCGCGAAGCATCAAAACGTATCGAAGCCATCACCCGGGTGATTGAGGGGATTGCCTTCCAGACCAATATTCTGGCGCTCAACGCCGCCGTCGAAGCCGCCCGGGCGGGCGAGCATGGTAAAGGCTTCGCCGTGGTAGCCCAGGAGGTCCGCGCCCTCGCAGCGCGCAGCGCCAACGCGGTGAAGGAGATTGAGCAGCTGATTGGCGATACGCTCAGCAAGGTGAGCGAAGGCCACGCCCTGTCGGAGCAGACCCGCCAGGCGATGGAGAGCATCATCGCGCACATCGATAACATCAAGGCGCTGGTAACCGAGATTAACCATGCCTCTCACGAGCAGTCGGCGGGTATTGGTCAGGTGAACCTGGCGATGACCCATATCGGCGAAGCGTCGCATATCAACGCCGACCGCGTCTCACGCAGCGAACAGACGGCGCAAACCCTGCGGGAGAAGGGTTCGCACCTGACCGAGCTGGTCAGCCTGTTCCGCCTGTAAGGTTCAGGCTACGCCGCCCGTGGCGCGCAGCAGCAGGTCGTCCTGGACCTGCTCACTGAGCAATGATCGGCCACGGGCGTCGAGCATTTCACGGCACCAGGCCTGCGCCAGCGGCGGAGAAGCATGGCGCAGCATCTGCGCCCCTGCGCCCAGCAGGTAAATCTGCCGGGCGATCTCCCTGCCCTGCGCCTCCTGCGGTTTACGCAGTTTTTGCTGGAGCTGGCGCCAGCTGCGATCGAAATGACGATCCTGACCTTTAACCTCGGCAAAATCCGCCGCAAGCAGATCGACTACGCCAGGCTGTTTCGCCAGCACCCGCAGCACGTCCAGCCCCATGATATTGCCCGAACCTTCCCAGATGCTGTTAACCGGCATCTCGCGGTACAGGCGCGGCAGCTCGCTCTCTTCGCAATAACCGATCCCTCCGAGAACCTCCATCGCTTCGGCGACAAACGGGATCCCCGCTTTACAGATCGCCAGCTTCGTCGCCGGGGTAAACAGCCGCGCCCACAGGGCTTCGTGTTCGCTGTCGCGGCGATCCCAGGCCCGGGCGAGGCGGAACAGCAGCGCCGTCTGCCCCTCGAGCTGCAACGCCATGCGGCTTAACACATCACGCATCAGCGGCTGATCGATCAGGTTTTTGCCAAAGGTCTGCCGCTGGTGGGCATGGTACAACGCCACCGAGAAGGCGCGGCGCATCAGGCCGTGGCTGCCGAGCGCGCAGTCGAAACGGGTGAGGCCGCCCATCTTCAGGATCTGGCGCACCCCTTCCCCCTCTTCGCCCAACAGCCAGCCGGTCGCCTCGAGAAACTCGGCTTCGCTGCTGGCGTTCGAGCGGTTGCCCAGCTTCTCTTTCAGGCGCTCCAGATGCACGGCATTGCGCAGACCATCAGGCAGAAAACGGGGAACGAAGAAGCATGACAGGCCACCTTTGGCCTGCGCCAGCACCAGATGGGCATCGCTTTGCGGCACCGAGAAAAACCACTTATGCCCCACCAGCCGATAACTCCCGTCGCCGCAGCGTTCTGCCCGGGTGCTGTTGCTGAGAACATCCGATCCGCCCTGCTTTTCCGTCATTCCCATCCCGATAAGCAGACCGCGCTTCTGATTACCCGGCGCCAGATGGGAGTCATACCGGTCGCTCAGTAACGGCGTCAGCCAGTCGTGAAACGCGCGCGGTAGCGCCTGCTGCAAAAGTGGCGTGGCGGCGTGGGTCATGGTGATGGGGCAAAGCGTGCCAGCCTCAACCTGCGCATGGAGGATAAACCGTGCCGCCCGGGCCACGAATGCCCCTTTTCGCGCCTCCTCCTCCCACGCCAGGTTATGTACCCGGTTGGCACAAAGCCCCTGCATCAGCAGGTGCCAGGCGGGATGGAAGCGCACATCATCCAGCCGGGTTCCGCTGGCATCATAGCGCAGCAGTTCAGGGGGATTGGCGTTGGCCAGGCGGCCAAGCTCCAGGGATTCTGCCGTACCCAGCTGTTGACCGATGCTGGCGAGCAGCTCAGCGTCCCAGTCGGCACCTTCACGATTGACCGCTTCACACAGCGCGCGATCGGAAAGAAACAGGTTGCTGTTGGTAAGTGGCGCAGGCTGATTAAAAACAGTGTGCGTCTGCCAGTGCATAACGTATCCCTCCTTCTATGGCAATGGAATAAGTATGGACAAACCGGGCAGGCGCTGCACAACAGCGGGCGCACAATATCGCCACGCTCAAGCGTGAATCTGGTCACACAATGAACGAATAATAAATTTCTTATCGTTTGTTATGGTGAATAATTTATTCTTACCCTCATGGAGAGATGACGATGCAAACCACTCAACGGGCGCCGGATGCCCATAAGCGCGCTTTAATTGCTGGCTCAATTGGTAATTTCATCGAATGGTACGAATTTGCGGTATACGGTTTTCTCGCCACCGTGATTGCGAAAAACTTCTTTCAGCTCAGCGGTGAAGCGGGACTGACCAGCCTGATCCTCACCTACGCCTCTTTCGCTATCGCCTTCTTCTTTCGTCCGCTGGGGGCCATCGTCTTTGGCCGGATTGGCGATCGCATCGGCCGCAAACCCACACTGATTATCGTGCTGGTGATGATGACCCTGGCAACCGCCGCAATCGGCATCGTGCCGGTCTATGCCAGCATCGGCATTGCCGCCCCGCTCATCATCACCGGCCTGCGGATCCTGCAGGGACTTTTCGCCGGGGGGGAGTATGGCGGCGCGGTGTCGCTGATGACCGAGTTCGCCCCGCGCGGTAAACGCGGGCTCTACGGCGCCTGGCAGTCCTTTACCGTAGCGCTGGGCCTGCTGGCTGGCGCGGGCATCGTGGCGCTGCTCTCCGCGCTGCTAACGCCAGAAGCCCTGCACGACTGGGGCTGGCGCATTCCCTTCTTTATCGCCCTGCCGCTGGGGGCCGTCGCTTTATGGCTGCGGGTGAGCATGGAAGAGACGCCCAGCTTCGTGAAGCAACAAACCAAACCGGTGGCCGTGAAGGCGCGCACCAGCGACACGCTGAAAGCCATTGGGATGGGAATTGGCCGGGTGATGGTGTGGTCTGCCGCGGGCTATACCTATCTGGTGATCATGCCCGCTTACCTGCAATCGGCTCTGCATACCGGCTTTAACCAGGCGCTGCTGATTGCGGTGATCTCCAATATCGGTTTTGCGCTGACCATTATCCCATCGGGGATCCTCAGCGACCGCATCGGACGCCGGACGGTGATGGTTATCGCCGCCGCGCTGCTGCTGATCCTCGCCCTGCCGTTGCTGAAAATTTTGCAGGCGGAGTCCAGCACCCTGGCGGTGAAAGCGATAGTGGTGCTGATTGCCGGTGGCCTGGTGGGGATGCTGGCAGGGCCAGGTCCGGCCATGCTGTCAGAGATGTTCCCGACAAGGGTGCGCTATACCGGACTGGGGCTGGCCTATTCGCTGTCGAACGCCATCTTCTCGGGCTGTGCGGGGCTAATCATTACCGGGCTGATAAAAGAGACGGGGAACCTGGATATTCCGGCGTATTACGTGATGGTCACGGCGGTGGTGAGTATTGGGGCGCTGATGACGCTTAAGAAGGATGACCATTTACGGTCGCTGGAGGAGTGAGTGATACTGCCGGGTGGCGGCTTCGCCTTACCCGGCCTACAAAAGCACGGACCGTAGGCCCGGTAAGCGCAGCGCCACCGGGCACAACAGACTACCCGCGCTGGCGTACCGCTTCGAACAGGCAGATGCCGGTTGCTACGGAAACGTTCAGGGACGAGACGCTGCCCGCCATCGGAATGCTGATCAGTTCGTCGCAATGCTCGCGGGTCAGACGACGCATGCCTTCACCTTCGGCACCCATCACCAGTGCCAGACGACCGGTCATTTTGCTCTGGAACAGGGTATGGTCTGCCTCACCCGCAGTACCAACGATCCAGATGTTCTCTTCCTGTAACTGACGCATGGTGCGCGCCAGGTTGGTCACACGGATCAGCGGCACGTTCTCCGCCGCGCCGCAGGCCACTTTTTTGGCCGTCGCGTTGAGTTGCGCGGAGCGATCTTTCGGCACGATCACCGCATGGACGCCCGCCGCATCGGCGCTGCGCAGGCAGGCACCGAGGTTGTGCGGATCGGTCACGCCGTCGAGGATCAGGAAGAACGGGTTTTCCAGCGCGGCGATCAGATCCGGCAGATCGTTCTCCTGATATTGGCGGCCCGGCTTCACGCGGGCGATGATGCCCTGATGCACTGCCCCTTCGCTTTTCTCATCCAGATACTGACGGTTCGCCAGCTGGATCACCACGCCCTGCGCTTCCAGGGCATGGATCAGCGGCATCAGGCGTTTATCTTCACGCCCTTTCAGAATAAAGACTTCCTGAAAACGCTCCGGTGCGCGCTCCAGCAGGGCCTGCACCGCGTGGATGCCGTAAATCATTTCACTCATTGATGGTTCTCATTAATTACTGTTCACCTCTCCCTTTCGGGAGAGGATCAAGGTCAGGGGAGAATTACTCCGCCACTTTTTTCTTTGCCGCGCGCTTCGCTTTGGTCGCCGCAGCTATTTTTTGGGTTTTGGCCGACGGTTTTTTGGCGGCTCTGGCCTCTTTCTTCGCGGCCTTCGACTTCTGTTTTTTCTCCCCACGGAAGGCGCTGTCCGGCTCGAAGTTTACCCGCTTACCGGCCTGACGGCGTTTGCCGCTGGTTTTTCCGGCGGCCCCTCTCTTCGCATTATCCCGCGCGGTTTTACCCACGTTACGTGGCGCGCGTTCGCTGGAGATCAGGCTGAAATCAATCTTACGCTCGTCCATGTTGACGGCTTCGACCTTTACTTCCACGCGATCGCCCAGACGGTAGGTCTGGCCGCTGGACTCGCCGGTCAGACGCTGCCCAACCTGATCGTAACGGTAGTAGTCGTTGTCCAGGGATGAGACATGCACCAGACCATCGATAAAGAGTTCATCAAGGCGTACAAAGAAGCCAAAGCCGGTGACGCTGGCAATCACGCCTTTAAAGATGTTCCCGACCTGATCCAGCATGAAGTCGCACTTCAGCCAGTCCGCCACGTCGCGCGTCGCTTCATCAGCGCGGCGTTCGGTCATGGAACAGTGTTGGCCCAGCTGCAGCACCTCTTCCATGGAGTAGTGATAACCCCCGGTTTCGGTCGTGTTGCCTTTGTGGCCCTGCTCATGTGCCAGCAGATACTTAATGGCACGGTGCAGTGACAGATCCGGATAACGGCGGATCGGCGAGGTAAAGTGCGCATAAGACTGCAACGCCAGACCAAAGTGGCCGCGGTTCTCAGGATCGTAAATCGCCTGCTTCATAGAACGCAGCAGCATGGTTTGCAGCATTTCCGCGTCAGGGCGATCGCTAATCGATTCCAGCAGCTCGGCGTAATCGCGCGGCTCCGGCTTGTTGCCGCCCGGCAGTTCAAGACCCAGCTCCGCCAGTACGGTACGGAAAGAGGTGATGGCCTCGGTGGTCGGTTTATCGTGGATACGGAACAGCGCAGGCTCTTTGGCTTTCTCAACGAAGCGTGCCGCGGAGATGTTCGCCAGGATCATGCACTCTTCAATCAGCTTGTGGGCATCGTTACGCTGGGTCTGTTCGATACGCTCAATGCGACGCTCAGCGTTAAAGATGAACTTCGCCTCTTCACTCTCAAATGAGATCCCGCCGCGCTCTTCACGCGCCTGCTCCAGCACCTTATAGAGGTTATGCAACTCTTCGATGTGCTTCACCAGCGGGGCGTACTGTTCACGCAGATCCCGATCACCCTGCAGCATATGCCACACTTTGGTATAGGTCAGGCGCGCATGTGAACTCATCACCGCTTCATAGAATTTGTAGCCGGTTAAGCGCCCCTTGCTGGAAATGGTCATTTCACAAACCATGCAGAGACGGTCAACCTGCGGGTTAAGCGAACACAGGCCGTTGGAGAGCACTTCCGGCAACATCGGTACAACCTGGGACGGGAAGTAGACCGAGGTGCCACGGTTACGCGCTTCGCCATCCAGTGGGGTGCCAGTACGAACGTAATAGCTCACATCGGCAATCGCCACCCACAGACGCCAGCCGCCGCCGCGTTTTTTCTCACAGTAGACGGCGTCATCAAAGTCACGGGCGTCTTCGCCATCAATGGTGACCAGCGGCAGGCTGCGCAGATCCACGCGGCCCGCTTTTGCCGACTCCGGCACCTGCTCTTTCAGCCCTTCAACCTGCTCTTCAACGGCTTTTGGCCAGACGTGGGGGATTTCATGGGTGCGCAGCGCCATATCCACGGCCATGCCGGTGCCCATGTTATCGCCCAGCACTTCCACAATCTTCCCGACCGCTTTGGTACGACGGGTTGGACGCTGAGTCAGCTCAACCACCACCACAAAGCCCATCCGCGCGCCCATTACCTCTTCAGGCGGAATGAGGATGTCAAAGCTCAGGCGACTGTCATCCGGCACCACAAAACCCACACCAGCATCGGTGAAGTAGCGGCCCACGATCTGGCTGGTTTTTGGCACCAGCACACGCACAACGCGCGCTTCACGACGCCCTTTGCGGTCTGCACCCAGCGGCTGGGCCAGGATCTGGTCGCCGTGAATGCACATTTTCATCTGTTCAGATGAGAGGTAGAGGTCGTCCTTGCGGCCTTCGACGCGCAAGAAGCCGTAACCATCACGGTGGCCAATCACCATGCCTTTCAGCAGATCGAGACGCTCCGGTAGGGCATAGCATTGACGGCGGGTAAAGACGAGTTGTCCGTCGCGCTCCATCGCGCGAAGGCGGCGGCGAAGGGCTTCAATTTGCTCTTCGCCTTCAATGTTCAGTTCAACGGCAAGTTCTTCACGGTTGGCAGGTTTTTCGCGTTTTGTGAGGTGTTCAATGATGAACTCGCGGCTGGGGATAGGGTTTGCGTATTTTTCGGCTTCGCGTTCCTGGAAAGGATCTTGTGACATAGCGGTTCCTCCGTTGTCATCTCCGGTGGACGTTTTCTTCATTCCACCAGCAATAATTTATACAGCGGTTGATTCTCTTCAACCAAATCGGCCAGCGTGTAGTTATCCAGCTCCATGAGAAAACTTTGCACAGCCTTTGAAAGCGCCTGTTTCAGTCGACAGGCGGGGGTAATGTGGCAGAACTCGCTGCTGCAGTTCACCAGAGACAATGGCTCTAGTTCGCGCACCACATCACCAACACGAATACTCTGTGCCGGTTTACCGAGGCGGATGCCGCCATTTTTCCCGCGGACGGCAGCAACGTATCCGGCTCGGCTAAGTTGATTGATTATTTTGACCATATGATTACGGGACACACCGTAGACCTCTGTCACCTCAGAGATACTGGTCATCTGTCCAGCGGGTAACGACGCCATGTAAATCAGCGCACGCAATCCGTAATCGGTGAAACTTGTTAACTGCACATCAACCTCAGGAAAAGGGTAAAACGCGGTATATCCGCAGAGATATTCATTAATGATGATAAACCAGCCAGATAGTCAACGGCGAATTTATTTAAACTGAAAGGGGGAAAGGAGAATGAAAAAGCCGGATGCGCATGGCTTTCCGGCCTGTGATGGGTATTGCAGGCCCGGCAAGCGTAGCGCCGCCGGGCGAAACCATCATTATGCGTCGAACGGGTCGCGCAGGATCATGGTTTCAGAACGATCCGGGCCGGTAGAGATAATATCAATCGGCACACCGGTCAGCTCTTCAATACGCTGGATGTAGTCCAGCGCTGCCTGTGGCAGACCGCTACGCTCTTTCACGCCGAAGGTGGTTTCAGACCAGCCTGGCATGGTTTCGTAGATCGGCTCAATGCCCTGCCAGTCGTCAGCAGCCAGCGGAGTGGTGGTCACTTCACGGCCATCCGGCATACGGTAGGCAACACAGATTTTCACTTCTTTAAGGCCGTCCAGGACGTCCAGCTTGGTCAGGCAGAAGCCAGACAGGGAGTTGATCTGCACCGCACGGCGCACAGCAACCGCATCCAGCCAGCCGGTACGACGACGACGACCGGTGGTCGCGCCAAACTCGTTACCTTGCTTGCACAGGAACTCGCCGGTTTCATCAAACAGTTCGGTCGGGAACGGACCCGCACCCACGCGAGTGGAGTAAGCCTTGATGATACCCAGAACGTAATCCACATAACGCGGACCCAGGCCAGAGCCAGTTGCCACACCACCTGCGGTGGTGTTGGAAGAGGTTACGTACGGATAGGTACCGTGGTCGATATCCAGCAGTGTACCCTGCGCACCTTCGAACATGACGAAATCGCCACGCTTGCGCGCCTGGTCCAGCAGATCGGAGACATCAACAACCATACCAGTCAGGATGTCAGCGATCGCCATGACGTCATCCAGCACTTTCTGGTAGTCAACGGCGTCAACTTTGTAGAAATTCACCAGCTGGAAGTTGTGATATTCCATCACTTCTTTCAGTTTTTCAGCAAAGGTGGCTTTATCGAACAGGTCGCCAACGCGCAGACCGCGACGAGCGACTTTATCTTCGTAAGCCGGGCCGATACCACGGCCGGTGGTGCCGATTGCTTTCGCGCCGCGTGCTTTTTCACGCGCCAGATCCAGCGCAACGTGGTAGTCGAGGATCAGCGGACAGGCTTCTGAGAGCAGCAGACGCTCGCGAACCGGGATGCCACGGTCTTCCAGGCCTTTCATCTCTTTCATCAGCGCAGCAGGAGACAGCACAACACCGTTACCGATGATGCTGGTCACATTGTCACGAAGAATGCCTGATGGAATAAGATGGAGGACGGTTTTTTCACCGTTGATTACGAGAGTATGGCCTGCGTTGTGACCACCCTGATAGCGTACAACAAATTTAGCACGCTCAGTCAGAAGATCGACGATCTTCCCTTTACCTTCGTCACCCCATTGGGTGCCCAGTACGACGACGTTGTTACCCATTTTCAAAATCACCGATTGCTTAAAAATGGATTCTACCATCGGTTTTGATGATGTTCAGCTTTTTTTGTATACAAATTTCGGCGAAATTGATGCCTTCCTCGCCAGTTAAACGATTACCTCAATATCTTGTGTGATGGGCCAATTCTCATCACAAGCGGTGCGGCAATTTCACTTATAGGTATGCCGAAGGGATTGGCGCTTTTCGTTCCCCTTCAGTGAATCGGCTTTAACGAGCAAAAAAAAAATGGCGCCCCTGAGGGACGCCATTCGCTTTTTGAAGCCGTGAAATCAGCGACTGGCTTCCGGTGACTTCATATAGCGGAAGAAATCGCTGTCCGGGCTGAGAACCATAACGTCCTGATTGCTCTGGAAGCTGCTCTCATAGGCACGCAGGCTACGGATAAAGGCATAGAAGTCTGGATCCTGGCTGAAGGCATCCGCAAACAGCTTCGCCGCTTCGGCATCACCTTCACCGCGCAGGATACGGCCCTGACGCTCCGCTTCTGCCAGGGTTTTAGTCACTTCATAGTCTGCGGTTGCACGCAGCTTTTCAGCCTCTTCCTGACCCTGTGAGCGATGACGACGGGCTACCGCTTCACGCTCGGCACGCATACGGTTGTAGATCGCCTCAGAGACTTCCGTTGGCAGGTTGATCTGCTTGATACGCACGTCAACCACTTCGATACCCAATGCCGCCATACTGTTCGGGTTGATCACCGCCACTTTACCGTTGGTTTCAGCCTGAACGCGTTCAGCCGCTTTGGCGATGGCATCGTCAGCCGCTGGGGTTGTCACTTCATCTTCCGTGCCGGCGGAACCGGAGTTCAGCGCATCGCGTACTTCAGAGGTCAGACGACCGCGGGAGTCGGTTACGATGTCGCGTACATCCAGACGACCAATTTCAGAACGCAGACGGTCAGAGAACTTACGTTTCAGCAGCACTTCGGCCTGAGAGACGTCGCCGCCGCCCGTTGCCAGGAAGTAACGGCTGAAGTCGCTGATACGCCACTTGATATAGGAGTCAACGATCAGGTCTTTTTTCTCTTTGGTCACGAAACGGTCGGCCTGGTTATCCATCGTCTGGATACGCGCATCAAGCGTTTTCACTGACTGAATAAACGGCACTTTGAAGTGCAGGCCCGGCTCATAAATGACCGGACGCTTGTCGCTGTCACGCACGACGCTGCTGAACTGGAATTTAATCCCACGCTCGCCCTCTTTAACCACAAAAATTGAGGTGTAAAGCACAACCAGCACGATAATAATGATCGCAATTACTGACTTACGCATCGTTATTCCCCCTGACGCTGGTAGTCGTTACGCTGCGCGTTGGCGCGGCGTTGGTCCATAATGTCACCATCGCTTGAAGAAGAGCGGGTGTTTGCGCTGGCGTTACCGGTAGACGCAGGTGGCAGACGCAGCAGGTTATTCGCCCCGCTGTCGTTCTTTGCGCCCGCGGCACTGGTGCCTTTCAACATCTGATCCAGCGGCAGAACCATCAGGTTGCCACCTTTGCTGTCATTGACCAGTACCTTACGGGTGTGGCTCAGCACTTTCTCCATGGTTTCGATATAGAGACGTTCACGGGTAATTTCCGGCGCAGCTTTATATTCCGGCAGGATTTTCGCAAAGCGAGCCACCTCACCCTGGGCTTCCAGCACGGTCTGGGTCTTATAGGCTCGCGCCTCTTCCAGAATACGCTGTGCCTGACCGTTCGCACGTGGCTGAACTTCGTTGGTGTAGGCTTCTGCCTCACGGATGTACTGCTGTTCGTTTTCACGGGCAGCAATCGCATCGTCAAACGCCGCTTTGACCTCTTCCGGCGGACGAGCAGCCTGGAAGTTAACGTCCAGCAGGGTGATACCCATGTTATACGGACGAATGGTCTCTTCCAGCTCACGCTGGGTATCGCTACGAATAACGGTACGACCTTCGGTCAGGATGCGGTCCATGGTGTATTTACCGATCACGCCACGCAGGGCGCTGTCGGTCGCCTGACGCAGGCTGTCATCGGCACTGGTCACGCTAAAGAGGTAACGTTCAGGATCGGTCACGCGATACTGCACGTTCATCTCAACGCGCACCACGTTTTCGTCTGACGTCAGCATCACGCCGGATGCCGCCAGTTCGCGTACCGATTCAACGTTCACCGCCGTGACGTCATCGATAAAGGTCGGCTTCCAGTTCAGGCCTGGCTCAACCAGATGGCTGAATTTGCCAAAACGGGTGACAACACCGCGCTCGGCTTCTTTGATTGTGTAGAATCCGCTGGCAGCCCAGATAATCACCGCCGCTGCGGCAACAATGCCCACCACACGACCGCCCATATGAGGACGCGGCCCCTGGCCAGTACCGCCGCCAGTGCCTTTACCACCGCCGAGTCCGCCCAGCTTTTTGCTCAGCTTGCGGAAGATATCATCCAGATCGGGTGGCCCCTGCTCGCGACCACCTTTGTTGCCATTTCCCCCGGAGTTGCCGCCTTGATTATTGCTGCTCCCCCACGGGTCGCGGTCTTGTCCGTTATTACCGGGCTGATTCCACGCCATGTATGTGCTCCATATTTGTTATGCGGTGATATACCCTCAAACGCCTGGCATGCCGTAGCATTCGCAGCAGTTCGGGTATCCCAAAGGGCAAAATCCTTCAGGCATCTCCTTTCCGGTCAGACGACGTAGTCGACCAGCGCAGGTTCTTGTTTACAGAGGCGACGCCAGTCGACGATTGGCATACGCACCTGCAACCCCACGCTGCCGTCATCCTCCATCCACTCTTTTTCTATCGCCTGAAGCTGATAAAAACGGCTGCGCAGTCGGCCTTCCTCGGGTGGCAGACGCAGCGTGTGCTGAGCCACTTCACCGGAAAGACGTTCTGTTAAAGCCTGGAAAAGCAGTGGTACACCGACACCGGTCTGCGCAGAAAGCCAGACCCGAATCGGTATGTTCTCTTCATCCCTGTCGATACGCGGTTCGAAATTGTCCAGCATATCGATCTTGTTCATCACCAGCAGCGTCGGGATCTCGTGGGCATCAATCTCTTCCAGCACGATATTCACTGCATCAATATTTTCCTGTACGCGTACATCCGCAGCGTCGATAACGTGCAACAGCAACGTCGCCTGACGGGTCTCCTGCAGGGTGGCTTTAAACGCGGCCACCAGATCGTGCGGCAGATGACGGATAAACCCAACGGTATCCGCCAGCACGGTTTCACCGACGTCCGTCACATCAATGCGGCGCAGCGTCGGATCCAGGGTCGCAAACAGCTGGTCTGCGGCGTAAACCTGGGCCTCAGTAATCTGGTTAAACAGGGTGGATTTACCGGCGTTGGTATAACCGACCAGCGACACCGTCGGGATGTCTGCTTTCTGTCGGGAGCGGCGCCCCTGCTCACGTTGCTTCTCAACTTTTTCCAGCCGTGAGAGGATCTGGGTAATACGGCCACGCAGCAAGCGACGGTCGGTTTCGAGCTGGGTTTCACCCGGGCCGCGCAAACCAATCCCGCCCTTTTGTCGTTCAAGGTGTGTCCAGCCACGCACCAGGCGCGTCGCCAGATGGCGCAACTGCGCCAGCTCAACCTGCAATTTCCCTTCATGGGTACGTGCACGTTGGGCAAAAATGTCTAAAATCAAACCCGTCCGATCGATAACACGACATTCGCACAGACGTTCCAGGTTGCGTTCCTGGGCCGGTGTCAGGGCGTGATCAAACAGCACGACCGATGCGCCAGTCGCTTTAACGGCATCCGCAATCTCTACTGCTTTACCTTCACCAACAAAAAACTTTGGGTGCGGCGCTTTACGGCTACCGGTAATCACCTGCATTGCTTCGACACCGGCGGAAGAGACCAGAGATTCAAACTCCTGGAGATCTTCCATATCTTTGTCTTGCGAAAAATAGATGTGTACCAGCACCGCCTGCTCACCGGCATCGTAACGGTCAAACAAGCGTAAACCTCTCAAAAAAGATCAGCGGGGAACGCAGAAAACCTGGCTCCCCGATATGGAAATAACAGCCAGTAACCTTATTCGGTCTCTTCGCTGTCCTGCGCAGGCGCAGAAGAACCCTGCGCGTTGCTGCCATGATGGTAGTTACTGGAACCGCCGCCAGCGTTATTGCTGTGATGAGATACCGGGCGAGACGGAACAACAGTAGAAATCGCGTGCTTATAAACCATCTGGCTGACCGTGTTTTTCAACAGGATCACGAACTGATCGAAAGACTCAATCTGACCTTGCAGCTTAATACCATTCACCAAATAAATAGAAACTGGAACACGTTCCCGACGCAGTGCGTTCAAGAACGGATCTTGTAAAGATTGCCCCTTAGCCATTCTATCTTTTCCTTATATGCTTGTTTTGTACTTAGAACCTTGCGATTCTGAAAAATTGCGCACGATACGGCTTAATTGTACACATTCAGTCTGCGATATCACCAACAACCTGTAATACATCGTGTAACGCCTGTTGCGGTTTTTCACTGTCTAACCAGTGAACTCCCTCCCAACCGCGCAACCAGGTAATCTGGCGCTTCGCTAACTGTCTCGTGGCGCAAATACCTCGATAAACCATTTCATCATGCGAAATCTCACCTTCAATGTATGACCACATCTGGCGATAACCCACACAACGAATGGAAGGCATATCCGTATGCAAATCTCCACGGGCAAATAGCGCCCGCACTTCTGCTTCAAAATCTGAAGCCAACATCTGATGAAAACGCTGCTCTATTCGCTGATGGAGCAGTTCACGGCTCGCCGGGGCGATGGCGAACTGATGCACCTGATACGGCAGAGCCTCTCCTGACGTTTGCGTCAGTTCCGTTAAAGTTTTACCCGAAATGAAAAAAACTTCCAGTGCCCGGGAAAGCCTTTGCGGATCATTTGGATGAATACGTGCTGCCGCAACCGGATCAATTTCTGCCAGCTGCGCATGCAGTACACCCCATCCCTGCTCTGCTGCCTGATGCTCAATTTTTGCTCTAATGGCCGGATCTGCCGAAGGTAACGGCGACAACCCTTCCAGTAACGCTTTGAAATAGAGCATTGTTCCGCCCACCAACAGCGGGATACGTCCTGCTGCTGTGATCTCAGCCATATGCGCCAGCGCATCGCGACGAAAATCAGCCGCCGAATAAGCCTGCGCCGGGTCAAGGATGTCCAGTAATCGGTGCGGCGCCGCGCGTAACTCGTCTGCGTTAGGCTTTGCCGTACCAATATCCATCCCCTGATAAATAAGGGCGGAATCAACGCTAATCAACTCTACTGGCAAAACTTTACGTAACTCAATGGCTAACGCGGTTTTACCCGAGGCCGTTGGCCCCATCAAAAATATCGCCTTAGGCAGGCGGGTATTGCTTACATCACTCATTTTTCAGGGCGGCCTTAGCCGTTTGTAGATCAACAGGTTGTAATAAACCACCCGGCGGAGCCTTCACCAGCTGCGGACAGAGGCGCTCGACCTCCGCCAGCACGGTGATAGCCTGCGCCATACTCCACGTCGGGTGATCGCTGGCCAGCTGGCGGGCGATCCACTGTGCAGTATTGGCGGCATCAAACGTTGTCTGCTGCGCCAGGTAGCCTATCAGTTCAGGAATCAAGTTTTGTAAATTTTGTTGGCGTAAGGGTAAAGGCACGGCCCGCAGCGTCACATGATGCGATTCCAGCACCATTTCGATCCCCATTTCAGCAAGGGCAGCCTGATGACGCTGCACCACCTGCGTCTCTTGCGGCGAGATTTTTATCCGCACCGGGATCAACAGCGGCTGGGCGCAGGCCTGATGAGGACCGGGTGCCAGCTGCGCCTGTTTCAGCCAGCGTTCAGCGACCGGCAGGGATAACAGCGCCAGATGACCGTCCTGCTCAAGCAGCGCGGCATCGGGTGCAATGATGGTCAGCACCCGACCAAAACTCTGGTTATGGCCCATCAGGGCGGGGGCTGCGGGAGCGGCCTCAGCCGTTTTTTGTGCCGGAGCCGGGGTGTCCAGCAAGGTGCGATACACCGCGCCCGCCTGCTTCTGGTAACCCGGCTGGGCATGAGGATAATTCGCCCCGGACGTCCGGGGAGCTGAGCCGCCAGACGAAAAACGCGGTGCGGCAGGTTCCCGCGCCACAGCGGGTTCAGCAAACTGGTTTTTGCCCGCCGCAATACGGTTTTCCGGGATGGGACGCGGCGCAGGCTCCACGTTACTCAGCGGCAGGTTTGGCTCGGCCTGCTGCTGCAATACGCTCAGCACCCCCTGGTAGATGAAGTCATGCACCAGCCGGGACTGGTGAAAACGCACCTCATGCTTCGCCGGATGGACATTCACATCCACTTGGTGCGGGTCGATCTCCAGATAGAGCACAAATGCAGGTTGCTCGCCAGCGCCGAGTTTATCTTCGCACGCCTGGCGGATCGCATGGTTGATGAGACGGTCACGCATCATGCGTCCGTTCACATAGCAATACTGGATCTCTGCAAAAGCCGCGCTGCTCGCTTTCGGATCGGCCACCCAGCCGCGCAGGGTCATATCGCCATGCTGCCACTCAATGGCCAGCGCCTTTTCAAGAAACGGCGTGCCGCAAATGGCGCCCAACCGGCGCTCCTTCTGCCCGCCCTGCGCCACGGCGCGATACTGGCGCATCATCTTGCCGTTATGGCTCAGATTGATGGTGACATCGAAGCGCGCCAGGGCGATGCGGCGAATAATCTCGTCGATATGGCCAAATTCGGTTTTCTCGGTGCGCATAAACTTGCGCCGCGCGGGGGTGTTATAGAAGAGATCCAGTACCTCCAGCGTCGTTCCCACCGGATGCGCGGCAGGTTTGACCGTCACGTCCATATCCCGGCCTTCGGCATAAGCCTGCCAGGCTTCCGGCTGTTCCGCCGTGCGGGAGGTGAGCGTTAAGCGGGAGACGGAGCTGATACTGGCCAGCGCTTCGCCGCGGAAACCGAGGCTGATAATGGCTTCGAGATCGTCGAGGGAGGCGATTTTGCTGGTTGCGTGACGAGCCAGCGCCAGCGCCAGCTCCTCTTTTTTGATGCCGCAGCCGTTATCACGGATCCGAATGAGCTTCGCTCCGCCGCGTTCAATATCGATATCGATGCGGGTGGCGCCCGCATCAAGGCTGTTTTCCACCAGCTCTTTCACTACCGACGCAGGTCGTTCTACCACCTCACCGGCGGCGATTTGGTTCGCAAGCTGCGGCGGCAGAACCTGAATCGGCATGATAGCTCCTTAATTGGTCGAGGTTGACTCGCCCGGTAACATGGCGCTGGCGGTCTGCCCCGCCCCACCCTGTGGGGCAGACTGGAGCGGATGCGCATCAAAGTACTTACGCAGGCCTTTATAAATCGCTTCGGCAATCTGCTGCTGGTAGCTGTCGCTGGCCAGCAGGCGCTCTTCACCGTTATTACTGATGAAGCCCGTCTCCACGAGAATGGACGGAATATCCGGCGAACGCAGCACACCGAGGCTGGCATGTTCCGGGCGGCGCTTATGCAGGGAACCGACACTTTGCAGCTGATTCAGGACGTTAGTCGCTACATCATACCCGACACGCTGGGAATGGCCGAACTGTAAATCCAGTACTGCCTGGCTCAGGTAGGGATCCGACTGGCTGTTCGCCAGCACGTCGCCCGCCCCGCCTAACAGCTCGGATTGCTTTTCATGTTCCTCAAGCCAGTTTGCCATTTCGCTGTTGGCGCGACGGTTGGAAAGTACCCATACGGATGCCCCCGTCGCGTTGCGATTTGGAGCCGCATCGGCATGCACAGAGACCAGGAAATTGGCATTCTGCTGACGCGCCACATCTGAACGGCCCATGACCGAGATAAAATAGTCACCGTCACGGGTTAACACCCCTTTAAACATCGGGTCGTCGTTCAGCAGGGTCCGCAGCTTACGGGCAATGGCGATGGTCACGTTTTTCTCACGCGTCCCCCCCGGCCCGATGGCGCCAGGGTCATCGCCACCGTGTCCAGCATCGATGGCGATAATAACTTTATCGCCGCTTGCCGGGCGTGCCTGCACCGCGGGACGGGTCACCGTGTTGCTGCTGGTGACGCTGGTAATACGATCGCTGCCGGATTTAAACGGATTTCGTGCGGGCTCCGAAGGGCGCGGTGCAACGACAGGCTCTTCCACCCGCTTCACCACGACCGGTGGCGGCGGAGGTGGCGGTGGTGCATCGGCGTTGATGGTAAAGACCACCATATAGCTCGCGCCGTTTTGTTGCTTTACCGCCCGGGTCTTGCCGTTCTGCGTTAAATCAACCACCAGACGCAGGGACTGCGCGTCTTTTGGCGTACCGGAACGAATGCTGCGCACCAGGTTGTTGCCGCTGAACTGTAACGGCAGCCCCTTGATAACGCCGGTCTGTTTAATATCCAGCGCGACGCTGCGCTTATCGTCCTGGGAAAACGCATACTCAGGATCGCCCATAAAGCTGAAGGTGATCCGGGCCTGAGTGTCTCCGTTGGAAACCTGAATATCGGACAACGTTGCCGCCCCGGCCTGTGCGCAAAACAGCACCGTTGCAGCTATCAGCCAACTTTTAACGCGATTAATCATCCCGTTATCTCTTAACTTAACCGGCTAAACGCGCCAGTATCGAATTTCCTGATGCGGAGAGAGCAGTCACGCGGGCCTCACGCCCTTGCGCCTGATACTCCAGGTGAATTTCAACATCGGGTTCAGGTAACACACCGGTACCCTGCTGCGGCCACTCGACCAGACAAATGGCATCGTTGGCAAAGTAGTCACGGATCCCCATAAATTCCAGCTCTTCAGGATCGGCAAGGCGATAAAGATCGAAGTGGTAGACCATCAGGTTTTCCAGGGTGTAGGGCTCGACCAGCGTGTAGGTCGGGCTTTTCACATTACCCTGATGCCCCAGCGCCTGTAAGAAGCCCCGGCTAAAGGTGGTCTTACCCGCGCCCAGGTCTCCATACAGATAGATGACGGTTGCGCCCTCGCAGGCCTGCGCCACGCGCTGGCCGAGATCTAAAGTTGCTTGTTCGTCGGGTAAAGGGATCACGCGATTAATCATTTTCTACGTCAGTTATTTTCGGGTTAACGACACGCCTTAGCGTGTCAAAAAGATCGGTTGCCAGCATGCCGCGCGTACCATAGTGGTCAGCCAGCCGATCGGCTGCTGCACCATGCGCGACGCAGCCTGCGCAGGCGGCATCATAAAGCGCCAGTTTCTGTCCAAGCAACGCGCCAATAATACCGGAAAGCACGTCGCCCATTCCGCCGCTCGCCATTCCGGCATTGCCGACATCCACGATGCCTGCCTCTCCGCTCTCGCTGGCGACGACGATACCGGCGCCTTTCAGGACGACAACACCACCGTAACGTTTTACCAGACGCTGGGCAGAATGTAAGCGATCGCTTTCAATTTCTGCAACGCTGCAGTTAAGCAGCCGCGCGGCCTCGCCGGGGTGCGGCGTCAGGATGCGATTGTGACGTTTATCTGGGTTGATTGCCAGAAGGTTCAGCGCGTCAGCGTCCCATAGCATCGCATGGCGAAAGTTTTCGACCTTGCGTAGTGCCTCTTTCCCCCACGGCTCCTGACCGAGACCTGGGCCAATCACCACCACATCGGCCCATTGCAGACTGTCATCCAGCACCTTCGGCGTCAGTTCATGCACCATCAGTTCAGGCCGGGCGGTAACGATCGGGGCAATATTTTCGCGGCGGGTCAGGACGCGCACCAGCCCAGCCCCCGTGCGCAGTGCTGCTTCGCCGGTCATGCGAATAGCGCCCGCTGTGCCATGGTCGCCGCCGATAATCACCAGCCGGCCATGATCGCCCTTATGGGAGGTTGGACGGCGTGGCGGCAACCACTGCGCCAGATGCGAGGCATCAAAGCGGGTGATGGCGGTCTCCTGCCCGGCGAGCCAGCCCTCCAGGCCAAGCGCGTGATGATGCAGCGAGCCCACCACATCGCGCGCTTTACCGGTCAACAGGCCCGGTTTAAGAGCAATAAACGTCACCGTATGGTCGGCATTTATGACCGCGCCTGGCGTGGTCCCCGTCTGAGCAACCAACCCGGAGGGAATATCCAGCGCAACGATGGGCGCCGCATGCTGGTTAGCGTGGGCGATCAATCCGGCAACCTCGTCGCGAGGCGCGCTGCGCAAACCTGTTCCAAGAAGGCCGTCAACAATCAGGTCGATGCCTTCCGGCCAGGGGGTATCCGCAGCGTGGATAATCCCCGCCGCATCCAGCCAGGCTTGCCGCGCGTTTGTGGCTTCTTCCGGAAGCGGTTTGTCACTCTCTGTCGCCAGCAGCGTGACGGTAATGCCCGCGGCAAGCGCCAGTCGGGCGACGACATAGCCATCGCCACCGTTATTGCCATGACCGCACAGGATGAGCCAGTGGCGGGATTGCGGATAAGCGGTACGGGCAATGGTGAACGCTGCCTCACCCGCACGTCGCATCAGTTCATAAAGGGTTATACCCAGACTGTCTGCCGCCTCTTTTTCGGCGCGCCGCAGGTCGTCCGCAGGCCAGACAGAGTGTGGTATACTTGCGGGGTTTTTCTTCACAGTATGGTCCGTCATGTCACAGCCCCTCGATCTCAATCAGTTAGCGCAAAACATTAAACAGTGGGGCGCTGAGCTTGGTTTTCAACACGTGGGTATCACCGATACCGATCTCTCTGCCAGCGAGCCCAAACTGCAGGCATGGCTGGATAATCAATACCACGGCGAGATGGAGTGGATGGCGCGTCACGGCATGATGCGCGCCCGCCCGCATGAACTGTTGCCGGGAACCCTGCGCGTGATCAGCGTGCGTATGAACTACCTTCCCACCGGAGCCGCTTTTGCCAGTACGCTGAAGAACCCCTCTCTGGGGTATGTCAGCCGTTATGCCCTGGGGCGTGACTATCATAAACTGTTGCGTAACCGGCTCAAAAAGCTTGGGGAAATGATTCAGGAGCAGTGCGCCACGCTGAATTTTAGACCTTTTGTCGATTCTGCGCCTGTTCTTGAGCGCCCGCTGGCGGAAAAAGCCGGGCTCGGCTGGACAGGTAAGCACTCACTTATCCTCAGCCGCGATGCCGGATCGTTCTTCTTCCTGGGGGAACTGCTGGTGGATATTCCGTTGCCGGTGGATAAGCCGGTCGAAGAAGGCTGCGGCCGCTGTGTGGCCTGTATGACCATCTGCCCTACCGGCGCCATTGTCGAGCCCTATACCGTCGATGCCCGCCGCTGCATCTCCTACCTGACCATTGAACTGGAAGGGGCGATCCCGGAAGAGTTTCGGCCGTTAATCGGCAATCGCATTTACGGCTGCGATGATTGTCAGCTGATCTGCCCGTGGAATCGTTATTCACAGCTAACGGAAGAGGACGACTTCAGCCCGCGCAAGGCGTTGCACGCGCCGCCGCTGACAGAGCTGTTTGCCTGGAGCGAAGCCTGGTTCCTGAAAGTGACGGAAGGATCGGCGATTCGCCGTATTGGTCACATCCGCTGGCTGCGTAATATCGCCGTTGCGCTGGGAAATGCCCCCTGGGATGAAGCCCATCTCCGGGCGCTGGAAAGTCGCCGAGGTGAGCACCCACTGCTCGATGAACACATAGAGTGGGCGGTTGCGCAGCAGATCGCCAAACGAAATGCCTGCGTGGTTGAGGTGCAATCTCCGCAGAAACTCAGGCTGGTAAGGGTCGTCGAAAAGGGGCTTCCGAGAGATGCATGATGTTTCCACAGCCTGTGAATAAAAATTAAAAGGCAGAGAGAGACTGGTTCTGGCTATTGGTCAAGTGATCGAGCTAACATTTTGAAATGAAATTTTCTTTATAAATTTCAAGATATTAAAACGTTACTATTCATCAGGCGAAGTTTCCGAATATTCGGTAAAAAGAGATCAACCTGTGGATAAGTCTGTTAAGAAGAGTTTGTCAGAAATGAAACAAGTCGTCCCCGGCGGGGCTTTCCGCGGTGGATATCTGGAGGAGGAGAAAAAATTTGGAGCGGGAAACGAGACTCGAACTCGCGACCCCGACCTTGGCAAGGTCGTGCTCTACCAACTGAGCTATTCCCGCTTGGGTGGTGTTACTTCTTTGCGAACAAATTTTGGAGCGGGAAACGAGACTCGAACTCGCGACCCCGACCTTGGCAAGGTCGTGCTCTACCAACTGAGCTATTCCCGCTTAATCTTCGTCTTTCAAGACGCCACTGCGTTGGCTGCCTTCACTCACCTTAGTCACTTACTTTAGTAAGCTCCTAAGGATTCGTTCAGTTGCCGCCTTGTTGCAACCTGAAATCCTGCGATTGGTGGTCTTACTTCTCAGCGAACAGATTTGGAGCGGGAAACGAGACTCGAACTCGCGACCCCGACCTTGGCAAGGTCGTGCTCTACCAACTGAGCTATTCCCGCAAAATCTGTGCTGTCGTAACGATGAATTCTCTGTCGTTACGGGAGGCGCATTATACGAGAAATCCTTTCTGCTGCAACCCCCCAAAAAGCGTTTTTTTATAAATTTAGTTCAAGTGCTGCAATATTCGTCACATTGTGCAGATTTAAAGCGTTATACCCCGGCAGGCGCACGCCTGCCGGAAAGATCGCTTATAAATTAATAAAATGTTCGCGGTAGTAGGCCAGCTCCGCCACCGACTCACGGATGTCATCCATGGCCTGGTGGGTACCCTGCTTCTTAAAGCCGTCGAGAATTTCCGGCTTCCAGCGACGCGCCAGCTCTTTCAGGGTGCTGACATCCAGATAACGGTAGTGGAAATACGCTTCGAGTTCCGGCATGTACTTAAACAGAAAGCGGCGATCCTGGCCGATGCTGTTGCCACAAATCGGTGATTTTCCCTGCGGTACCCACTGCTTCAGAAATTCGATTGTCGCCAGTTCGGCTTCGCGGTCGCCCTGGGTGCTGGCTTTCACGCGATCCACCAGCCCGCTGCCGGTGTGGGTGCGCACGTTCCAGTCATCCATCAGCGCCAGCTGTTCGTCGGACTGGTGCACGGCAATGGTCGGCCCTTCCGCCAGGATATTCAGGTTCGCGTCCGTGACCAGCGTGGCGATCTCAATAATGCGATCGCGCTCGGGATCAAGCCCGGTCATCTCCAGATCGATCCAAATCAGATTGTTTTCATCTGCACTCATGTTATTTTCCACCCTTCTCGCATAACCGGCCGTGGCAGGTTAACTACTATTAATTAGTGTGTATCATAGAGGTTTTGCCCAATATGGGCGACCAGGAGCCAGCACGATTGAGTAAAAATAAACTCTCCAAAGGGCAGCAGCGCCGCGTTAAAGCCAACCATCAGCGCCGCCTTAAAACCACTTCAGAGAAGGTCGACTACGACGACAACCTGTTTGGCGAGCCCGCGGAAGGCATCGTGATTAGCCGCTTCGGTATGCATGCTGATGTGGAGTCTGCCGACGGCGACGTTCACCGCTGCAACATTCGTCGCACCATCCGCTCGCTGGTAACGGGTGACCGCGTAGTATGGCGCCCCGGTAAAGCCGCTGCTGAAGGCGTGACGGTGAAAGGTATCGTCGAAGCCGTGCACGAGCGCTCGTCGGTATTAACCCGCCCCGACTTTTACGACGGCGTAAAACCGATTGCCGCCAATATCGATCAGATTGTCATTGTCTCGGCCATTCTGCCCGAACTGTCGCTGAACATTATCGACCGTTATCTCGTCGCGTGTGAAACCCTGCAGGTTGAGCCGCTGATCGTCCTGAATAAGATTGATCTGCTCGACGCCGAAGGCACCGCATTTGTTAACGAGCAGATGGATATCTATCGCAAGATTGGCTATCGCGTATTGATGGTCTCAAGCCGCACTCAGGATGGCCTGAAGCCGCTTGAAGAGGCGTTGACCGATCGCATCAGCATCTTTGCGGGCCAGTCCGGGGTGGGCAAATCCAGCCTGCTGAATAATCTGCTTGGCTTGCCGCAGGAGATCCTGACTAACGATGTCTCCGACACCTCCGGTCTTGGCCAGCACACGACTACCGCTTCACGCCTCTATCACTTCCCGCACGGCGGCGATGTGATCGACTCCCCCGGCGTGCGTGAATTTGGTCTTTGGCATCTTGAACCGGAACAAATCTTTAACGGTTTTGTCGAATTCCACGACTACTTAGGCGCGTGTAAATATCGCGACTGTAAGCATGACAACGACCCGGGCTGCGCCATTCGTGAAGCGGTCGAAAACGGTGAAATTGCGGAAACCCGTTTTGAAAACTACCACCGCATTCTCGAAAGCATGGCTCAGGTAAAAACGCGTAAAAGCTTTTCTGAATCTGATGACTGACAACTAAGCTAAGCGTCGCTAAAATCGTCCCCTTTTTTCAGGTTCCGGCTGTTTAACAGCCGGCTCAGGAACGACAAAACAATGGCCTGGAGGCTACCTTGTTAAACTCATTTAAACTTTCGCTTCAATACATTCTGCCGAAACTGTGGCTCACTCGCCTGGCGGGCTGGGGCGCAAGCAAACGAGCGGGCTGGCTGACTAAGCTGGTAATCGATCTGTTCGTGAAATATTACAAGGTCGATATGCGTGAAGCGCAGAAGCCGGACACCGCCAGCTACCGCACCTTCAACGATTTTTTCGTGCGTCCACTGCGCGATGAAGTACGCCCCCTGAATACAGACCCGAACGTGCTGGTAATGCCTGCCGACGGCGTGATCAGCCAGTTGGGTGCTATCGAAAACGACAAAATTTTGCAGGCTAAAGGCCACAACTACAGCCTGGAAGCCCTGCTGGCCGGTAACTACCTGATGGCGGATCTGTTCCGCAACGGTACGTTTGCTACCACCTACCTGTCGCCACGCGACTACCACCGCGTGCATATGCCGTGCAACGGTATCCTGCGCGAGATGATCTACGTGCCGGGCGATCTCTTCTCGGTTAATCACCTCACCGCGCAAAACGTACCGAACCTGTTTGCCCGTAACGAGCGCGTTATCTGCCTGTTCGACACCGAGTTTGGCCCGATGGCGCAGATTCTGGTGGGTGCGACCATTGTCGGCAGCATCGAAACGGTCTGGGCGGGCACCATTACGCCGCCGCGTGAAGGGATCATCAAACGCTGGACGTGGCCTGCGGGCGAAAGCGAAGGTTCCGTGGCGCTGCTTAAAGGCCAGGAGATGGGCCGCTTCAAGCTCGGCTCCACCGTTATCAACCTGTTTGCGCCGGGTAAAGTGAAGCTGGTAGAGCAGCTTGAAAGCCTGTCTGTGACCAAGCTCGGCCAGCCGCTGGCGGTATCAACAGAGCCCTTCGTTACCACAGAGGCAGAGCCTGCGCCGCTGCCAGCGGAAGAGATTGCCGCCGAACACGAAGCCAGCCCACTGGTCGACGATAAAAAAGACGTAAGCTAAGCAAAAGGTAAACTGACGTGCGCCTGATTATCACTTTTCTGATGGCCTGGTGCCTCAGTATGGGGGCCTACGCAGCGACGGCCCCCGATATCAAACAGATCACGCAAGAACTGGAGCAGGCAAAGGCGGCAAAACCCGCCCAGCCAGAAGCCGTAGAGGTGCTCCAGGCTGCGCTGAACGCCCTTGAGGAGCGTAAAGGCTCCCTTGAGCGTGCCACGCAGTATCAGCAGGTTATCGATAATTTCCCCAAACTTTCTCAAACCCTGCGCGCGCAGCTGAGCGATATCCGTGAAGAGCCGCGTCAGGTGCCCGCGGGCTTAACCTCTGACGCGCTCAACCAGGAGATCCTGCAGGTCAGCAGCCAGCTACTGGAAAAAACCCGCCAGGCGCAGCAGGAGCAGGAGCGTGCCCGGGATATCGCCGACTCGCTGAACCAGCTGCCACAGCAGCAAACCGACGCCCGCCGCCAGCTCAATGAGGTTGAACGCCGGGCCGGGACGCAAACCGGCAATACCCCCCTTAACCAGGCACAGAATCTCGGCATGCAGGCGGAATCCGCCAGATTAAAAGCCCTGGTGGATGAACTGGAGCTGGCGCAACTCTCGGCTAACAACCGTCAGGAGCTGGCCCGTATGCGCTCTGAGCTGGCGAAAAAGCAGGGTGAGCAGTTGGACGCTTATCTTCAGGCGCTGCGCAATCAGCTGAACAGCCAGCGCCAGCGTGAAGCTGAGCGGGCGTTGGAAAGCACCGAGATGCTGGCGGAGAACAGCGAGAACCTGCCGTCCGGCATCGTGGAGCAATTCAAAGTCAACCGGGAGCTTTCGGCCGCGCTTAACCAGCAGGCGCAGCGTATGGATCTGGTGGCCTCGCAGCAACGTCAGGCAACCAGTCAGACCCTGCAGGTGCGCCAGGCGCTGAATACCCTTCGCGAACAGTCCCAGTGGCTGGGTTCGTCGAATCTGCTGGGCGAGGCGCTGCGCGCTCAGGTTGCCCGTCTGCCCGAGATGCCAAAACCGCAGCAGCTGGATACCGAAATGGCACAGCTGCGCGTACAGCGTCTGCGCTTTGAAGATCAGTTGAATAAGCAGCCCCAGTTGCGCCAGATCCACCAGCCGGATGGCAAGCCGCTGACCGCCGAACAAAACCGGATTCTGGAAGCCCAGCTGAGAACCCAGCGCGAGCTGCTGAACTCTCTGTTGCAGGGCGGCGATACGCTGCTGCTCGAACTGACCAAACTGAAAGTGTCGAACAGCCAGCTGGAAGATGCGTTAAAAGAGGTCAACGAGGCGACCCACCGCTATCTGTTCTGGACCTCTGACGTGCGCCCCGTCTCCTTCTCCTGGCCGATTGATATTGTTCAGGACCTGCGCCGCTTAATTTCGCTGGATACCTTCAGCCAGCTTGGCAAAGCCAGCATTATGATGCTCACCAGCAAGGAGACGATTTTCCCGCTGCTGGGGGCGCTGATCCTGGTCGGATTCAGCATTTATTCACGTCGCCATTTCACCCGCTTCCTTGACCGCTCCAGCGCCCGTGTAGGCAAAGTGACGCAGGATCATTTCTGGCTCACGCTGCGCACGGTTTTCTGGTCGATTCTGGTTGCCTCACCGCTGCCGGTGCTGTGGATGACCCTGGGTTATGGCCTGCGCGAAGCCTGGCCATACCCGCTGGCGGTGGCGATAGGTTTCGGGGTAACGGCTACCGTGCCGCTGCTGTGGGTGGTGATGATCTGCGCCACCTTCGCGCGCCCGAACGGGCTGTTTGTCGCCCACTTTGGCTGGCCGCGTAATCGCGTGGCGCGGGCCATGCGCTACTACCTGATGAGCATTGGGCTTATCGTGCCGCTGATTATGGCGCTGATCATGTTTGATAACCTCAACGATCGGGAGTTTTCCGGCTCGCTGGGTCGTCTCTGCTTTATGCTGATTTGCGGTGCGCTGGCGGTGGTAACGCTGAGCCTGAAGAAGGCCGGGATCCCGCTCTATCTCGACAAAGAGGGTAGCGGCGATAACATGGTCAACCATATGCTGTGGAATCTGCTGCTCGGCGCTCCGCTGGCGGCGATCCTCGCGGCCGCCGTCGGCTATCTGGCCACTGCTCAGGCGCTGCTGGCGCGTCTCGAGACGTCGGTAGCGATCTGGTTCCTGCTGCTGGTGGTCTACCACGTGATCCGCCGCTGGATGCTGATCCAGCGCCGTCGTCTGGCCTTCGACCGGGCGAAAAACCGCCGGGCCGAAATCCTTGCTCAGCGTGCGCGCGGCGAAGAGGAGCCAGCCCATATGCTCAGCACCGAAGGAGTAGTGGAGGTGGACGAAACCGAGCTGGATCTGGATGCCATCAGTACCCAGTCCCTGCGGCTGGTACGATCCATCCTGATGCTGATCGCCCTGCTCTCCGTTATCTTCCTGTGGTCGGAAATTCATTCGGCGTTTGGCTTCCTGGAGAACATCACCCTCTGGGATGTGACCTCGACGGTACAGGGCGTGGAGAGCCTGGAGCCGATTACACTCGGCGCAGTCCTGATTGCCATTCTGGTCTTCATCATCACCACCCAGCTGATCCGGAACTTCCCGGCGCTGCTGGAGCTGGCCCTGTTGCAGCATCTGGATTTGACCCCAGGAACCGGATACGCCATCACCACCATCACCAAATACCTGCTGATGCTCTTTGGCGGGCTGGTGGGCTTCTCGATGATCGGCATTGAGTGGTCTAAGTTGCAGTGGCTGGTTGCTGCGCTCGGGGTGGGGCTCGGGTTTGGTTTGCAGGAGATCTTCGCCAACTTTATCTCCGGCCTGATCATCCTGTTTGAAAAGCCGATTCGTATTGGCGATACCGTGACGATCCGCGATCTGACCGGGAGCATCACCAAAATCAACACCCGCGCTACCACCATCAGCGACTGGGACCGCAAAGAGATCATCGTGCCAAACAAGGCGTTTATCACCGAGCAGTTTATTAACTGGTCGCTGTCTGACTCCGTCACGCGTGTGGTCCTGACCGTGCCGGCACCGTCGGATGCCAACAGCGAAGAGGTAACGCAGATCCTCTACACGGCGGCCGAGCGCTGCTCGCTGGTGATCAGCACGCCAGAGCCGGAGGTGTTCCTGGTGGATTTACAGCAGGGGATCCAGATTTTCGAACTGCGTATTTACGCAGCGGAAATGGGCCATCGTATGCCGCTGCGTCATGAGATCCACCAGCTGATACTGGCGGGCTTCCGTGAACACGGTATCGATATGCCGTTCCCACCGTTCCAGATGCGCCTGGAAACGCTGGACGGACGTAAGACGGGAAGAACGTTGACGTCGGCTGCGAAGCAGCGCCCGGCGGGGAGTTTGTAGTGCAAATGCCGGGTGGCGCTACGCTTACCCGGCCTACAAAATCCGTAGGCCCTTGCAAGCGCAGCGCCGCCGGGCAAACAAAATGTCAGGCGCGATCTACGGTAAACGCAATCACATCACCCAGTTGCTCGGCGCCCAGCGCCAGCATCACCAGACGATCAACACCCAGCGCCACGCCGGAGCAGTCCGGCAGTCCCGCTTTTAACGCACCCAGTAAGTTGTGGTCGATAGGCTGTTGCGGCAGGCCGCGTGCGGCACGCTTGCGGTTATCCTGTTCGAAACGCTGTTGCTGCTCCCGGGCATCGGTCAGCTCATGGAAACCATTCGCCAGTTCAATACCTTTAAAGTAAACCTCGAAGCGCTCCGCCACACGGTGGTCTTCCGTGCTGATTTGCGCCAGTGACGCCTGGCTTGCCGGGAAGTGATAGACGAAGGTCGGGCGATCTTTACCAATCTGCGGCTCAACACCAAAGGTAAAGAGCATCTGCAGCAGCGTATCGCGATCTTCTTCGGTATCGGCAATGTTGCTGAGATCCAGTTTTGCTGCCGCTTCACGCAGTTGCGTTTTGTCAGCCGAGAGCGGATCAATCTCCAGATGACGCTGGAAAGCCTGCTGATAAGAGAGCGTTTCGGCTTCCGGGCACTCCAGCACCTGTTGCAGCAGGTCGTCCACCTCGTTCATCAGGCGGTACATGTCATAGTGCGGACGGTACCACTCCAGCATGGTGAATTCCGGATTGTGATGACGCCCCATCTCTTCATTGCGGAAACTGCGGCACAGTTGGTACACCGGGCCACATCCGGCTGCCAGCAGGCGTTTCATGTGGTATTCCGGGCTGGTCATCAGATAGAGATTCATCCCCTGAGAGTGACCAGGGCCAACAAAACGGGTTTCAAACGGCACCAGATGAATATCCGTGACCGTCGCCTGACTCATGCAGGGCGTTTCCACCTCCAGCACTCCGCGGTCGGCAAAGAAGCGGCGGATCTCCGCCATAATCGCTGCGCGTTTTAACAGATTGGGGATGGATGCGCTCGGCTGCCAGGTGGCCGTTTCGCTCATGAGAATTTCTCCGATTTCAGACAAGGGGACGAAGTCTACTCGCAACCCAGGGCGGAGACAAATTTTGCCCAGTGAATTTTAGGGTTTTCATAACTTCCAATAATTACGTGACGCAATTCATCAATTGCAGTGATAAATGAAGGGAAATAACCGCAAAAAAATCGAACACGTCAAATTTCCCTTCTTTCCCTGCGGCTATACTGCGTTACCCATAAAGGAGCAGTGGAATCGCTTTCGCATTCGCCCTCCGGGGCCCTGCACTACCCCAGGGTAGTCGTGATGCGAATATCAAAAATCTGGAGGAATGTCGTGCATACCTTTCAAGCCGATCTTGCCATTATAGGCGCTGGCGGAGCAGGATTACGCGCAGCGATAGCTGCAGCCCAGGCTAATCCGAACGCTAAAATCGCCCTGATTTCAAAAGTATACCCAATGCGCAGCCATACGGTTGCCGCCGAAGGGGGATCCGCCGCCGTCGCGCAGGATCATGACAGCTTTGATTATCACTTCCACGACACGGTGGCCGGCGGCGACTGGCTATGCGAGCAGGATGTCGTTGATTATTTCGTCCATCATTGCCCGACGGAAATGACCCAGCTTGAGCAGTGGGGTTGTCCGTGGAGCCGCCGGGATGACGGCAGCGTCAACGTGCGTCGCTTTGGCGGCATGAAAATTGAGCGTACCTGGTTTGCCGCCGATAAAACGGGCTTCCATATGCTCCACACCCTGTTCCAGACATCACTCCAGTTCCCCCAGATCCAGCGCTTCGACGAACATTTCGTCCTCGATATTCTGGTCGATGACGGCCAGGCTCGCGGCCTGGTGGCGATGAATATGATGGAAGGTACGCTGGTCCAGATCCGCGCCAATGCTGTGGTGATGGCGACCGGCGGTGCCGGACGTGTCTACCGTTACAACACCAACGGCGGCATTGTGACCGGCGACGGAATGGGCATGGCGCTACAGCACGGCGTTCCGCTGCGCGATATGGAGTTCGTGCAGTATCACCCAACCGGCCTGCCGGGTTCCGGTATTCTGATGACTGAAGGCTGCCGCGGTGAAGGCGGTATTCTGGTCAATAAGAACGGCTATCGCTATCTGCAGGATTACGGCATGGGCCCGGAAACGCCGCTGGGAGAGCCGAAGAACAAATATATGGAGCTTGGTCCGCGCGATAAAGTGTCTCAGGCCTTCTGGCATGAGTGGCGCAAAGGCAACACCATCCCTACCCCACGCGGCGATGTGGTCTACCTTGATCTGCGCCACCTGGGTGAGAAAAAGCTGCTGGAACGTCTGCCGTTCATCTGCGAACTGTCCAAAGCCTATGTCGGCGTCGACCCGGTTAAAGATCCGATTCCTGTGCGTCCCACCGCACACTACACCATGGGCGGTATCGAAACCGATCAGCAGTGTGAAACCCGCATTCAGGGCCTGTTTGCAGTGGGCGAATGCTCCTCCGTTGGCCTGCACGGGGCTAACCGTCTCGGTTCAAACTCGCTGGCGGAACTGGTGGTGTTTGGCCGTCTGGCCGGGGAGCAGGCCGTTGCGCGCGCCGCTGCCGCCGGTGTGGCTAACGACGCCGCGCTCGATGCGCAGGCAGCCGATGTCGAGCAGCGCCTGAAAAATCTGGTGAATCAGGAAGGCAGCGAAAACTGGGCGAAGATCCGCGATGAGATGGGGCTCTCTATGGAAGAGGGCTGCGGTATTTACCGTACGCCGGAGCTGATGCAGAAAACCATCGATAAGCTGGCTGAGTTGCAGGAGCGCTTCAAACGCGTGCGGGTGGCGGATACCTCCAGCGTCTTCAATACCGATCTGCTCTACACCATTGAGCTGGGCCACGGGCTGAATGTTGCCGAATGTATGGCGCACTCCGCCATGGCGCGTAAAGAGTCGCGCGGCGCGCATCAGCGTCTGGATGAAGGCTGCACCGAGCGTGACGACGTGAACTTCCTCAAGCACACCCTCGCTTATCGCGATGCGGACGGCACGACCCGTCTGGACTACAGCGACGTGAAAATCACCACGCTGCCACCAGCGAAACGCGTTTACGGTGCAGAAGCGGAAGCAGCCGATAAGAAGGAGACGGCGAATGGCTGAGATGCAAACCCTGAAAGTCGAAGTGGTGCGCTATAACCCGGAAGTGGATAGCGCCCCGCATAGTGCTTTCTATGAAGTCCCTTACGATGAACAGACCTCCCTGCTGGATGCGCTGGGTTATATCAAAGACAATCTGGCACCGGACCTGAGCTATCGCTGGTCCTGCCGTATGGCCATTTGCGGCTCCTGCGGCATGATGGTCAACAAGGTGCCTAAGCTGGCCTGTAAAACCTTCCTGCGTGAATACCCGAAGGGCATGAAAGTCGAGGCTCTGGGGAACTTCCCGATTGAGCGCGATCTGGTGGTCGACATGACCCACTTTATCGAAAGCCTGGAAGCCATTAAGCCATACATCATTGGTAACCCGCGCACACCGGATCAAGGGCCTAACAAACAGACCCCGGCGCAGATGGCCAAATACCATCAGTTCTCCGGCTGTATCAACTGCGGTCTGTGCTATGCCGCCTGCCCGCAGTTTGGCCTGAATCCGGAGTTTATCGGGCCAGCAGCCATTACCCTGGCGCACCGCTACAACGAAGACAGCCGCGATCACGGTAAGAAAGAACGTATGACGCAGCTGAACGGCCAGAACGGCGTATGGACCTGTACCTTTGTCGGCTACTGCTCGGAAGTCTGTCCGAAGCATGTCGATCCGGCCGCCGCGATCCAACAGGGTAAGGTGGAAAGTTCGAAAGACTTTCTTATCGCCACCCTGAAACCACGCTAAGGAGTGCATGATGACGACTAAACGCAAAGCCTATGTACGGCCGATGCCGTCCACCTGGTGGAAAAATCTGCCGTTTTATCGCTTCTATATGCTGCGTGAAGGCACAGCAGTACCGGCGGTGTGGTTCAGCATTGAGTTGATGTACGGCCTGTTTGCTCTTAAACACGGTCCGGAAACCTGGGCCGGTTTCGTCGGGTTCCTGCAGAATCCGATTGTGGTGATCCTGAATATCATCGTGCTGGCGGCGGCGCTGTTGCATACCAAAACCTGGTTTGAACTGGCGCCAAAAGCGGCAAATATTATCGTGAAAAACGAAAAACTTGGGCCAGAGCCAGTCATTAAGGGACTCTGGGTGGTGACTGCGGTGGTAACCGTGGTGATTCTTGGCGTAGCCCTGTTCTGGTAAGGAGACCATCGTGATTAATCCAAATCCAAAACGCTCTGATGAACCCGTCTTCTGGGGTCTTTTTGGAGCAGGCGGTATGTGGTGCGCCATTATCGCGCCAGTCATTGTTCTGCTGGTGGGCATTATGCTGCCGCTGGGGCTCTATCCTGGCGATGCGCTGAGCTACGAGCGGGTGCTGGCCTTTGCGCACAGCTTTATTGGTCGGGTATTCATCTTCCTGATGATTGTTCTGCCGCTGTGGTGCGGTTTGCACCGTATCTATCACGCCATGCATGACCTGAAGATCCACGTGCCTAACGGTAAATGGGTATTCTACGGTCTGGCGGCTATTCTGAGCGTCGTCACGCTGGTTGCCGTGGTCTTTATGTGATCTCTCCCCCGCTCTCCCGCCTGCCGGTGGGAGAGCAAAATTCCTGACAGGTTCTACACTTAACAAAAATCCTGTAAGGATATTCTTATGCGCATCCTGCCTGTCATCGCCGCAGTTACCGTTGCGTTTCTGGTTGTTGCCTGTAGCTCCCCTACCCCACCCCGGGGCGTGACGGTTGTTCGTCCTTTTGAAGTCCAGCGATTCCTTGGCACCTGGTATGAAATTGCCCGCTTTGACCACCGTTTTGAACGTGGACTGGAAAAAGTGACAGCGAATTACAGCCTGATGCAAGACGGGGGAATCCAGGTGATCAACCGGGGCTACAATCCTGCACGCGGCATGTGGCAGAAGGTGACGGGCAAGGCGTACTTTACCGGCGCGTCTGATACCGCAGCGCTGAAAGTCTCCTTCATAGGCCCTTTTTATGGCGGTTATAACGTGATTGCGCTGGATAAAGATTACCGGCATGCGCTGGTGTGCGGGCCAGATCGCGATTATCTGTGGATCCTCTCCCGCACACCGACGATTTCAGATGAGATGAAACAAGCGTTACTGGATTCTGCAACGCGTCAGGGATTTGATGTCAGTAAGCTTATCTGGGTTGAGCAGACCCATTAATGGGTGCTGAGCTTCAGCCCGATAATACCGGCAACAATTAATGCGAGACTGGCAATACGCGCCAGACTCGCAGACTCACCCAGCAGTAAAATCCCGGTAATGGCCGCCCCTACCGCACCGATCCCCGTCCATACGGCATAAGCCGTTCCCACAGGCAGCGAACGCATCGCCCAGGAGAGCAGCACGATGCTTACAATCATGGCAGAGACGGTAATCACGCTGGGGGTGAGACGCGTAAAGCCGTGGGTATATTTCAGGCCGATGGCCCATACGACTTCGAGTAAACCGGCAATAAAAAGGATGATCCAGGACATTTCAGGCTCCTTAACTTAAATAACAGTCTGGGGCCGTCCCCGATGAAAGAAACACTTACAGGTCGTCCTGTAAGGGATAAGAATTTCCTATTGTGAAGAGCTTGAATTCTTTTTTCAACTCGTTTGTTTTATTCAATAGTTGAGACATTAAAGCCAGGAAATAGACGCAATTCGCAGCGAAATTCAGTCATTTATTACTCACCCGACTTCTTTATGATGGGGCACTTCCTGATAGCAGGAAGCGACTATACTTTGCCAATTGCGAAATAAAATGTTCAAAATTCTCTTGATTGACCGGTGTCATTACACCCGTAAGGGCCTGGAAATGTGGATCAATCATTCAGGGCTATTTCCTTCACCCGTGCTGGTGACGGGCCTTAACAATCTCTTTCTTGCCAGAGAGCATATCCTGCAGTGGAAGCCGACGCTGGTTATCGCCGATTTTCAAGGATTTACGTCAGACATTCAGCATATCCAGCAGCTCTCTTCGGTGATAAACGCCAGTAAAACTGTGCCTTTCATTTCGCTTCATTCCGATGAACACCCTGAAATGTCAGCCTTTATGGATACCTTTCCTTTGTGGGCGTCGTTGTCTAAAACGGCCCCGCTGGACGTACTGGCCCAGACGATTAACGCCGCATTAGCCGCACAGGAAGTCAGTGGGCCAGGGCCTGCCGCGACGCCATTATTGACGCGCCAGGAGGAGAAGGTGTTGATGTTGTGGATGGATGGCGCCAGCAACCACATCATTGCCAGCAAACTGAGGATTCATGGAAAAACGGTTTATACCTACAAGCGCAATATTCGCATGAAATTGCACATGGATACCCGGTACTCGCCGTTTCTGTCACTGCCCTGAGCGATAAACTGAGGGTACGGCGATTCAATATTCAACACCGTACCGCCCAAAATTACGCCTGTGCTTTAGTTCTGTGCTTTAGTTGCCGCACCAGAAATCGCGCTGCCGCCAGAGGAGATATCCTCACCGACGCCGCGAGTGGTATTACAGGCGGTTAATACAGATGAAAGCACCAGGACAGAAAAGATCGCTACACATGTTTTCTTAAGAATAATGTCTTCCTTTTTTAGGCAAAGTTATTTTGTACAGCTACATAAGCATAGCCAGGATCCCGACGAGTGCCGGAAAAGGAAGAATTTTTAGGAAAAGTAGAAAGTATCAGGAGGCGGCGTGCGAAATAGCATTACCCAGGCTTCTGATATCTTCCCCGACACCACGAGCGGTGTTGCAGCCGGAAAGCAGAGCGCTGGCAATCATTGTCATCAGGATAATTTTGAGTGTACGCGACATCTTCCATGACCCTTCTTTAGAATAGTAAGGCGCAGCAGACCGCTGCGCCCAGCATCCCGGAATGAATTACTTCACGCGAGAAACGTATTCACCAGAGCGAGTGTCAACTTTGATCACTTCGCCAGTCTGGACGAACAGTGGAACTTTAACCACAGCGCCGGTAGACAGCTTAGCTGGCTTGCCGCCAGTACCTGCGGTGTCACCCTTCAAACCTGGATCGGTTTCAACGATTTCCAGCTCAACGAAGTTTGGTGGGGTCACAGCGATAGGCTGACCGTTCCACAGGGTCACGATGCACTCAGCCTGATCCAGCAGCCATTTAGCGCTGTCGCCGACAGCTTTCTCATCAGCAGAGAGCTGTTCGAAAGTAGAGTTGTTCATGAAGTGATAGAATTCACCGTCGTTGTACAGGTAGGTGAGGTTCATATCAACAACGTCTGCGCCTTCAGCAGAGTCGGTGGATTTGAAGGTTTTCTCGATACGGGTACCGGTCAGCAGGCGGCGCAGCTTAACGCGTGCGAATGCCTGGCCTTTACCTGGTTTCACGAATTCACTGGCTTCAACCGCGTACGGTTCGCCATCCATCATGATTTTAAGACCGGCACGAAAATCGTTGCTATAGTAAGTCGCCATAAGGCCCTCTGAAATTGTTAACTGGTAGCTAAGCCACAAAATGGCGCATATTGTAACCCTAAACACCCCATCCAGAGAAGATTGGTTATTGCAACTTGCCGATGTAATCACCAGTCCTGATGAACTGCTACGTCTTTTAAATGTAGACGCTAACGAAAAACTCCTTGCCGGACGGGAAGCGAAGCGCCTGTTTGCGCTGCGTGTTCCTCGCGCTTTTGTTGCACGCATGGAAAAAGGCAACCCTGATGATCCGCTCTTAAAACAGGTGCTTACTGCGCAGGATGAGTTTATCACCGCCCCCGGTTTTAGCACCGATCCCCTTGAAGAGCAGAACAGCGTGGTGCCCGGTTTGCTGCACAAGTACCGTAATCGCGCACTATTGCTGGTTAAGGGCGGTTGCGCGGTAAATTGCCGGTACTGTTTCCGTCGCCACTTCCCCTATGCCGATAACCAGGGGAACAAGCGTAACTGGCAGACGGCGCTTGATTACATCGCCTCTCATCCGGAACTGGATGAGATCATCTTCTCCGGCGGCGACCCTTTGATGGCGAAGGATCACGAGCTGGACTGGTTAATTACACAGCTGGAAGCGATCCCGCACATTAAACGGCTACGCATTCATAGTCGTTTACCGATTGTTATCCCGGCACGTATTACCGATGAGCTGACTCACCGGCTGGGGCGTTCTACACTCCAGATCCTGTTAGTGAACCATATCAACCATGCCAACGAGATTGACGATGCGTTTCGGGATGCCATGTCCAGGTTGCGTCGGGCAGGCGTGACATTACTCAATCAAAGCGTTCTGCTGCGTGGCGTGAATAACAGTGCCGCGACGTTAGCCGATCTGAGTAATGCTCTGTTTGATGCCGGGGTGATGCCCTATTACATCCATGTGCTGGATAAAGTGCAGGGTGCTGCGCACTTTATGGTCGATGATGAGGAAGCGCGCACCATAATGCGTGAATTGCTTACCCTGGTGTCAGGTTATATGGTGCCTAAACTGGCGCGTGAGATTGGCGGTGAACCGAGCAAGACGCCGCTGGATCTGGGATTAAAGCAGCATTAATTAAATTGCCTGTTTCACAGGAAGCAGGCAAATTCGATTTTAATTTTTGAGCTATGCCCGTCGTAATATAGATACATATTAATGTTAGTAGATTAGGTAAATATAAATACTACGAATAATTCTTGTTATTATAACAGAAAATACAGAAGATTATCTGTATGTTTTCTTATAAACTATTGTATTCAATTTCACTTTACTTTTGTTTAACATCATGCAGAATCCTCTGCCGGGACCGTCCACGCTAATAACAAGTGAAAATACATGGGAAATAGTTTGTATCGCAAGGAAGCGATTGAATATAAGAAAAATCACTGGAAAGGAAAAGCATTATTGTTGGCAGGAATGCCTGCATGGCTTATAAGCCTGCTGGCCTTTGCATTTTTAGTCATACTGATCTCAACGCTCACTTTTTGCAGCTATACCCAGCGTATTGACGTCCGCGGAGAAGTGATTACGCATCCTCACTCAATAAACGTTTACGCTCCCCAACAAGGATTTGTCGTTAAAAAGCATGTGGAAGCCGGAGACATTGTCGTTAAAGGCACACCGCTTTACGAACTGGATGTTTCACGTACGACGGTTATTGGCAATGTAACCGATGCGATGAATGCCGCCATCTCAGAAAAAATCCTTAATGCCGAAGAGATCATCAATAAAACTTTAATTAATAAAAAAGAGACGCTCGAAGCCCTTGATACCCAGGTTAAGCAATATGAGAGCTCGCTCAAAGAGACGAAAGTGATGCTTGCCAACGCTGGCACAGGCCTGAAAAAGATGAAGGATAACCTGTCCAGCTATGACTCCTATCTTAAGCAAGGGTTGATTACCAAAGATCAATATAACTACCAGCACTCTCTCTATTTTCAGCAACAGGGTACCTATCAATCCCTTATTAGCCAGAAAATGCATCTCGAATCGCAACTCACCCAATTAAAGAGTGATATTGTGATTAAAGCTGCCGATTTTGATAATCAGATCTCCAGTCAAAAAAACCAGATAAATGATTTCAAAAATCAAGCCGTGGAATCAAACGCCAACGGTAATGCGGTTATTAAAGCCACAGCAGCAGGCAAGATTGAATCCGTAGCCGTAACGGTGGGTCAGATGGTTGATAAAGGCAGTAGCCTTGCACAAATTAAACCCACCGGAAATATCGAGTATTATTTAATACTGTGGTTGCCTAATAACAGTATCCCCTACGTCAAACCCGGGGATACGGTTAATATTCGCTATGATGCATTTCCTTCCGATAAGTTTGGTCAGTTTCCGGGAGAAATTATGTCTATCTCCTCTGTACCCGCTTCTCGTCAGGAAATGGCTGAGTACACTAACGTTACAACAGGGGCCAATCAACAGGAGTTCGCGCTTTATAAAGCAATAGTAAAAATAAAACATACGAGCTTCATCTACAACGGAAAGAAACTTGAATTGTCCAATGGCTTAAAAGCACAGGCGATTGTTTTCCTTGAAGAGCGTCCGCTTTACATGTGGATGTTTACTCCATTTTATAAAATTGCCCAGAGCGTAAGTGGACCAATCAATGACTAAGGCCTTATTTAAAACGATTACAGAACAGCTGAACTTTTCTTTGCGAAATAAAACGCCCGTTATTTTGCAGGCAGAAGCGTCAGAATGCGGTATCGCATGCCTGGCAATGGTCGCCGGTTTTTATGGCCTGAATATCGATTTGTTTAATTTTCGCCAGCGCTTCGGCAGCCCGAGCCAGGGCACGACGCTGCTATCCTTAAGCCACACAGCGGAACGTGCAGGTCTGAAAAACCGTGCGCTTTCCCTCGATCTGGATGAAATTCGGCAACTGAAGTTACCCTGCATTCTCCACTGGGGAATGAATCACTTTGTCGTTTTGACGCAAGTAAAAAAATCGAGTTTCGTTGTTCACGATCCCGCGCTGGGCAAACGCGTCATCGGCATGCAGGAGATGTCCAACTATTTTACCGGCGTGGCCCTCGAACTGTGGCCCGATCACTCTTTCCGGCAAGAAAAAGCGAAAACGCAATTACGCTTGCTGGATTTGATGAGAAATATTGTTGGTCTCAAAAGCACCTTACTTAAGCTGTTTGCCTTTTCTGTTGTTATTGAAGCTATCGGTCTTTTATTACCAGTCGGTACACAACTGGTTACCGACCATGTGATTATGGCGCATGACCAGAGCTTATTATCCGTCATTTGTATTGGACTGGTATCCTTTACGTTATTTTGTACCTTCATTAGCATGTTGCGCGCGTGGACGTCGCTCACGCTAAACACCTTAACCAATATTCAGTGGAAAACGACGCTGTTTGATCACCTCACCAGCCTGCCGCTCTCATTTTTTGAAAAGCGGCATTTGGGGGATATCCAGTCTCGATTCTCCTCGCTGGATGTGATTCGTTCGACCTTTACGAACAGTATCGTCACCGGGGTTATTGATTCAATCATGACTATCGGCCTGCTCATCATGCTGACGCTATATGGTGGCTGGCTGGTATGGGTGGTGGTAGGTTTTACAGCCTGCTATGCCATTATGCGTTTAGGCACTTATCGTTTTTATCGCCGTGTTTCTGAAGAGCAGGTCATTAAAGGAGCGCGTTCAAGTTCCCATTTCATGGAATCCCTGTACGGCATCTCTACAATCAAAGCGCTTAATTTAAGAGAGAGACGCTCTAAATACTGGCTTAATATCAACGTGGATGCCTGTAACGCTGGCATTAAGCAGACCCGGTTTGACATGATGTTTAGCGGCATTAATACGTTCATATCGACCATCGATCAGGTGGTAATTTTATGGCTGGGCGCCTTGATGGTCATCGATAATAATATGACTCTCGGTATGTTTATGGCGTTTAACGCCTACCGCGGCCAATTCTCTCAGCGAGCCTCAAGCCTCGTCGATCTCTTTATGCAGGTTCGCATGTTATCTTTGCATAACGAGCGACTGTCAGAAATTGCCTTTAGCGAGCCGGAAGCGGAGATGCCTACCCGCCGCGTATTTGAAGAAAACACAGGCGTGAAACTTGAGATTAAAAATCTCAGCTATCAGTACGATCCTTTTTCACAACCTATATTTTCCCAGTTGGATCTCACCATCTCCCCCGGGGAGTCAGTCGCTTTAGTGGGCCCATCAGGTGTAGGCAAAACGACTTTACTGAAAGTGATGTGCGGTCTTCTTGCGCCGACAACGGGTGATGTCCTGGCTAACAATCTCGATATTAACAAGATTGGCCTGAATAACTATCGCCTGAGTACATCCTGCGTGTTGCAGGAGGATCGCCTGTTTTCTGGCTCTATAGCTGAAAACATCAGCTGCTTTGAAGACAATGCAGATCAAGCGTTTATTGAGCAATGCGCCCGAAACAGCAACATCCACAATGAAATCATGAAAATGCCGATGGGCTATGAAACGATAATCGGTGAGTTAGGATTAGGGATTTCTGGTGGGCAGAAGCAACGCATACTGATTGCCCGGGCGCTTTATCGCAAGCCAAGTATCTTATTTATGGATGAGGCGACAAGTCACCTCGACCTTGATAATGAATCATACATTAACCAGGCGATCTCGAATCTAAGCATTACACGCGTGATTGTTGCACATCGTCCTTCAATGATTGCCTCTGCAGATCGGGTTATCGATTTATCTACCCATAAAACGACCTTCCAGTCCGTTTAATAACTCAAAGGGAAAACGCCAACATGGAAATCAAAGGCATAAATACTGTACCAATCAAACAGGGTGAACGCCTGTCCGTTATGACCTTAAAGGTAAGGGATAACACTGACAACGAGCATATACTCTTCATGCAAATGTCTACCCTCGTTGATTTCCTTATCATTCTTAATAACCGTATGTATAAGGTTTCTCAGCGCATAAAAGAACGAGGGGAGAGTTACAAAGCAGGGTTGATGGCTACTATTGAATCGTTGACTAAAAATATCCCTCAAATTACTGCGCAAGAGGTTATGCAACCCGATACCGGCAAACTGGTCATGTCTATGGCACCCAAATTTGCCGATGAAGGATTCACGCTGATTATGTCACTCAATAATCAGCATGTTGTTACTCTCGATATTGGTGACTTAGAGGCTGAATTTATTATGATGGCGATCGTCAAAGCGATTGAAGCCTCTAATGATAAAGAAGCGTTCCAGATGATGGGATCGATTCTGGATTTCATCCTGCTTTATAACGTTGACTTAGCGAATGTCGAAAATTTGCGCTATCTCGAGATTAAGCACGAGCCGTGGAAAGAGAGCCTTTTTGCGCATCATCTGGCGGTCTTGTATTGCTTTAATACTGAAAACGGAAAGAAAATCCTTGCCGGCACGGTAATTAAATCTAATGCTCAGCCGAACACGCCGGAAGCTGACAATATTATTCAGCGAGTGGCCTTTTTAACCCCGTCGATTAAAGAGATTCAGGGGAAATATACCCTGTGTCAGACCTTTAGCAGAATTATTCCATCACAGCCTGAAAAAACCCTGGCGAAAGCAAACTGCCTTAAAGCGCTTCAGAACTTCTGTCTTGAGACGCAGGGAACACTGTCTCAGTAAGTTGCGTCGGGCTGAAAAACAGGTTCCATTAACGGCTTGTACGGGTTGCCCTCTCCCGATGGAGAGGGATAATCCGACGTTGAATCAGTTCGGGCACTTATAAACCTGGCCCTGCATTTCGCTGGCGGTCGGGACAAAACTCGACAGCAAGCCCTGGGTTGGGCTGCTCACGCCATAAATCACGTTCCCGCCCATCTCCGCTGCATGATTACGCAGAGCGTTTGCCGCGCCGCGCATTGAACCGCCCTCTTCGCCATGCTGCCCAGAAAGCCAGTTACTTTGTTTACCGGTTGCGGTACCGACCAGCTGACATTCACTGCCCGGCTTATCTTCTACAAAGCGAACGCTCTGCCCACCAGAAGAGAGTTCGTTACCGGAACTACAACCCGCCAGCAGCAACGCTGCCGCTACGATCCCTGCACCCACTTTAACGCGCATGTTATTCCTCGTTTTCAATAAGCTGGGCACGTGCTGCCCGCGTCTAAACCTTATACCTAAAAGATGACCAAAAGAAAAACCCCCGATCATTTCTGACCGGGGGTTTGTTCATTTCTGCGAGGTGCAGAACAACATGATTACATCATGCCGCCCATACCACCCATGCCGCCCATACCACCAGCAGCACCTAAATCAGGCGCATCGCCTTTTGGCAGGTCAGTGACCATGCACTCGGTGGTGATCATCAGGCCAGCAACAGAGGCCGCGTACTGCAGAGCAGAACGGGTCACTTTAGTTGGGTCCAGGATACCGAAGTCGATCATGTTACCGTACTCTTCGGTAGCGGCGTTGTAACCGTAGTTACCTTCGCCCGCTTTCACCATGTTCGCCACAACAGACGGCTCTTCACCGGCGTTGGAAACGATCTGACGCAGTGGCGCTTCCATTGCGCGCAGCGCAACTTTGATACCTACGTTCTGATCTTCGTTCTGAGCGGTCAGGCCAGCCAGTTTCGCTGCAACGCGAACCAGAGCAACACCACCACCGGCAACCACGCCTTCTTCTACCGCAGCACGGGTCGCGTGCAGGGCGTCGTCAACGCGGGCTTTCTTCTCTTTCATCTCAACTTCGGTAGCGGCACCGACTTTGATTACTGCTACGCCGCCTGCCAGTTTAGCAACGCGCTCCTGCAGTTTTTCACGGTCGTAGTCAGAGGTCGCTTCTTCGATCTGCTTACGGATCTGAGCAACACGGCCCTGGATGGCATCTTCTTCACCCACGCCATCGATGATGGTGGTGGTGTCTTTGTTGATAACAACGCGTTTCGCCTGACCCAGGTCTTCCAGCGTCGCTTTTTCCAGCTCCATACCGATCTCTTCGGAGATGACGGTACCGCCAGTCAGGGTAGCGATATCCTGCAGCATCGCTTTACGGCGATCGCCGAAGCCAGGTGCTTTAACCGCTGCCACTTTCACGATGCCGCGCATGGTGTTAACCACCAGGGTCGCCAGCGCTTCGCCTTCAACGTCTTCAGCGATGATAACCAGCGGCTTGCCTGCTTTCGCAACGGCTTCCAGCACTGGCAGCATTTCGCGGATGTTGGAGATTTTCTTGTCAGCCAGCAGGATGAACGGACTTTCCAGCTCAACAGCGCCAGTTTCTGGCTTGTTGATGAAGTATGGAGAGAGGTAACCGCGGTCGAACTGCATACCTTCAACCACATCCAGTTCGTCTTCCAGACCGGTACCGTCTTCAACGGTGATCACGCCTTCTTTACCGACTTTATCCATCGCTTCAGCGATCAGTTTACCTACGGTTTCGTCGGAGTTAGCGGAGATGGTACCCACCTGAGCAATAGCTTTAGAGTCAGAGCACGGTACAGACAGCGCTTTCAGCTCTTCAACAGCGGACGCGACAGCTTTGTCGATACCACGTTTCAGATCCATCGGGTTCATACCCGCAGCAACGGCTTTCAGACCTTCAGTGATGATAGCCTGCGCCAGTACAGTTGCGGTGGTGGTGCCGTCGCCTGCAGCGTCGTTCGCTTTAGAGGCAACTTCTTTCACCATCTGGGCACCCATGTTTTCGAACTTGTCTTCCAGCTCGATCTCACGCGCTACGGAAACACCATCTTTGGTGATGGTTGGTGCGCCGAAGGATTTATCCAGAACCACGTTACGGCCTTTCGGGCCCAGGGTCACTTTAACTGCGTCTGCCAGTACGTTTACGCCGCGCAGCATTTTCACACGAGCGTCGTTACCGAATTTTACGTCTTTAGCTGCCATTTTAATCTTTCCCTTAAATTCGTATGTTCAGTGTCGTTCGCGGATTACGCTTCAACAATTGCCAGAATGTCGCTTTCGGACATGATCAGCACTTCTTCATTGTCGATCTTCTCGGATTTCACACCGTAGCCATCGTTGAAAATGACGATGTCACCAACTTTAACGTCCAGCGGCTGCACATTTCCGTTTTCCAGAATGCGACCTTTACCGACAGCGATGATTTCGCCACGCGTTGATTTTGCTGCTGCAGAACCGGTCAGAACGATGCCGCCCGCAGATTTGGTTTCAACTTCTTTACGTTTGACGATCACACGATCATGTAACGGACGAATACTCATTGATAGCTCTCCTTTGAGAAAGTCATTATCAGTTATGGGTGACGCCGGGCCGTAAGCGGTTTTCCGGCTAGTGCCCTGAGAGATGGGGATGGGGTTTTACCCCTTCAAGGGGTAGTCGAAAAAAAATTTGTGAAAGTGTTACCATCGCCTCTCTTTTGATGGCGGCAGGACAATGGAATGAGTGGACTCAAACAGGAGCTGGGACTCGCACAGGGTGTTGGCTTACTTTCAACCTCTTTATTAGGCACGGGGGTGTTTGCCGTACCGGCGCTAGCGGCCCTGGTGGCGGGTGATAACAGTCTGTGGGCCTGGCCGGTGCTTATTGTATTGGTCTTCCCGGTGGCGATTGTCTTTGCCCTTCTCGGGCGACACTTCCCGAGCGCCGGTGGCGTGGCGCACTTTGTCGGCATGGCGTTTGGCCCGCGTCTGGAGCGCGTTACCGGCTGGCTGTTTCTCTCTGTTATTCCGGTAGGCTTACCTGCCGCCCTGCATATTGCGACGGGGTTTGGCCAGGCGTTGTTTGGCTGGCATGACGCGCAGCTCTTGCTGGCTGAACTGGGTACGTTGGCCATCGTCTGGTGGGTCGGTTCACGCGGCGCCAGTTCCAGCGCCAATCTGCAAACCCTGGTGGCGGTGCTGATTGTGGCGCTGATTGCCGCTATCTGGTGGGCAGGGGATCTTCAGGTGACACAGATCCCCTTCCCTGCCTTAACCGATCTCGATCATTCGCAGCTTTTCGCCGCCCTTTCCGTCATGTTCTGGTGTTTCGTCGGTCTTGAAGCCTTTGCGCATCTGGCCTCCGAGTTTAAACAGCCGGAACGTGATTTCCCGCGGGCGCTGATGATAGGGCTGCTGCTGGCAGGTACGGTCTACTGGGCCTGTACGGTGCTGGTGCTTCATTTTACTGCCTATGGTGCCGATATGGCTGCGGCGGCCTCGCTTCCCGCCATCGTGGTCCAGCTATTTGGCGTGAAAGCGCTGTGGGTTGCCTGCGTGATTGGCTATCTCGCCTGCTTCGCCAGTCTGAATATCTATATCCAGAGCTTCGCCCGGCTGGTGTGGTCCCAGGCGCTGTACAAACCCGAAAGCCCCCTCGCCCGCCTGTCCAGACGCCAGCTACCGCTCAACGCCCTGAACGCGGTGCTGGGCTGCTGTGTGATAAGCACCCTGGCAATCTACTGGCTGGATATCAACCTCGACGCGCTTATCGTCTATGCCAACGGCATCTTCATCATGATCTATCTGCTGTGCATGCTGGCGGGATGTCGCCTGCTGAAAGGACGCTATAAAGCGCTGGCGATAATCGGTGGGGTACTCTGCTTACTGCTGCTGGCGATGGTGGGATGGAAGAGTCTCTACGCGATTGTGATGCTGGCGGGGTTGTGGGTCTTTTTACCGAAGCGGAGCGTTGTGTAAACGCCGGATGGCGCTTCGCTTATCCGGCCTACGGTTTCGTAGGCCCGTGCAAGCACAGCGCCGCCGGGCTACTGACATCAACGGTCGTCTTTATGATCCAGACGGTCGCGCTGGTCATCCTTGCGCTGGTACTCCCCGTCAAAGGTCTCCCCACCGCCCGTTCCGGCGCTGAATCCACCACCCGGCATGCGGTTAAAACGCAGATGCGGCATCAGCTTCAGCGTCAGGAGCTTTTGCACTGGCGGAACGAGCAGCAACAGGCCAAGGAAGTCGGTGAAAAAGCCGGGAATAATCAGCAGGATCCCACCAATAATCAGCGATACGCTTTTGACCATCTCCGCTGCCGGACTCTCCCCGGCGGCCATCTTCTGCTGCATTAACAGGAAATTTTTGAAACCCTGGTTGCGCACCAGTGACATGCCAATCACCGATGTAAAAATGACCAGAATCAGGGTCAGCAGGACGCCAAACACGTGGGCGACCTGAATAAAAATAGAAATCTCTATATAAACATAAAGAAAGATTGCAGCTAACGGTATCCAGCGCACTGGCTTCTCCTGTGTGGCAGACGCCGTTACGGCCCCTGTCGGTAACAATTTGCGATTCGCGTCTGTCAGAAATGGAGGCGTTTAGTCAAAATTCAATCGGTTTGCACGGATATTTTTTCTGGAAATATTAAAGCGGTGATTCATTTCACAGATTGATAAATATCATGTCGCCGGGTCCATAATAAGTGATCCAGGTTACGGCAATTCGCTATCATCAGCATATCATTCCGGGTATCTGGTCGATTCAGGGGATAATCGTCGGTCAGAAAATAGACATAACCACATATGTACTGTGTGTTTAGTACATCAATCGGCAGCTTGAAAAGAAGGTTCACATGTTAAACAACATTCGTATCGAAGAAGATTTGTTGGGTACCAGGGAAGTTCCAGCGGATGCCTATTATGGTATTCACACTCTGAGAGCGATTGAAAACTTCTACATCAGCAACAGCAAAATCAGCGACATCCCTGAGTTTGTGCGTGGCATGGTGATGGTGAAGAAAGCGGCAGCAATGGCAAACAAAGAGCTGCAAACCATTCCAAAAAGCATCGCCAATACCATCATCGCCGCCTGCGATGAAGTGCTGAACAACGGCAAGTGCATGGATCAATTCCCGGTAGACGTCTATCAGGGCGGCGCGGGTACGTCAGTGAACATGAATACCAATGAGGTACTGGCAAACATCGGCCTCGAGCTGATGGGCCACCAGAAAGGTGAGTACCAGTACCTGAACCCGAACGATCACGTCAATAAATGCCAGTCTACCAACGACGCCTATCCGACCGGTTTCCGTATCGCCGTATACGCTTCCATCGTGAAGCTGGTTGATGCCATTAACCAGCTGGGCGAAGGTTTCCAGAACAAGGCCGTCGAATTCCAGGACATCCTGAAAATGGGTCGTACCCAACTGCAGGACGCGGTGCCAATGACTCTCGGTCAGGAGTTCCACGCATTTAACGTGCTGCTGAATGAAGAGACCAAAAACCTGATGCGCACCTCTGAGCTGCTGCTTGAGGTGAACCTGGGTGCAACGGCGATTGGTACGCGTCTGAATACCCCGGACGGCTATCAGCAGCTGGCGGTGCAGAAGCTGGCCGAAGTCTCCAACCTGGCGGTGGTGCCAGCAGAAGACCTGATTGAAGCCACCTCCGACTGCGGCGCCTATGTGATGGTGCACAGTGCGCTGAAACGCCTGGCGGTGAAACTCTCCAAGATCTGTAACGACCTGCGCCTGCTCTCTTCCGGGCCACGTGCCGGTCTGAACGAAATCAACCTGCCGGAATTGCAGGCGGGCTCCTCCATCATGCCAGCCAAAGTGAACCCGGTGGTACCAGAGGTAGTTAACCAGGTGTGCTTCAAGGTCATCGGCAACGACATTACCGTTACCATGGCTTCCGAGGCGGGTCAGCTGCAGCTGAACGTTATGGAACCCGTGATTGGCCAGGCGATGTTTGAATCCATTCATATCCTGACCAACGCCTGCTACAACCTGCTGGAAAAATGCATCAACGGCATCACCGCCAACAAAGCGGTATGTGAAAGCTACGTCTATAACTCCATCGGGATCGTGACTTACCTCAACCCGTTCATCGGTCATCACAACGGCGACATCGTCGGTAAGATCTGTGCGGAAACCGGTAAGAGCGTACGAGAGGTCGTACTTGAGCGTGGCTTGCTGACAGAAGCCGAGCTGGATGATATCTTCTCCGCGCAAAACTTAATGCACCCGGCCTATAAAGCAAAAAGATATACGGATGAAAGTGAACAATAACAGTTCAGGTTAAACTTCATGAAGGCACGTCAGATGACGTGCCTTTTTTCTTTTTAGGCGTTACCTAAACACAACAATTTAATATCAACTTGTTAATAAGCAAGGTAGGAACTTATGTTCGGAGCAGAACTCGTCATCGTCCTGTTGGCGATATACTTAGGCGCAAGACTCGGGGGGATCGGCATCGGTTTCGCCGGGGGTCTCGGCGTGCTTGTCCTCACTCTCTTTCTCCAGATTAAACCCGGTGCTATCCCGTTTGACGTTATTGAAATCATCATGGCGGTTATCGCCGCTATCGCAGCCATGCAGGTTGCAGGCGGTATGGACTATCTGGTGAGTCTGGCGGAGCGTATGCTGCGCCGTCATCCAAAATACATTACCTTCCTTGCTCCGCTGGTCACCTGGTTTATGACCATTCTGGCCGGTACCGGCCATACTGCATTCTCCACCCTGCCAGTGATCACCGAAGTGGCGAAAGAGCAGGGCATCCGCCCCTCCCGTCCGCTCTCTATTGCCGTTGTCGCCTCGCAGATTGCCATCACCGCCTCGCCCATCTCGGCGGCAGTGGTGTTCTTTGCCGGTATCCTTGAGCCGCTGGGCGTGAGCTATCTGACGCTGCTGGCGATCTGTATTCCGGTGACCCTGATTGCCGTGATGATCACCGCGGTGTTCTGTAACTTCCTCGGCGCCGAGCTGAAAGACGATCCGGTCTATCAGGAGCGTCTGGCAAAAGGCGAAGTGAAGCTGCGCGGCAGCCAGGCGTTTATCCTGAAGCCACACGCTAAACGCTCCGTACTGCTGTTCCTGATCGGCATTGTCGCGGTGATGTTCTACGCCACCGCCATCAGTGATACCGTTGGGTTGATCAAGAACCCGGTCCTGCCGCGTAACGAAGCGATCGTGGTGTTTATGCTGACCATCGCCACGCTGATTAGCATCACCTGTAAAATCGACACCAGCGAAGTGCTCAACGCCAGCACCTTCAAATCCGGTATGAGCGCCTGCGTGTGTGTACTGGGCGTGGCCTGGCTGGGCGATACCTTTGTAAAAGCGCACATTACCGATATCCAGACCGTGGCGGGCGACCTGCTGCATAACTACCCGTGGTTGCTGGCGGTGGTGCTGTTCTTTGCCGCGACCCTGCTCTACTCTCAGGCGGCCACCACCAAGGCGCTGATGCCAGCCGCACTGATGCTGGGCGTCTCACCGCTCACCGCCATTGCCTCTTTCGCTGCCGTCTCCGCGCTGTTTGTGCTGCCAACCTACCCGACCCTGCTGGCCGCGGTCGAGATGGATGACACCGGCTCAACCCGCATCGGTAAATACGTCTTCAACCACGCCTTCCTGATCCCGGGCGTGATCGCCATTACCCTGTGCGTGATCCTCGGCTTCATCATCGGCGGGATTGTGCTGTAAATCCTTTTTGGTTGTAAAAAGAGTTAAAGTCGGGCCGCTTAGCGGCCCGATTCATTAATGAGCAGCGTCCCGTCGTGGTATAGTGATTTTTTTGCGATAACGAGGTCGACCTGTGAACACGCCTGACACTGTTGTTGTACTCTGTACCGCCCCCGATGAAGCTACCGCTCAGGATTTGGCTGCCAAAGTCCTGGCAGATAAGCTCGCCGCCTGCGTGACCATCCTCCCCGGCGCCACCTCCCTTTACTACTGGGAAGGCAAACTGGAACAGGAGTATGAAGTGCAGATGCTGCTCAAATCGAGCGTTGCGAAACAGCAAGCGCTCCTCGACTGCCTCAAATTGCATCACCCTTACCAGACTCCGGAGCTGCTGGTGCTGCCAGTGCTCCACGGCGATAACGACTATCTCTCATGGCTCAACGCTTCCTTACGCTAATCCTGCTGCTGTGCAGCACATCCGTCTTTGCCGGGTTGTTTGATGCACCCGGCCGCTCGAACTTCACCCCTGCCGATCAGGCTTTCGTCTTCGATTTTCAGCAAAACCAGCATGAACTAAATCTCAACTGGAATGTGAAGGAGGGCTATTACCTCTATCGCAAGCAGATCAGCATTACGCCCGCTCAGGCGCAGGTCGGCAAACTCCAGCTGCCTGCTGGCGTCGCCCACGAAGACGAATTCTACGGCAAAAGCGAAATCTACCGGGGCCAGCTGTCTGTTCCCGTGACGGTGGATCAGGCCGCTAAAGGCGCCACCCTGACGGTCACTTATCAGGGCTGTGCCGACGCCGGGCTATGCTATCCGCCAGAGACGAAAGTGGTGCCGCTGAGCGAAGTCAAAGCGGCTGCTGCATCTCTTCCCGTCTCTCCTGAGAAGAGGGAAACGGCCCCAGCAAAAACCGGCAGTGAACTGCCCTTCTCCGCCCTCTGGGCCTTGCTGATCGGCATTGGCATCGCCTTCACGCCGTGTGTGCTGCCCATGTACCCGCTCATCTCCGGTATCGTGCTCGGCGGTAAGCAGCGCCTCTCTACCGCCCGCGCGCTGTTGCTGGCGTTTGTCTACGTGCAGGGGATGGCGCTCACCTATACCGCTCTCGGTCTGATCGTCGCGGCGGCTGGGCTCCAGTTTCAGGCGGCGCTCCAGCATCCATGGGTGCTGATCGGGCTGTCAGCACTCTTTGTCCTGCTGGCACTGTCGATGTTTGGTCTCTTCAGCCTGCAGTTGCCTTCCTCCCTGCAAACCCGCTTAACGCTGATGAGCAACCGTCAGCAGGGCGGCTCCGTGGGGGGCGTGTTTGCCATGGGCGCCATCGCCGGGCTGATCTGCTCGCCCTGCACCACAGCGCCACTCAGCGCGATCCTGCTCTATATCGCCCAGAGCGGCAATATGTGGCTCGGCGGTGGCACGCTCTATCTTTACGCCCTGGGAATGGGTCTGCCGCTGATTCTGGTGACGGTATTTGGCAACCGTCTGCTGCCGAAAAGCGGCCCGTGGATGGAGACGGTCAAAACCGCGTTTGGCTTTGTCATCCTGGCCCTGCCGGTCTTCCTGCTCGAGCGCGTGATCGGTGATGTCTGGGGCCTGCGCCTGTGGGCGATGCTGGGCGTGGCCTTCTTTAGCTGGGCCTTTATCAGCAGCCTCAGTGCCCGCAAGCCCTGGGTCCGCATTGTGCAAATCCTGCTGCTGGCCGCCGCGCTGGTCAGCGTGCGTCCGCTACAGGACTGGGCATTTGGCGCACCGGCCGCGCAAAGCCAGGCCCACCTGAATTTTATGCCGGTTAAGAACGTCGATGACTTACATCGCGCGCTGGCTCAGGCGCAAGGAAAGCCGGTCATGCTCGACCTCTACGCTGACTGGTGCATCGCCTGCAAGGAGTTTGAAAAATACACCTTCAGCGACCCGCAGGTGCAAAATGCTCTGAACGATACCGTTCTTTTGCAGGCTAACGTCACGGCAAACGGTCCAGAGGACAAGGCCCTGTTGAAGGCACTCAACGTGCTCGGTCTGCCCACCATCCTGTTTTTCAACGCTCAGGGTGAAGAGCAGCCCGCGCAACGGGTAACGGGCTTTATGAATGCCGCCGCGTTCAGTGCGCATTTGCGCAATCGCCAACCGTAAACGACACTTTAAGCGGGAAAGTACGAAAGTAGACGGAGGAATAAACCGTGCAACGTGAAGATGTTCTGGGCGCAACCCTGCAGTTGCTTGAAATACAAGGGATAGCCAGCACCTCGCTGGAGATGGTTGCTGAACGTGTTAATTATCCTCTGGATGAACTACGTCGTTTCTGGCCCGATAAAGAGGCGCTGCTGTACGATGCCCTGCGCTACCTGAGCCAGCAGGTGGATACCTGGCGCAGGCAACTGATGCTTAACACCGAGCTCTCGGCGGAGCAAAAACTCATGGCGCGCTATTCCGCGCTCACCGAATGCGTGCGTAATCACCGCTATCCGGGCTGCCTGTTTATTGCCGCCTGCACCTTTTACCCGGATCCCGACCATCCGATCCATCAACTGGCCGATCAGCAAAAACGCGCCTCTCATGACTTTACGCATGAATTGCTGACCACCCTTGAAGTGGACGACCCGGCGATGGTGGCCAAGCAGATGGATCTGATCATAGAAGGCTGCCTTAGCCGGATGCTGGTGAATCGAAGCCAGGCTGATGTCGATACTGCCCAGCGGCTGGCGGAAGATATTCTGCATTTCGCGCAATGTCGTAAAGGTGGGGCGCTGACTTAAGCCAGCATCCCCGCCCAGGCGGAAATGAAGAGACAGAGCGCCATCAGGCGCTGAAAACGCACCATGGGGGCAGGGGTGCGAAACAGCCTGTTTACCGCCTGCCCCAGCCATGCCCAGCACAGCAGGCAGGCCACCGAAATCAGTAAAAACCAGAGCGCCATCAGCGCGATCTCCCGCAATGCCCCCTCTCCCGCCGGTGCAAACAGGCTGACAACTGCCAACGCCATCATCCAGGTTTTGGGATTGATAATCTGCAATAGCGCCGCGGCACGCGCGGTGAAGCGGGTATAGGTATGCCGGGATAAATTTGCCGCAGGCGCGCAAAAAAGCTGCCAGCTCATCCAGCTTAACCACAACACCCCGGCCCAGCTCATCACCTGGCGCACCAGTGGATACTGCCGCAGCGTCTCGCCCGCTCCGGCTCCCGAAATCAGCACAATGGCGCTGGCTGCCGCGCAGGCGCTCACCAGCGCAGGCAGGGTCGCCTTCACGCCGTAATGCTGGCTGTTGGTCAGAATAAGGATATTGGTGGGGCCTGGGGTTATCGAGGCGACAAAAGCAAACAACAGAAACGGCAACATATTCACAGGTGGCTCCTTTTTATAAGAGCCCTGACATTGCCGTTATTTTCTGGAAACGTCTGGAAGGTTTGTGCACAACCTCCGGTAGTGGGCAGGCGTAATGCGATAGGCGCGCTGGAACCAGCGCCCGAGATGGCTTTGATCGGCAAACCCCAGCGCTGCCGCTACATCGACGGGCTGATCCCCACGCGCCAGAAACTGCCGTGCTTTTGCCAGCCGCAGCTGAATCAGCCACGCATGAGGGGCCAGATGAAACTCACGCTTAAAGCAGCGGGTGAGCGTGAAGCGATCGGTGCCCGTCTCCCGGGCCAGATCGGAGAGGCCAATATTGTCGCCCAGGTGGGCATAGAGATAGTCCCGCGCCCGGTGCGCCACCGCCGCGCTCTGCAACTGTGAGGGCAATTTTCTGCGCCAGTGGCAATGGGAGGTCAGTTGAGAGAGCAGATTATCCATCGTGCTTTGCTGGACGATCTTCATCTCGTCAGTGTGCAGCGTCGCAAAGGTGTCGCCAATGGCGCGTACCAGTTGCGGCTCGCGGGTCAGGGTCTGCGTGAAATGCAGCGAATAGCTGCCGGGCGTCGAGTCATACAGGCCATGCAGGGTCTGGGTCAACCAGCGCTCATCAAGATAGAACGTCAGATAGGTGAAGCCCCCCGCAACAGGGGCATCACCGTCGTGGATCTCACCCGGCTCAAGCAGAAACGCATCACCCGGATGGCTACGATGACGTTCACGACGGCAATGAAACTGCTGGGTACCGCTGAGGGTGATGCCAACCAGATAACTGTCGTGCCAGTGAGGATCAAAGGCATGCCCTTCAAAGTGCGCCTTGATCGTTTCTATTCCCGTATCTGCATGCTGTCGCAGCTCAAGCCAGTCTTTCACTGTCGCGCCCCCTTTTTGGCTGTCAGCATTGCCCGAGATGACCTTTCTGTCTGGAAGATTTGTGCAAAATCGACGCACAAACTGACAGATTGCCGCAAACTTAAGCAGTTGAACAGCAATTCCCGAAATAAGGTTGACGATTGTACGTGATTACGGTTTAATGCGCCTCGTTGCCCGGATAGCTCAGTCGGTAGAGCAGGGGATTGAAAATCCCCGTGTCCTTGGTTCGATTCCGAGTCCGGGCACCACTATTTAAAGAACCCGCCCAAAAGGCGGGTTTTTGCTTTTGGAGAGCCGGACTCTTCATCGAACGATGTTCGATTATTCGCCGCAAGCGGCTCACCCCTCCGGGGCCAGCGCGACAAGCGCGCTGTTCAACGCCTGCGGCGTTAGTCCGAGTCCGGGCACCACTTTTTAAAGAACCCGCCCAAAAGGCGGGTTTTTGCTTTTCAGGGTTCTGTCAGCTCCCCCTCCTTCAAGCCTGCTTATGGCCTCTTGCATCTCTCACGTAACGTATCTCTGCGTGCCGCAGACAGCGATTCACCCCACTGACATCTTTGATACAACATCGCTTAAAAAGGGCCTCATAACGCGACTCAGTGCGCCAGACATGTATCAGTTAAAAGATCGGCTACTGGTACATGCGCGATCCTGTTGAAAAGGGGAAATAAACGAAGAAAGAAATACATTCAGGCCGGATAAGCGCAGCGTCGTTCGGTGTGCTGCGGCGCAGAAACGCAAAAAGCCCATCCGTGAGGATGGGCTTTCGGCTTGTTTGATACCTGGCAGTTCCCTACTCTCGCATGGGGAGACCCCACACTACCATCGGCGCTACGGCGTTTCACTTCTGAGTTCGGCATGGGGTCAGGTGGGACCACCGCGCTACAGCCGCCAGGCAAATTCTGTAA